>DAOTHJ010000065.1:0-1003 GCA_035447605.1 Oscillospiraceae bacterium | reverse complement strand
CCCCGGTAACCCGGTGGTTCCCGGCGTGATCCTCTGCGAAATTCTCGCCCAATCCGCCTGCGTGCTTTTGCGCGGAGAGACGACCAAGGATAAAACGCCAATGTACACCGGTTTAAACAATGTGCGCTTCAAGTCTCCCGTAAGACCGGGAGACGTTTTGGAAACAGAATGCAGAATCACAAAAGCGAAACCGCCCTTTTATTTTGCCGAAGGCAAAGGCACGGTCAGAGGAAAGCTCTGTGTCAGCGCGGCGTTTTCCTTTGCGATTTTAGGAGAATAACGTGTATTCAAAGATATTGATCGCGAATAGAGGAGAGATCGCCGTTCGCATTATCCGCGCCTGCAAGGAAATGGGCATTGCCACGGTGGCCGTCTATTCCAAAGCCGACGCGGAATCTCTTCATGTGGCCTTGGCCGATGAGAGTTACTGCATCGGCGAAGCCGACGCCGCCGATAGCTATCTCAACGAAGAGCGGATCATCAGCACGGCATTGGCCGCCAAAGCCCAAGCCGTTCATCCGGGCTACGGTTTTTTGTCGGAGAACGCGCATTTTGCCAAAATGTGTTTTCAAAATAATATTGCCTTCATCGGTCCCACCGTGGAAAATATGGAGCGCCTCAGTGATAAGGCCGCGGTCAAAGAGATCATGTCCGCTGCCGGCCTGACGGGGATCCCCGGCACCGCTGTTCTGGCTTCGCTGAACGACGCTGCCTTGGCGGCGGCAAAAATCGGTTATCCGGTGATGCTCAAAGCCCGCTCCGGCGGGGGCGGCCGCGGCATTCGCCTCGTCCGTAACGAGGATGAGTTAAGCAATGCTTTTTTGGCCGCCAAAGCAGAGGGTGAGGCGGCCTTTGGCGACAGCGCCGTCTATCTGGAAAAATACGTTTACCCGGCCAGGCATATTGAAATGCAGATTCTCGCCGATGAGGCGGGAAATGTCGTTTGCCTTGGGGAGCGGGACTGCTCTATCCAGCGGAAAAACCAAAAGCTGATCGAAGAGTC
>DAOTHJ010000064.1:0-1012 GCA_035447605.1 Oscillospiraceae bacterium | reverse complement strand
ACCGGGTCTGGGGCGAGACCTGATCGTATTTCGCTACGCCCCCGGGACTTGACGTCCCGGGGGCTTTCTGTTAATTTCGGAATAGTTGGGAGTGATGCCCCCGGAAAGGAGTCTGTTTTGAGTACTAATGCTATCGCCGTCGAGGGGGCAAGCCTAGGCGCGCAATGCGCCGAGACTCCTCCCGCATCATCCTCGACGGCGCCTATTTGTGGGATTTACGGACTATACTGTGAACCCGACGAAAAGTGGTATGTGGGCCAGAGCATAAACGTCTCGTGTCGGGTTGCCGACCATTTTCGAAGATTGCGTAACGGCAAGCATACTAATTCGTATTTACAGCGGGCATTCAATAAATATGGGGAGGCTTGCTTCTTGGTTGTTGTGTTGGAGCTTGCCGACGCTAGGAATCGGCTCCCCCGTTTGGAGCTAAAACATGCTCGCGCGTTGGATAGCTTTACCCGGAAACACGGTTTTAACCAGGACGTTATATCTGGAAAGCATCGTGTCATGTCAGTAGAGACCCGGGAAAAGATATCTAAGGCGCGTAAAGGGATGCGCCCGTCTGCGGAGACGCGACGTAAATTGTCTGAAGCGGCCCGCCGCCGGGCGCCCGCATCGGCGGAGACACGCGAGAAGATAGCGGCCTCAAAACGGGGGAAGCCGCGTCCACCGCATGTAATAGAAGCGCTGCGGCGGGCACACGTCGGGAAGCCCTTAACAAAGCAGCACAGACAGAAGTTGTCAAAGGCCTTGTCTGGGCGTCGTTTTTCGGAGGAGCACCGTAGGAAAATTGGAGAGGCCAACCGAGGGAAGAAGATGTCCGTGGAAGCTCGAGAAAAGATGGCGGCGGCTCTGCGGGGCATGAAACGATCACTGGCTTCCCGGAAAAAGCAGTCGGCTACGATGCGCGCAAATGCCGCAGCCAAAAGAAGAAGGGCTTGACAATCGCCCTCCCGCCTGTTAATTTGAGTATGGATCTGATATCCGTAGTGATCCAACGGCCCACCCGGGG
>DAOTHJ010000063.1:0-1048 GCA_035447605.1 Oscillospiraceae bacterium | reverse complement strand
CTCTCCTTCCGCAAAGGCGAGGCAGAGCATATCAAGGTGTCTCGCGGCGAGGAGAACATTTTTATCTGGTGTCTGTTTATAGCGATCTGCGAGCGCGTGATCGATGGCCTCCCCTCCTATGCCTGGGTCAAATACCTCTACATCGACGACCCCATCTCCTCCCTCGACGATAACAACGCCATCGCCGTGGCGAGCGATCTGGCAAAGTTGCTGCGAAAAGGAAAAGATCGGCTCAAGGTGGTTGTCTCTTCCCATCACGCCCTCTTTTTCAACATCGTCTGCAACGAGCTAAAAAAGCAGTCCCATAAAAAGTATTTCCTGCATCGACCGAATCGGGGCAGCGAATACACCCTGCGCCCGACAGACGAAACACCGTTTTTTCACCACGTCGCCATGCTTGCAGAGATTCAAAAGGCGGCGGACTCCGGCGCTCTCTATACCTACCACTTCAATATGCTCCGCAGCATACTTGAGAAGACAGCCACCTTCTTTGGACATGACGACTTCTCGGCCTGCATCCACGGCGTGGACGATGAGGTCCTCTACGCCCGCGCCCTGAACCTCCTTAGCCACGGCAAATATTCCATCTACGAACCCCGCGAGATGGTGGAAGACACTAAGCAACTCTTCCGCCAAATCCTGAATGCCTTCCTAAATCGCTATCCATTCGCCCTGCCCGACCTTTCGGCAGAGGCCACCACGCCCACCAGTAACCCACCATGACCGAACAAAACCAAAAACAACTGGGCAACACCCTTTGGGCCATCGCCGACCAACTGCGCGGGGCGATGAATGCGGACGATTTCCGCGACTATATGCTCTCCTTTCTGTTCCTGCGCTACCTGTCGGACAACTACGAAGCCGCCACCCAAAAAGAACTAGGCCGCGACTATCCCACTTTAAAAAAGAATGACCAGCGCACGCCCTTAGCCGTGTGGTACGCACAAAACCCGGACGATACCGAAGAATTTGAAAAACAGATGCGCCGCAAGACGCATTATGTGATTCAGCCGCCCTACCTCTGGGGCAGCATCGCCGAAATGGCGCG
>DAOTHJ010000062.1:0-1053 GCA_035447605.1 Oscillospiraceae bacterium | reverse complement strand
GATGGCCTAGGGTTTGGCTCCGGTTTGAGGCGTACCGGGGCCGCACTTTGGCCTGGCTGAAAAACCTGCTCCGCGGGGATGATCTCGCCCTCGTCGTTTATCTCGACGTGCTCGTGCTGCGCGAGTATCTCGTGGAGCTCGTCCTTCTTCAATTCCTCATCGCATTTAACGAGATCGCGCTGCTGGGTGCCGGATTTAGCCTTGTCGACGGCACCAGCGGGCTTGGCTCCCTTCTTGCCAGCCTTGCGTCCACTCGTGCCGGACCCTTTGACGTTCTCGTGTCGCGCGCTTGAATCAGCGAATCCGGCGTCAGGTACCAAACGTGTGCTGCGTCGTAATCCGTCGGGCGGCGTCGAATCAGCGGCCTCTGGCGGCTTCTTTCTTGGTCGGCCGACTGGATTAGCAGCGGGTTTCTTCTGAGCAGCCGGCTTCTTCTGAGCGGCGGGAGCTTTCTGAGCGGCAGGTGTCTTCTGCGCCGTACTCTTCTTCTGAGCATCGTCGTCGGGTTTAGCATCGAGTTTCGGGGCCTCAGACGGGCTATCCTCGGGGCTCGTGTTTCTCATCGCTTCCTGCCTTCTCTTCAGTCTGGCTTCGTCTTCTTTTTCCTTTGGGGATTTCAGAAAGTCGATTCCTTTGTAGAGAGGGCTTCTTAGCGAGAATCCGAGCATCCTCAGGCCTGGTGATCCGATGATCATCCTGTCGTTGCCCTCCTTCGTTATAGCGAATGGGATTTCAACATCTCTGTTCCCGGCAGTGATGACGAGGTTGACGTAGCCGAGTATGCGCAACGTAGCGCCGCCTATTCCGCTGATGGTGCGCCGTCCAACTTCAGGCGTGTTCCACAGTGCGCTTCGCAGTGCTTTGTAGAATCCGGCGCCTTTGTGGAGGTGCGCGAGGGAAAACAGCGATCCGATGGATATCAGGCAGAGTTGTGCTCCCGTATCCAGTAGGACGCCTTGAACCATCAGTCCGAAAATGACCAGCGACGTCTCGACAGTGTAGCCAGCAGCGACGCCCGGCGCCGCCTTCCGCGTCCGCTCGAAGCTGTCGGTG
>DAOTHJ010000061.1:0-1059 GCA_035447605.1 Oscillospiraceae bacterium | reverse complement strand
AGATCGTCATTAGCAACGCCGGAACATTGAATTTTTCCGTGAAAAAGGCGTTGATAAACCCGATGGCCGCCGCTGAAGCAACAGCAGTCAGAACACCAAGCAGCACGCCCGTTGTGGAAAAACCGTTTGCCGCCATAATCTTGACGCACAGCGTTCCGCAGAACGCGGCGACCGATCCAACGGACAGGTCCATGCCGCCAACCAGCAGCGGAAAGATCGAACCGCAGATCATAATGCCGTATACGGAACTGGACAAAAGGATATTCATGACGTTAAAGGTCGTACAGAAAACGGAGCCTTTAATGACGCACATGAGTATGACGATGATCCATACCACTGCGGTTTTTACAAAGAAACGGCCGATTTTTTTCATATCGCCTTGCTCTCCTCCGCTGTGATTCCCGACGCTGCAAGAAGGATCTCTTTCTGTGTCACATTGCCGCGGCTGAATTCCCGGGCAATCCGCCCGCCGTGAAAGATCAGAATCCGGTCGGAGATGCTGATCAGCTCTTTTATATCGGAGGAAACCACGATCACGATCGTGCCTCTGTCCGCAAGTCGGCGGAAAATCCCATAGATTTCGCTTTTTACACCGACATCGACGCCAACGGTCGGCTCGTCAACCAACAGTACGTTCAGATCTCTCGCCAGCCACTTTCCAACAACGACCTTCTGCTGATTGCCGCCCGACAGATTCAAAACGCGCATGCCGGGGACCGGCGGCCGTATGTCGATTTGAGCAATCATATCGGCACAGGTTTTTTTCACGCTCTTATGATCGATGAAGCCCCGGAGAATCTGCAGCATATCGTAATTTGGAAGGGCGATATTCTGTTCGACGGACAACGCCGGGATAAAACCCTCCACCCTGCGGTCCTCGGGAATCAGCCCGATCCCCGCCCGGATGTTTTTCTGTACGTTATGGCTGACCGGTTTCCCGTTTAGAAGGACGCTGCCGCCGTCATACGAATCGGCCCCGTAGATGCTGCGCAGCAATTCCGTGCGTCCGGAACCGACCAGTCCGCCGATCCCGACGATCTGGCCGCCGTAGGCATCAAA
>DAOTHJ010000060.1:0-1064 GCA_035447605.1 Oscillospiraceae bacterium | reverse complement strand
CCGCCGCGCACGCGGAGACCGTCACCAGCGAAACGACAAGCAGCGCCAGCAGCAGAAAACCGATCCCTTTCCTCAAAGCTTTCATACCAACACCTCATTCAAATCAATCGGAGTCCGTACACCTTTTTGTTTATTTTTTTCTGAAGTTGCGCCATGAAAATTCCGAGGTCGGTTTGTATACCTCCTTTTTCAGCCTCCGGACGGCCAGAATGTACCGCACGCCAAGAAACATGACCGCCAGCCCGAACACCACGCCGGGCACCCGGGAAGTCAGGACATAAAATTCGACGCCGTTGCAGACGCAGTAGATGCTGAATGCGGCGCCCAGGGCCACGATCACGGCCGAAACGAGAAAGAGAGCGGATATCGCAATTATTTTTCCCTTTTCCACAGGCTGCGCCGGGTGTTTCTTCATCGTTGGCCCTCCTGTCTTCAAGTCTGTCTGCCGATCTGAAAATAAAAGGAGCCAAAACCGTGAAAGCCCGAAAGGCTTTCCGCTGTTTTGGCTCCTTTGCCTATTTGACTGTATCATCCAAAGGCGTGCCGACCATGACACGCTGCAAAAAATGAAGGCGAAACGAATGAATCTTTCATGAATTTTACTTTTATGGCGTCAGTATATGCCGCCTTTCGCGGGCTGTCAATATTCTTTCCCGACAGAAAGTGGAACCGGAGGACGGGCCTCTTCTGTACAATATGGAGAAATTCAGGGGGCCCGGTGGAAGCGGAAGACCCTTTGCGCGCGCCGGCCTTACCGGGAGCAGGGTAAAAACCATATAAAAAGTACATGGTTCCGGCCGCACCGGCGGAAAGGATGCACTCTCTCTGCCGGACCATATCCGGCGGTCGCCGGGAGCGCGGCCTGCCGGGCCGGGGCATCGTTTTTCAGGGGCGCGGGGCCGGACTGCCCGCTGAAATGGCTCGGAAGCGTGGCGGGGGTGCGGAGACTTGCCGCCCGCCGGAAGCCGCCACCGCCCCATTTTGAATGAAAGCGCACCGGCCCATTGCATGACGGACGCGCCGACACAAAGAAAAAGCAGCTCCCGATTGCGGGAGCCGCCTCT
>DAOTHJ010000059.1:0-1103 GCA_035447605.1 Oscillospiraceae bacterium | reverse complement strand
ACGGCCTCATATTCCAGCACGCCGTCCTCCATCATATCATCCAGCATCTCCGAGAAAAACTCCAGATGCCGCCGGCGCTCCCCGGCGGGCAGCTGCGCAAGCTTCAAGTCCAGCGCTCTCAGGAATTCAGCTTTGGTCATTTCCGGTGGTCCCCCTTTCTATAAAATCATAGATCTGCTCCAGCTCCCGCCGACTTTCCATAAAGGACCGGAGCTGGGTCTCCCCCGCCGCCGTGATCCGGTAAAACTTCCGGAGCCGTCCGTTGTGGGGCACGGAGTATTCCGTCAGGAACCCGGAGGCCTCCAGCCTGCGGAGGATGGGGTACAGCGTGGACTCGGAGACCTCGATGCATCGGGACATCTCCTTTACGATCCGGTAGCCGTAGGAATCCCCGCGGCTGAGCACCGAGAGCACGCAGTTGTCCAGCAGCCCGCGCTTCATCTGCGGATCCAGCATTTGAATACCCCCTTTTGCACAATACTATACGACGCATAGTATATCGTGTCAAGAAAAATATTTTCGCAAAATAAAAAACCGGAGCGGAAAAAATCCCGCTCCGGTCCAAATCCAAATCGTTATTCCGGAGCTTTGCCCCGGAATAACACCGCCGCCCGCACCGTTTCAATCGTTTTTTCCGAGCTTTGCCCGGAAAAAACACCCCGACCCGCCGCAATGGCGGCGAAACCGGGGGTATCGCGGCGTCAGCCGCGTATATAGGGGGTATTGGATACCCCCTATACTCTTTTTTAAAACTCCGCGTAGCCCACGGTCCTGGGATGGGGCAGTACGTCGCGGATGTTGGACACGCCGGTAAGGTACATGATGAGCCGCTCGAAGCCCATTCCGTAGCCCGCGTGGCGGCAGGTGCCGTAGCGCCGTAAATCCAGATACCACCAGTAGTCCGCCGGATCGAGGCCGCACTCGGCCACGCGCTGCTCCAGCACGTCCAGCCGCTCCTCGCGCTGGCTGCCGCCGATGATCTCGCCGATGGCGGGGACCAGGCAGTCGGCCGCGGCGACGGTGCGGCCGTCGTCGTCCAGGCGCATATAGAAAGCCTTGATCTCCTTGGGGTAGTTGGTGACAAAGATGGGCTTTTTGAAGAC
>DAOTHJ010000058.1:0-1126 GCA_035447605.1 Oscillospiraceae bacterium | reverse complement strand
CTCGTCCGGCGCGGTCCCGGAGAAAACGCCGGTCTCCACGGGAAGGCCGGCGTTCGCAACAATCGTATTCAATTCCTGCAGCATGCTCATTTCAGGCCCAGCTCCTCCTTCAATGCCGCCTGCATCGCCTCGATGCATGGCTTCCGGCTCGATTTGCGCGTCGGCTTCAGAATCGGTTTCGGCGGCTGGCCATGCTTCCCGTATTCGAGGATGTTCGCGAGCTTGGCGTTGCTGACTTCGCGATCTTCCGAAAAGCCAACCTTCACATCAAAATTGCCCTCATCGTTCAGCTTGACGGGAGACACGCCCAGCGCCGCCAGCAGCTTGCCGGTGGAACGTGAAGGGTACTTCGTATCCCGGCCGATCGCCGAGCGGAGGTTCGCCTTCATCGTTTCAAAGACGACCTTACCGCCGGCTTCAAGCGCTTTCGGAATTGCGGCGTCCGTTTTCTCCGCAGCCTTTGCCAGTTGATCCATGAATTCGGTCGGCATTTTTATAGTTATCCTACCCACGGGCCGCCTCCGTCTTCTTTGCCAGAACCTCGATGTACATCTTTCGCCCCTTCACGTCCTCGACCGACGTGATTTCATATCGCTCGCCGTTGCACAGGATCACATGCTCCGTCGTAATGATCAGTCCGGGGATCGTTCGGAATCGGAACAGATCGGTCGCCTCGGAAAAGGCGGCACGGTTGACCCATTTCTGGGATCCGTGCCGCCCTTCCCGATAGGCATGGAGAGAAACGAGGGTAAGATCAGTTTTTATTGCGAAACCATCCGCGTCTTTTGTTACCGTTTCCGCCGCGATCGAGATGCGTACATTCATCTTGCCATAGCTCATACGCCGACCTTCCAGTCCCGGTCGAGCCGGAGCAGCGTATTTACCGCGTTCCAAACCTGCTGTCCGGCCTGCACGTTGTCGGCGAAAAATCCACCCGTGCTGCCGTCCCGGCTCTCGTAAAAATGGGATGCAAGCATGATCACAGCCTGCTCGGTCGTCAGCGGCATGACCGCCGCTTCATACGTTCCGACGGTCAAATGCTGATAGCCTTCCGCGTAGGAAACCGCCGCGTCGATATACTGCTGCAGCAGTTCGTCGTCCTCCGTATGCTCGAGGATCAGATTCG
>DAOTHJ010000057.1:0-1154 GCA_035447605.1 Oscillospiraceae bacterium | reverse complement strand
TGGCCGCGGCCTGATCCCTTTTGAGCACCTTGGTCATGCCGATCATGCAGTTTTCGAGCACGGTCATGTTGTTGAAGAGGTTGAAGCTCTGGAACACCATGCCGACCTTCGCGCGGTAAGCCGAGACGTTGAAGCCGGGCTGAAGCACGCTCTCTCCATGAAAGACGATATCGCCCGAGGTCGGCGTCTCCAGCAGGTTGACGCAGCGCAGCAGCGTGGATTTTCCGGAGCCGGAAGCGCCGATCACCGTGGTGACGTCGCCGGGGCTGACGGCAAAATCAATGTCCCGGAGAACCCTATTTTTGCCGAAATTCTTGCTCAGATGTCTGACTTCCAGAACAGGTTCGCTCATCATTCACCCTCCTCTTCCGGATTCCGTCTGTCGGGGAAATTAACCATGCCGCTCGTGAACATCAGCGTATCGGTGGTGGCAAGATCATATTCCTCCGGGCCGTCGAGCTTCTTTTCCCACCAGAGCAGGAGCTTGGAGGCCGTAACCGTCATGACGAGGTAGATCACCATGGCGATCGTCATGGACTCAAAGAAGGTGTAGTAGGTGCCCGCGACGGACTTGGAAGCAAAGAACAGCTCCACCGTACCGATGACGGAGAGGACGCAGGTATCCTTGATGTTGATGATCAGGTTGTTGCCGATCTGCGGCAGGATGTTTCGCAGCGCCTGCGGAAAGACGACGTACATCATGGTCTGGAAGTGCGTCATGCCGATGGCCTTTGCGCCCTCCGTCTGACCGATGTCGATCGAAAGAATGCCGCCGCGAACCGTTTCGGCCATATAGGCGCCGGTGTTGATCGAGACGATAAACAGGGCGGCGACCCACATATTCATTCTCAGGCCAAAGACCTGCGCCGCGCCGTAGTAAATGAACATGGCCTGCACCATCATCGGCGTTCCGCGGAACAGCTCGACATAGATCCTCAGGATCACGTTGACGATTTTGAGAATCACGCGCTTGGGCATCTTGTCGCGTTTTCCGACCGGGATGGTCTGGATGATGCCGACAATAAACCCGATCACGCAGCCGAAAAAGGTGGAGACCACCGCGATCACCAGCGTGGTTCCGGCGCCCTTGAGATAGGAGACGCCGTACTGCTCAAACAGGAATACGATCCTGCCCCAAAAATCAGAAGGCAAAG
>DAOTHJ010000056.1:0-1171 GCA_035447605.1 Oscillospiraceae bacterium | reverse complement strand
GTGAAATTGGCAGACACGCAAGACTTAGGATCTTGTGCCGAAAGGCTTGCGGGTTCGAGTCCCGCCTCGCCCACCAGCCCGATCAAAACTTCCAATCATTGGAACTTTTCGTTCAAAAACTTCCAATCATTGGAACTTTTTCCGCAGAAACTTCCAGGCATTGGAACTTTTGGGGAAGGGCAGGCCGTGCCGGGATAAAAAAATGGAGCGAGCGAAGGGATTCGAACCCTCGACATCCACCTTGGCAAGGTGGAGCTCTACCACTGAGCTACGCTCGCTTCGTTTGTGCCGTGTAACTAATCACGGGCCGCGGAGAAAATCAAGTATTTCCGAACCGAATATTTTCTTTTTTTGTCCGCCATCGGCCGGGTTTTCTGATATGCAGGAGCGATGATTTCACCAGCCAGAGGCCGGTCCGGCGAAAAGGCGTGCGGGGAAGAGACCTTTCCTTCCCGCGCGGATGCCTTTTTCCGTCCCGGCGGCCTGCTGGAAGAGGCCTGCCATGCGGAGGAATTCCCGTACGAGGAGCGGCCGCAGCAGCGGACGATGGCCTGTGCCGTGGCCGGTGCGATTCATAAATCGTCGCACCTCGCCGTTGAAGCCGGAACCGGAGTCGGCAAGAGTTTTGCGTATCTTGTCCCGCTGATTTACGCCTCGCTGGAGCGCAGGGAGCGCATGGTGGTGGCCACCTACACGATCAGCCTCCAGGAGCAGCTGATTTACAAGGATATCCCCTTCCTGCAGAAGGTGCTCGGCGACGGGTTCAAGGCGGTGCTGGTGAAGGGTCGCTCGAATTATCTCTGCCTGCGGCGGCTCGGGCGAACCTTCCGGATGGGCAAGGACCTTTTTGCCGGAGCCGGGCGCGACGAGGTGGCCGAGATCCGGAAATGGGCCGAGACGACCGAAGAAGGCTCGCTGCAGAGCATGGCCGTGCAGCCGTCATCGGAAATCTGGTCGCAGGTTTGCGCGGAGCACGGCAATTGTCTCGGCCGGAAATGCCCGCACTTCAAGCCCTGCTTTTTCATGCGCCAGGACCATTCAATATCTTCCGAATAATTCAGGCTTTCGTTGAAGGGGTGCTCTCTTATGGCATCCGCCCGAACCGCGGAACTCGCCAGAGAAAAGAAGTGACGCCATTTGGCAGCTACCTTTCCATCTCCAAAAGCCCTCT
>DAOTHJ010000055.1:0-1201 GCA_035447605.1 Oscillospiraceae bacterium | reverse complement strand
CTGACATATCCGAGTGCGTTTGCCATTGGGGTTCTCCTTTTCGTTCCTTTGGCTTTGTCTCCGGGGACCCCTTGTCCCCGTCGACGCCGGACCGTGAGGACGGGCTGAGCCGGGCCTGAACCGCTTGCGGGCGCAGCGAAGCGGAGCACCGGACGGGCGGGGAATTTTGCTTCGCGGTGAATGCGCGTAGCGCAGAGGAAAATTCTTCGTCCGTCCGGTTTCAGGGCCGGGTCAGCCCGTCCAGGTCATGCGGCAAGAGACGGGAGCAGGGGGTATCCGGCGGAAGGCATTGAGAACAAGAAGAAGCGTCCGGGGCGGAAACTTCGCTACTTGCAGCGAAGCCGACAAAAGGTCGATCGCGCACCCTGATGAACGTCGAGGTCATTGCTGGTTCGGATCCGAGTGCTTATCTTTGAGAAAAGCTCTGAAAGGAAAGCATCCGATGTCAGATGAGCACTGGGAGAAAATCTATTCGTCGAAGCTGGAAAGTGAAGTCAGCTGGTATCAGGAGTGTGCTGAAGTTTCGCTCGCTCTGATCGAGGCCGCCAATCTGCCGAAGTCAGCCAGAATTATCGACGTGGGAGGTGGTGCATCGACGCTTGTCGATGGGCTTCTGGACAGGGGTTATACTGACATCACCGTGCTCGATCTTTCTCCGAGCGCTTTGCAAGCTGCAAAGAGCCGCCTCGGTGAGAGGGCAAACAAGGTCCGCTGGATTGCCGGCGATATTCTGAAAATCGGATTGCCTGAATCTAACTACGATCTGTGGCATGACCGGGCCGTATTCCATTTTTTGACAGCCTCGGAAGACCGGCAGACCTATATCAATCAAGTCATGAAATCCGTACGTCGCGATGGGCATGTAATCGTCGCGACCTTCGCCGAAGACGGCCCCGAAACGTGCAGCGGCCTGCCTGTCCAGAGATATTCTGCGGACGAATTGCATCAGACCTTCGGGGCACCATTCAGGCGCATTCGCTCAGTCCGGGAAATGCACCATACGCCATCCGGAAAGACGCAAAGCTTTGTCTATTGCAGCTGCCTCTACGAGCCGGAGCAGATCTCCAGAGCGGCGTAGTCTGTGCGAAAAGCCGCCCGATGCCAGGCACCGGGCGGCTCGCAAACTGCCGGAGGCGAGGAGACAATCCTCAGGCAGCGGCGTTTTCGCAAGGCTCCATATCGGGCTGGGTAGTGTCTTCAT
>DAOTHJ010000054.1:0-1248 GCA_035447605.1 Oscillospiraceae bacterium | reverse complement strand
TCTTCTTGCCTTTGCCGAGATGCTCCACGATCTTGTCTGCCAGCGTCTGGCGCTTCTTTCCGACGCCCAGATGTGTCGCCACGGCCGCCGCGGCCTTTTCCTCCGCATGGATCGTCTTGGGCGAAAACGACACAGCCGGACCGCCCTTTTTCGCGTCAAGGTTTGACGACAGCCGCCAACTCCTGCTGGCGTTGCCGACGCCGAAAGGTTCCGGCTCGAAGAAATCATGTCGCAATGCGGCGTCCTGATCGATCGGCGCGACTTGTGGCGGCAGAAATTCCGCCAAAGGCGAAATGACCACGGGCGGCGGCACGTTTTCGCCGCCGGCCACGATTTCCATCAATCGTTCCTCCCGGCTGCCGGCGTGCTGATGCCACCAGTCGTACTCCACCCCCGTGGGATCGACTCCTGCCAGTTCCCCGTCCGGTTCCGGCGGGGCCAGGCGGAACGGATCTTCCGACGGGCTTTTCCCGGGGATGTCGCCGCCGGCAGGCGGCATCTTTTCCGCCTTCTGCTTTTTCCATTCGGCACGGCGTTTTTTGACATCCACCAAGGCTTCCTGCTGGAGTTTTAGAAGCATTTCTTCAATTTCAGCATCTTGATATTTATGGGTCGCGATGGTTCCGTCGGCGTTGGGCTGAACGGGACCGAACAGACGATTGAATTCCGCCCGCTTAAGTTCCTGTTGGCGTTTGCGAAGCCGTTTTGCCAGCGCCTCGGGAAAGTCGTAATCGAGGCCGGCCACCCAGGCTTTCACTTCCTCGTGGGCATGGTGGGCACGGACGTAGCGCACCGACGTTTCTTCCCCGGCTTGCACGCCTTTTTTAAGCGTTTCAAGCCTTGATCGGAGCTTCTCCAAAACGGAGTCAAACTCCTTGAATGCTTCTTGCTCGTCCTCCGGCACCACGACCCCAACGCATTCCATACGATGATCAACGAAACCATACAGAGCGTGCAGATCGTCCTTGGCCACTTCCAGAAGTCCATCCACGTCCGCGAAGTTGACGGGGTCGGCGTTGGCGTACTGGTACGGATTGAGGGCGTGGGGGTTGGCGGTCCGGGGCCAGAGGGGTTCCTTGGAAAGGAACGCGCGGGTGCGGGCGTCATACCAGCGGGCGCGGACGTGGTAGAGGTCGCCCGTGCCTTCGGCGCGGATGCCGTGGCGTCCGAGGTACCGGAACGGATTGTCGAGGGCGGAGGCGACGGGATCGAGTTCGAGTCCGCCGGGCGTGTAGGCGTAGGCTTCGG
>DAOTHJ010000053.1:0-1267 GCA_035447605.1 Oscillospiraceae bacterium | reverse complement strand
ACCCGGTCGGCCACCTGGCGCGCAAACCCCATCTCGTGCGTGACCACCACCATGGTGATGCTCTCGCTTGAGAGCTTGATCATCACGTCCAGCACTTCCTGCACGGTCTCCGGGTCGAGCGCGCTCGTCGGCTCGTCGAAAAGAATGATTTTCGCCTGGGAGCACAGGGCGCGGGCGATGGCCACGCGCTGCTGCTGTCCGCCGGAGAGCGTCGCGGGATAGGCGTTCGACTTTTCGCGCAGGCCCACGATGTCCAGATAGTGATATGCCAGCTCCTCGGCCTCGGCCTTCGTCCGTTTCTGGAGCTTGATGGGCGCGAGCGTGAGGTTCTCCAGGACCGTCTTGTGCGGATAGAGGTTGAACTGCTGGAACACCATGGCGATGGACTTGCGCACCACGTCCACCCGGTTCTTTTTCGTGAGCTCCACGCCGTCTATGTACACGTGGCCCGAGGACGGCTCCTCCAGGAAATTCATGCAGCGCACCGTGGTGCTCTTTCCCGACCCCGAGGGGCCGATGATGACCAGCTTCTCCCCTTCGGCCACCGTCAGATTGACGTCTTTGAGCACATGGAGATCCCCGAAATATTTATTGACGCCGACCAGCTTGATCACGGGTTCTCCCCCTCTCTTTAGGAAAGCGCCGGCGCACGCGCCGGAAAAGCTTCTTTTTTGAATGAGATCCCGTGCTTACATGCAAAAAACGCGCTCCGCGCGGCAGGTCTCAAAACCGAATTGATTATAATATATCGGGGCCGATAAGTCAAACGTTATACAGTCAATTTTGGAAAATGAAGGCCGCATTCTGAAATTTTGTCTTTTATGTCTATCATTTTTCTGTTTATATTTTCAGGATTTGTGCAATTTTTCATGAATAGTGTTGAATTCTATTGAATGCAGGAATCCTCGCTGCGGGAAAGGACCATTTCCCAATCCCGCGGCGGCGCGTGGCCCGCCTCCCGCGTCGGCCGCCGCGGCGCGCTTTTTCTCTCCGTGGAAATACGCGGGCCAGATGAAGCGCATCTGCCGACAACTTTCATTTCTGCGTGCGTCGCGCGGCGGTGGAATCCGTCTTTTTCTTTGCGCTTTTGCCACAAAAAGCGCAAAAAGAGCCATGGGAAAATTCCTTCTTCCCATGGCTCTTTCCGGTCCCGCGGCGCGGGGCGGCCGCCCCGCGTCCGGCGGCACTGAAAGCTTATCCGTACGGCCTTCTGCCGATTTTTTCGCTCACCGGAGACGCGGCGGTCACGGCATCCGGACGGGCCGCC
>DAOTHJ010000052.1:0-1270 GCA_035447605.1 Oscillospiraceae bacterium | reverse complement strand
TTCTTCGATCATGCGCGTAATACTTCCACGCGCCCGCAAAGCTCCGTCCGCCCTTACTAACCTTGGGGACCACGTTGCCTCCCGGACTCCGTAACAATCTCCTGTATCGCCTCCAGCAACGCGCCCAACTGTGGCGGGGCCTCGGCCTCGCTCGCGTTCATGCGCCGCGCAATCTGGTTCAGATTATTCCCTATCGCCACCAGTGCCCGAACCTTCGCCGGGTCGTGCCCTTCTTCCTGAACGACTCTCACCGTGCCCTGAACAATGCACTTCCGAATGTAGGCGGTCGGTTTTAAGCCCAGTAACGCCGCGCGCTGTTCCACCTCGCGGCGTTCCGCTGAACTAAGCCGAATGCTGTAGTTGCTTCGCGTTTCCTCCAGACGGGGACGCGCCATGCCGTTTTTGCCTCGTGCAAAAAATCAGACGATCTCAACTTTTTTTCTGCCGCTCCGAACGGACGGCGGGGGGTTCCACAGGGGCTTTGCCCCTTGGCAAGATGTTATCGCAAGGCGAGAACCTATCTTGCTACTCTACGACTTCTACCTTCTATGACGATAACAAATTTTTTCGGTGCGCGCTCCCCGCAAAAAAACGTTATGCACAGAAAAAATTTTCATTGCAGAAAAAAACCGCGCGGCTCCCACAAAAAAGGCGTTCGCTGCGCTCACTACTTTTTATGCAGGGGCTTCATTGCCGCCCCTCTGGTCTCCCTCCGGTCGCCCATTCACCCCGCTAGGATATTTTCTCTCTGGTGATGGGCCTTGCTTGCGCTCTCTCGCTCGTCGGTCTGCACCTTCCTTTTCCGGGTCATGGCTCGCCTTGCGTCTTCTCTCCAGCCTGCCCGTGCTGTTCCTCCTGCGCTGTCTTCGCCTCCCGGTTTGCCTCTTTCCTCTCCCGCTCCCTCGTGCTACCTCTCAAAATGCGGTACAGGGTGGGAACCCGATGGCCGCCGATGGTGATAACGGCTCGTTTCAATTTTCTGAATTGGGACGGGCCGTTTTCCGTTGGGGATGATCTCCTGATTTCTTATTTGCATCGGCGGTGTTTCCCGGTAAATACATCCTGAAGGTTCCCGTTGAACGATAGGAAACAGGCGATGTATTCACTTAAAGAAGCGGCAACGCAAACAGGACGGGGCAAGCCCGCTATTCTGAAAGCCATTCAAAAAGGCCGTATTTCGGCGAAAAAAAATGAACTGGGCGAATGGCAGATTGACCCTGCGGAATTGCATCGTGTTTACCCTGTTTCCTCGGGAACCGTTTCCGGGAAA
>DAOTHJ010000051.1:0-1308 GCA_035447605.1 Oscillospiraceae bacterium | reverse complement strand
TGTTGCACACCTCGCCATAGCACGGCAGGTTCATGCTCTTATAGTTCGCGTCGAAAGATTCGTAGTCGAGGCCGGCCTTCATGCGTTCCATGACCCCGGGCACGTCTTCAACGGTGTTGTATACCGCGTCGATCTGGGCGTTGTTGTGAGTCCTGCGCACATAGATTTTCGATTTGCCGGTAATGGGCGTGACGTCAAAGTAGTTTGCGACCGCGGAGAGGGAATGGAGGTTATAGTTGTCTGCAATGATCTTGTCGTAGCCTGACGGGTCGTGGATCGACGCCCTGAAGCGGAGGTTGCAGCCTTCCACGTAGTCGTAGTCGTAATCACCCTCTTCCGTAGGCGTGATTTTGCAGTTGACGTCGAAGCCGACCCCGTCCAGCCTGCCGTCGATCCCGACGCCTCCGTCGCTGCCAAAAGCGTCGATGCTCTGCCGGAGGCTCTCCTCGCCGTCATTCCCGAGCATCCTTGAAACATCCCGTATGATATTCTCCGGCTTGCCCTCGGCGGTCAGGTACAGTTCATAGAAATAGAAGTCCGCGTTGTTTTCAAAGCCCGCAGCATAGACGGTATAGCCCTCCGGGAACGGGACGTCGGAAAATACGTTCAGCGCGTCGCCGAATAGGTCGGCGGGGAGCGCGTCGCGGACCTCCGGCGTCTGACCGACCTCCCCGGAAATGGTCGGTGTCGGCTGCCCGCCCGTCTCGGGCGCCGCCGTTTCGTTTCCGCCCGTGCCGCAGCCGGTGAAAAGCGCCGATATGATTGCGGCCGCCGCAGCGGCGGAGATCATTCGCTTTGCGGCGGCGCCCCCGATTCTCTGCGCCATAATGTCCCTCCCGTTTGGTTAAATAATAAAAATACAATTTCATTGCACTTTCATACTAACCCATAAATTTTGCCTTGACAACCCATTTCCGGCCGTGCCGGCGGGAGGCGCGCCGTCAATTTTTGATTTTTTGCGCGCGCAAAACTTTTCGGACCGTAACATCGTCTATATAATAGAAAGAAAATCCCGGCCGGCATGGCCGCTGTCGCGGCCGGCCGCACGTTCGGTCCCGGAGAGGGATTTTGCGCGGGCCTCCCGCCGCTTCTCCGCGACGGTACGCGCCGGAGGGAGCGGAGAGTAAACAAATTTACCATTTCGGCGCGCGCGATCCATTTGGAAAGAGAGGAATCGGGGGTTTGCAGGATAAAAATACTTATAAGCGGCTCGCGGAGTATCTCATAGAGAACCAGACGAAGTTCTACCGCCTGGTTCTCTATGAGATACTCCGCGAGCCGCTAAAAAGTATTTTTATCCTGCAAACC
>DAOTHJ010000050.1:0-1324 GCA_035447605.1 Oscillospiraceae bacterium | reverse complement strand
AGTTCGCGCAGGGCATCTACCTCGGGATCATGCGCTACTTCGGGTTCACCTGACCGGCGGCCTCGGCGGAAAAGCCGGCGGGCGGACTTTTCCGCGCCTTCCGGCGGGCCGGCCCGGGTGCAGCCGGGTAAAGATTCCTTCCGAAATACGGGCGTAAATGAAATAGGTATCAGAAAGGCCGTCCTGCACATCCTACAGGACGGTCCCTTCCTTTTTCGGCGGCGGAAAATTTTTATCGGGCGGATTTCCCGGAAATGCTTGATTTCCCGGCCGGATTATGGTATAAGTACGGACGGAAAGGGGCGTAAAGAGTCTTTCCGAAGCAAAATGATTGACCACCTTTCAAAAAGGTCAAGGCTACACGGACGGCCGGGTCAAATGCCGAAAACCTGTCGAAGAGACAGGGGCAACTTCTGTTGCCTTATTGATTGGGCGAAAAGCTCAGATTTTATAAGTTGGTTACTTCATAACCGAAGCGTTTGCGCGCATCAACTTGTGAAACGGTCAATAAGAGTAGTAAAAGTAATTTTTGCTATATAGACTCTGAAAAGCCTGCATGTTTTCCGAAGGGACACCGGCCGTGTGGCGGCCTTACGGCCCCGTGCCCGCCTGTCCCGGACTGCATGAAGTTTCAACAAGCAGGAGATGTGACAAACATCTCCTGCCGTTTTTTTGTCCGGAGGTGCGAAAGATGGAAAACAAACTGAAGCTGTATGGATTTAACAACCTTACCAAATCGCTGAGCTTCAACATCTACGACGTCTGCTATGCAAAGACGCCACGCGAGCAGAAGAAATACATCGCGTATATCGACGAGCAGTACAATTCCGAGCGCATCACCGGGATTATGACGTCTCTCGCGGAGCGGATCGGCGCGACGGTCTTAAGCGTCTCCCGGCAGGACTACGATCCGCAGGGCGCCTCCGTCACCTTTCTCATCGCGGAGAGCTCCATGATCCCCGCGGGCGGCGACGCCGTGGTGGCGCATCTGGACAAGAGCCACGTGACCGTGCACACCTATCCGGAGTATCACCCGGAGACGAGCATCGCGACCTTCCGCGTGGACGTGGACGTGGCGACCTGCGGCGAGATCACGCCGCTTTCCACGCTCGACTATCTCATCGGCAGCTTCGATTCCGACATCATCACGATGGATTACCGCGTGCGGGGCTTCACCCGGAACGTCGACGGGGAGAAGATTTTTATCGATCACAGGATCCGGTCCATTCAGGACTACATCGACCCGGCGACGCTGCGGCGGTACGATGCGGTGGACATCAACGTCTATCAGGCGAACCTGTTCCACACCAAAATGCTCGTGAAG
>DAOTHJ010000049.1:0-1356 GCA_035447605.1 Oscillospiraceae bacterium | reverse complement strand
CTCGATGGGCGCGTAGGCGATGCCGAACTGCTGCGCGAGCGCCAGCGTCTGTTTCTCCTCCGCTTTGCCGGCCTGGCAGCCGGTCAGGAGCGAAAGAAGGAGGAGCACGGAGAGAAGCGCGGCCGAAATGCGTCGCATGGGGAAGCCCCCTTCCTGCAATAAAACATGTGTGTTTATAACTATAGCAGATGGAATGGAAATGAGCAAGAGGGATGCCGCTTTTTTTCTGTCGAAACGGCGGAAAAATGCGAAAAAACGGCCGCAGAGGCGCGGAGGGAGAAAAGGCTCCGCGTTTGGCGGAAAATCAAGAAAGAGGGGAGGCGGAATGCGCGCATTCTCCGGGAAATAAAGAAATATGGACGGGGCGGGAAAACGGCGTTCCGAAAATAAAAAGTCCGCCTTTCCCGCGGGAAAGGCGGACGAACTGATCCGGAAAAAAACGGCGCGGGGGGCTGGCGCGCGCCGCGCGGCGGCGCGAGGCAAAGGAAAAGAGGAGGCGCTTACCGCGCCGTGTCCGTGTATTGCAGAAGATGACGTCGGGCGGCCGCGGCGGTCTTGAAACGAAGTTTCCGGCCCGTGATGTAGGAGGCGAGCAGACTCCAGTCCTCGGCCGAATACTGCTTTCCGTCCAGGTGCTTGAGCGCTTCATGCAGCTGCGGCCGCTTCTCTTTCTGGCACATGTCGGAAAGATATTCCAGCTCGGAATGCTGCAGAAGATAGTCAAACAGAGACTGGGTTTCATTTGCGGCCATTTACCGTTTCCCCCTTCGACGCAAAAAATACAAGAAAACGACAGGCGGAACTGCCCTCATTTTTTGACATTTAATATAACAATTATTGTCATTATTTACCAACTTTGCAACACGGTCTCTTTGAACTCCCGCAAAGCTTTGTGATGATTTTAGTATACACAATATACATGGGAAAGTCTACCATTTGTTGAGAAAAATTGTATTCTGTCGTTTCCCCGCTGCGCCGCGGAAAGACGCCTCCGGAATGGAGAGTCTTGGCGGCACGGCGCATGGGACTTTTCGCGTAGGGGCCTGAGGGCGGGGCGTCTCTGTGGAGGAAAGCGGCGCCCGCCACAGACGGGCGCCGCTTTCCTTATGAAAGAGAAGCGGGGGCGCCCTTACCAGCGTTCCAGAAGGCCGCGCATCCAGCCGCGGACATCCATCCCGTACACGGTACGGAGATTTTCATCGGAGAGTACGTCCTGCGCGGCGCCGCAGGCGATGAGCTTCCCGCCGCCGAGAAGCGCCGCCCTGGTGCCGAAAGCGCGCGCGAGACTCAGGTCGTGCACGACCGAAATAACCGCGCGTCCGGACGTCTTGAGCCAGTCCTCCAGCAGGGTGAAGA
>DAOTHJ010000048.1:0-1382 GCA_035447605.1 Oscillospiraceae bacterium | reverse complement strand
TATCGCCATGATTGCCGACCGCCTGCAGCTGCAGCGGAAAAGCGCGGCTGCAAGATAAAAAAATGAAATACGCCGGCTGCCGGAGCCTTCGCTCCGGCAGCCGGCATTTTCGTTTTCGCTTAACTGGCTTTCGGCGTCACGGTGACCGTCGGCGTTGTCGTCACTTTCGGCGTGACCGTGACCGTCGGCGTCACGGTGACCGTCGGGGTGACCGTAACCGTCGGGGTCGGGGTAACCGACGTCGACGTCTTCTTGCAGCCTGCCAGCGATCCGGTCAGCGCGGCCGCGAGGCAGAGCGCAGCAATGAGACTCTTCATGAAAACTCCATCCTTTCCCGGAATTGGTGGTTGTTTTGGAAGCATAAAGCGTCGATGCTCCGCGCCTTAGTATTTACTGCCGCACCGATTTTAACAGTCCTGTTTTTACCTCCCCAAAAAAATATTAAAAAAAGCTTGCATTTTCCGGCAGGTCGTGTATAATACAAATTAAAGCGAACCATTCCTATTAAAGAGAACGAAGAAGAAACAATAACAAAATTTTTAAGGAGGCTTATTAAAAATGGAATTCAGAGTGTATCGCTGCTCTCACTGCGGGAATCTTGCCTTTAAGCTGGTCGACTCCGGCGTGCCGATGTTTTGCTGCGGCCAGGAGATGGACGAACTGGCGCCCAACACCACGGACGGCGCTTTCGAGAAGCACGTCCCCGTCCTGACCAAGGAGGGCGACAAGGTCACCGTCAAGGTCGGCTCCCAGCCTCATCCGATGGTCCCCGAGCATTACATCCAGGTCATCGCGGCCGTCGCCGACGATACGATGACGATCCGGTTCCCGAAGCCCGGCGAGGCGGCGGAGCTCAACTGCGTCCTGCCCGGCGTGACCGACGCTTACGAATTTTGCAATCTGCACGGGTTCTGGAAGAGCAAATAAGCACGCCCCGGAATCCAGAGACTGTCAATTTGAAAGGAGTCGGTTCACATGGAACTGAAAGGCAGCAAAACGGAGGCCAACCTCTGGGAAGCTTTTGCCGGTGAATCCAAAGCGAGGAACAAGTACACCTATTTTGCCAGTCAGGCGAAAAAGGACGGCTTCGAGCAGATCGCGGCTATCTTCGAGGAGACCGCCGGCAACGAAAAGGAGCACGCAAAGCTCTGGTTCAAGGAACTCGGCGGCATCGGAAAGACTTCCGACAACCTTCTCGCTGCCGCGGAGGGCGAGCACTACGAGTGGACCGACATGTATAAGCACATGGCGGAGACCGCCCGCGAGGAGGGCTTCCACCGGATCGCGGACATGTTCGATTCCGTTGCGAAGATCGAGAAGACCCATGAGGAGCGCTACACAAAGCTCCTGGAGAACGTGGAGACCCAGGTCGTTTTCAAGCG
>DAOTHJ010000047.1:0-1486 GCA_035447605.1 Oscillospiraceae bacterium | reverse complement strand
TGTTCTTGTAGTCGTAGCCGGTGTCGGCGGTGATAGTGCCCGCTCCGTAGCGGCGGTTGATCTCCTCCGCGGCCTTATGGATCACTTCGACCTTGCGATCCAGCTTTGCGGCGTCGTGGTCGCGAAGAATATAATCCATTTCGGCCTCTTCGCATGCTCCTTTTAAATGGATAAGATAATAATAGCCTTCATAGCCCTCCGTATTTTCCGGGCGCTCCAGCGTCGGCAGCAGGGCGTGAAATTCCATGGCAATCAGGGAGGCGTTTTTCATCACGCCCTTCGCGGAACCGGGGTGGACGCTGCGGCCGTGGATTCTGATATGCGCATGGGCCGCGTTGAAGGTCTCGGATTCCACGCCGCCGAAAGCGCCGCCATCCAAGGTATAGGCAAAATCCGCGGCAAAGGCGGAAAGATCGAAGCGGTCCGCGCCTCTGCCGATCTCTTCATCCGGCGTGAAGCCGATTTTAATGGTTCCGTGAGAAATTTCCGGATGGCCGATCAGATATTCGGCGGCGGTGAGGATCTCCGCGATGCCGCTTTTGTCGTCCGCACCCAGCAGAGTTGTCCCATCCGTCACAATCAGGTGTTTTCCGATGCAGGTTTCCATCTCCGAAAAATCTTTTGGGGAGAGAAAGATGCCGAGTTCTTCATTCAGCAATACGTCGCCGCCCTGATACGCAACTACCTTTGGCCGGATCCCCTGAAAAGGCACGTCGCGGACCACATCCATGTGAGCGATGAAGCCGATCACGGGCGCATTCTCCTTGCCCGATGAAGCGGGAATCGTGCCGTAAACGTAGCCGTTCCCGTCGATTTTTACATCTTTAATGCCGATTTCCTTCATTTCTTCACAGAGGGCCTGACCGAAAATTTTCTGTTCCGGCGTACTGGGACAGGTACGGCTCGCCTCATCCGAGGCAGTAGGATAAGAAACGTATTTTAAAAGACGTTCGTAAGCTCTCACAATCCAAACCTCCATTCATTTTATGCTTTTATTTTAGCAGAATTAGAGCTTTTTTACAATCAATTGCCGAAATACGGAGGAAGATTTTACATTCTTGCAGGATCAAAAAATTCTTTATTCAATTCTTATAAAACGGCAAGTTTTCCTTTACAAATTATTAGTTATTCGTTATAATAACTACTGGAGTGCTGCGGGAAACTGCGGGCCCAAAAATTTTAGAGAGAAGGAACAACATGCGTAAAACCACATTGTTCAAACTGATTGCTGTTGTTGCTTGCCTCAGTCTTCTTCTGGTTGGCTGCTCCGGCACCACCGAAGAAGAGGAAGCAACAGACCTCAACTCCTACACGCTGGACGAAATCATCGAAAAAGCGAAGGAAGAGGGCCATGTCGAGTCTGTCGGTATGCCTGACTCCTGGGCAAACTGGGGCGAAAGCTGGACCGGTCTGACCGATACTTATGGGATTGAGCATACGGACGAAGATATGAGCTCCGCTGAGGAACTGAATATGTTCGCCAATG
>DAOTHJ010000046.1:0-1778 GCA_035447605.1 Oscillospiraceae bacterium | reverse complement strand
AAATAGGCGCCGAGATCCCGCATATCCCCACGGTCAGGCGTGGCTGTTACGCCGAGCACCTGAGCTCCGCTGAAGTATGTAAGCACCCTTTGATAGCTATCCGCCAGGCAATGGTGGGCCTCGTCCACGACGATCTTCCCGAAGTAATCCGGGCGAAATTGCGCGAGCCTGTCCTCCCGCATGAGCGTCTGCACGGACCCGACGGCCACTCTGTACCAGCTGCCGAGGCAGGACTGTTCGGCCTTTTCCGTAGCGCATGCGAGGCCTGACAGCTTATAGAGCTTATCGGCGGCCTGATCAAGCAGCTCGCCACGGTGAGCGAGCACAAGGCACCGCTCACCGTTCCGCACTGCATCCTCGATCACTTTGCCGAAGACAATCGTCTTGCCCGTACCCGTCGGGAGGACGAGCAGGGTCTTATTGATTCCTTTCGCCCACTCGCCCTCGATAGCTCGGCGGGCTTCTTCCTGATACGGGCGCAGTTCCATCAGAATTTCCCCTTCTCAAAAGCTTTGGCCGGAGCGACAGGCTCCTCGGGCTCGAGGAATTTTTTGATCTTGTTGCTTTGCTTGGTCTCGCCGTCTTTGCCTGTCCACTCGTCAATCCTCACGGTGGCACGGCCGGTTGCGCCAATCACTTTGCTCCAGTTCATAGAGACCTTTTCGCCATGCTTCCGCTGGCCGATGCAGGTAAAGAACTGGCAGAGGAGACCCTCCGTGATGGTATGCAGGAAAAGGGAGTGCTCGATCGTCGTCGATTCTCCGTTCGGCAGGACGATCTGCAGCGACAGGACGGCCTGATTGCAAGGCGGCAGTTTCGTGCTTCCTTCGAAGCGTTTCCGCTCAAAATTGACGACCTTAAATTCATAATCTCCTTCCGGCAGCAGCACAAACGGCTTGCTATCCTTTTCGATTTGATCTTCCCAGCCCAGCTCACGGCCGTTGTTGATATCAGTATTCATGTGATTCACCCTCGCTCTCTCTTAATTTAATAACCATGTTTTTGATTTGTTCCCATGCGGCGACAAGAACTCCGTCGATGAATTCCGGATCATACTTGCTGATAGGGGTATGCTCGGGGTAATATCCGCGGCTGGCGACCACATGCATCAGCTCTTTTTCGGAGACGCCGTCGTGGATCATCATGTCCGTCAGGGCTTTCGGCGCATCCCACGGAATGTCAATCGGCTTTTCCTCCGTCCAGTCTTGATCGTCGGATTTCGGCTCCGGAGCTGCTGCCGGAGGGGGATCGGGAAGCGGCGGCTTTTCATCCGCTGCTACCGTGACCGGGATGCCGGCGGCCTCAGCCCTTGAAATGGCGGCGCCGATTTCGGAATTCGGGATACAGCGGGCGATCTCCGAAAAATCCATATTGATCTTTTCGGGAAGATCAAAACGGTTTTTCGCATCCCAGCAGGGATGATGTGTGGTATAAATGATTCGCTGCCCGCCCTGGACCTTGTTTTTATCCATAGCCGTTTTGCCTTTGATGACGAAGGTCTCATAGGTTGCAAACAGCAGCATATCGGACCACTCTTTGAGCAGAGAGGCTGTGCGCTTATCGAGCTTGAGCTCCCAGCGGTCATAGGCACCCTGCTCATCCGGCTGCTCAAACTTTCGCATTTGAGCATGGGCGGCGACGGTGACGTTCGTCCCGCGATCGACGATCTCCTGCAGCAGGTTCAGCATCTTCCCGAATTCCTCTTCGGCGTATGTATAGCCTTTTCCATAGCCGAAATCCTCGATGCCGGTGACCTTGTGACTTGTACACACATGGCT
>DAOTHJ010000045.1:0-1795 GCA_035447605.1 Oscillospiraceae bacterium | reverse complement strand
CCATCCCGAAGGAACCTTCTTCAACGCCGAAGCTCGACAGGAACCAGATGAGGATCGCCGCCAGCAGGATGACCGTGCCGGCCTTCCGGATAAACGAGGAAGCGCGCTCCCACATGGAGCGGAGCAGATTGCCGACCGTCGGCCAGTGGTAGGCGGGGAGTTCCATGACGAACGGGGCGGGGTCCCCCGCAAACATCTTCGTTTTTTTCAGCATGATGCCGGAAATAACAACGGCGCAGATGCCGAGGAAATAAGCGCTGGGCGCGACCCACCACGAGCCGCCGAACAGCGCGCCGGCAATCAGGGCGATGATGGGGAGCTTTGCGCCGCAGGGGATAAAGGAAGTCGTCATGATGGTCATCTTCCTGTCCCGGTCGTTTTCGATGGTACGCGACGCCATGATGCCGGGAACGCTGCAGCCCGTGCCGATCAGCATCGGGATAAACGACTTTCCGGAAAGTCCGAATTTCCGGAAGATACGGTCCATCACAAAGGCGACGCGCGCCATATAGCCGCAGGATTCAAGGAACGCCAGAAACAGGAATAAAACAAGCAGTTGGGGAACAAAGCCAAGCACCGCGCCCACGCCGGCCACGATGCCGTCAAGGATAAGGCCCTCGAGCCAGTCGGCGCAGTTGATGCCGTCGAGCCCGTTCTGTATCAGGGCGGGGATGCCCGGCACCCAAACGCCGTAGTCGGCGGGATCGGGTTCTTCCGTATCGGCAACCGCCATATAGCTGCCGTATGTCGCGGGGATTTCTTCCTCCACATTCCCGTCGTCGTCATAGAGATAAGCGGTCGCAGTAAGCGTGGTTGCCTCGGCGGGGTCGAGTCCCGCTTCTTCGGCGGCGGATTCAAAAGCGTCCTTGATCGCGCCGGGTTCGGTATACGCGTCAGCCGCCTCCGCGTAAGCGGAGGAACCGATGCCGAAGAGGTACCATCCATCCCCGAACACGCCGTCGTTCGCCCAGTCCGTCGCCCAAGTGCCGACCGTCGAGACGGAAACAAAGTATACGACAAACATGACTGCCGCGAAAAGAAACAGCGCGGCCCAGCGGTTTGTCACCACCCGGTCGATTTTATCGGACGCCGAAAGCTTCCCGGCTTTTTTCTTCCTGTAGCAGCCCTGAAGGATAGAAGCGATGTAGACATACCGCTCGTTTGTGATAATGCTTTCCGCGTCGTCGTCCAGTTCCTTTTCGGCGGCTTTGATATCCTCCTCGATGTGCTCGCGCACCGATTGGCTCAGCATCAGCGGAGTCAGGACTTTTTCGTCGCGCTCGAAGATCTTGATGGCGTACCAGCGCTGGCGTTCCTGCGGCATGTTGTGCACGGCGGCTTCTTCAATATGGGCGATGGCATGTTCCACGGCGCCGCTGAAGGTGTGCATCGGGATCGTCTTTGTAGATTTGGCGGCTTCCATCGCGGCCTCCGCCGCTTCCATAATCCCCGTGCCCTTCAGCGCCGAGATCTCAATGATTTTGCAGCCGAGCGCGCGGGAGAGTTCGCCGATGTTGATCCTGTCCCCGTTTTTTTGCACCACGTCCATCATATTGACGGCGATGACCACGGGGATGCCGAGCTCCGTGAGCTGCGTGGTGAGGTAAAGATTCCTTTCGAGGTTCGTGCCGTCCACGATGTTGAGGATGGCATCCGGCCTTTCGTTTATCAGGTAGTTTCTCGCCACCACTTCCTCCAGGGTATACGGAGAAAGCGAATAGATGCCGGGCAGATCCATGATGACGACATCCTTATGATTTTTGAGTCGGCCCTCCTTTTTCTCCACCGTGACGCC
>DAOTHJ010000044.1:0-1810 GCA_035447605.1 Oscillospiraceae bacterium | reverse complement strand
GGCGGTTTCGATAACCCACGAGAGGGGCGGGCGGTTTCGATAACCCACGAGAGGGCCTCCTGCCTCCTGCCTCCCTCAGTCGAGGCGGCGGCGGAATTCGCCGGCCGCGAACAGGGCGCGATTCGCGGCATCGTTTTTCCGGCCCTCGGCGGCGAGCCAGCGCAGATAGTCGGCGGCTCGCAGGGGGACGGCGATGGGGCGCATACCGTAGCGGGTCCGCAGCAGCCGGGCGACGGCGCGGTTCAGGATGCGGTGGTCCTCGACGGTCGCGTCCGGACCGTCCTCGGGACGCAGGAGGCGGAGGTCCTCGTCGCATTCGTAGTCGGTCATCGGAGTCGGCTGACCGGCGAACCCCGCCGGGTCTATACCATTCGCGGCCCAGGACTGCTCCAGGACCGCGAGGTATTTTTCGGCGAGGTTTTTCGCTGTTTCCCAGGTCATGGATTAGCGAGCGGGCATTTTTCCGGCGAAAGTTTAATGTATTCCCGCGTCACGCAGAATAAACGCGGAGATAAGAGTCGCCCCCGCAGAGATCGCGATAACGCAACTCAGATGTTTCCTCGGGCGCCTCTTCGTAGCGAACGACGATAGTCGCGTCCAGAGTCGGGAGGAATTCGGCCTCGACAATTTCGGCCTCGCCTAAATGACTCATGGGGCCGATCCATAACTTGTCGCCCACCTTAAAATCGAGATCTTCGAGGTTGCCAACTTCAATGAGGATGGAATGGATGGATTGGTTTTTCATTTTATTTCTGCCGGTTTTAACGAGTCGGCGCGTCTCGTTTTTTTTTCTTGGTTAGGTTAATGATTATGCCGTTAATGACTTTAATTTCCGCCCCTTACTAATTCGAGCGCCAGTACATTAAGCAGTTGGGCGGACGGCGGAACCCCTTGCCAGAATTTTTCGATTGATCGGGCAGATTTGTAGCCCGCCGCGATCGCCGCTCGTTCTCGGCTCCAGCCCAGCCGCTGGAGGACTGCCGTCAGGCCGGCTGCGTAATCCATTACGGCGCCGTCGTCATCGAGGATGACGGGGATGCCGTAGGAGCTGGCGGAATGGTCGCAAGTAACTCTCATAGCTTAGTATGCGGTGAGTTGCTCGCCGCGGCCGAGGTCGATCAGGTCGTGGCGGATGCCGTCGATCTCGATGATCGTAACGGACATGCAGTCGCTTGCTTTTGCTTTGCGGAGGTGACGTTTGACGGTCGAGACGGCGGGCATACCGTTGGTTCGGATCGTGGCGCGGTATCCGGTAAAACTGTTGTAAATTATGGTCTCGGTCTTGGAGGTGGTAGTCATTTTTTTGTTTCGGTTTCGCCGGAGGCTCATCCTCTCGACATTTTCAGCATACACTATTTAATGTATCATGCAAGCTCTTTTTACACTTTTTTTCGTATTTTTATTAGGGTGGCTGGAATCCCCATAATC
This sequence comes from Oscillospiraceae bacterium, assembly GCA_035447605.1. Lineage (GTDB taxonomy): Bacteria > Bacillota > Clostridia > Oscillospirales > Ruminococcaceae > UMGS1668. The sequence goes on along the minus strand of DAOTHJ010000044.1, from coordinate 382 downwards.
GGCACCGAACAAGGCAGAGCAGGTAAGGCGATATTAGTGGTTAGTTGGTTCGTTATTTTTCGATCCGGCCGATGATCCAGGCGGCCAGGCTTTTCCCGGCGCGATCGGCGGCGGCTTTCCATTTCGCTTTCTGCGAACTTGCGCACCGGAGCCGGACGACGGCGGTTTTCGTTTCTGCTTTCCGCCAGCCTACTGGCCTGCCCCTTTTTTTCGGCGTCTCCATCTCCGGTTCGATTCGATTACTTCGTCCCGGTGCTCCGGGTAGTATTTATGGTTATATTTCCTCAGTTTTTCCAGAATCTGCTCGCGATGACGTAGGTAATAAGCTCTCTGCTTGCATCGCGCGGAGCAATAAAGCATTCTCGACGCCGTCGCTGGATTC
>DAOTHJ010000043.1:0-2016 GCA_035447605.1 Oscillospiraceae bacterium | reverse complement strand
CGCCGATCTCCGAACCGGAAGCATGGCAGACCGAACCGACGGCGCTGTTTTTGGTGCGCGTGAGGATCTCTGTATGGGAGACGGCCGCGATGGAGGCCAGCGCCTCGCCGCGGAAGCCGAATGTCAGGATGTGTTCGAGGTCGTCCTCCGTGGAGATCTTGCTGGTGGCGTGGCGCAAAAACGCTTTCGGGAGATCCTCCGCGTCCATGCCGCAGCCGTTATCCGTCACGCGAATCAGTGAGACGCCGCCGTTTTGGATTTCAACGGTGACGCTGTCCGCGCCGGCGTCGACGGCGTTCTCCACCAGTTCCTTGACGACGGAAGCCGGCCGATCCACCACTTCGCCCGCGGCGATCAGCTCCGCGAGATGTTTTTCGAGTACAACAATTTTCTTATCCATGGTCCTCCGATTTATGAAGTCACGGTCTTTTTAAGCTCGTACAAAAGGTTCAGCGCCTCGATCGGGGTCAGCGTCTCGACGTCGGTCTTTTTGAGAACGCGCTCGGCCTCGGATTCTGCGGAGGCGAAGAGGTTCGTCTGGCCGGAGAGGTCGTCGTTTTGCTGCATGCGGGCGATCTTCTCGACCTCCCTGCCCTCTTCGAGCGCCGAAAGAATCTCTCTGGCGCGCTTTACGACGCTGTTGGGGATTCCGGCAAGCTTCGCCACCTCGATGCCGTAGCTGTCGTCGGCGCCGCCCGGAATGATGCGCCGCAAGAAAGTGATGTCGTCGCCGCGCTTTTTAACCGCCACATTATAGTTGCGGATGTTCGGATAAGCGTTTTCCAGATCCGTCAGCTCGTGGTAATGGGTGGCGAAGAGCGTCTTGGCACCGAGCTTTTTGCGGTCGGCGATGTGCTCAAGCACGGCGTGTGCGATGCTCATGCCGTCGAAGGTGCTCGTACCGCGGCCGATTTCATCGAGAATCAAAAGGCTTCTCGCGTCCGCGTTCTTGAGGATGTCGGCGACTTCGCTCATCTCGACCATAAAGGTCGACTGGCCGGCCGCGAGGTCATCCGAGGCGCCGACTCTCGTATAGACGCCGCTGACGACGCCGATGTGGGCGGATTTTGCCGGGACAAAGCAGCCGATCTGTGCCATAATGACGATCAGCGCGGTCTGGCGCATGTAGGTGGATTTGCCCGCCATATTCGGCCCGGTGATGACGGCGATCTGATTTTCGCGGTTGTCGAGCAGCACGCCGTTCGGAACAAAGGGCATGCCGTGAAACACCTGCTCCACCACCGGATGGCGTCCCTCTTTAATATCGATGACGTCGCTGAGATCGACTTCCGGCCGGCAGTAGTTGTTCGCCTGCGACACTTTGGCAAACGAGCAGAGCACGTCGAGCGAGGCGACCGCGTCGGCGGTACGCTGCACCCGTTTGACCTCGGCGGCGATCTTTGTGCGAATCTCGTCGAAAAGCCGGGCCTCCAGAACGAGAATTTTATCGTGCGCACCGAGGACCTTATCCTCCAGCTCCTTGAGCTCCTGCGTGACGAAGCGCTCTCCGGTCGAGATCGTCTGCCGGCGGATGTATTCCTCCGGCACCATGTTTTTGTAGCTGTTGGAGACTTCTATGTAGTAGCCAAACACGCGGTTGTAGCCGATTTTAAGCTTTGGGATGCCGGTACGCTCCCGTTCGGCTGTCTCGATGGCAGTGATGTGGGATTTCGTATGCTCCACAAGGTCGCGCAGGTCGTCCAGCTCGGCGTGATAGCCCTCCCGGATGACGCCGCCGTCTTTGAGCGTAACCGGGGGCTCGTCCGCAATCGAAGTCGCCGTCAGATCCGCAAGATCCTGAAGCTCGTCCATTTCGCTCCAAAGCTCGTCGATGAGCGGCGCATGGATGCCGGAAAGCAGGCTTCTGAGCCTCGGCAGGCGGCGGATGCTCGCTTCCAGCGTTTTATATTCGCGCGGATTCGCGTTGCCGAAGACGACGCGCGTGATCATGCGCTCCATATCGTAGATGCCGGAGAGCTCCGTGCTCAGGTCGCCGAGCAGCATGGCGGCCGCCTC
>DAOTHJ010000042.1:0-2262 GCA_035447605.1 Oscillospiraceae bacterium | reverse complement strand
CATTTTTATAATGGAATGGAAGCGCGGCGAGACGGCTTTGATCTAGGCCGCTCAGGAGTCATTCAGACAAGGCGTTATCACGCGGGAGATGGAAAAACAGCATGGAGCATCGGGACCGGGACTCTCGCTCGGCGTCAGCGGAATGGCGAAGGGGCCGGACATGGCCTGCACCCCCAAAGAGCGGTCCATCGGAAGGACGGCAATGCGTTCCGTCCGCACAGCGCTGCCTTCTATCAGACGCCGGCTGAATCTGCCCGGGAATCGGGCCCTGAGGCCGGTTGAACATCGATTTTTGCCCATTCAAAGTGGGCTGACTGCTATTGGGGAGGGGCGACACGTCACATGATTTCCAGCGTATGCCGCTCCAGTGTTTCCTTCTCTGCCGGCCTATAATCACCCCTTCTTAATTATACCCAAAGAGCCCCTGCAAGAGGGACTCTTTGGACGGGCTGAAGCACTGTGTCATAAAGATACGGTGCTTTTTTTATGGCTGTTTTTATCACGATGGTACTATACGTTTTTCCAGTAGTTGATGTAGATCAGTCCCGTGGGGTTCCAATAAATTTCGTAACAATCTGTTCCACCGCTGTCATTTTCAAAGTTCCAGTACGATTTCTCCAAATTTCCGCTCACGCCGGTTTCGGGGGCGCTGCCGAAATAGTTTGTGAAGAACGCGACGATTTGTGTATAGAGATCGTATGTGCCGGAAATGTCGAAACAGGCATACTCTTCTTCAAAGCAAGAGCTGTCGGCCATTGTTACGTCGGCAACCTCGGGGAGCATGATGCCGGTGGTTTCATAATAGTTCTGACGGCCCTGCTCATAACTTTCCGTCATAAGAACGGTTTTTTCAGGGAGTTCAGGCGTACTTTCGGCTTCTGCGACATCCTCTTCGGGTTCGGTTGGTTCAGCCGTCCGGACGTCGGCAGTTTCTTCGAGCACGGCGTCGACGGATTCTTCCGCTGATTTCTGGCTTTTGCCACATGCCGAAAGGCACAGCAGCAGACAAAACGTCAGGATGATCAACAACGGTCTTTTCATCATATTCGCCTCCTTTCCTGCGATTTACAGCTTCGCTTTACAACGACAGTTTAGCATGAAAGAAGACTGTTGCAAATAGTTGCCGGGCTGTGCGCGGCATGTTTGTGCGATCATGGCCGGGCGGTATAAACGACAAAGCGGAGGTCCGGAGGCAGAGCCTCTGGAAACGCGACTTTTTATTACGACACCTGAGGGCTCCGCCCTCAGACTCCCGCTTCTTTTCTGCAGAAAAGAAGCAAAAGACGGACAAGGGATGCATGCAATCCAATTTGATGGGATTCTCAAGGGATTTTATCCCTTGAGCGGAGGTTCGGAGGCGGAGTCTCCGAAAACGCGACTTTTTGTTACGGCCCAACACCTGAGGGCTCCGCCCTCAGACTCCCGCTTCTTTTCTGCAGAAAAGAAGCAAAAGACGGACAAGGGATGTGCAATAACCCAGCTTGATGGGAGTCTCAAGGGATTTTATCCCTTGAGCGGAGGGAGGTCCGGAGGCGGAGCCTCCGGAAAGAAACTTCCTGCGCTTCCCGCCGCGTCAGCGGTAGATCATGCCGACGATCGCGTTGGACCACGTGGCCGGAAGAACCTTGGCGAGAAATACGACCAGCTTGTACTGCAACCCGACGATGAAGAATGCGCGCGGCCTTTTCGCGCGTGCCGCGCGCAGGATCGTCTTTGCGATCCGCTCCGGCGGCATGCCGTTCTGCTCGTCGTGCTCCATGACGGCCACGGCGTGCGAAAGCGGCTTGCCGTAGACGTCCGCGCCGGCGTCGCTCTTCCTGCGGGCGGCGGTGAAGCCCGTCTTCACGTCGCCCGGCAGCACCGCGCAGACGGTGATGCCGAAGGGCCTGAGCTCGTTTCTGAGCGCGAGCGTAAAGGAACTGACCGCCGCTTTTGTGGCGGAATAGAACGACTGGAACGGAATCGCGACCGGCGCGGCAACCGAACTGAGGTTGACGATGCGGCCGCTCCCGGCGCGGCGCATATACGGCAGGACCGCCTGGATGCAGTGGAGCGCGCCGAAGAAATTCACGTCGAGCTGGGCGTGCGCGTCGGCAAGCTCCGTAAACTCCGCGGCGCCGGAGATGCCGAAGCCCGCGTTGTTGACGAGCAGGTCGACCTGCCCTTCGTCCGCGGCGATGCGCTCGATCGCCTCGCGGACCCGCACGGGATCGGTCACGTCCGCGGTGACGTGCCGCACGGCGCCGGAATCGCTGCCGCTGC
>DAOTHJ010000041.1:0-2459 GCA_035447605.1 Oscillospiraceae bacterium | reverse complement strand
TACACGAATCCGTCGGCCGGCAAAGATCTTTCAGCAGCAGGGGACAGCACCGCAGTCCGGCACGTTCTTACGTTGCAAAGGGACGGATCTCTTCCGGGACTGAAAGCGGCCGCCGGGCCGAACCGTTTCGCAGGGCAGGCAAGGAACTCTTTTTTATCGGCGGGAAGCCCGTTTATCGTTTATAATGAATGCAGGAAAACGGGGGAATGATTTTTTGAATTTCGCGCAGGATTCGGGTGGCCGCCCTGTCGAAGGGGGAGACGTTCCGGACACGCGCGTATACAGAGTGATACGAAAAGGAGGCTGCCGCGGTGGAGGAGATTACCATCAGGGAAATGACGGAGTCCGACTGGCCGGACGTGAGCCGGATCTACCGGGAGGGGATCGAGACCGGCTTGGCGACGTTCGAGCGGGAGTGCCCCGCCTATGAAAAGTGGGACGCGGCGCATTTGAAGGTTTGCCGGCTGGTTGCGGCGGCGGACGGGCGCGTCGTCGGCTGGACGGCGCTGAGCCCGGTTTCGACCCGGTGCGTCTACGCCGGCGTGGCGGAGGTGAGCATCTACATCGACCGGCGGTGCCGCGGAAAAGGGATCGGCAGACGTCTGCTCTGCGAACTGATTTGCCGGTCGGAGGAGAACGGCTTCTGGACGCTGCAGTCCGGCATTTTTTCGGAAAATGAGGCGAGCGTCCGCCTGCATAAAAGCTGCGGTTTCCGCACGGTCGGCTGCCGCGAGCGAATTGCGCGCGACCGGCTCGGAATCTGGCGCAGCACCCTGCTGATGGAGCGCCGCAGCGCATGCAGCCGCTTCGGGGAGGAAACGCCCCCTCCGGGAAGCGAAAGCTGCTCAGAATAGCCGGGGGACCGGGGGCCGGCAGGTCCCCGGCGGGTGTTTGAGGGCAAAGCCCTCAATCGTTTTTTCCGCAGGGGCTCTGCCCCTGCACCCTGCCAAAGGGCAAGCCCTTTGGGAACCCTACTTTTTACTGTTCAAAATAGCCGGGGGACCGGAGGCCGGCAGGTCCCCGGCGGGAGGTTGAGGGCAAAGCCCTCAATCGTTTTTTCCGCAGGGGCTCTGCCCCTGCACCCTGCCAAAGGGCAAGCCCTTTGGGAACCCTATTTTTTTACTGTTCAAAAATAGCCGGGGGGCCGGGGGCCGGCAGGCCCCCGGCGGGAGGCTGAGCGCGAAGCCCTCAATCGTTTCTTTTGCAGGGGCGGCGCCCCTGCAAATTATAATGATAAAGGGCGGAGCCCTCTGTTCGGAGCGGTTATTTCGTCAGAAAACAGCGTTTCCCGACGATCACCGCGCGCTGTGGCAAAACGGCGCGCGGCTTTTTTTCAGCGTGCTTTAAGGTTTGCCGCCTATACTGCACACGAACAAAAACTGCGAGGAGGAAAATCGGTGATAGAAGTACGTCATCTGACCAAGAAATACGGAAGTCACACCGCCGTGGAAGATCTGTCGTTCACGGTGGAGGACGGCCGTATTTACGGTCTGCTCGGGCCGAACGGCGCGGGCAAAACCACCACGATGAACATCATGACCGGGTGCCTCGGCGCGACATCCGGGGAGGTGTTCGTCGACGGGTGCGATATTTTCGACGAGCCGGCCAAGACGAAGAAGAAGATCGGGTATCTGCCCGAAATGCCGCCGCTCTACGCCGATATGACGCCGCTGGAGTACCTGAAGTTCGTTGCGGATGCGCGCGGCGTTTCACGCGCGGAGCGCGAAGAGCAGATCGAGCGGGTCATGGACATCACCCAGATCGGGGAGATGCAGGACCGGCTCATCAAGAACCTGTCGAAGGGCTACAGGCAGCGCGTCGGCATCGCGCAGTCGCTGCTGGGCAACCCGGAGGTCATCATTCTCGACGAACCGACCGTCGGGCTCGATCCCAAGCAGATCATCGAGATCCGGGATCTGATCAAGAGCCTCGCAAAGGACCACACCGTCATCCTCAGCAGCCATATCCTCGGCGAAGTGCAGGCCGTGTGCGATCACATCCTGATCATTTCGCACGGGAAGCTCGTTGCGAGCGACACGCCGGAGAATCTGGAAAAGCGCTTCTCCGGGGCGTCGACGGTCGATCTTTGCGTCAAGGGCGACAAGCAGCGCATCTCCGATGTGCTGGGCGGCCTTGCGTGCGTCTCCGAACATACCTTCCGGGAAGACGAAACGGACGGCTCGGCGCGCGTATGCGTAACGCCGAAGGGAACGGAGGATATCCGCGAGGAGCTCTTCAAGGCGTTCTCGCAGGCGGACCTTCCGATCCTGAACATGTCGCTCAACAAGGCGAGCCTGGAGGATATCTTCCTTGAGTTCACCGAAGAAGAACCCGCGAAGAAGCCGCGGGGAAAGGAGGCAAAGCATGGGCGCAATCTACGCGCGTGAAGTCAAATCGTTCTTTCATACCATGACGGGATACCTTGTGTGCGCATTCCTTCTGATGTTCGCAGGCGTGTA
>DAOTHJ010000040.1:0-2922 GCA_035447605.1 Oscillospiraceae bacterium | reverse complement strand
CGGGCTGCAGATTATACGGGCCAGGGGGCCGGTTGGTGCCGCTGACGGGCGGCAGGCGGAACATTGAAATGGGGGTTTTAGAGATGGCGAGAGGCGAAACTGAGCTGTTGAAAGAGATTCTGGCGAAGCTGGCGCGGATCGAGCCGCCGATCAAAAAGTTTGCGGTGACTCCGGAAGATCCGGCGATGTCGGTTTATTTTCTCGAGCTGAAAGATGTCTGCTATATCACGACGAAGTCTGACGCCGGGCGCGAGGAAACGATGCTGGTGACCAGCGGCGGCAAGGCGTATTACACGAACCTTCGCCTGGTCGAGATCGAGGAAAAGCTGAAAGAACATCCGCATTTCATGCGCACCAGCAAGTTTTATATGATAAACCTGACGAAGATTCGGGCCTTGAAAGTTTCGTCGGCGCGGGATCTGTGGTTCGACGGCCTGGAAAAACCGGTGGTCAATGCGGTTACCAGCAGCTATCTGGCTGAATTCGAGAAGCGGCTGACATGAGCAAAGAACTGCAGAAACGCGTCGAGAGGCTGTTTCTGCCGCAACAGCCGATAATCAGCAGGAAAAACGAGCTGATACGGGCCGGCGACATCGTTTTCATGCAATACCAGCGCGGCCGCGTCGAGGCAGTAACGGCTGACGGGCTGCGCTATGAGCTTCCCGACAACCTCAACCATTATGAAAGCCTTTTCAAGGGCTATTTTCTGCGCGTTCACCGGTCGTATCTGGTGGCAGTGGAGCGGATCGAGGGAACTTTCGAGAGGTTTCCGGATGAGGTGGAGCGCGAGGCCGACATGCGCGGCAAGGAAGATGAATGCGAACTGGCGCTGACCGGCTCGGATGTAAGGGTTCCGGTGACGGCGACTTACGGGCGGGCGGTGAAAAAGGCGCTGGGAGTCAGCAGTTTTCATAACCTGGTGCCGGAGCATCCGGCTGACAAAAAGCTGCGGCAGTATGGCCTGATCGATTTCGGCTGGCGCGAGCTTTTCGGGTTGAATACGGCGGACAAGCCGGCGGTCGAGGCTTTCAAAGAGCGCTGGGATATCAAGAAGTTTTCGCGTGAGCGCATGTTGAGCTATTTCCGGCAGTATGGCGTTAATGAGATCAACAAAAAGCGGGTGGTAAAGAACATCATTTACCAGATGTGGCGCTGGATTACGGCGGGGATCGAGGAGCCGAGCGACGGTAACATCAGGTCGATGTGGTATCGGATAAAGGCGGTGCTGGCGCATCATGCGGACATTCTCGGGCCGGGCGACGTCAACACCTTTTACAGCACGCTGCTGGAGATGATCGAGGTGGCGGGGCTGTTTCGCTACCGGGATTTCGGGTTTATGGACATGAACGCGCCTTACTGCGAGGTTAACGAGGCGCACCCGGAGATCGTTCTGGCATCGGAAAAGATCGGACATTTTCTGTTTATCAGGAACCTGGCGCGGGAATTCGGGGCTTCGTTCATCTGCACCAAGGGCGAGCCGGCGGTGATTTCGCTGGAATACTTTTCGGATGATCTGCATGAAAAGTGCAAGGGCAGGCCGTTGACGGTATTTTGCATTTCGGATATCGATCCTTCCGGCTACTCGATCGAGCGCAACCTGGTGAAGCGGCTGGAGTTGAACGGCCACAAGATCGCGCGGCTGGTCAAGCTGGTCGATACGAGTATTTTTGCCAGTGATGATATTGCGGTGGTAAGGTTTCCGGTGGTGGGTTTCGAGAAGAAGGGCGAAACGGTCAAACCGGTGCCGCCGGCGACGATGAGCCAGGTCACGAAAGCGCTGGACTGGTTCAACGAACTGCAGGACCCGCGCCTGATCAGTGAAAAAGACAAGGGCGGCGGCTGGAAAATCGTGACGATCTGGGGCATCGAGAGCGATGCGGCAGAGCGCAAGCTTATTGAAAAGCGTTTCAAAGATGGGCTGCAGCGGCTGCTTCAGAAGAAAAAGGCAAAGAAGCCGGCGCGGCGGTGAATGTCATCTGATGTCATCGGAGAGTTTTCAGTCGTTTTGCTCGATATCGACTGAAACGTAGTCGCCTTCGCGGGGAACGCGCTTTTTGAACTTCTCGACGGGAACGTAGATTTCGAGATAAGTGTCTGGTTCGTCTTTTCCGGCGTCTGGATGGCGGATGAGGACAACGACGATACCGGCGGTGATGCGGTCAACTGTGCCTCTGACGCGTTTTTTCTTTTTATTCTGTTTGCTCGGTTGCAAAGTGCCCATGAGATCCTCCTGTGAGTGGCCTCTATCTTTATTGTAGCAGGAATTGCCGGGGTTCGGGCCGGATTCTGTGAGGTTTTCGGGAGCGCCCCCAATGTCCAGCTGCAGCGGCGACGCGCGGCCGGGCGGCGCGGGAGGCTGGCCGATGACATAGAATGACAAGCGCAGAAAGCCGGCCGGGGCAGATGGGCATTGCACGCCTGCGGAAAGCCCTGCGGTTTTGCGCAGGGCTTTCCGAGACCTGGCCTGTGGCCAGGTCAACAGGACGTGGGGCGCGGGTTGGGATTGGGTTATTTCTTCAGGCTTTTGAAGCTGATCGCGCGCATGCCTTTTTTCTTCAATTGCATGTTAACCAGCGGTAACTGGTGTTTGAGGCCGTCGCGGATGAATTGAACAACGTATTTTTCTTTGGTTGCTGCCAGGACATCGCCGGATCTGAGCGCGGCAAGCGCGAGAGTTTGCAGGTCGCGCATCTGGTTGAATGGAACCAGGACAACGGAACTGCGGAATCTTTCGTTTTCCCGAAAGATCGGGAAGTTGGTGAGGCCGCGGCATTTTCCCTGGTCGCAGATGCTGGCGGTATCGACGAGATATCTGGCGAGTTCGCGCATGTCATCCGGTTTCATTTTCACGTTTGGGCCGGGCAGATCGTGCAGGAGTGCGTAGGGTTCCTTCGCCTGGTCGGAGAATGAAACGGTAAATTT
>DAOTHJ010000039.1:0-4268 GCA_035447605.1 Oscillospiraceae bacterium | reverse complement strand
ACCCGATTTCCGAACGCATTCAGCTCCTCGCACGGATCATATTCCGTTTGGTAGCCGATTCCGTCGATCACGACAAACGGGTTGTATGCCGCAATCGTGGCCGTATCGCCGTCCGCCGTTGTCAGCGTGAACTGCACGAACTGGCCGTTGTATTCCTTCCAAGAGTCATCCTGCTCGCCGACCGTGACCGTGTTGAGGATTCCGACAAGCTCGGAAATCAGGGCCTCATCCGTGACGGTCGTTTCGGTTCCCGGAGGCGTGAGAGAGATTTTCACGCTTGTTATGTCCGCGGCCTTGAGCGACGAGAGCCATGCGGCGTCATGGACGGTTTCCGTTCGAGAATCACTCTCCGCGCCGCTCTCCGTATCTTTTTCAAAGAACTGCCATTCGCTGTTGATCTTCACCACGAGGCCTTCTTCATAATAGGCGTACTCCGCCCCCATGCAGCCGAAGTTGCTCTGGCCGTCCTTCGCGGGCACTTCGGAGCCGTCCACCTGCGAGGTGACGGTGCCGAGAATCGCGGAGGGGTCGATCTCCGCCTCGACCTGCCTGCCGGTATCAAGATAGAGCTGCCCTTCGGCCATCACCATCGGCCTCCTGTCCCATGTCGTCTCTTCCTCCTGCTCCGCGCCGCACCCGGCCAGCAGCGTCATGACGCAGGCGAGGGCCGCAATAAGCACCGTAAATTTCTTCATGGGCTTTTCCTTCTTTCACAAACAAATGGAAGAAACATGGGATCCCCTGCACCGGCTCACGGAAAGCCCTTTCTTCCTTCATATTTCTAAGTGAGAAGAAATGCGGGATTTCCTGCGTCTTCCTGTTTTCGCATGGTCGGAGAAGCGGGTGCCGGCAGATCGATCCGTGAAAAAGCGCCTATGGTTTTTGCCTTTTAAGCGGCTTCTGAAACGCAAAAGGCGGAAATCCCGGAAAAGGGACTCCCGCCTGTCTGTATAAGAATGTATGAAGATTCCGGAAGTACTTCCGGAATCAAAGAGGCATTTTTCTCCGGTCCGGCAAATCAGTCCCGGTCGTTTTTCCCGGAAACCTGCTCTCCGGATTTCTCCTCCGGGACGGGTTCCGCCGCCTCTTCAGAAATCTCTTCTTCTGATGTCTCCCCTTCCGGAGGTTCGGCCTCTGCCGGAGCATTCTTCAAAGAGACCTCACTCTCTTCTTCGGAAGGCATCGGAACTTTCTTCTCGGAGACCGGTTCTGCGGACTGTTTCGGGGCATTCGCTTTATAATCCCACTGCCCGGCAAGAATCAGTTTTGATTCCTCCGTATCGCGGTAAAGTTTCATGTAATTCGGGTCATGCTCCCGCCGGATTTTGCTGAGGATCAGGAAATTGGCGATCACCGCCGTCAGGGCAAGGAGAGCGCCCAGTACCTGCGAGACGCGCAGGCCGCCGAGCATCAGGCTGTCGGTGCGCAGGCCCTCGATCCACATACGGCCGAACCCGTTCCAGCCGAGATAAAACAGGAACATCTGCCCGTCGTAGCGGCGCTTTTTCATCGTCAGCACATAAATCAGAAATCCGGCCGCCAGCCAGAGCGATTCATAAAGAAACGTCGGATGCACGGGTTTCGTCGGGTCCATCTCCGCGCCCATGAATTCGGAGGTATGGCTCGCAATATAATAGGCGACGCTCTTGCTCGTCATACCCCAAGGCAGATCCGTGTTGGTGCCGAAGGCCTCCTGATTAAAGAAATTGCCCCAGCGGCCGATCGCCTGCCCGATCATCAGGCCGGCGGAAGCGATGTCGAAAAACGGCAGCAGCTTCACGCCGCGCCACTTGCAGCCGAGGATGGCTCCGAGCGCGCCGCCGATGACCGCTCCATAGAAGCCGAGCCCGCCGCCGCGCAGGTTGAGGATGGCGCCGAGATTTCCCGCGTATTCGTCCCAGCGGAAAATGACGTAGTAAAGGCGTGCGCCGATGATGCCCAAAACGGCGGCGGTCATCACGACATCGAGCGTATGGTCGCTGTCGAGGCCGAATTCCTTAAAATTGCGGAACGCAAACAGCAGCGCCAGCACAAAGCCGGTTGCAATGATGATCGCGTACCAATAAATATCCATGCCGCCGATGGAAAACGCCACGCGGTTGAGTTCAAACTCCAGCCCCAGACCGGGGAACGATACGGTATCCGTCATAATACCCTTCCTTTTTTGAAAAAAAATCAACTGTCCAAATGTTTCTTGCGCAAAGCGAGGATTATTCCCCCGTCGGCCGGATCACGGAGAGCACGGCGTACTCCTCGCTGTATGCCGAGAAGGCCCGCTCGCAAACGGATTCCGCGGTGGCCTCGGCGGCCGCGTCAAGCAGCACATAGGGGCTGTGCCCGGCAAAATGGCAGTTCAGCAGCTCGGAAGCGATCCCCTCGGTCCGTTCCGCGGAGCGCAGATAATGCCCGTAGACGCTGCGCTGGGCGTTTTGGAAGAGCTCCTCCGAAATCCCGTCCCTGCGAAGCTCGGAAAACCGCCGCTGCAAAGCGTCGGCCACCCGCTCCGGCTCCTTTGATTCTCCGGAATAGAGCGTGCTGCAGAAATCCCGGCCGCAGAAGGCCTCCGAATAGAACGTCGAATTGATGAGCTCCTTATCGTAAAGCTCCCTATAAAACTGCGTATAATCCGCGGCCATGGCCTCGGCAAAGATCTCGTCCAGCACCGAGCCGGTCAGGTTCTCCCGCTCGCCGCGGTCCAGCGCCTTAAAGCCGAACGTGAACTGCGGCACGGAGACCGGCAGCTTCTGCTCGATATAGGACTGCAAAACCTCCGGCGGCTCGGTGCAGGTGCTGTGGCGGATGAGCACAGGCTCCTTCGCCTTAAGCACCTTATCCGCGGCGCTGAGCACGGCATCCCGGTCAAAGCAGCCGGCGACGGCCAGCACCATGTTGCTCAGGTCATAAAACGCGCCGTAGCACTTATATAACAGATCCGCGTCGATCTCGGCGATGCTCTCCACGGTGCCCGCGATGTCGTTTCGGACCGGGTTTTTCGCATACATGGAGGTCAGCATATTGAAGAGCACTCGCCAGTCCGGGCTGTCGTCGTACATGCGGATCTCCTGCCCGATGATGCCGCGCTCCTTCTCGACCGTCTCCGCCGTAAAATACGGGTGCGTGACGAAATCAAGCAGAATTTCAATGGATTCGGCAAAATGATCCGTGCAGGAAAACAGGTAGGCCGTCCGGTCGAAGGAGGTATAGGCGTTGGCGGAGGCCCCGGTCTTTGCGAAGCGGTCGAAGGCGTTGCACTCCTCGCTCTCAAACAGCTTGTGTTCCAGATAGTGGGCCGTGCCCTGCGGAATGGGATCCACCCTGCCGTCCGCATAATGGATCTCGGTGTCGATGGAACCGTAGGCCGTGCCGAACAGCGCATAGGCCGAACGGAAGCCCTCCATCGGCGCCAGCAGCATCCGGAGCCCGGAGGGATGATCGATGATCTCATATTGATCGCCGAGGCGCTCGCTTCTCACGATTTCGTTACGCATCCGTTTTCTCCTCCCCGGTCAGACGATAGACGGCGGCCAGTTTTGCCCGGCCGGCCATCTCCGCAATCTGTTCGGCGGTGACGGCGCCGATCGTCTCCGCATCCTCCGCGGGCGTGCGCATGTCGCCGTCCAGAATCCTTGTCAGATACCAGCCCTCGGCGCCGTCGAGCGAATCCTCGACGGATTTGAGGCTGTTTACCGCCAGCAGGAGCGTATTGCCGCGCTCTTCTTCGGTGAAGCCGCCCTGCGCGACGGCGGAAAGCTGGTTTCCGATCTCCTCCTCCGCCTTTGTCATGTTGGCGGCCTCGACGCCGCTGTCCACCAAAATGACGCCGGTTGGACGGTCGTAGCGGGCCGTGCAGTAATAGCAGAGGCTCATCTTTTCGCGGACGTTCATGAAGAGCTTGGAGAACGGTGTGCCGCCGTAAAGCGCCGCCATCATGCGGGCGGCCGCCTGCTCGGTCTCTCCCTCGGGCGCGCCGAGACGATAGGCCATGACAAGCTTCCCCTGCACGACATCCATCTTCTCATCCAGTTCCGCGTACTCCGAATAGGGCTTCGGCGGCGTGGGATGCTCGCCGAAAGGCTCCCTCATAAGCCCGCCGAGCCGTTCCGTAAAGACCCGTTCCGCATCCTCCGGATCGCCCGGGCCGGTGAAGAGGATCTCCATGCGCGCGCCCTTCAGCAGCTCGCGCCAGGCGGTCGTCGCCTCCTCCGCAGTCAGCTTTTCGGCGTCCTCTTTATATCCGTAGCGCTTGACGCCGAACGGCTCGTCGCGGA
>DAOTHJ010000038.1:0-5646 GCA_035447605.1 Oscillospiraceae bacterium | reverse complement strand
GAGCGAGCCGGCGGTCAGCAGGTTCAGCGTGTACCCCAGCAGGCGCATGCAGCAAAGGGCCATCAGCACCGAGAACGGCATCGACGCGCCGACGATCAGGCTGGCTTTCAGATCTCCTGTAAAGAGCAGCAGCACCAGCATGCAGCAGGCGACGCCGATCAGCAGCGTCTCGCCGATCGTGGAGAGGGCGTTTACAATATATTCTCCGGCGTTATAAATCAGCTGAAAGCGCATATCCGGGTTCTTCGCCTGGAATTCCTCGATGATATTGACAACTTTCCTCGCGACCGAGACGGAGCCCGCAGACTGGTTTTTGGTCGCCGTGAGGATGATGCTCTCATCCCCGTTATAGCGGCTCAGGCTGTCGGTGGATTTGGCGTTCATGGAGATCCCCGCCACGTCGCCGAGCGTGATCTGGCTGCCGGTGGCGGTGATCAGGGGAACGCTGCGCAGATCCTCAAGGGAGGTGATCTCCGAGGAGGCCACCACACCGATATCCTGCGAACCTGCCTGGACGCTGCCCGCCGGGACGTTGAAATCCGCAGCCGTAATAAAGCCGGCGACCGAGCTGATCGAAAGGCCGTACTGGCTCATCAGCTCCTCGTTGAGCATCACGCGGACATAGTTTTCCTCGCCGCCGTAGAGATCCACTTTGGCGACCTCGTTCAGCGCCTCGATATCCGGCACGATATTGTCCTCCACATAGGAGAGCAGGTTCTCGGCATTCGGCGCCTCGATGGAGACCTCGATGGTCGGCATGGCGTTCAGCGAGAGCTCCATGATGATCGGCTCCTGCGCCTCATCCGGGAACGTCACGCCATCCAGCGCAATGGAGAGGTCGGAATAGCACTCGTTGATGTCCACCCCGTAGTCGTAGGTGAACAGTACGAGAGAATAGTTTTCATACGAATAAGAGGCCACACTGTCGATGCCGGAAAGCGCGCTTCCGGCATCCTCGACGCCTTTCGTGACCAGCTTCTCCACGCTGTTCGGCGCGGCGCCGGGATAGACCGTCATCACGATCAGCATCGGCATATCCATCTCCGGCATCAGCTCCATGCGCAGACCGAACATGGAATAGATGCCGAACACGGCGACGGCAAGGACCACCAGCAGCGCGGAGATCGGCCGTCTCAGCACAAGTTTTGTCATGTTGTCTTTTCCTCGCAGTTCTGAAGAATGAAAGCAGGTGCACCGTGCACCCCGTGCACAATATAGACAGGTTTATTATATTATCTTTTCCATCCGTGTCAACCATGTGAGACAAAAAAATCGGGCGCCGGGAAACGACGTCCGATAAAAACAGCCCTAAAAATTAAAGGAATCCATACTCGGGATGATAGGGGCACCACGGACGGATTTCGACAATCTCCTTGCAGGCGGAATCTTTTGCGCGGACATAATAGCTGTTGACCCAGCCCCGTTCATCCGGCTTATCCTCCGTGCAGTAGGCGTGAACGACAAAATATCCGTTGTCGTCGCGGTAAGCGCCGTCCTCGATCATGTTGAAAATTCTTCCGCCGTAGACGATCTCTGTACGCATGACGCATCCTCCCGATTTATATTCCGCGTTTCAGTATAACCGATCCTCCTATTAAAATCAAGATCCCGCACGTTTTTCCGCGGTTTCAATTTCCAAAAATTTTTCTTTATCCCCTCAAGAAAATATGGTATATTGAAAAAGCAGTTTCACGGGAAAGGAAGTGTGGCATGGACGTATTTTCGGTTTTTACCCTGCTCGGCGGCGTAGCTTTCTTTTTATTTGGCATGAACACCATGTCCGGCGGACTGGAAAAAATGGCGGGCTGTAAACTGAAAAAAGCCCTCAGAGAGATGACCTGCAGTAAATGGAGAAGTTTGCTGATCGGCGCAGGCATCACCATCGCCATCCAGTCCTCCTCCGCTCTGACGGTCATGCTGGTCGGGTTCGTCAACTCGGGCATCATGGAAGTCTGCCAGACCGTCGGCATCATCATGGGCTCCAATATCGGCACCACGCTGACCGCGTGGCTGCTTTCGATGGTCGGCATCGAAAGCGACAATTTCTTTCTCCGCCTGCTGAAGCCGGAATCTTTTTCGCCGCTTGCGGCCGTTGCCGGAATTCTGCTCTCCATGAGCAAGAGCCGTAAGAAAAAGCAGCTCGGTGAGATCCTGCTTGGATTCGGCGTGCTGATGTTCGGCATGGAACTGATGGGCGATGCGGTCGCCCCTCTTGCCGACATGCCGGAATTTAGCCAGGTGTTGACCGCCTTCAGCAATCCGGTTCTGGGAATCCTGATCGGCGCGCTTATCACCGCGGTCATCCAGAGCTCGGCGGCCTCCGTCGGTATGCTTCAGGCGCTCTCCCTGACCGGCAGCGTGACTTTCGGCGCGGCGATCCCGATCATCCTCGGCCAGAATATCGGCACCTGCGCGACCGCGCTGATCTCCAGCATCGGCGTCAACCGCAACGCCAAACGTGTTTCCGTAATCCATATTTCCTTTAATATCATCGGCACGGCTTTGTTTTGCGCCGTATTCTATACATTAAATGGGATTCTCAAATTTTCGTTTCTTGAGAACGCCATCACTCCCTTTGAGATCGCATTATTCCATACGCTCTTCAACCTCGCCACCACCGCGGTTCTGCTGCCCTTTGCCAAGCAGCTCGAGAAACTTGCCTGCCGCGTCGTAAAGGAGAAGAAGAAAGGCTGTGATTTTGCTTATCTGGATCCGCATCTGCTGCTGACCCCGACCCTTGCGATCGGAGAATGCACGCAGATGACGGCAAAAATGGGCGAATATTCGAGGGACTTTCTGAAGGATTCCCTCGATCTGCTTTTCCATTACAGTGAAAAACGCGCGGACGATATGATCGAGGACGAGTCGAAGCTCTATGTTTACCGTGACAGTCTGATGCCGTTTCTGATTCAGCTGTGCGGAAACGATCTCTCCCCCGAAGACAGCCGTGAGGTCACGCGCCTGCTCCACGCGGTCGGCGACTTCCGCAGGATCGGCGACCACTGCATCAACATCATCAACTGCGCCACGGAACTCAATGAAAAAGAAATCCCGCTCCCCGACAAGGAGAAGGACGACCTGCGGGAATGCGCGAAGCTCCTCATCCGTCTGTCCGACGCCGCAACCGTGCTGTTCACGGAGAACGATCCCTTCCTTGCGCAGGATATTTATTCCCTCGAGCGCGCGCTGACCAACCAGACCTGCTCGGCCAAGGACGGCTACATCCTGAGACTCAAACAGGGCGCCTGCCCGCTGGAGGACGGCATCCTCTTTAACGACCTGCTCCACAACATGGAGCGTGTCTCGAGCCACCACTGCGCCATCGCGGCGACCGCGCTGCAAATTTCCCGCAACGAGCTGTAAAGGCCTCTCCCTTTTTCCGCTTAAATACGCCGTTCCATACGCTTTGGAACCGGCGTTTTTCTTTTTATTGCCGCCAACAATATTGTTTTATAGTATAATAATCATAAATATATAATATTTTCGGCATTTTTCTATATTTTCTCTACATAAGGCTATTCTTTCGCGGTCGTATGCCATAAAAAAGCGCCCCTGCCGTTCGGCGGGAGCGCTTTTATTTTTTCTGGCTTTCCGGCCTGCGGTAGACCCGGCTCTCGTCGGCCGCCGCGTGAAGCGAGACATCCGCCTCATCCGCCGGAAGATCCTCCGTCTTCTGGAAGCCGTATCCGGCCGCCGCGGTAAACGCATTTTTGCACCGCGGAAGGTAGCGGTCGTAGTAACCCCTGCCGCGTCCGAGGCGGCGGCAGTCCGGGCTGAAAGCGACGCAGGGCGCGATCACCGCGTCGAGTTCCTCCGGCGGAATCCGTCTGGCGCGACGGGGATCCGGCTCCGGGATCCCATGAATGCCGGCGACAAACGCATCCGGTGCCTCGGGAAGATAGGCCTCCATGGAGCCGTCGCTCCCGCAGACCGGGAACGCAACCGCCGCTCCGTTCTTTTGCAGGAGCTCGTTCAGGGCGCCGACATCCGCTTCCCCTCCGGCCGGGAGATAGGAGAGCACCGTCTTGGCCACGGCGAGCTCCGACAGGGAGAGCAGGTTTTCGCAGATTGCCGCGGAGAGTCGGCGGCGTTTCGGCTCGGGAAGGGATCTCCTCTGCCGGAGGAGCCGTTCACGAAGCTGTTTTTTCCGGCTGAAAACGTCCATATTTTTCCCTCAGATTCTTCATCACCGGCGCGGTAAGCAGAAGCCGCAGCGCGGTATACTGCACGGCGAACATCACGATCGTCTCCATGACCCGCGCAGCGAAGAGCTGGCGAAACGGGACGCCATAGAGAAAATGAATGAACAGCGTATTGAGGCAAAGCGTGACCAGCGTCAGATTTGCCAGAGAGGCCGTCGCGATCTCTTTTCTCGTGACTTCCCTCTTATGGAGAAACGAGCCCCAGATCGCTCCGGAGAGCGCGGCCGAAACCGTAAACAGCGGGCTGTATGCGCCGACCGGAAACAGCAGCGAGCCGGCGAGATCCCCGATCCCCGCACAGGCCGCCGCCCAGAACGGCCCAAACAGAATGCCGCAGACCGCGGCCGGCAGAAAACCGAAGCCGATCTTGACGCTGAGCGTATTGACCGAGCAAAAGCGCGTCAATACGACATCCAGCGCCGCCAGCACCGCCGTCAGCACCACCGCCTGAACGTCATATTTTTTCATGGCAGCGCCCCCTTTCATCAAATTTTTTCGTTTTATGGGCAGGAAGTCTGCCGAAGCGAACGTGTTTGTTCTGTTCTTACTGCGCCGCGGCATTCTCACGCCCCGGCTTTCCGCCTCTTTGAGTGGGCGGTTTCCGGGAGAAGCATGATCTTGGCCATATATCTCCGGGAGAAAATTATTTTTCGAAGCAGGAGCGGATATCCCCGGCCATAAAGAGCGAGCCCGCCGCACAGACAACGCCGTCCGCGCCCGCCTTTTGCAGCGCGAGCGCGACCGCCTGCCGGACATCCGGCACCGCAGCCGCAGGTTTGCCTCCGCGGGAGAGAAACGCCGCAAGTTCCTCCGCCGGCAGACGGCGGGGGTTATCCGGCTCTACGGCGATATACTCCGAGGCGAGCGGCTCGATGGGAGCGAACATGTTCTCCCAATCCTTGTCCGCCATCACGCCGACAAGGAAAATTACCCCCCTGCCGCCGAGCGTCTCTTTGAGGCAGGCGGTTAGCGCCTCCATGCACTGCGGATTGTGTCCGCCGTCCAAAATGAATAGCGGCTCCCGCGAGAGAATTTCAAACCGCGCGGGCCAGTGCGCCTGTTCCATTCCTCTGCGGACGGCATCTTCCGGAAGAATCCAGCCCTTCCGGCGCAGAACTCCGACCGTCTCAAGCACGACAGCCGCGTTCCGGCGCTGGTGCTCGCCGAGCAGGGCGATGCGGATGCCGGTTTCTTCGCCGTAATCAAAGATCTGGCCGTCGAGCCCGGAGGAACAGAGACGCAGCTTTGAAAAATCCGCCTCCGTAAAATCCACGCCGGTTTCGGTGCAGCGCTCTCTGAGCACCGCACGGACGGACGGCTGCTGCTCATAGCTCACCGCCGAGCACCCGGGCTTGATGATCTTCGATTTTGTCGCGGCAATCGCTTCAACTGTGCCGCCGAGATACTGCATGTGGTCAAGGCCGATATTCGTAAAGTCGGCATG
>DAOTHJ010000037.1:0-6811 GCA_035447605.1 Oscillospiraceae bacterium | reverse complement strand
CCTGGGCAAACTGGGGCGAAAGCTGGACCGGTCTGACCGATACTTATGGGATAAGCATACGGACGAAGATATGAGCTCCGCTGAGGAACTGAATATGTTCGCCAATGATGCAACCAGAGATATTGGCGACGTTGGTCTTGCATTCACCGCTCAGGCCATCGAAGAGGGTCTTGTTCAGAGCTATAAGACCTCTTATTGGGATTCCGTCCCTGATTGGGCGAAAGACGATGAGGGCCTCTGGATGATCGCCTACACCGGATGCACCGCATTTATTTACAACAATGACATCACGACCGATCCGGCCCCGACCTCTTGGGCCGACGTCAAGACCGGCACCTACAAACTGACCATCGGCGATGTCGTCGGCGGCGCCACCGGACAAGGTGTTGTCGTTGCTACCGCCTATGCGTTTGGCGGCGACCTCGAGAACCTGCAGCCTGCATATGATTTCTGGACTGAGATGGCTCAGGCTGGCCGTATCGACAGCGGAGATATCCTTCTTGCCAGAATCCAGGCCGGCGAAGTCGAGCTTGGTGTTTCTTGGTCCTACAATGTTCTGGGCTATCGTGATCAGACCCCGAACTACAACTTCACGGTCGGTATTCCGTCCGACGGCGCAATCCTTGTCGGATATGCTTCCGTCATCAACTCCAAGGCGGATAACCCGTTTGCCGCTGCTCTTGCCAGAGAATACATCTTCTCTGATCAGGGCCAGATCAACCTTGCCAAATCCGGCGCTGTCCCGACCAGAACCGATGTCGAGATCCCGCAGGAGATTCAGGATTCCACCTTCCAGGCCAGCGAGTATGCCAACGCCGTCGGTATTTCCGATGCCGCTCAGTATGCTGCTGTCTGCGCCGAGATTTCCACTTGGTGGAATGAGAACATCATCCCGCTCATGGGCTGAGCGAAAACCTGATCCCAGGTGAAACCACTGTAAGTACCATAGAAAATGGGGCGTGCTCAAAAGGTGCGCCCCATTTCTTGGAATGAGGTGAACCTCCGTGAAAAATAACGATCCGGCAGCCGTCAAGAAGATGACGAACAAAAAGATCTATTTGCTTGTGCTGCTTCCTTTTCTCGTTGTCGTGTTTCTTTACGAGCTTTTGCCACTGGTTATGCTGATCCTCGACAGTTTTGGGCTGGACGGGGACAAAAGCGTGCTTTTTACCTTACAGAATTATACCAAGATTTTCAGCACCCTAAGCTATAAAAAAGCGATTTTGAACAGTCTCGAAATTACGCTGATCTCCACGGCGCTCGGGATTTTCATCGCGTTTATGGGTGCAAAAGCGGCGCATACGTCGAGGGGCAGATTCCGCAGTGCCTTTATGACGGTGCTCAATATGACATCAAACTTTGCAGGCGTTCCGCTGGCATTTGCCTATATGATTATTTTGGGCACGTCCGGCGTCATTCGTCAGGTTGCAAATATTTATGGAATTGAATTTATTCAGAATTTCGACCTTTACACCAGCAAGGGCCTGATCCTGATGTATGTATATTTTCAGATCCCCTTATCCACGCTGCTGCTGATACCGGCCTTTAACGGGATCCGCCGGGAATGGCAGGAGGCAAACCTTCTGCTTGGCGGCAGGAACAGCACGTTCTGGTTCAAAGTCGGCATTCCGGTGCTGATTCCGAGCATCTTCGGAACGATCAGCGTCCTTTTTGCAAACGCCCTGTGCGCCTACGCGACGGCCTATGCGCTGCTGATGAACAACTTCAGCCTCTTGCCGGTCAACATTTCCTCCATGTTCACCGGTGATATCGCGGCGAAGCCACATCTTGGCGCGGCGCTTTCCGTCGTGATGATGCTTCTGATGTGCGCGGCCATCCTGATTGACAACTATGTCATCAAGGCGACCACGCGCTGGAATGTGAGGTGAGCGGCATGAACAAGATGAACAAAGTTTCCGCAAACATTGTGATGACCTGCGTCATTATCTGGCTGTTGATTCCGCTGGTTGCCACGATCATCTACTCCGTGTTTGACAACTGGACCGGCATCATTCCGTACGGATTTTCGCTCAGAAATTATGAGACGATCTTCGGCGACACCTCCTTCCTCAAAGCGATCTACCAGACAATTCTGATCTGCATTATCCCGATCGTGGTGACGATTCTGGTGGTGCTGCTGGCGCTCTTTGTGGTCACGATCTATTTCCCAAGCCTTGAGAAATACGTTCAGATTCTCTGCATGATCCCCTATACCATTCAGGGCGTTATCCTTTCCGTCTCCATTCTGGCCCTCTATGCCAAGACCGGAACTTTTCTGAGCAACCGCCTGATCATGCTGCTCGGTACGTACTGCGTGATCATCCTTCCTTACATCTATCAGGGCATCCGGAACAGCATGCACGCGGTCAACATGCCGATGCTTCTGGAGGCCGCCGAAATGCTCGGCGCCAGCAAGCTGTATGCGTTCTTCCGGGTTATCGTACCAAATATCATTACGGGCATCACCGTTTCCTCCCTCCTTGCGGTCGGAATCCTCTTCGGCGACTACGTCATCATCCGGAACCTCTCCGGAAGTGCCGTGACCAACGTTCAGGTATTCCTGTACCAGACCATGAAGCACTCGAGTACCGAGGCCTCCGCCGTCTTTGTTGTCATCATGATGATGACGTTCCTGATTACGGCGCTCGTCCTTTACTTCCAGAGCAAAAATAAACTCGAACAGATCCAAAAAGAGGGGAGATAACGGTCGTGTCATACATTGAATTTGAAAATTTAAATAAAAGTTTTGGCAGCAACCATGTTTTGAAGGATATCAGCCTCGGCGTTGAAAAGGGCGAGCTGGTCACGCTTCTTGGGCCTTCCGGCTGCGGAAAGTCCACGCTGCTGCGCTGTCTCTCCGGCCTTGAGCAGGTCACGAGCGGCAAAGTTTATCTCGACGGGCAGGATATCACGAATGTCAACCCGCGGGACCGCGGCATCGGCATGGTGTTCCAGCAGTACTCCCTGTTCCCGAATATGAGCGTCGCCGACAACGTTGGTTTCGGCCTCAAGATGAAAAAAGTGCCGAAGGAAGAAGCCGACAAAAAAGTGAAGGATATTCTGGAGATCGTCGGCCTTTCGGAGAAGATCGACCAGTTCCCGATGCAGCTTTCCGGCGGCCAGCAGCAGCGTGTCGCGCTGGCAAGAGCCATCGTCACCGAGCCGAAAGTGCTGCTTTTGGATGAGCCGCTTTCCGCCATCGACGCCCTGCTCCGCCACAACCTTCAGATCGAGATCCGCCGCATTCAGCAGAAGCTCAACATCACCACAATCTTCGTCACGCACGACCAGGATGAGGCGATGGTCATGTCCGATACGATCCACCTCTTCAACGACGGCAGGATCGAACAGTCGGGCAGCCCGGTCGATCTCTATTCCAAGCCGGCCACGAAGTTTGCCGCCACCTTTATCGGCAACTACAACATCTTCAGCGCGGAGGACTTCGGCGCCGCCTGCTGCGAGAAACTCTCCTGCAAGGATGTCGCCATCCGCCCGGAGATTGTCGTCATGAGCAAGCAGCCGCCGGAGGACGAGGGGTGCTATCATCTGAAGGGCGCCATCGTCGGGCATATCTCCCACGGCAATATCATCCGTTTTGCGACGAAGTGCGGCTGCATCCGCATCAATTCCGACGTTCTGTTCGAGCGCGAAATGGAGTATAAAGAGGGAGACGAAGTCTATCTCTCCGTCGACAAATCTCTTGTCATTGAGCTTTAACTTTTGTATAATATCGGGGAGCATACCGGAAGGCATCTTGCTTTCCGGTATTGTCTTGAAAGGAGTTGGAATATTCATGACGAAAATTTTTGCGCACCGCGGCTTTTCCGGGGAGTATCCGGAGAACACGATGCCTGCGTTCCAAAAGGCGATCGAGTGCGGCGCGGAGGGCATCGAACTTGACGTCCATCTGACTTCCGACGGCGTCGCCGTGATCATGCACGACGAGAACACCATCCGCACCTGCGGGGAGAATCACCTGATTAAGGACCTCACGGCGGAGCAGTTTCAGGCGCTGGATGCCGGCTTTGTCACGGGCGGAAAGAACGGCGTCGTCCATCCTTCGACGCTGGAAGCGTACTTTGAGCTCGTAAAGGATACCGGCCTCGTCACCAACATCGAGCTCAAGACCGGCGTCTATGAGTATCCGAACATCGAGCGCAAGGTGCTCGCGCTGATCGATCGGTTCGGCCTCCGCCAAAAGGTGATCATCAGCTCGTTCAATCATTTTTCCGTCTGCCGCTTTAAGGAGCTTGCTCCGGATGTCAAGGTCGGCTTCCTTGAGGAGAGCTGGCTCGTCCATCCCGGCGCATATACCAGAAACCGCGGCGCGGAGTGCTATCATCCTTTTATCAACTCGCTCAACCACGAGAGCGTAATGGATCTGCGCAACAACCATATTGAGATCAACGCCTGGACCATCAACTCCCCGGAGGATATGCGCCGCTGCCTGAGCCTTGGGCTCGAGATCGGCATCACCAACTATCCCGACCGGTTTTTGGCTTTGAGGAGAGAAGTATGCGGGAAGTAATGAGAATCGCCCACAGAGGGCTTGCCGGGCTTTATCCGGAAAATACGCTCCTTTCATTTGAAAAATGCCTTGATTATCATCCGGATGCCATCGAGCTGGATGTTCAGCTTACGGCCGACGGAGCGGTTGTGGTCCATCACGATGAGGAATTTGGCCGCACCACGGACGCCAAAGGATATGTAAAGGACTATACCTTGTCAGAGCTGAAACGCTTCAGCGCCTCCTACACGCGGCCGGATCTGCCGCGTCAGGAGATCCCGACGCTCGCCGAGTATTTCGATCTGATTGCCGGAACGCCGCTGCCGACCTTTATCGAGCTCAAAAACAGCTTCGTGCCGTATCCGGGGCTTGAAGAGAAGGTTCTGGAGATCATCGACCGGTACGACCGTCGGAAAACGGTTCTCATCTATTCGGCGAACCACTACTCCGTCATGAAATTCAGGGAGATCGCGCCGGATATTCCGGTCGTTTTCCCATTCGACAACTGGATCTTCGATTACGGCGTCTACTGCGAAAAACGCGGCGTCACGATGAGCATCCCGTATCACCTGGCGATGACGAAAGAACTGATCGACGATTTCCATGCGCACGGCGTCCGCGTCTATCCGTGGACCGTGGATACCAAGGAAGACATGGACCGGATCTTCGGCATGGGCGCCGACGGAGTTCTGACAAACCGAATCGACGTGCTGAACGATTATCTCGGAAAATAAAAAAGAGGCGGAAGGGCTGTTCGACGGATTTTGCAGTCCGCATAAGACCGGGATGCCCGCCGCCGGATGCCTTAGGCCGTTTTTGCCGGACAAATGAGAGAGGAAAAGACGGATCTTCTGCCGGGTCTTGTTTTACACGGAAATAGCCCAAAAATAAAAAACAGGGCTCCGGAATGTTTCGGGGCCCTGTTTTTTATAATTATTTACGGAAAATGGGAAGAGAATTCTCTTGAGGGATGTTCGGCGTTTTCCGTCAGGTACTCTTGCCGCTGAAGAGTTTTGCGAGCGGGGAGACCACCTTCTGTAAGTCGGTGATGGCGGTATTCAGGGATTTGAAGTCGATGGAGTTGATCTTCTTGAGCGCCTCCTGAATCCCCTCGATGGATTTTGTAAGGTTGTCGCCGACATCCTCGATCATGCCGTTTGCGTTGTTGATCATGCCGGTCAAATCCGTGCTCTCGAGCGTATCCCGCAGATCGCTGGTGATCACCTCGAGATCGGAGAGGACGGAATTGAAGCTCCCCAGCGTCTGCATGATTTTGGAGGAGAGGGATGTGATAGAGACTACAAGAAACAGGATCAGCGCGGCCATCATGCCGGTGAGGATCTTCATCCAGAGAAGCTGTTTCCGCATCAGGTCAATTTGAATTTCCTGCGGATTTTCGGCGGCTGCGGATTCCATCAGCTCGTTCCGGTTGGTCTCCTCGTTTTCGCCGTTAATAAACAGCATGCTGTGCACCTTCTTTTATTTGATAAGCCCGGTCAGGCCGAAAGAGAGAATTCCCATAATAATTCCGCAGGTGACCACTCCGGCGGCGATCACAAAAAACGATTTGACAATCCGGAGCTGGAGCAGGGCGGCGATCAGCGAAGCGGTCCACGCGCCTGTGCCGGGAACTGGCAGAGCCACAAACAGAAACAGGCCGAGCATCTCAAGATTCCGCACTTTTTCCGCTTTCCGGTTCCCGTGGTTGATGATCTTCTCGGCGAAGCCGCCGAATCTTTTGCTGCCCGAAAGGTAGGTCAGAACCTGTTTGGAAAACCGGATCAGAAACGGGACGGGCAGCAGGTTTCCGAGAACGCTGATCGCGAGGCTCGGCAGAAATTCCGCCCTGCTCATGGCGGCGTAAATCATCGCGCCGCGCAGCTCAATCAAAGGGAGCATCGAAATCAGAAGAAGATGGAAATATATCTCCAAGCCTTCACCGCCTTAATGTTGGTTATTTTTATTATACAAGGTTTCATAAAATTCCACAATAAAAATAATCTTCCCTCTATTCGGAAATAATGTTTTACGAATCCTATATTTTATGCTAATATTACAATGTAATTTTTCAACCTTGGAGGGCTCTATGAGAAAAACGATCTCGATTTTTCTTTCTTTGCTGATGGTTCTTGCGCTTTTTTCCGGATGCTCCGCGGAGGGGACAACCGGGGAGGAGGATTCCTCTTCGGAGGCGGAAGAAAAACCGGTAAAGACGCAGTCGCTCGACGTTATCATTTATGACCGCGGCGGTGATGAGGAGTACTGGCAGGCCGTCATCGACGCCTTTGAAGCGGCAAACGCGGG
>DAOTHJ010000036.1:0-7129 GCA_035447605.1 Oscillospiraceae bacterium | reverse complement strand
GTTCTTCCTCCTCGGCGAGCTGATCGAATACGGCGATACCGAGAAACTCTTTGCCCAGCCGAAAGAGAAGCGCACCGAAGATTATATTACCGGGAGGTTCGGATGATGAACTCTCGTTTTGACGAGCAACTTTCCCTTTTAAATAGAGATTTGATCGAGCTGGGGGCACTCTGTGAGGAGGCCCTTGCCGTTGCGGCGAACGCCTTGTTGGAGAGTGATTTCGGCGAGGCGGAAAAAGTGATCCCGTTGGGAGAGACCATCAATCAAAAGGGCAGGAATATCGAATCCCTCTGCCTGCGCCTGATCCTTCAGCAGCAACCGGTGGCCAGAGATTTCCGCCAGATCTCGGCGGCGCTCAAGATGGTCACGGATATGGAACGCATCGGAAACATGGCCTCGGATATGGCGGATATTGTCTTCCGTCTTTCCGGGAACACGGATGTCGGATGCGGGCTGATCGGAGATATGGCCCGGGCGACCATAAAAATGGTGACGGAGAGCGTGGATGCCTTTGTCCGGCACGACATTGAACTCGCCGCCTCGGTTATTGAGTACGATAACGTGGTGGACGACCTCTTTGAGAAGGTCAAGGCTTCCCTGATCGAAATGATCGCGGCGCGGCCTCAGAGCAGCGAAGACGCCATTGATCTTTTGATGATTGCCAAATATTTTGAACGCATCGGCGACCACGCCGTAAACATTGCGGAATGGGTGGTGTTTTCCGTCACCGGCGTTCATAAAGGAGAGAGCGAGCTATGATCTTCTGTGTCGAAGACGACGCCAGCATCCGGGATATCGAAGTCTATACGCTGAAGTCCGTCGGATTTCAGGCCGAGGGCTTTGCGGACGGCACCTCCTTTTTTGAGGCGCTCAAAACAAGGATGCCGGAGCTTGTTCTCCTCGACGTCATGCTTCCCGGCGAGGACGGCACCATGGTGCTCCGAAAACTGAAGGCCAACCCCTCCACGAGCGCCCTGCCCGTCATCATGGCCACCGCGAAGAGTTCGGAATCCAATAAGGTCATGAGCCTCGATCTCGGCGCCGACGACTATCTGGTAAAGCCTTTCGGCATGATGGAGATGGTCGCGCGCGTCAAGGCGGTGCTCCGGCGAACGGCGCCGTCTCAGGATGTGCCCGTTCTCCAGATGGGCGGGCTTA
This sequence comes from Oscillospiraceae bacterium, assembly GCA_035447605.1. Classification (GTDB taxonomy): domain Bacteria; phylum Bacillota; class Clostridia; order Oscillospirales; family Ruminococcaceae; genus UMGS1668. Next base: position 5,971 of record DAOTHJ010000036.1, on the reverse strand, counting down.
TCATGAACCCCGGCGAACATATCGTCACTGCGGACGGCGAGCGCGTCCTCCTGACCTTAAAGGAATTTGAGCTGCTCCGGCTCTTTTTGTCACACCCGGGCATGGTCTTTACGCGCGATCAGCTCCTCGGCGACATCTGGGGCATGGATTATGACGGAGAGACGCGTACGGTGGACGTCCACATCCGCTCGCTGCGCAAAAAACTCGGCGCCTGCGGGGATTTCATTGAGACCGTACGCGGCGTTGGCTACCGATTGGAGGGAAATGGTGCATGACAAAACGAATCTTCCGCTCGATCTTTCTCGTTGCTTCCCTGGTGCTTCTGGCCTCCTTTTTGATTATCATGGGCGTGTTGTATGAATACTTCACCAACATGCAGAAGGATGAGCTGAAAGTGCAGGCCGCCCTAGCCGTTCACGGCGTGGAAAACGACGGCCGCTCCTATTTCGACGGGCTGGATACCGAAGGCTACCGGCTCACCTGGGTGGCTGCGGACGGTACGGTGCTCTACGACACCGAGGCGGATGCGGCTACCATGGAAAATCATGCGGAACGCGAGGAAATCAAGGAGGCGCTGGAAACCGGGACCGGAGAAAGTGAGCGCGCCTCGACAACGCTTGCGGAAAAGACGCGCTATTATGCCAAACTGCTGACCGACGGTACCGTCCTGCGCGTATCGGTCCGTCAGTATACGGTCTTTGCGCTGATGCTCGGCATGCTCAGGCCGATCTGCATCGTGCTCGGCGTCGCGCTCATTCTCTCCGCGGTGCTCGCAAACCGGCTTTCCAAACAGATCGTTGAGCCGCTCAATACGCTCAACCTCGATAACCCGCTTGAAAACAACGCCTATGAGGAACTCTCCCCTCTTCTGACGCGCGTCGAGCATCAGCATAGACAGATCGGCAGCCAACTCGATGAATTGAAACGGAAACAGGATGAATTTACCGCCGTCACCGACAGCATGAGCGAAGGTCTGATCCTGATGAACGAAAAGGGCGTGGTTCTCAGCATCAACCGCTCCGCCATGCGGCTTTTCCGCGCGGATCCCTCCTGCGTGGGCCATGATATTCTGACGGTGGACAGAAGCCTCCCCATGCAGAGGCTCCTCTCCGACGCGCAAAACAGACGGCACGGCGAAGCGATCATGGAGCTCGGCGGCGGAACCTACCAAGTGAATTCCAGCCCTGTCCTGTCGGACGACCGGATTGCCGGCGTCTGCATCCTCGCATTTGATATTACGGAGAAGGCAAGGGCGGAGAAACAGCGCCGGGAGTTTTCCGCGAACGTCTCCCACGAGCTCAAGACGCCGCTGCACTCCATCATGGGTTCCGCGGAACTGCTGGAGGCGGGGCTTGTGGAGCAAGAGGATATTCCGCGCTTTGTGGGGCATATCCGTTCCGAGGCCGCCCGCCTCGTGGATCTTGTCAACGACATCATCCGCCTTTCGCAGCTCGATGAAAATGAGGAACTGCCCCGGGAGGACGTGGAGATGCGGCCGCTTGCGGAAGAAGCCGCCGCGGCGCTCGCAAACGAAGCTGAGTCCAAGGAGGTTACGGTGGAGATTCACGGCGATCCCGCCGATGTGAACGGCGTCCGCCGCCTGCTGTACGAAATTATCTATAATCTCTGCGACAACGCGATCAAATATAACGTTCCCGGCGGCCATGTGGATGTCGACATTTCGAAAAACAACGGCGAAATCACGCTGTCCGTATCCGATACCGGCATCGGCATTCCGCCCGAGGCGCAGAACCGCGTGTTTGAGCGTTTCTACCGCGTGGATCAGGGACGTTCCAAGGAGACGGGCGGCACCGGTCTCGGTCTTTCGATCGTCAAGCACGCCGCCCAATACCACAACGCGAAGATTGAGATGGAGAGCGAAGTCGGAAAAGGCACGCGCATCCGGATTCGTTTCCCGGAGGCCGAGGAGAAAAGCCTGCCGGAGAATACCCCGGAACCGGAATCCTGACGGCGTCAGAGAATTCGCCCTTCCCGCACCGTGCGGATCGTTCTCCGCCCCGCCGCCTGTTAATAGACGAAGTCCCTTTTACAGATTGGCCGCGTTGATTTCGGATGTTACTTTTGAATATCTCGCTTTGCTTAATGCTTAAAGCGAAAGCGGACGGGATACTTCCACCGGCCAAGTCGGTGATTTTCAATGCAAGAAAAAGCCGCCGGAGTGGAAAACCCTCCGGCGGCTTTTTTCGGTTCAGTCGATTATTTCGCGTACAGCTCGTTCCAGATATCCGGCATCAGCGGATCCGGATTCTCCGAGACGACATACGGGGCAAAGCTCTCTCTCGTCTCGTCGGCGCGGAGCTTCCGCGCCACAACGACAAGGCGCTCCCCTGTAAATTCGTAGTCGCAGGTAGAGAGCATCAGGAAGGTATCCCCCGTTCCGACATCCACATTCGTGACGATCAGCGAGCGTTCCGTCACGGCGTCGATAAACTCCTGTTTCTCCGCTTCCGTATCAAAGCGGCGCATCGTGTTATAAAGGAACGGCTCGCCCTGTTCTTCCAGCGTGTTCGCCACAAAGACCGAGACAATCACATAGTCGGAATCCTCCCAGAGCGTATCGAAGGAAACAAACGGGTTGGCGGAGACAAAATCGATTTTCCGGTATTTCGTCAGATCGGAAAACATTGTTCCATCCAGCATGTTGTGGCCAAAGATGATCAAACAGTCGTCCGGATAATCTTCGCTGTTCGGGTCCGCGGTGTTGTACCGGGAGAGGAACAGGGTGCCGTGGCTGCTCTCTTCGCCATAGAAGTTATGCTTCAGATAGAAGGAGTTGTCTAGCTGCACCACTGGAAGGCTGATGTCGATACCCTCCACATCCAGCCAGCCGATCGTATCTTCGTTTTGCTCAAGCAGCGCATAAAACCGGCTGTTGACGGGGATTTCCTCCGTACCGGAGGCTGCTTCCGATGCCCCGCTTTCGCCCTCATAGAGGCTCTGGATCGCGGAGCTCTCGCTGTTGACCTTTCCCGTCTCGAGCCAGACTTCGACAAAGCCGCGGAACACATAGGCAAGCACCGTCAGCACCGCGAGCAGCAGCAGCCCCGCTACGGTTAGAATTTTCTTTTTTGTCAGTTTGATCTTCTTTTTAGACATGTTTCCTCAATCCATTATTGTTTGCTTTTTTTTGATTTGTGAACCCTGTTGACTGCAATGGAGATCCCGATCAGCAGCCCAAGCAGCAGGATCAGCAGCCAGCCGCCCGAGCCGACATCCGAGGCGATGATCTCCGTCCAGAGCTGGTCGACGAGCCCGTTTGTCTCTCTCGGCAGCGTTGCGAAGGAGTCCAGTTTTTCGAGCAGCTCCGGATCCGGATAGGCCGCTTTATTGTTGTGGATATCTTCGTCGAGCAGATTCCATGCGGCGGTCATCGGTGTGGAGTAACCGACATAGATGCTGTTGGCGGCGCCCACCTCCGGCTCGCACATGAAATTGATATACATTTCGGCAGCCTCTTTGTTTTTGGCCTCCTCCGGAATACAGAAAGCATCAACGAAGATGCTCGTATTTTCCGGAATATAGAAGTCGAGGTCGTCGCACTCGCTCATCATGGAGATGGCGTCGCCGTTGTAATACGGCGCGAAGGCGGCCTCTCCTCCCTCCATTTTATCATAGATTTCATCCATGACATAGGCCTGAACCAAAGGTTTTTGCTCGGAAAGGTGTGCCGCCGCTTCACGGAGCTCTCCCTCGTCCGTCGTGTTGAACGAATAGCCGAGATCGAGCAGCGAGATGGCAAAGGCATCCCGCGAGTTTGCAAACATCAGCATGTTGTCGGCGTATTTTTCATCCCAGAAGATATCCCAGCCGGTGATCTCCGAGGCGTCGATCATCGTTTTGTTGTAGATGATGCCGACAACACCCCAGAAATACGGCACGGAGTATTCGTTTTCCGGGTCGTAATTCTTGTTTTTGTATTCTTCGTCAATATATTTGTAGTTGGGAATGTTGCTGAAATCCAGCTTCTGGAGCATCCCCTCACCGATCATCCGGCCGATCATGTAATCGGACGGAATAATCACGTCGTAGGAGGTGCCGCCGGAGCACATTTTCGCATACAGTTCCTCGTTGGAGGAAAACATCGTGTAATTGACCTTAATTCCGGTCAGTTTTTCAAATTCCTGGTTGACATCCACAAAACCGAGCGCATCGTTTGCGATATATTCTCCCCAGTTATAGACGTTGATTTCAATGTTCTGTCCTTGGAATTTCTGATAGTAGGACTCGTCCTCCACATGAATGGTATAGGTCTCCTCCTCCGCCGAAGCGGCCGTAAAGGAGGAAAGAACCAATGTCAACAGAGCTAACAGTACAGCAAATATTTTTTTCACAGCCATGACCCTCCACCTCTTCTTCTTTGCATCAGCCTTTTTTCTTTTCTGATTTCAAACACATTCACGGAAAGCAGGATGATCAGCACGACGGCGAACATGATCGTCGACAGGGCGTTGATCTCCGGGCTTACCTTGAGTCTCGTCATCGAGTAAATGACGACGGAAAGCACCTGTGAGGTGGGTCCGCTCGTGAAATAGCTGACGACGAAGTCATCGAAGGAATAGGTGACTGAAAGCAGAAAACCTGCCATGACCCCGGGCATAATCTCCGGCAGCATCACCTTAAAGAATGCCTGCCGGCGGTTGCAGCCGAGATCCAGTGCCGCGTTGTAGACGTTTTTGTCCATCTGGCCGATCTTAGGAAGGACATTGAAAATCACGATCGGCACGTTGAAAGCGATATGGGCAAGGATCAGAGTTGTATATCCGAGCTCAACGCGCAGGAACAGGAAGAGCAGCATCAACGAGACGCCGGTGATGATATCCGGGTTGATGATCGGCAGATAGGAGACGTTCATCACGAGTTCCTTCATCTTGCGGTTGAACGCGGAGATACCGATGGCGGCCATCGTACCGAGGACGGTGGCGATGACGCCGGCGATCAGCGCGACGATCAGCGTATTGATGACGGAATTGATGATGATATCGTTTGTAAAAAGCTTCTCATACCATTTCATCGTGAAGCCGGTAAAAAGCGTACGGCTCTTGGATTGGTTAAAAGAAAAGAAAATCAGCACCGCAATCGGGATATAAAGGAAAAAGTAGATGAGGCCCACGTAAAATTTGGAAAGGAATTTCACAGGACGACACCCCCTTCCTCCGCTTCCTCCTTGTCGGAGTCAAACTGGTTCATCACGCTCATGCAGAACAGGATGATGACCATGAGCACGAAGGCGATGGCGCCGCCGAGATTCGGATTGTAGGTGTTGCCGAGGAACTGCATCTCGATCAGGTCGCCGATCATGAGTTCGGAGCCGCCGCCGAGCATGCGGGAAATAATAAAGGTGCTGACCGCCGGCACAAAAACCATCGTGACGCCGGTTGTAATGCCGGGCACGCTCAGCGGAAGGATCACGCGCGTAAACACATGAAAGGGGTTGCCGCCGAGATCCTGCGCGGCCTGGATGACGGAGACATCCATTTTGATGAGCACCGTATAAAGCGGAATAATCATAAAAGGCAGGTAGTCGTAAACCATGCCGAGCACGACCGCGCCCTGCGTGTTGATGAGCTGTAAGGTACCAAACCCGAGCAGCTTCAGCAGGCGGTTGATAAGGCCGTTATTTTCAAGGATCGTCATCCATGCGTAGGTGCGGAGCAGAAAGTTCATCCACATCGGCAGCGTAATCAGCATCAGCATCGTGCGGCGCACGTGGGTTGTCCTTCTGGCCATGAAATAGGCAAAAGGATATCCGAGCAGCAGCGAGATTACGGTGGCAACAAAGGCCATCCAGAGGCTGCGGATGATGACGGATGCGTAGTCCGCGACCTCCACAATGTTGGCGGTCGAGAATTCCCCGTTAAGGTTGGTGAAGGCAAAGTAAGCGACCATGCCCAGCGGAACAACAATAAAGATCACCATAAAGAGAAGATAAGGGAAAGCAGGATATTTAGAC
>DAOTHJ010000035.1:0-9575 GCA_035447605.1 Oscillospiraceae bacterium | reverse complement strand
AGCATGGGGGCTTTTATCAGCGCGTCGACCGCCGAGAGGCGCTTGTCAATTCTCACCGGGTCGAGGAGCGGCCGGTCGAGGCAGGAACGGAGCAGTCTTCTGCCCATCGCGGTATCGGTTTTATCAAGCACCCAGAGGAGCGTGCCGCGTTTTTCCCTGCCGCGGATCGTCTCCGTAAGCTCCAGATTCCGCCGTGCGGTGAGGTCGAGCGTCATATAGGCGTTGTTGGTATAGAATTTTACGGAAGAAACACGCTGGACGCCGTTTTTCTGCGTCTCATAGAGATATTTGAGCAGCGCGCCGACCGCGTTTTCGCAGAGCTTGCTTTTGAAACCAAGTTCCGCCGGAGAAGCACAGCCGAAATGGCCGTCAATGGTCTTTTCGATGGAGGTGGGCTCATATTCCTCCGGGTCCATCTGGCCGCCGAGACAGGTGAGCTTTTCTTTCAGGAATTCGCCGACCGCTTTGTGATCAAGAAATTCGTCGTTAAACAGAATTTCGCTCGGCGAATACCGGCCGATCTCCTCGATGAGCCTTGCGTCGAGGTCCGGCTCCTCCTCCGCCCCGGTACAGAGCAGCTCTCCGGTCGTGATGTCGCAGAAGCAGATGCCGAAGGCCTTTCCCTGCACGAAGACGCTGCAAATATAGTTATTGGCGGATTCATCGAGCATGCTGTTCTCGACGACGGTGCCGGGCGTGATCACGCGGATGATGTCGCGCTTTACGAGGCCCTTCGCCAGTGCGGGATCCTCCATCTGTTCGCAGATGGCGACCTTATAGCCCTTTTTGATGAGGCGGGCGACGTAGGCCTCGTAGCTGTGATATGGGACGCCGCACATCGGAGCTCGCTCCTCCTGGCCGCATTCCTTGCCGGTCAGGGTGAGCTCCAGCTCCTTGGAGGCAAGAATCGCGTCGTCGTAGAACATCTCGTAAAAATCGCCGACCCGATAAAAAAGGATGTGATCCTTGTGCATATTCTTGATTTCAAAATATTGCTTCATCAGCGGCGAAAGTTCTGCCAAACGCGATACCCCCAGCCTATAAATATACATGATAAATTTAACATAAAAGAAGGCGCTTTTCAAGGCCGGAGCTTGAATCCTTTTATAAAAACGAAAAAATAAAAAGGAGGAGAAACGCGGCTTTCTCCTCCCGGAAGGTTCCTTCCGGAAATGAAATTCATTTGTTTTTGAAAACTCAACATGCATCCTTCTTTATTGCGGAATAAAATCCCGCAATAAAAAAGCCCGGATCCTGTCCGGGCAAAAAAAGCTTATTCGAGGTATTTTTTCAGGGGCTTATAGAAAGCGGCGGCCACCGCGGAGGTGATTAAAAACTCCGGCAGCATGTAAGAACCGTTGTAATAAAGCGAATAGATCGCCGGCAGCATGCCGAACTCGTTCGGCCAGAGCGCATCCCAGATCATCCACCCGGTGACAAAATGGCACAGGAACCGCAGGAAAAACGTAAGCCCGATTCCTGCGACCAGCGCGAGTCTCGGATCCTTGATTCTGTTCCGGAACATGCCCGAAAACCCAAGCACGCCGTAGGCGACGAGATAATCCAGCAGAATGATGCCGGCCGCCATCCAAATCGAAGTCGCATACTGGATGTTGTCGATGCCGAGCAGCATCTGCAAAACCGCATAGGCCCCGGACGCCACCAGCCCCTTTTTGACGCCCCAGCGATAGGAGATCAGCACCATCGGCAGCATGCTGCAAAAGGTCACGCCGCCGCCGAATGCCCAAAGCCCACCGAATTTCAGCATGCTCAATACGGTGCCAAGCGCAATCATCAGCGCGCTCTCCGTCAGGTAGCGGGTCTCCGTTTTTCCGATCTTTTTCATGTTCTTCCTCCGTTCGTATCCGCGTTTCCCGAATGCGGGTCATTCTTAAGAACGTGCCCGGCTGAAAACGCTTCCCTGTTTTTCAAATTACAGGGTATGAGACGTTCCGCGCGAAGACCTGTTTTGATCTGCATCATGCCCGGCATGTTTCCCACTCCAAGCGACGTTTTCGGCCGGCAAAAAGCGGAAATAAAAATTGCCGCGGCAAGAATGCCGCGGCAAAGTCAGAATCGTAAAACGATCCGGGATCGTTCGATGATCCCATATCCAACTCCCTACGCAGGCATTGTCCTGATCAGGTCAAAGGGTCCGGCAAACGCCGTCTCAGCCAAATGGCTCCCCTGTTTTGATTTAATTTTGCTCAGTATACCAGATCTCTCAGTCTTTTGCAAGCTCTTTTACGGAGGTCACCAAGCCGGAGAGAGACTGGATCTCGCTCGGAACGATGATCTTCGTGGCCTGGCCGTCGGCCGCCTTCTGGAAGGCTTCGTAGCTCTTCAGCTTGAGCACGGCATCGGTCGGAGCCGCCTCGTTAAGCATCCGGATGGAATCGGCCAACGCCTTCTGCACAAGCATGATGGCTTCCGCTTCGCCCTGAGCCTCACAAATTTTCGCTTCCTTGGTCGCTTCCGCGCGAAGAATCGCGGATTCCTTTTCGCCCTCTGCCACCAGAATCTGGCTCTTCTTTTCGCCCTCCGCACGGAGCATGGTCTCGCGGCGCTCGCGCTCCGCTTTCATCTGTTTCTCCATCGCGTCCTGAATCTCACGCGGCGGCAGAATGTTTTTCAGCTCAACACGGTTGACTTTGATTCCCCATTTATCCGTAGCGGTATCGAGAGTCGCGGTGATCTTTACGTTGATGACGTCACGGCTGGTGAGCGTATTATCGAGCTCCATCTCGCCGATAATGTTACGCAGCGTGGTGGCGCAGAGGTTTTCGATGGCGGACAGCGGGCGCTCGACGCCGTAGGTGAAGAGCTTCGCATCGGTGACCTGATAAAAGACGACCGTATCGATCTGCATCGTGACGTTATCCTTCGTGATCACCGGCTGGGGTTTAAAATCGACCACTTGCTCCTTGATCGAAACCCGCTTCGAAATGCGGTCAAAAAACGGAATCTTAAAGTGCAGGCCGGTCTCCCATGTCGCATAATAAGCGCCGAGGCGCTCGATGACATAGACCGTCGCCTGCGGAACGATCTTGATGTTGACGGTAATCGTCAAAAGAAACAGGAATAAAATGATAAGCCCGATAAAAAGTCCCGCATAATCTCCCATACTATATCCTCCTTTATTCTTTCATACGTTTCGTCACGTACAGGGTGGCGCCTTCGATCTTTTCCACCGTCACGATGTCGCCCTCTTCGGCCTCGGAGCCATCGATGGTTCTCGCGCTCCAGGTCAAGCCGGAGATATAGACTTTTCCGGTTCCCTGCAGGTTGTCGATTTTGGATGAGACCACGCCGTCGCTGCCGATCAGTCTGTCCGAATTCGTGGGCTGCTTCTTCGTCTTTACGACATCCTTGAAAAAGGTCCTCGTAAACGCGAGACAGACCGCAGACACGACCAGGAAGACCAGAATCTGCACCCAGAGCGGCGCGCCGAAGTATGCCGGTATCATGGCGGCCAGAGCGCCGATTGCGAACCAGAGGCTGATCAGCGCAACCGTCACGGCCTCCAAAATGCCGAGAAATACGGCGATCCCAAGCCACGCCAGCAATTGTATGGTTTCCTCCGTCATCATACCGCCTCCCTTTTTTCATGGATTATTATATCATACCGTTTCATCCATTACAAGAAGTCCGCCGCGAAATTCCCGGCCCCGACTCACGGGTGCTGTTCCCAACGCCTCAGCTCATCGAATCCGTGTTTTCCCACGGCACGTCGGAAAGAATCGGCTCCTCTTCGGCAATATCCATGATGCAGGTGTATTCCGCCCGCAACACATATACCCCGTCGGTCAGGCTGCCGAAGAGCTCGCGGGAAAGAATCTCCGCCTCACCGAGCTCCTGCGCCTCTTTTGCCTCCAAAAGTTCCAAGGCGCCGTCTTTCGCCTGAAGTTCATCGTATGTAACGTACTTTTGCTTTACATCAAAAAACGCGTATTCCGTAAGGGAAATCGGAAGCTGTATGTTAAAAAAGAAGAGATCGTTCTTTTCTGTTTGGAGATAATATGGCTCATTTTTTATGGGGCCAAACGGCAGAGGGATTTCTCGGCCGAGAAATGTGAGCAGATAGGCGGAATCCGTCTTTTCTCCCCTGAGAAAAAGGATCTGCTCCAATGGAAATTCCGTGGTGATCTCGTAGTCTGTCTCCGCAAAGATTTTGGCGCGGGCGTGCTTGAGCGTCAGGCGCATATACTCGTCCTCGATCACGCCGCTGACGAGCAGATCGCCCTCGGCAACGCTTTTCCCGATCTCCTTGACGAACATTCCGTCGGAGACCACCGTCTTGCGGATGACGCCGCCCCGTTTTGCGACGATGTTGACCGGCTCGTCGTCGTCGTGATACATCACAGGTTCGGGGCTGCGCTCAGAGATAACAATCACCGCGCGGCTGCCTTGAATGTTGACCGAAAGCCATGCGACATCGTCGAGCAGCGCGAGCATATCCGCCTCGATCCGCCTTGCAGGATAGACCGTGGACGGCTTTCCCACCGCAAGGCCCGATGTCTTCGCCGCGGCGAGAACGGTGCTCTCCGAAATCGTTTGGATTCCCTTCACGTCGATCTCCCAGACGAAGGTACCGAGAAGCGCGATCACCAGAAAAGCGAGAATCACGCCGGCGGCGAGGCCGGCCTTTTTTCGGCTTTTGCGGAGCACAAAAACAAGGCCGACCTTCTTTCGGATCCGCAGCCGGATTCCAAGCCGGACGGCCTCTCTGCCCAATTCCTTATAATTCCGGCAGCGGACGTTTCCCGTCATGCGAAGGCCGTCGGTCCGGGGATCGGTGACCACAATCCCACGTTTTGACGCCCTGCTGATCAGGCGCGCGCACTCGATGCCCTCCGCTTCAAATTCCACATAGCCGAAAACCGCATCGCATAATCTCTGAAGAATCATCCCGGTCCCTCCCTCAGTCGAATTCCACGGAGGAAATTTTGCCGGATACCTTGAGTCCCTCGTCCGTATAACAGGAGATATCCAGCCCCCTGCCGTGAAACCCGACCTTCATCTTTCCGCAGAGCAGCACGATCCGCTCCTGCCCGAGTTCCAGAATCTCCGCCTTTCCGGTGAGCACTGCCTCCAGATTGGAGGTCATATCCAGCACAAACGGCCCGAAGATGCCGACCGGCACGTCCAGCATGCGTTCCGCCGTCCGCAGTTTTTCGGCTGCGGCCTCCGCCTTTTTTCCCATATATCCACCTCCGTTCAGTCGTTTGGAAGCTGCTGCCGGAGGATATCCAGCGCCTTTTTTTCGATCCGCGAGACGTAAGAACGGGAAATTCCGAGACGCTGCGCCACTTCCCGCTGCGTCATCGCGCGGCTGCCGCACAGACCGTAGCGGAAAAGCAGGATCTCCCGCTCGCGCTTCGTCAGATAGGTATTGATACATTGATATAGTTTCTCACAGCCGAGCTTCTCCTCGATGCACTCTGAAACGGAACGTTCGTCGGCCACAATATCCATCAAAGTCAGCGTGTTTCCGTCCTTATCGCAGTCGATGGGCTCGCAGATCGAGATATCCTGCGCCGTCTTCTTCTTGCTGCGGAAATACATCAGGATTTCGTTTTCGATGCAGCGCGCGGCATAGGTTGCGAACCGGGTTCCTTTTTCATAGTCAAACGTGGTCACCGCTTTAATCAGGCCGATCGTACCGATCGAGATCAGATCGTCCTGCTCGGCGGAGGTGCCGTAATATTTTTTGACAATATGCGCCACGAGGCGGAGGTTATGCTCGATCAGCATCCCCTTCGCCTTTTCGTCGCCCTTGGCCATCTCAGAGAAGCAGCGGCGCTCCTCTTCCGCGCTCAGCGGCTGCGGAAAGGAGCTGCCCGAGGTGACGTGCAGCGCAACCAGGAGGATTCCGGAAAGCGCCGAAAGAAGCAGTAAAAGTTCCACCGAAACACCCCACAAAAGCAAGATATAGAAATATATGATCTATAAAATCCGGAATTGCCTGTACAAAAAAGACCGATGAAGAGAGTTCTCCGCCGGTTCTTTTTCCCGTTTTTCCGCCGCAGCATATATATGCGCTTCAAACGGCGGTTTCTTGTCAAAAAAGCAGGACTGCTATGTCAGAAAGGTGATATCCCACACAGAGCCGTATTTCCGTTTTCTCAATAGACCGGATCCGGCATTTCTGAATTCCGCACCGGTATCCGGCTCCCGGATGCGGCGAAAAAAGCCGGATTTTACGCGGATTTAACATTTTTTCTCTTTTCCATTTTACGTCCCGGTTTTACCATAAAACTTGCAAAACAGGAAATACTCAAAAAAAAGGAAGGGAGATCCATTATGAAAAAATTCATTGCCGCGGTGCTCCCGGCGATCCTCGCGCTTTCCCTGCTTGCAGGCTGCGTGAGCACAACGAATCCGTCGGGTAGCGGACTTGCCGGTTCCGTATCGACGGACGGTTCGACCTCGATGGAAAAGGTCATCGGCGCGCTCGGAGAAGCCTTCACGATTGAAAATCCCGACGTAAAATTCACTTATAATCCGACCGGCTCCGGCAGCGGCATCACCGCCGTTTCGGAGGGCCGCTGCGACATCGGCCTATCAAGCCGTGCACTTAAGGACGACGAAAAAGCGCAGGGCCTCACGGAGACCGTGCTCGCCTACGACGGCATCGCCGTCATTGTGAATCCGGAGAATCCCGTGACCGGCCTCACGCTGGAGCAGATCACGAAAATCTACACGGGCGAGATCACAAACTGGAGCGAAGTCGGCGGAAACGACGCCGAGATCGTGTTGATCGGGCGCGAGGCCGGCAGCGGAACCAGGGACGGCTTTGAATCCATCACTGGCACCGCGGATCTCTGCCAATACCGGCAGGAGCTGACCTCCACAGGCGACGTCATCACAACGGTCTCACAGAATCCGGATGCGATCGGGTATGCCTCCCTCGCCTCCGTTAAAGAGAGCGTCAAGGCGCTTGCCGTAGACGACGTCCTGCCCACCGAAGAGACGGTCAAGGACGGAAGCTACAAGATTCAGCGCCCGTTCATGCTCGTGACCAAAACCGATACGGCGCTCTCCGAAACGGCTCAGGCGTTCTTCGACTATATCACCTCCGCCGACGCCGCGGAAATCATCGCCAACGCCGGCGCGGTATCCGCAAACTGAATCCGGAATCCTACGGCGGCTGCCAGCCTTCTTCTGTGCGGCCGCCGCAAATCCATATAAAGGACAAAGACTATGATGAAAAAAGTCAAAACGGATAAACCGGCCGAAACCGTCATTCACGGCATCTTTTTTCTTCTCGGCCTCGTGGCGGTGGGCTGTGTTCTGCTGATCACGGTTTATCTCGTGATCGCAGGTATCCCGGCGATCCGGGAAATCGGGCTGATTCCGTTCCTGTTCGGCACACGGTGGGCTTCCACCGCGGCCGAACCCTCCTTCGGCATTCTGCCGATCATCCTTACCTCCGTCTACGGAACGGCAGGCGCGATCGTGCTTGGGGTCCCCGTCGGCTTCCTGACCGCCGTCTATCTCAGCAAGGTTGCCCCGCCGAGGGTGCGGAGTGTAATGGAGTCCGCGGCGGGGCTGCTCGCGGGCATCCCCTCCGTGGTCTACGGCCTTGTGGGCATGCTGGTGCTGGTGCCCGCGATCCGGAATCTCTTTCATGTTCCGGACGGCGCGAGCCTGCTGGCTGCAATCTTGGTGCTGGCGGTCATGATCCTGCCCTCCATCATTAAAGTCTCCATCACGGCGCTCGACGCGGTACCGAAGGAGTATGAGGACGCTTCCCTTGCGCTCGGAGCCACGCCGATCGAGACCTACTTCCGGGTGTCCGTCCCGGCCGCGAAAAGCGGAATTGCTGCCGCCGTGGTTCTGGGCGTTGGGCGCGCCATGGGAGAGGCGATGGCCGTGATGATGGTGGCCGGAAATGTGGCGAACATGCCCTCTCTCTTCCAGAGCGTGCGTTTCCTGACCACCGCCGTGGCCAGCGAAATGTCCTACTCCTCCGGGCTTCAGCGAGAGGCGCTCTTCTCCATTGCGCTGGTGCTGTTCCTCTTTATCATGCTGATCAACGCCGCGCTGAATTTTCTGCTGAAAAGAGGCGCCGGAAAATGAAAAACGCCCTTTCACCAAGAAGACGGGCCTATGCGTTTCTGATGCGCATGCTCATGATCGTTGCGGTTGGGCTTACCGGCATGCTCACGCTGTTTTTGATCGGATACGTCCTGATGCGCGGGCTGCCGAATCTGACATGGGAACTGCTCTCCACCAAGCCGAGTTACCTCTCGGACCGTATCGGCATCCTGCCGGACATTCTCAATACCTTCTACCTCATTACGGCGGCCCTGTTTTTGGTCCTGCCGCTGGGCGTCGGCGCGGCGGTCTATCTGAATGAATACGCGCGGAATAAGAAACTGGTCGCCGTGATTGAATACGCGGCCGAAACGCTCTCCGGCATCCCGTCGATCATTTACGGGCTTGTCGGCATGCTGTTTTTCTGCCAGTTTTTGAATCTTAGAACCTCTCTCTTCGCCGGCGCGCTGACGCTCGTCATCATGAATTTGCCGACCGTTATGCGGACGACGCAGGAGAGTCTCAAGACGGTGCCGCAGAGCTACCGGGAAGGAGCTTTCGCTCTCGGCGCGGGAAAATGGCGCGTAATCCGCACCGTTGTGCTGCCCGACTGCGTGGACGGCATCCTGACCGGATGCATTCTTTCCGTGGGCAGAATGCTCGGCGAATCGGCGGCGCTCCTGTTTACGGCCGGCTTTGCCCATGAGCTCTGCAATTTCTTTGAGGGCTTAGGCAGCGCAGGCGCCACGCTCACCGTCGCGCTTTACGTCTATGCAAAGGAGCAAGGAGAATTCGACGTGGCGTTTGCCATTGCGGCACTGCTGATGATCCTGACGCTTCTGATTAATTTTCTGGCTTCCCTCGTCGGGAAACGTCTCAACCGGAGGAAAGAAGTATGAGTATTCTAGAAATTAACGATCTCTGCCTGTGGTACGGGGCCACGCAGGCGCTCAAAAACATCACGATGGAAATTCCGGAAAAGAGCATCACCGCTTATATCGGCCCTTCCGGCTGCGGGAAATCCACGTTCTTAAAAACGCTCAACCGGATGAACGACCTGATCCCCGGTGTAAAGATCACCGGTTCGGTGCTTTATAAAGGAGAAGACATTTATGGGCCCGGCGTCGACGTGACGAACCTTCGTAGGGAGATCGGCATGGTGTTTCAAAAGCCGAATCCCTTCCCCATGAGCGTTTACGACAACGTGGCCTACGGCCCGCGGACGCATGGGATAAAAAGCAAGGCCAAGCTCGACGATATCGTGGAGCGGTCCCTCCGCGACGCGGCGATCTGGGATGAAGTCCACGACCGGCTCAAAAAATCGGCGCTGGGGCTTTCCGGCGGGCAGCAGCAGCGGCTCTGCATCGCGCGGGCGCTTGCCGTGGAGCCGGAGGTCCTTTTGATGGATGAGCCGACGAGCGCGCTCGACCCAATTTCGACCGCAAAAATTGAAGAGCTTGCTCTGGAATTAAAAAACAGATATACTATTGTTATCGTCACACACAACATGCAGCAGGCGGCGCGGATTTCCGACT
>DAOTHJ010000034.1:0-10002 GCA_035447605.1 Oscillospiraceae bacterium | reverse complement strand
TGAGCAATCAGATCCCTGCGCTCCAGATCTTCGTAAATGTTCATGATAACGCTCCTTTGAACGAAATTTTCGGCTGCGGTTCGCCGGTACCGACCGGCATTCTTGCAAGAAAAACCATTTTATTTTGTTAATACCATGGATACCGGATGATCGGTAACGATCAGATCATTCCTGCATACGGCGACAGACAGATCGAAGAAGCCATGGGGGCGGGTGATGATGACCGTCTCCTTTTCCTGTCAGGCAGGACCGTGTCGGCAGACGTAAAAAAAGTTCTTCTGTTTTCCGACAGACCCAGGAATTTATGAAGCTGCCGTTTTGGCGGACCGGCGTAAAAAAATACCCTCTGCCGCTAAAAAACGGCAGAGGGCGAATAGATCGCGATACCACCTCTGTTTGCCGCAATGCTCACGCACTGCGGCCTCGGTGAGTTGCAGGCAACTCCGCGCGGTAACCGGCGCACCGGACGGGGTTTCCCTCTCGGTTCCTCCCCGCAGCTCCGGGATCGTATTCGCCGCCCTGCGCGCGCTTCCTTACACCGGCCGGAAGCTCTCTTTGCCGTAGACAGAGCCGCTACTTGTTCCCTTCCCCGCTTTTTTCATATGCGATGGATTATATCGTATTTCTGCGGATTTGTCAACCTCGCCGCCCGCAGAAACAGCATACCTGGCCTAAACGGACGCTCTCTCGTGCGGAAAATGCACATGGGTTTCCCACCTCAGTTGCCCGAGAGGCGCAGCAATTCCTCCGCGCTTTTTCGGATGGAATCGGTGACGTTCGCGCCGCCCATGATTTTGGCGAGTGCCTCGATCCGGCCGGGGCGGTCGAGCTCCTCCACATTCGTGTATGTACGCCCGTTTTCGGTAAATTTGGAGATGTAGAGATGGTTGTCCGCATAGGCGGCAACCTGAGCGAGATGGGTGACGCAGACGATCTGGCGGCCCTTGGAGACCTGCTTGAGTTTACGCCCGACCTTTTCCGCCGCCGAGCCGGAGATGCCGGTATCGACCTCGTCGAAGATCAGCGTGTCGATGCGGTCGTTTTCCGCGAGCACGTTCTTGATGCTCAGCATGATCCGGGAGAGCTCGCCGCCGGAGGCAATCTTGACGAGCGGCTTCAGCGGCTCGCCCGCGTTGGTGGAGATATAAAATTCCAGAACGTCCTGACCGTCCGGGGAGAGTTCCGAGATTTCAAAGCGAACCTCAAACCGGGCATTCGGCATGTCGAGATAGGAAAGTTCCGCCGAGACGTTCTGCTCAAACCGGGCGGCAGCTTTTTTTCTCGCATCGGTGAGCTTCTCGGCAAGTTCGCGGGCCTTTGCGGACAGGATTTTCTCCTGCTTATGGAGTTCCGCGAGCCTTTCTTCGGAAAATTCGATGGAATCCAGCTCCTGCTTCGCCTTTTCATAATAGGCGAGCATGGCCTCCACCGTGCCGCCGTATTTGCGTTTCAGGCGGTAGATCGCGTCGAGCCTTGCTTCGGTGCGGTTCTGGAGCGCCGGGTCGAATTCCAGTTCATCGGCGCAGGAGCGGATCTCGTTTGCGAGCTCCTCAAATTCATAATACATGCCGCGGAATTTCTCCGGAACGCCGGAAAAATCCGGGAAATATTCGGAGAGCCGCGCCGTATCGTCGATCACGGTCTCCATACGTGTGAGCATGCCCTCGGCGTCGTCGTTTCCGTCGATGGCCTCGACGGCTTCTCCAATCAGGCCGGAGAGCCTCTCCGTGCTGTCCATCCGCTTCTTCTGGGCAAGAAGTTCCTCCTCCTCCCCTTCCGCGACGGAAGCAGCTTCAATTTCCTTAACTTGATAGCTCAAAAGGTCGATGCGCTGGGCCTTTTCCGCGTCGCTGCCGGAGAGCTTTTTGATCTCTTTTTCGACGGTCTTCAGCGCCTCGTAAGCCTCCCGGTATTCGTTCCGGAGCGGCTCTGTGTCGCCGTAGGCATCGATATAAAGCATATGGAGTTCCGGGTCGGAGAGCATCTGGCTGTCGTGCTGGCCGTGAATGTCGATCAGCGCGGCGGAAAGCGCCTTGAGCACCGCGGCGGTCGCGGGGCTCAGGTTGATTTTGCAGACGGAGCGGCCGTCCGCAAAGATCTCGCGCGAGACCAGAAGCTCGCCGTTCTCATCCGGTTCATAGCCGAGAGCGCATACCGCCTCGGCGTCCTTTTCCGAAAGGCCGGAAAAGACCGCGCTGACGGAAGCCTTGTCGGTTCCGGTACGGATCAGGTCCCGGCGGGTTCTTCCGCCGAGTACGGCATGGATCGAGTCGATCAGGATGGATTTACCGGCGCCCGTCTCACCGGTGAGCACATTGAAGCCGGGCCGGAGTTCCAGCGAGACGTTCTCGATCACCGCAACATTTTGAATATGCAACTGTGAAAGCAAGATAATCCCTCTTTCAGCGTCAGCCGATCAGACGCCTGATTTCGTCGACCAGTACGAGAGCCGTTTTTTCATCCCGCATCAGAACGAAGATCGTGTCGTCCCCGGCGAGCGTTCCGACGATGCCCTGGCGGTTCATGGCGTCAAGGACGGCGCAGGCGGCGTTCGCCATGCCGGTGAAGCATTTGATCACGATGATGTTGCCCGCGTAATCCACGGATTTCGCCGACTGGCTGAACACCGCGTATTTGCTGCCGATGTCGGAATTGACTTCGCCGGCGGAGGCGGTGTAGCGGTATTTCCCATTCGGAGAAAGCGTTTTTACGAGGCGAAGCTCCTTGATATCGCGGGAGACGGTCGCCTGCGTGATCTCAAAACCGCTTTCCCTGAGCCATGAAAGAAGCTCTTCCTGCGTGGTGATGTCTTTTTCGGAGATGAGTTCCAGAATCTTGGAGTGGCGTTTTGTTTTCATTTCATCGTCTCCCTATGATTTTCTCGTTGAGGGTCTCATAAAATCCACGGCCTGTAATGTTGATGAAGCGGATATACTTATCCGAGCGGCGAACCAGAATTTCGTCGTTCGATTTGAGTACCATGCGTTTTTCGCCGTCGATCACGATGCTGAGGTCCTTTTCCGTATCGGAGCAGGCGGCCCTTACCGAAAGGGTCTTGTCCCCCGCGCAGACAATCGACCGCGAAATCAGGGAATGCGGACAGATCGGCGTCATAATGATCGCGTCGAGCTCGCTGTCCATCACCGGGCCGCCGGCCGACATGGAATAGGCGGTGGAGCCGTTCGGCGTGGCGAAGACGATGCCGTCCGCCCGGTACTGGGCCACTTCCCTGCCGTCGCACCGGACCTCGAGATCGACGATCTTTCCGGGCTCGGTTTTGGAGATGAACATGTCGTTGACGGCGGTCTCGACTTCATTGCCATAAACAATATCCAACATCATGCGCCGCTCAACCTGACAACCGCCGCGTACCAGTCTTTCCAGCAGCGGAAGCTCATCCTGTTCGAGGTCGGAAAGAAATCCAAGATGCCCGGCGTTGATACCGAGGATCGGCACATCGTAGAGGATGGCGCTCCTCGCCGCGCGCAGGATCGTTCCGTCGCCGCCGATTACGATCATCAGGTCGGATTCCGGCAGGATCGTTTCGGAAGGTAAAAATTCGGCGCCCGTCCCGGAAAACACCGGCTCAAAAGAAGAATCCAGATAGGGAGTAACGCCGATTTTCAAAAGGAAGGCGACGACCTTCTCCGCGCAGGGCCTCACCTGTTCCCGCGTCAGGTTGACCGAGAGAAACGCCTTCGGCCTGCGGGAAGGATGAAGCCTGAATTTTTCGAATTTTTTCTGCATAGGAAAACTCCTCTCAGTTGAGCGTTTCGTGCGAAGCCGAAACTACGGCTTCCGGGGAAAGATCGGTTCTGTCGAGAGACGGATCCTTCGACAGAGCTAAAAGATATTCAATGTTGCCCTGAGGGCCTTTGACCGGAGAAAAATCAAGACCGAACGCGCCGTATCCGGAGCTTCTCGCGAAAGCAAGCACCTTTTCGATGACCTCGAAATGCGTCTCCGGCTCCCGGACGACGCCGTGCTTGCCCACCTTTTCCCTTCCGGCCTCAAACTGCGGCTTGACAAGGCAGACGACGACGGCATTTTCCGTCAAAAACGGCAGCAACACGGGAAGGACGAGGCCCAGCGAAATGAAGGACACGTCGATGCTCACAAGGCCCACCGGCTCCGGCACCTGTTCCTTTGTAAGATAGCGAACGTTGGTGCGCTCAAGGTTGACGACGCGCGGATCCGTGCGGAGGCTCCATGCGAGCTGACCATAGCCGACGTCGACGGCATAGACCTTTTCGGCGCCGTTTTGCAGCATGCAGTCCGTGAATCCGCCGGTGGAGGCCCCGACATCCATACAGACCTTCCCGGCGGGAGAGATGCCCGGAAAAACCGCCAGCGCCTTCTCCAGCTTGAGCCCGCCGCGGCTTACATACCGGAGCGTATCCCCGCGGAATTCGATCAAATCCTCCGCCGTGACGGGATCGCCGGCCTTGTCTGCCCGCTGACCGTTCACATAGACCTCTCCGGCCATGACCGCGGCCTTGGCCTGTTCCCTGCTGCCGAGGATGCCCCGGTCGACGAGTTCCGCGTCGAGGCGTTTCTTTTCACTCATCGGGGGTGCCTCCTTTGCCTTCGGCTTTTTGCAGCATCGATTCCGCGTCAAGCCCCTGCTTTTTGATTGCGGAGGCGGCGCTCATCTGCGGGATGAAGCCGGAAATATTCTGTGGAGAATATTTGCCGCGGAAGCCTTTTTCCGTCAGCGCCGCGCCGAAATGCTCGGCGATGCTGCCCGGAAAAACGGCCTCCTCAAAAAAGAAAATATGTGGATACCGTATTGCGGCATCGACGGCTGCTCCGTCGAGAGGCCAGACCTTGTTGAGCTTTAAGATGGAGGCACAGCCCGCTTCCGCCGTAGAGACCGCTTCGGCAAAGAGCCTGCCGTAGCAGACGATCAGCGCATCGGAATCCGGCTTTTCAAAGAGATCAAAGTCTCCGCCACCGGTATGATAAGTCTCGGGAACAAATTTTTCACAGTCACGCGGATAGCGGACGGCACAGACGCCCTCCCCGTTCAGCGCGTTTTTCAGCATGAAGCCAAGCTCCCGGTAATCCGCCGGGCAAAAGATCGTCATGCCCGGCACTGCAGTCAAAATGGCGATATCGAAGATACCCTGATGGGTTTCGCCGTCACCGCCGACAATGCCCGCCCGGTCGACGGCCAGCACGACATGCTTCGGTTCGATCGAGGCGTCGTGGATGATCTGGTCGCAGGAGCGCTGCAAGAACGTCGAATAAACGGCGAAGACCGGCTTCATGCCGCCGGCGGCAAGCCCTGCGGCAAACGTCATCGCATGTTCTTCGGCGATACCGACGTCGAAGAACCGTTTCGGATACTTCGCCGCGAACCTGCCGAGGCCGGTGCCGTCCTTCATTGCGGCCGTGATCGCGCAGATG
The DNA here is from genome assembly GCA_035447605.1 of Oscillospiraceae bacterium. Taxonomy (GTDB): domain Bacteria; phylum Bacillota; class Clostridia; order Oscillospirales; family Ruminococcaceae; genus UMGS1668. The sequence goes on along the minus strand of DAOTHJ010000034.1, from coordinate 4,593 downwards.
CGGTCGTCCTCTGCCGCGAGCCCGGTCAGGATCTCACCAAACGCCTCCGAGAAACTCCCGGACGGCGGTTCCAGCAGTTCTCCGGTCTCTTTATCAAACGGAGCGATCCCATGGAATTTGGAAGGGTTCTGCTCCGCCGGCAGATAGCCGTTTCCCTTTATCGTATTGATATGGACGAGCACCGGGCAGGAGAATTTCTTTGCCCGCTCAAGAACGCGCACCAGCGTGGAGACGTCGTGGCCGTCCACGGGGCCTAAGTAATAGAATCCAAAATGCTCGAAATAATTGCTGCCGTAAAAATGGTTTTTCAGCATGTTTTTGACCGCGGAGGCGAAGTTCCTCAGGCTTCTCCCGATGAGCGGGATCGCCAGCAGAAATTTCTCCACGTTGTCGCGGAAACGAAAATAGCTGCGTCTCGTGCGGATTTTTGCGAGGTATCTCGCCATGGCGCCGACATTTTTGGAGATGCTCATCTCGTTGTCGTTGAGCACGACGATGAGCTTTGTGCCGCTGCGCCCGGCGTTGTTCATGGCCTCGTAGATCATACCGCCCGAAAACGCCCCGTCTCCGACGACCGCGATGACGCTGCCGTTCTCCCCCCGAATCTTTTTTGCCTGCGCAATTCCGAGCGCCGCGGAAATCGAAGTGCTCGCGTGCCCGGCGACAAAGGCGTCGTGCACGCTCTCGGCCGACTTCGGGAATCCGGAAAGGCCGTTTTCGGTGCGGATACCGGTGATGTCGCGCCCGGTCAGGATCTTATGGGAGTAGCACTGGTGGCCGACATCCCAGACGATCACATCCTTCGGCGTCGAAAAGACGTGGTGCAGCGCCACGGTGAGCTCCACCGCACCCATATTGGAAGCGAGGTGTCCGCCGGTCTTTGAGACTTTATCCAGAATCTCATTTCGCAGCTCCCCGCAGAGAGTTTTCAGTTGTTTATCGTCCAGCTCCGAAACGCCCTCCGGCAGCCGGATCGTATCCAGAATTCGTTCTTTTGGCATAGGTTCTCCCATCAAAACTCAATCAGTTCCTCCGCAAACAGGCGAAAGAATCGGGTATCGATCCCGCTTTTATCAAGGGGATCGAGATAGCCGAGCGCGAAGGCCATATGTTTTTTCGCATCGGTCCGCGCGGCCGTGATGCCGTGCACGGTGACATAGGAACTGGGCTCGGCGGATTCCGGCTTCTCCATGAAATCCCGGATATCATCCGCAATCTGAAACGCAAGCCCAAACTCGTTGGCATAGGAGATGGAAAAATACGTCTTTTCGGCATCCGCGCCGGCGGCGGCACAGCCCATTCCGGCGGCGCACCGGATCAGCGCGGCGGTTTTCAGTTCATCCAGCGTATAGAGCTCGTTTTCGGAGAGCTCCTTTCCGGCGCCCGCAAGATCGAGCACCTGTCCGCAGACCATCCCGCGGTATCCGGCGGCTCTGGAAAGCAGACTTGCCGCCTTCAGCGCCCGTTCCGGATCTTCTTTTGCAAGCTCACACTCTGCGAGGATGGCAAATGCCTCCGTGAGCAGCGCATCTCCGGCGAGCAGCGCGTTGGCCTCACCGAAACGGATGTGGCAGGAGGGTTTCCCACGACGCAGGTCGTCGTTATCCATGCAGGGCAGGTCGTCGTGAACCAGCGAGTAGGCCTGAACGCATTCGATCGCCGCGGCAAAAGGCAGCGCATCTTCTGCGGAGCCGCCGAAAAGCCGGCAGAATTCCAGCACAAGGATGCCGCGCAGCCGCTTTCCGCCCAAGACGGAATAGCGCATGGCCTCGGCGATCAGGGCCTGCTCGGAATTTTCCGCGGCAATCCGCGCCGAGAGGTAACCGCCGATCTTTTCCCGGTCGTCTTCCAAAACGGATAGGAAGGTTTCTTTCTCCATGAATTATTCGTTCCCCTCTTCGGAAAGCTCCGTGATCTTCTGTTTTGCCTCTTCGAGGATCTTGGAAGCCTTTTTGCAGAGATTCACGCCCTCCTCATAGAGCGAGAGCGCCTCCTCGAGCGGCATATCCCCCGCCTCGAGCTTTGCGTTGATATAGTCCAGCCGTTCCACAGCCTTTTCAAAATTCAGCTCTTCCGCCATGGGAACGCTCCTTTCTTTTATATGATTCTCGCGCCGGCCTCGCCGTCCGAAAAGCGCAGCCGGACCTCATCCCCGGGCTCCAGTTCGCCGACCGACCGCACGGGGCGGCCCTCTTTTTCCGCGAAACAGAAGCCTTTTTTCAGAATCTTCGCCGGATTTGCCCCATCGAGCCGCGTGAGCGCCCGCTCGAGCACCCAGCCGGAATCACTGAGGATTTTTGTCATGTTCCGCTCCAAAGAAAGCTTTTCGTCTCCGAGGAGATCGGTTCCGGCCGCCAGCGCCACGGATGTAAAGGAGCTTAGCTTTTCAGCATACCCCCTGATTTTCTCGCTCTTTTCACGCTCAAGGAACGCTTGGATTTTTGCCGTCAGCGCCGTGGAAACGGTACCGAAGTAGTATTTGAGCTCTACGCCGTCCGGGCTGCAAAGCTCCGCGGCGGCGGAGGGCGTTGGAGCACGGAGATCGGCGACGAAATCACAGATGGTGAAGTCCGTCTCATGCCCGACGGCCGAAACCACCGGAATGGCGCTCGCATAGACGGCTCTCGCAATGCGCTCGTCGTTAAAGACGGAGAGATCGTCCGAGCTGCCGCCGCCTCTGCCGAGAATGAGCACATCCGCGTCGGTCAGTCGGTTGATTGCCCGGATCGCATCTACAATCTGCGGGGCGGATTCGGCCCCCTGAACGGAGACCGGATAGAGCAGAATCTCTCCAAGCGGCCACCGGCGCTCCAGAATCTGCTCAATATCGTGCAGCGCCGCCCCGGAACGGGAGGTGACGACGCCGATTTTCTTTGGATAGAGCGGAACCGGCCGCTTGTGCTCGGCTGCGAAGAGGCCTTCCTTCGAGAGCTTCTCTTTGAGCTGCTCAAAGGCAAGGTAGTTTGCGCCGAGACCCTCCGGCTGAATGTCGTAGACGACCAGCTGGCAGGTGCCGTCCCGCGAATAGAGCGTCACGTCGCAGCGCAGGATAACCGACATGCCGGAGGCCGGCTCAAATTTCAGCCGGGAGGCGCTTGAGCGGAACATCACGCAGCGCAGAGAAGCATCTTTTTCTTTCAGGGTGAAGTAGACGTGCCCGGAGATAAAATTCGGGCGGTAATCACCGATCTCTCCCCGGACGTAAAGCCCCTTGAGCTTTTCGTCCTCCTCGACCGTCGACTTGAGATACGTCACGATCTGGGATACCGTCAGGATTGCGAATCCGGCCATTCCGGGTCCCCCCTCCTTCTTTGGTCGGCAATGGAAGCCAGCACGGCGATGCCCGCGGCGTTGTCGGAAGAAAACACGGGTTCGGCGAAGATACCGCCGTAGTCTTTTTCAAAATGCTCCCGGAGGATCGTATTCGACATGACGCCCCCGGCGTAGAGAACCGGCAGCTTTCCGTATGTTGCGAGCGCGGTATCCGTCATGCCGGAGACCGCGGCCGCGATCGAATCGAGGCAGAATCTCGCGATGTCCTCCGGGCTCTCCCCCATCGCCCGCATCGTCTCGCAGCGATTCTCGATACCGGAGAGGCAACAGTTTCCGTCTTTCATCGTCGGCTTTATTTTATAAGTTTTATCGCTTTTTTGTGCAAGTTTTTCGAGCTCCGGGCCGGCAGGAAACGGCAGCCCCAGCATGACGCCGACGCGGTCGACGGCTTGTCCGGCCTTGAGATCGAGCGAATCGGCGATCTTATCGCAGCGGAAAATCCGTTCCTTATCCGGCTCCACGAGCAGGCATTCCGTCGTGCCGCCCGAGACATGAAAGGCGAGAAAACGGGTTTGCAGCAGATTGAGCCTCCCCGCGGAATAGAGCGCGGCGGCGACATGGCCCTGCTGGTGAGAAAACAGATAGAGCGGCGCCTGATGGGAGGCCGCGACGCACTCCGCCGTCATGATACCGACGAGAAAACACGGCATGTAGGAACCGTCAATGTCGCGCGGACGGTTTGAGACGCCCACTGCGGCGATTTCCCGCGCGCCGGATTCCGCAAAGACGCCGGTGACCATCTCTCCAAGCTGTTTGACGTGCTCAAACACAGCGTCGGACTGCCGCAGGCCAAGGGTACCCTCCTTCACGGGAAGAAGGCGTTTCTTCTGAATGAGTTTCCCCGAGCCGCCGTCGTAGAGCGCGGCCGAGGTGGTATAGTTGCTGGTGTCAATCCCCAGATACAGCGGCATTGTTTGCCTCCAGCTTCTTTTTGTAAACCGCGCCGAGGACGCCGTTCACGAAGGAAGGATCCTCGTCGCCGCCGTACGTTTTTGCAAGTTCGACGGCCTCGTTGATCGAGACGCTGTCCGGAATATCGTCGAAGAAGTACATTTCGCAGACCGCGTTGCGCAGGATCGCCAGCGCGACGCGGGACATGCGGCTGGTCTTCCAGTGGGAAGAGCACGCGGCGATTTTTTCATCCAGAAAATCCAGGTTTTCCAGCGTTTTGGCCGCCAGTTCCTTTGCGAAGGCGCCGATCTCAAGCGGTTCCTCGCTGGCCTCCGCCGCGTTCTCGATGATATAGTCGAGGCCTTCCTT
>DAOTHJ010000033.1:0-11289 GCA_035447605.1 Oscillospiraceae bacterium | reverse complement strand
CGAACACCGGTGCTTCCGAAGTTGCCGGCGTCGCGGTTGCTCTGGCTGTGATCTCCCTGGTTTCCGCTGCTGCTGTCTCCCTGAAGAAATAAGTTAGACTCTTTCGAGTCTGATTCCTTTCAAAGGAACAACAACTAACTAATACCTGATAAAAGCCGCCCGGGCACTCTCCACCCGGGCGGCTTTTTGTTACCCTTTTCAAACAGGCCGTGGAATGGCCCGGAAACGAAAAATGGGCATACGTATCAGAAAAACAAATATTATCCCGCTTTGGTGGGGAGAAAAAGGGCCGATTTATAAAGAGTTATTCAATTTATGGATAATAGTAAGGTAAAAAAAACCAAATTTCTCCCCGGGGAACTATTGACAAAAGGTTACAGCGGTATTACACTATGATTAAGCTAGAAAAATATGGTGGGGAGCATATTTTTCTGGACAAATACACAAAAACTGGAGGAGAAAATATGAAAAAAGTACTTGCACTTGCTCTTGCTTTGATTATGGTTCTGGCGATGGGCGTCACCTCTTTCGCCGCGAGCATCACGTTGGTCGTGCCGGGTGCGGAGAGCTCTGAAGTGGATTGGGGCTTCACCTGGGTCAACTGGAACTGGGATATCAACAATGAGAATGTTCTGATCGGTCCGTATAATTTCGGCGATTTTGCAACCCTGATCGACGGTACGGATACGGTCGAACAGATTTTTCCGACTGCTCCGGAGGGTGACACCCTGAGCTCCATCAAGGTGGAGTCCGAAAAGGGCCTGATCGACGTCACCGTCTACAAACTGAACGATTATGTAAAATCCTTCTCCTACAACGACGGCCATGTGACCGATATCAAGACCAAATCCAGCTGGCCGTTTGACGACTTTGATCTGGAAGATCTTGTTCCGGTGATTGATGCGGATCCGGCTCCGGATTATTTTGACGATACGGCGTTCACCTGGAACGACGAGCACGACGAGGCCGATCTGGATCTGTATTTCGTCTATTTCGATTTCCCGACCTATGCCGGTGCGAAGGTCAGCCTTAATAACTATGTCACGCTGAAATTCCGCGAGAACACCACCGGCGCGGATTACGTCAAGGAAACCGAAAAACTCTGGTTCTGCATCTATCCGTGGGCGGTCTATGAGGATGACGTCGATACCTATGCCGACGAGGATGAGGCCATGGAGCTTGACCTTGGCTATCGCCTGATTCCGGATAACGCCTGGGATAACGATGATTTCGCCGATGCCTATGAGGACGTCACGGGAGATATCATCTGGATCTTTGAGATTATCGATCCCTGGCAGTATGCAGATGGAGAGAGCGAGGAGGAGCCCGAAATCCCATATGGAGACTGGAGCCATATCCCGTATGTGATCGAAAAGGATTCCTTTGCCGAGATCATCGGCTCCACGCTGATCGTCGGCGTTGACGACGACCTCGAAGTCGAAATCGGCAAGATTGTTAAGGGCCAGTCTGGCATTTGCTTCTTCTTTGACACCGACGTCGATGACGATGTTCAGGCGCTTGATGAGGATGCGGAACTTGCCGCTCTCAACTTCCTCGACCTTACCAACGTTCTGGATTCCGATTTCGTCATCACCTATACTTTCCCGATCGAAGATGCGGCCAAAGCCGGCGATTACTTCCTCTATGAGCTGGTCGGCGATCAGCTGACTCTGGTTGAGAAGGTCGCTGTCGGCAAGGGCGACGATGAAGTCGACGTCGAGATTAAACGCGAAGCCGGCGATACCCTTGGCCAGTATTACCTCTCCGACGTGGAGCTTGCCCCTGAGGCCGCTCCGGTCGAGACAGAAGAGAATCCGAACACCGGTGCTTCCGAAGTTGCCGGCGTCGCGGTTGCTCTGGCTGTGATCTCTCTGGTTTCCGCCGCTGCGGTAGCTTTGAAGAAATAAGACGCCTGCCTGATCGGAGCGGATGCTTCTTTCGGGAGTGCATTTCTTCAGGAACGGCGAGCACATCTATGGTCCATGATAAAGCCGCCCGGGTAAAAAATGCCCGGGCGGTTTTATTATAAAGAATTTCCTTGGGGCCGCACCCCAACGCAAGAAAAACGGCGTCTTTTTCACAAATACGCCGGATTCTTTAAAAATTCCCGCAATTCCGCTGTTTTTCCCTTGACATCGCCGGATTCCTTTGATAAAATGAAAATCCACACAAATATAATACCTATAAATATATAAATTAAGGGGGCGGAACCGGTGCTGATCGGAAGGGAAAGCAAGCTCGACTCGATGGAAAAGTATTGGAAGACCGGAGAGTTTCATTTCATGGTCCTGTACGGCGGCCCCAAAACAGGGAAGACCGCCGTCTGTGCCGCTTTTGCAAAGGAGAAGCCGGTCGTTTTTTTTTCCGCCCAAAAGCTCAACTCGTACATGAATCTCCGCCTGTTTGAGCAGGCGGTTTCGGCGTATTCTTCGGCAGAGGAGCATTTCGACAACTGGAAAGAGGCCTTCTCCCGCATCACGGATTTTGCGAAAAAGGGCCGCTTTCTGCTGGTGATCGACGACTTTGCCGATCTCGTATTCAGCGACGGGGAGATCTTTCAGAGTTTCCGCGCCGCGATGAACCGGGAATGGAAAGGGACCGGCCTCTATGTGCTGGCCTCCTGCGGGCGCGTCTTTTTTACCGAGAGCGAGATCATCGCCGAGGACCCGGATGCCGGAGCATCGGTGCGCCGGCCGGTGGTATCGAAGCTGGATTCTTTGGATTATTTTGACGCCGCCAAACTCCTGCCGAAGAGCTTCTCTCCGGCGGACAAGCTGCGTTTTTACGGCTGTCTGGGCGGAATCCCGGAGTATCTCTCTCTGGTCCGGGAGGGGCAGAGCTTTGAGGAGAACATCCGACGGATCTTTCTGACGGAGGGCGCGCCGCTGCTGTATGAGCCGCCGGGTCTATTTCTTGACGAGCTCCGTGAGCCGGAATTTTATCACTCGATTCTCGCGGCTATCGCAAACGGCGCCTGCCGGATCAACGAGATTGTCGCCGCGACAGGGGAGAGCAGCACAAAGGTCAACAAATATTTGCTGACGCTGCTTCAGATGCAGGCAGTGACGAGGGAGACCCCGTTTGGAGAGGAGAACAAGGTCAGCCGCAAGGGCGTCTATGCGATTTCTGAGGAATCGCTGGCATTCTGGTTCCGTTTCGTGATGCCGAACATGACGGCCATCCGGAGAGGAGAGACAGTCGGCGGGGAAGATCTGCGGGAGCAGATTGATGAGTACCTGTCGGACCGCCCGTTCCGCAAGATCTGCGGGCAGTACCTCCAGCGCAGCAACCGCCGTGGAACGCTGCCGTTTTTGGGCGCGTCGGTCGGCGGCTACTGGAGTTCCCTCAAGGAGTATGCCGATTCCCGGCTGGTTGTCGCCAATCCCCGCAGCCGGCAGATCCTGTTCGGCCACTGCTGCTGGGAGAATGTGCCGGCGGATGCCTCCATGCTCAAACAACTCGTCTCTTCGGATGACAGACTCTTTTTGGATTTCTGGGAGCGCTTTGAGACGCTTTTTTCCATCCGGGAGTATCCGCGTGAGCTTAAGAATCTGGAGAACACCAAGCTCCGTCTGGTGGATGCGGCCGGCTTCTTTAAATAAACAAGGGCAAAAGAAAAGGCCAACCGGAAGGGAGACTTTCGGTTGGTCTGTTTTGTAAGAAGAAAACTCGGTTTTAAAGGAAAGCCTGTGCGTCGGAAACATGGATCTCCGAAACCGCACTGAAAAGAGGCTCACCCGACAACGGAATACGAATAATCGGAGTCTTCGGCGGGCGTGAATGCGGCCCCTTCGGTTGCGAGCACGCGGCCGTCCTCCGTAATGAGCACCACTTCAAAACCATCGTGCTCACGCCAGTAGTCCAGCGCCCCCTCCTCACCCATCACAAACAGGGCGGTGGAGAGCGCATCCGCAAGCGCGCCGTTCTCCGAGATGATCGTCACGGAGAGTAAGCCGCTCTCAGCGGGAGAACCGGTCTCCGGGTCGAGAATATGGTGATAACGGATGCCGTCCTGCTCAAAATAACGCTTATAGGGGCCGGAGGTTATGACCACCGCATTTTCAACCGAAACACTGCCTGCGACCCGGGTATCGTCGGAGGGGTCCGCAATTCCGATGTTCCAAAGAGTCCCATCCGGTTTTCTGCCGAGCACCTGCACATTTCCGCCGAGCGAGAGCATGGCGGATTCCACGCCGTAAGAGGCGAGCAGGTCCGAGATTTTCTGGCTGGTATATCCTTTGGCAATGGCGCCGAAATCGAGGCCGGCTCCCTCAGGGATTGTGACAGTGTTATTTTCATAGACGATTTTTTCCCAGCCCGCGGACTTCAGCAGCGCGGCAATTTCGGATGCCTCGGGTACCCGCTCTTCGCCGCCGGAGAAGCCCCATGCCTGCGAGAGCCGGAGCAGCGAGATGTCAAATGCGCCGTCGGTCGATTTACATAAAGGAAGCGCGATTTTCAGAAGTTCCGCGATGCTGCCTTCAACGGCGCCTCCTTCGGCTTCATTGAGCGCATACAGCGTACTCTCGGGGTCTGTTGCGGAGAGCTCGGCGTCGAGCTCCATCGAGAGCGCTTCGGCGGCCTCCAAAGCTTCCGGCGCATGTTCGCCGTAGGCTGTCAGCTCGAAGAACGTATCCATCGCAAAAAAATCTTTCTGGTATTTTGAGGTCGGTGCGCAGCTCGTCAGCATGAGCAGCAGCGCCAGCAGTCCCGCGATTTTTTTCAAGCCATCGCCGCCTTTCCATATGATAAAAGTGTACCCGGAATTATGGATTTGTCAATCGTCAGGAGGGAAAACATGGGAGACAGACTAAAGGCAGGCCCGTTTCAAAAGGCGCTTCTGCTCGTTTGGGCGGCCTTCCAGATCTGGGGAATCACCTTTGGCAGCATGGATGCCGTCACGTTCCGCGCCATCCATTGCCTGTTTCTGCTTGTCTTTGCCTTCACTCTGACGGAGACGAAAAACCGTTTGATCCGGATTCTGCTCATTTCGGCGGCCGTGCTTTCCGCCGGCATCTTCGGCTGGTTTTCGTATACCTATCGTTCCTTTGCGCTCTCCGGCGGCTATCCGGAGACCATTCACATTGTCGTCGCCGGAGTTGCGATCACGCTGGTCTTTGCGGCCGGGTTTCTCCGCAGCCGCAGCCTCGCCGTCCTTGCGGCGATCTTTTTTGCCTACAACTTTTTCGGCGCCATTTTGCCGGGCGCGCTCGGCCACGGCGGCTTTACATTCCGCCGGGTGCTTGCCCATCTTTTCTGGGGCAGCAACGGCATCTTCGGCGTCGGGGTCGGCGTCTCGAGCACCTATATATTTATGTTCGTGCTATTCGGCGCGCTGCTGCAGCGATTCGGCTTCTCTTCGTTTCTCAACGACCTCGCGCTCGCCCTCGTGGGCGGGACAACGGGTGGCGTAGCGAAGATCTCCGTCTTCTCAAGCGCATTTTTCGGGATGATCAACGGCAGCGCGGTGGCCAATGTCGCGACGGACGGCTGCATGACGATCCCCTTGATGAAAAAAGCCGGATACAAGCCGGAGTATGCCGCCGCGGTGGAGGCAGCCGCATCGACCGGAGGTCAATTCACGCCGCCGGTCATGGGCGCGGTGGGCTTCGTCATGGCGGAATTCCTCGGCGTGCCCTATCCGCAGGTCATGCTTGCGGCCGTTGCGCCGGCGTTTCTTTATTATTTATCCTTATTCTTTTCAGTTCATTTTGAGGCAAAACGCCTCGGCCTGCACGGACTCTCTAAAGACAATCTGCCGGAGGCAAAGGCCGTGCTGAAACAGAACTGGTGGCTGCTGATTCCGGTTATGGTGCTGGTCGCGGTCATGGCTTTCGGCTATACGCCGCTCTATGCCTGCACGGCCGCAATTGTCGCCCTCTTTGCCGTCTGCGCGGTGAAGAGAAAAGAATCCGGCCTGAGTCTGCGCTCGGCGGCGGAGGCGATCATGGCGGGCGCCGCGGATTCGGTGAGCGTCGGCGTCTGCTGTATTCTGATCGGCATCATCATCGGCACTGTGTCCCTGACCGGCGCGGGGCTGACGCTTGGGAATCTGATCCTCGGCCTTGCCGGAGAAGGAAAAGCCGTGCTCTGCGCGGTACTGGTCATGCTGCTGTGCTGCATTCTCGGCATGGGCGTGCCCGGCGTCGCCGCCTATGTCATCGTCAGCACCATTTCGGTGCCGGCGCTGATGGAGGCCGGCGCCAGCGCCATGGCTGCGCACATGTTCTGCCTGATCTATGCGTGCCTCGCCAATATCACCCCGCCGGTTGCCGTCAGTTGTTATGTGGCCGCCGGGATCGCCAAATCAAATCAGTGGAAGACCGGACTCTGCGCCGTAAAAATTGCGGCAGCCGGATTCCTGTTCCCGTTTTTCTTTGTGTATAACGATGCGCTGCTGATCGGCTCGGCGGGTATCCCTGCGTGGGAGACCATGCTTGCGCTCCTGACTGCAAGCTGCGGCGTAGTCTGCCTTGCCGCGGCGTTTGAAGGCATGCTTTACCGGCGCTGTACACTGCCGGCGCGCCTCGCGCTGATCGTGGCCGCAGTCTGCTGCATGGCGGCGGAGCCTATTTCCGATCTTGCCGGTATCCTGATTTTTGCCGGAGTTCTTGCTTATCAATATTTCCGGGAGGCAAAAAATCCGCACAGGAATGCGGAAACATAGCAACGTACGCCGATTTTTTCTTCCCTGTCTGACTTATACGGAGAGCCGTCGGCACTGAAAACAACCGGGAATTCCCCGGAAGGGATTTTTGGCAGCAGCTTCGGGACGAAAAGCGGTCCGGAGATCCCGGGCATCTTTGCCTGACCGATACCCATATGCGGAATACGCCGGCGCCGGATAAAATCATCCGGGGATTCCTCGAAAAAGGCTTCTTCGGCAGCATCTTCGGGACGAAAAACGCCCCGGACATCTTGACGGCATCCACCGAACCGGTTACGATATGTGGAGCACCGCCGTGCCCGCCCAAATGACCTCCCATCCGGCGTCTATCCCTTTGCCGCCCACTTTGAAGCGGCCGGCAGCGGATAGTATTTATATGGCATACCCTTTGTTTTACGTATTCTTATATCATCATATTTTGGAGGAGAAGATTGCCCCAATGAAAAAACTGACTGCCTTGATTCTTGCCCTTTGCCTCTGTGCCGCCATTTCCGGCTGTTCCGCCGGCCAAAAGACCACGCTCAGCTTCTCGACCGCGGCGACCACCGGCGCTCTCTACCCGCTGGGCGCGACGCTCGCGAATCTCTGGAATGAAACCCTGACGGATGTCAGCGTGACCTCCGAGGCCTCCGGCGGCGGGCTCGACAACCTGAATTTTCTTTACGACGGAGAGGCGGACCTCGGCTTTGCCGTCACCAGCATCATGTATGAATCTTATAACGGAACCGGCAGCTTTGAAGGCCGCGCCAACGAAAAACTCCGCGTGGTCGCCGGGCTCTATTACAACCCGAACCAGCTCGTCGCGGCGAAGGATTCCGGCATCGAAAGCCTTGCTGATATTGCCGGGAAACGTTTTGCACCCGGCGCGCCCGGCAGCACGACGCTTGTGGAATCCGAGCTGCATCTGGAGGCGGCCGGCGTCGCCTATCCGGACGGCTTTACGCCGAGCTATGTCGGTTTCACCGAGGCCATCGACCTGATCCGCAACCGCCAGCTCGACGCCGCTTGGATCATGGCCGGCGTGCCGAACGCCGCGGTCACCGAGATCACCTCCACGGCCGGCGGCAGGCTTGTCTCCATTGATGAGGACGTGATCGATTCCCTGATGGAGCAGTATCCATGGTACGCGAGGTACACGATTCCGGCCGGAACCTATGCCGGACAGGATGCCGACGTCACCACGACCGCCATTAAACTCTGTCTCTTTTGCTCGGCCGATCTCGACGACGACATCGTCTATGAGCTGACGAAGACCTTCTGGGAGCATCTTGACGAGGTCAAGGCCACAAACGCCGCGCTCTCCGCGGTGACGGCGGAGGATGCGGTCACCGATCTGGCCGGTCTCCCGATTCACGACGGCGCGGCCCGCTATTATAAAGAAATCGGTCTGCTGGAATAAAAAGCGCAAAAAGAAAAAGCCGTTCTGCCATATGCAGGACGGCTTTTTTGCTTAGGTTCGCGTTATATCGTAGACGGAGAGATGGAGCGCCTCCTTTTTGCGGGGCAAAACGGAGAATACCGGGTTTCCGGTGCTTTCGGGAAAGCCGAACCGGGAAAGTCCATTCGGGAAATGCGTATTCCGGATGCACGGGAGCGGTCTTTGGCCGAAACCGGCGGAAAGCCGTGCTCGGGAACCGGGAAGCGCGGGCGCCTCAATCTTCCCGATCAGAACCCCAGATAAAACATGTAGAAGCCGATCATCAGGATCAGCGCGCCCATGACGATCGTAAAAATCTTGCTCAGCTTTCCGTAAGTTCCGCTGCGCGAGAGCTTCTGAACGAAGCCGACGGAGGTTCCGGCGATCACGGCAAGAGTGCCGTGGCCCACCGAGTAGAGAAACAACAGCAGGGTTCCCCAAAGGGCGCTGCCTTTGCCGGCGACGACGGCCAGCAGAACGACCAGAATCGGCGTGGAACACGGGGAGGAGAAGACGCCGCCGAGCACGCCGGCGAGGAAGGCCCCGAGAAAGCCACGCTTTTTATTCATAGAAACGAGATAGCTCGACGGGATGACCGTAAAGATTCCCCAGACCTGCATGGCCATGAGCACCATGAGCACGCCGAGCACGAGATACCACCACGATGAGCCGGAGCCGATCATGCGTCCGGCAAAGGAGGCGGCGACCCCGAGGGTGGTAAAAGTGGCGGCGGAGCCCGCCGCGAAGGTGAGCGAAAGCAGGAAGGAGCGTTTGGTATCCCGCTCTCCGGTTCCACCCACATAGCCGATGATCAGCGGCACCGTGGAGAGGGAACACGGCAGAAAAGAGGCGACGATACCCGCAGCCAGCGCAAAGAATGGGGCCAGGGCGGGGGTCTGCGCCATCAGATCCGCAAAGCGTTCAAGTAATTCGGTCACTGCGTCACCCCCATATCCGCGAGGATGGCGTTCAGTTCCTCCTCGGTCAGAGCGCCCTCATGAACGGTAAACAAGTGCTCTCCGGTCGTCTTGTCGCTATAAGCAAGGAATTCTACATTCATCTCCTCGCTCGGCACATAAGGGGTACCGTCCGCAAGGAAGAAAACCTGCGTGGGGATGACCCGAACCGGGTATTCGGCGGCGAGACTGCTGCTCTTATCCATGTCCACGAATTTGATGATGGCCGAGCCGATCATCCTGTCATGAACGGACTCAAGAATCGGAGCGAACTGAAGGCAAGGCCCGCACCAGTCGGCGCCGAAATCGATAATGATCGGCAGTTCGTAGGAAGTCAGCTGCTCCAGATCAATTGTCTCCGCCTCCAGCGCAAAATCCGGGTTTTCCGTGCTTTCCGAGGCCGCTTCATTTTCGGCGTCCGGGGCGTTCTCCGTATCCTCCGTGCCCGCCGTGTTCTCGGAAACTTCCGAGCTTTCCGGTGGGGTGGAGGCTTTCAATGATCCCGCATTTTTGACGGCCCAAATTCCGGCCAATACCAGAACGATGGCCAGTACCGCCAGCAGTTTCCATACTTTATTTTGTTTCAAAGGGAATTCTCCTTTCCAAATTCAGCGTAAGATCGTATCTTTTTTACAGCCTTCCCCGGCCTCCGGAGAACGGTTTTCCTTCTCCTCCGGGCACAGGATCGTCAGCGAGTGCAGAATCCGGCACGCATTGGCGCTGCCTTCCTCATTGATGCGGTAATAGATCCATTTTCCGTCCTCGCGCCCGGAGACGATCCCTGAGCGGCAGAGAATCTTCATATGGTAGGAGAGCGTCGACTGGCCGATATCCAGCTGTGCCAGCAGTTCGTTGGCGCACCGCTCCCCTCCGTGAAGGATCTCCAGAATCTGAAGCCGCTTTTCGTCGCTGAGGGCGCGGAAGACGTCTGCATAATTCCGATAATCCATTTCCGTACTTCCTTTTCAAATTTATGATATTCGATGTGATAAAAGTATATCCATCAAATCTAATTTTGTCAATATGAGAATCAAAAAATTTACAAACAAAAAAGGCACGGTCCCTTCTGCGGGAGACCGTGTCTTTCCAGTGTAATCATGCTCTTACGGGATGCCCTTGCGGTATAGCCGAGCCCATGTCGTATGTCTATACCTTTGCAGCGTGGCTACATCTTTCCGGCAAAGCAACGCTTTTCTATATGAATTTTATAAGGCTAATTCCTATTTTTGGAGAGTCGCCTTTGTCCGATCCCTTTTCGGCCCGGCGGCGGCTGCATATAGAGAAGGCATTCTCCACGCCTGGAGCTCTGCCGTGCTCATCCAATTTCCCAGCTCTTTCCGCCGGATGGCTTGCTTTTATTTGGCCGGAGGATTCTGCCGGTCGTCGATTCTGCCACGGAAGACATAGTAGCGCTGATACAGGAACTCGGTGACGAAATTCACGAGCAGCGTGGCGAAATAAACGATATCATAGGCGGCGGGGTAGGCGGCGAAGCGCACTTCCACGAGCCAGTTGCCCAAAATGGTGGAGAGCGGGGTAAACACGAGATAGTAGGCGAAGGTCTTGAGCATCGCGGCGGGAATATTCGCGGCCGACTGAAAAGTGTAGCGCCGGTTTAGCGTAAAGTTCCATACCACGGAGAGCACCAGCGCCGGCAGATAGCAGGCCCAGTACCCGAAAGAGGGGATCAACCCCAGCAGGTAAAATACGCCGGTTTCAATCAGCCCGGCGGAGGCGGAGAAAAGTCCGAATTTGATGAAGCGCCAAAACTCCTTTGCGGCATTGCTTTTTTGATTCATGATAAGCCTCTTTCTGAACCATTTATATAAAGGATAAAAGAGAATGTCCTTATTTTAGCATATCCGGTACATGGATTCAATGCGCCGTTTCCGGAATAGCTGGACAGACGTTGCTTCCCGTACCGCCCGTATGATCCGGCCAATTGGTCCCGCTGCGGGCGGATATGAAAACGGCTCCCCACAAATGTGAGGAGCACGAATCGCATGCAGGATGGTCCTGCTGGTACGCCTGACGGGAATCGAACCCACGCGCCCGGCTCCGGAGGCCGGTGCTCTATCCACTGAGCTACAGGCGCAAATACAATCTCTATTATATCGGAAATCACGAAAAAATCAACAGATTTTCGTGTAGAAAAAAGTATTGACAAGATGTTTTTTCGATGGTATACTAGCAGAGCTGTCTCGGAAAGAGGGAGCGAACAGGACCTTGAAAATTGAACAGCATAGGAA
>DAOTHJ010000032.1:0-12904 GCA_035447605.1 Oscillospiraceae bacterium | reverse complement strand
CGCTGCCGGAGGTATTGGCCGTTCCGGAAGTGGTGCCGGAGGTGGTGGTACTGGTGCCGGCGGTGTGCGGGATCTTAAACGGGATCAGCAGCAGCCGGTCGGCGACGTCGGATTCCACGCTCAGGTTATCTGCGAAGGAGGTGGTCCCGGCGATAAAGAGCGCCTTTCCGGTGGCGAGATCGTCGTCGGAATAGGTTTTCGTCACGGCGTTGGCGAAATGAAGCTCGGCGGCCGTGGCGGCGGAATCCGCATAATCGCGGAAAGTACCGGTGTCGCTGCTGAGATCTCCGGCAAACGTGCTGCCGCTCTGGTAGCCATAGGCGGCGGCCGTATCCAGCAGCCAGGAGGCCGTTTCACCGGCTTCGGCGGCTTGGGCAAAGACTGCCTCCAGATTCGCGGCGCTGCCGGTCTTCGTGGCTGCAAAGGTATAATTGTGGCCGTTCAGAAGCACTTTCGCGGCGGTGGGCGTCTTGATCCAAGTGGCGGCCGCGTTGACGAGCGCTTTAAACTCGGCATAATCGCAGGTCTTGAGATCGGCGATCAGCACGGTGGCATCTGCTGCCGGAAAAAGATTTCCGAGCATCTGCGGATCCACAATATAGCCGCGCCCCTCAATTTCAAAAGGCAAACCGTAGCTCCCCTTGCCGGAGGCATCCAGCGCGAGGCCGCTCGGAATGGTGGTGTAGACGGCGGCAAGATTTCCGCCGGCGGAATAATCCTTCATATTGGTTTTCAGATCCGTCACCGTATCGTAGTCGGAGACCAGATAAAGCGCGGGTTTCTCCGTGCCGATCGTTCCGCTGAGATCGTTTTCCACATAGGTGAAACTGATTTTCTTTCCGGTTGCGGTTTCATAGGCGGAGGCGAGGGTCCGCAGCGAAGCGCGCAGGCTGTCCCGGCTGTGATAAATCACAAGGTCGTACCCGCTCTCGCCGTTTCCGCTTGAATTCGAGCTTTCCGACGTCTGGTTATTCTTTTTCCAGCAGCCTGAAAGCAGCGTCAGCAGGGCGATCAGCACCGCCGCCGCCCGCAAAAAGCGTCTTGCAGACAAAATAAATCATCCTTTCATGGTTTTTTATTATTCTTTGCATTGCGGCGGTGCTTATTGATGGAAAAATGAAACCCCGATTAAAAATTTTTCCGGTGTCTTGACAGAACGCCCGGGAAATGTTAGAATAAACCACGCAAATGCGGATGTGGCGGAATTGGCAGACGCGCTAGATTCAGGTTCTAGTGAACATTACGTTCCTGTGGGTTCAACTCCCATCATCCGCACCAAACAAAAGAGCGTCGCTTGGTTAAGCGGCGCTTTTTCTTTTTCTATTTGAAAATTGCCGTTTTACAAGGCGCACAACCGAGAAATAGGCGATTTAGCTGCATTTTCCAAATAATTGCATTTCTTTATTTATAGTGCTATCATTGAATTAAATGATAGCTTTAATAGAGGTGTAATAAGGATGCAAACGATCTTTGCCTGGCTTTATGTCATCTCCGGCTTATATTCAATTTACATTTTTACATTAATCTGTTCACGTCTATTCAAGAAAAAACCAGTCAAGGAAATTGTATCTATTATATCAAAGCAGAAATATGCCTCTATCATATTAACGGTTGCTCTAATTACTTGCCCAATAAACTTATATTTTGTCTATTTGGAAGGAGTCCCCGAAGGTGCATATTCTATCAATACAATGTTGAGTATTGATGGTGATCCGAATAAATATGTAGCCGAAGCAAAGATTTATTATTACGAAGACATTGAATATGAGGAAGGCGACCCCGATTCTGACTATTTAAGAAAAGGCTCTTCGTTTCCAGAGACATATTTGACAAGTACTTTTAATTTATTTGACTTCAATTACCATGATTATGAAATTAGAGATTTGCCTGAAATTATCGAATCCAAAGAGAAGTATGATATTGAGATACTTCTACCAGAAAATAACCAAGACTTAGATTGTATCTGGACCCAAGCCACAATTGAGATTCCAGTCTTAACATATAACACACTTGGTGTTACCGTCTCAGATCAATTGCGTAATATTAGTGTTATGAGATATGTAGAATATATTGTAATTTTCGTTTCAGCTTTGGTAGGATTAGTAATTTGTATCCTTCAAGAAAAAAATAAAGTAATGCATTCCAATTTTTACGTTTGAAGCCGCCTTAAAAATAACGCGGCAATCATAAAAACACCTGGCCCGCCCGTCTGGGGTGGCCGGGTGTTTTTATGATTTTTTGTACAATATTCACGTTATACGTTAGATATGCAGAATTTTTCCATGAATATTCAAAAAAATTTATATTTATGTATTGACATTCAAAAAACGCGGCGCTATAATGCATCTATATTCCACAAAGCAAACAAATTACACAAAACAATCTGGAGGAAATAAAGATGAAAAAACTTCTTGCGCTGGTTCTTGCGCTGATCCTTTGCTTCTCTCTTGCCGCGTGCGCGCAGACCGAGACGGAATCTTCCGCCCCGGAATCCGTACCGGAAGAATCCGCCGCTCCGTCCGAAAGCGAAGCCGTCTCCGAAGCGCCCGCCGAAATCACGACGGTCACCGCCGGCAAACTGACCGTGGCGACCAGCCCGGATTTTGCCCCGTATGAGTTCTACTCCGTCGACGACGCCGGCAACCTGAGCCTCTCCGGTTTCGACATTGCCCTTGCGCAGGCCATCGCCGATCACCTCGGCCTTGAGCTCGAAGTCGTTCCGATGGATTTCGACAGCATCCTGCTTGAGCTTCAGGCCGGCAACGTCGACCTCGGCATCGCGGGCTTCTCTCCGGATCCGGAGCGCGCCGAGACCTTTGATTTCTCGGATATCTATTACATGGGCGGACAGTCTCTGGTTGTCCTCTCCGAAAACAAGGACGTCTACAACACCTATGAGTCCCTGACCGGCAAGAGCGTCGGTGCCCAGACCGGATCCATCCAGATGGATCTTGCCGAGCAGTACACGCCGGACGCCAACATCGTCGGCCTCTCTAAGGTCACCGATATCATCTCCGAGCTGCTGGCCGGAAAACTCCAGGCCGCCTTTATCGAGACCGCCGTCGCCGAGTGCTACAAACTGAATTATCCGGAACTTGAGCTTGTCATGGATGTCGAATACGATGTGGCCGGTTCCGCCGTCGCGCTCCAGAAGGGCAACGAGACCCTGCTCGCCGCCGTCAATGAAGTCATCGCCGGGCTGATTGAGGATGGCTCCATAAACCAGTTCGTCGCCGATGCCAATGAGCTTGCCGCCGGCAACATCTACGAAGGCCAGCTTGCGGATTATCAGGCCTGACCCGTCGCTTTCTCTCTTAACCGGTTTCATACTCCTCCCGGATGCTCTCATCCGGGAGGAGTTGCTTGTGTTTTGAAATCCTTTCCGAAAGGAGCTCTTTTATGTCCATCTCCGCCGAAGGCTTTGAGAAGGTGCTCCGCTATGCGGAGCTCTTCAAACAGGGTATGATTTGTACCGTCTCGATCTCCGCGCTGACCGTCTTTTTCGGGTTTTTCCTCGCGCTGCTGCTGGCCATTATGCGGCTGAGCAAGGTGGGCGTCTTCAAACTCATCGCCGCCACCTATGTCGAGGTGATCCGCGCGACGCCGATGCTCGTGCAACTCTTCATCGTCTACTTAGTCGTCTTCTCCGGCATTCAGCTGCCGGATATCACGCTCTTCGGCTTTATCAAGTTTGACCGCTTCTTCCCGGGCGTCGTGGCGCTCGCGCTCAACTCCGGCGCCTACACCTCCGAGATCATCCGCGCCGGCATCCAGAGCATCGACATCGGCCAGACCGAAGCCGCGCGCAGCCTCGGACTCACGCAGTTCCAGAATATGCGCCTGATCGTGCTTCCGCAGGCTATCAAGAATATCCTGCCGGCCATCGGCAACGAATTCGTCACGATCATCAAGGAATCCTCGATCTGCTACACCATCGGCGTTCAGGAGATCATGTACGGCGTCAAGGCCGCCCAGTCCGCGACCTTCATCATCGCCGAGCCTCTGCTGATCGCGGCGGCGCTGTATTTCGTGCTGACCTTCCCGACCTCGAAGCTGATCGGCTATTTTGAGAGGAGGATGCGCCGTGGCGATATCCGATAACCTTGTGGAACAAGGGGCCCTGATCTCAGTGTACGGCCTCAAAAAATACTACAACAAGGGAAAAATCAAGGCGCTCGACGGCGTCGACGCGGAGATCTACCCGGGCGAAGTCGTCGTCGTGATCGGACCCTCCGGCTCCGGGAAATCGACCTTCCTGCGCAGCCTCAACCTGCTTGAGCCGCCGACCGAGGGCACGATCGTCTTCGACGGCGTGGAGATCACCGACAGGCACTGCGACATCAACCTCCATCGCCAGAAGATGGGCATGGTGTTTCAGCATTTCAACCTGTTTCCGCATAAAACGATCCTCGAGAATATGACGATCGCCCCGATGCATGTGAAGCATATGTCCAAAAAGGAAGCCGAAGAGAAGGCCCATGAGCTTTTAAAGCGCGTCGGCCTCGACGACCGCTGGAACGCCTATCCGATCCAGCTCTCCGGCGGGCAGAAACAGCGCGTCGCCATCGTGCGCGCGCTGATGATGGAGCCGCAGGTGATGCTCTTCGACGAGCCGACCTCCGCCCTCGACCCCGAAATGGTGGGCGAGGTGCTTGAAGTCATGAAGGAGCTCGCGCGCGGGGGCATGACGATGGTCGTCGTCACGCATGAGATGGGCTTTGCCAAAGAGGTCGGCAGCCGGGTGCTCTTTATGGAATCCGGCCGCCTGATCGAAGAGGGGAGCCCGGAAAAGATGTTTGAATACCCGGAAAGCCCTCGCCTTCAGGATTTTCTCAGCAAGATCCTGCTGTAAGCGCCCGGTGCGTTTTGCCCGCAGCCGAATCCGTCCCTTCGCTCCCCGGAGACGGGGAGTGTTTTTTTGCCGTCGGGCGGTTTCTTTGCGGGGCCGCCCCTGTCCCGGCCGGTTTCTCCGGAAGAGAGGTCTCCGGTGCGGCGGGGCGCTTTCGGCCGCGCGGGAACCTTTCGGCCGAATGGGGACTTTTCGCAGGCGGTTTTCTTTTTGAATAAGAAAAAGGGCCGTTCCCCCTCTGCGAAGCGCCGAATTCACAAATTCGTTCTTGATTTTCCCTCCCGCTGCGACGATAATAATAGTATTAACCCCGAGGAGGACCCCGTATGGATGAACTCAAGACCGTCATCGCCAGCAATATCATCCGGCTGCGCACCGCCGCCGGCATGACGCAGGCCGAGCTCGGTGAAAAACTGAATTATTCCGATAAATCCGTCTCCAAATGGGAACGCGCCGAGGCCGTGCCGGATATCTACGTCATGAAGCAGATGTCGGACATTTTCGGCGTTACGATCGACTCGATGACCGGCGAAAAAGATACCGTCACGCCGCAGAACGCGCAGCCGTTCCTGCCCTATCGCCGCTCGATGATTACGACGCTCTCCGTCGCCGGAATCTGGACGGTGGCGCTCCTTTTGTTTATCCTTTTCTGGATTCTCGGCGAGCTGCACTGGATCATCTTCGTCTATGCGGTGCCGGTCTCGCTTGTGACGGTGCTCGTGCTCAATTCGGTCTGGTATGAGGGCAGATACAACATGTACATCGTTCTTTTTCTCGTGCTGAGCCTGATCGGGACGGTCTATCTGACGTTTTTGAGGTATAACTGGTGGCAGCTTCTGCTGTTGGCCATCCCGGCCGCGCTGATCGTATTCCTGAGTTTCCGCATCAAAAGATCCGGAGAATAACCCGATTCTACGATTCGTAGAGTCTTTTCCAAAAGGGGGAGAGCCGTTTCGGAACGGTTCTACTCCTTTTCGTTATTTGTAGAGCATCCCGGCGAAAAAATTTCTTGCCTTAGAGGAATTTCCGCGGGAAAATAAAGCTATTCAATCTGAAGGAGGAATCCTGCCTTGTCCGATTACATTCTGAGCTGCTGCTCCACCGCCGACCTTTCGCGCGAGCATCTGGAGGGCCGCGGCATTCCTTTTATCTGCTTCCATTACTTTCTCAACGGGGTGGAGTATGAGGACGACCTCGGCCGCTCGATCCCGTTCGAGGAATTCTACCGCCTGGTCGCCGAAGGAGCGGAAACCCGGACCTCCCAGGTCAACATCACGGAGTATCTTGATTACTTCACCCGCTTTCTTGAGGAAGGAAAAGACATCCTGCACGTCACGCTCTCTTCGGGCATCTCCGGCAGCTACGGCTCCGCCTGCAATGCCGCGTTGATCGCGAGGGAACGCTTCCCGGACCGCAAAATCTACATCGTCGACTCGCTGGGCGCCTCCTCGGGCTACGGCCTGCTGATGGACAAGCTCGCCGATCTCCGGGATTCCGGCATGGGGATCGAGGACCTGCACGACTGGGCCGAGGCGCATAAGCTTGACGTGCATCACTGGTTCTTCTCGACCGACCTCACGTACTACATCCGCGGCGGGCGCATCTCCAAGACGGCGGGCGTCATCGGCGGGCTGCTCAGCATCTGCCCGCTGCTCGACATGGACGTCGCCGGCCGCCTGATTCCGCGCAGCAAAATCCGCACGAAGCAGAAGGTCATTCAGGAGATCGTCGCCCGTATGGAAAAATACGCGCAGGACGGCACAAATTACTCCGGAAAATGCTTTATCTCCCACTCCGCCTGCTATGAGGATGCCCGCGCCGTCGCCGATCTGATCGAAGCCCGCTTTCCGCATCTTAACGGCAAGGT
Organism: Oscillospiraceae bacterium; assembly: GCA_035447605.1. Lineage (GTDB taxonomy): Bacteria > Bacillota > Clostridia > Oscillospirales > Ruminococcaceae > UMGS1668. The sequence continues at coordinate 6,188 of DAOTHJ010000032.1, read as the reverse complement.
GCTGATTAACTACGTCGGCACCACGATCGGCAGCCACACCGGCCCGGGCACGGTCGCCCTCTTCTTCTGGGGAGAGAAACGAACCTGACACTGTAAAACGAAAATGACTCCGCCTCCGGGCGGAGTTTTTTTATCCGCACGGGGCCGTATCGGCGGACCCTGGCAGACGCCAGCCTGTTACGGCCGCCCTCTTCTTCTGGGGAGAGAAACGAACCTGACGCTGCAAAACGAAAACGTCTCCGCCTCCGGGCGGAGTTTTTTTATCCGCACGGGGCCGCGTCGGCAGATCCGACAGACGCCAGCCTGTTACGGCCGCCCTCTTCTTCTGGGGAGAGAAACGAACCTGACGCAGTAAAAAATGGGCATCCCGGCCGTACGAGATCCGGCGCCACCCTCCGTTTTTTGCGGGCGCTCACAAAATATTCACGCTTCCTTCTTTTTCCGGCAACGATTGCGTGGTATACTTCCCTCATATAAAAGGAGGCGGTTTCATGGAAAACGATGCGCTCCGGCGCCGGGCATCGGGTTATCTGCCGCTCGCCGTGACCGTTCTTTCGATCGTGATCGGCTTTGGCGCGGCGTTCTCCGCATTCGGCATCATGGAGGCATACCCGCCGGTCTTTGCGGCGCTCTACGTCATGGCCTGCTTCCTCGCGTCGTTTTTTATCCAGACCGTGCTGCATGAATTCGGCCACCTCGTCTGCGGGCTGCTCTCCGGCTACCGCTTCATCTCGTTCCGCGTGGGAAATCTGATGCTGCTGCGTGAGAGCGGGCGGTTTGTGGTTCGGATCTTTACGATCTCCGGCACCGGCGGGCAGTGCCTGATGCAGCCGCCTGCCGTGACGGAAAAGGAAGCGCCCTACCGGCTCTACCTGCTGGGCGGCTGTCTCTCCAACCTTTCGTTCTCTGCGCTCTTTTTTGGGCTGTCGGTCGGGCTCTCCTCTCCGGCGGCAAGCGTGCTCTTTCTCGCGCTCGCCTCGGCCGGCCTCATCACCGCCCTGATGAATCTGATCCCGATGACTGTCGGCGGCGTCGCAAACGACGGGCTCAATACCATCCTGCTTGGAAAAAGCGCCGCCGTACGCCGGGCCTTCCGCCTTCAGCTCTACGCAAACGGCTGGATCGCCTCCGGAAAACGCATCGGCGAGCTGCCGGAGGAATGGTTTCCGCTGCCGGAAGGGGAGGCGCTTCAAAATCCCCTCATCTGCACGATCGGCGTGCTGCGCTACGACCGGCAGTTTGACCGGCACGACTTCGCCGGCGCGCGGGAGACCTGCGAATACATGCTCCGAAACGGGCGCGGCCTGCTGGGTGTGCACCGGAACGAACTCTCCTGCGAGCTGCTGTTTCTAAAAATCCTCGGCGGCTGCACCAAGGCGGAAGCCGATATGATGCTGACGCCGGGTCTTCAGAAATATATCAGGACGACCGGCTCCTACGTCTCCCGAAAACGGCTGTTTTATGCCTACGAGCTGCTGGTAAACCGGAATCCAGCCTCCGCCGCGGGTGCCCTGCACGCCTTTGAGGAGACGGCGAGGCGCTATCCTTACGCCTCCGACGTCGAAAACGAGCGCGAGATCGTGGCGCTTCTCCGCGAAACGGCCGGGGAACCCCGCTGAGTGCAACATTCATATAAAAAAACGGCTCACCAGACAGGCGGGGCCGTTTTTTATTTTGGCGGATACACCGGAGGACGCGGCGGAAGACATATTGTAAGATATTTCGCAGGCAGCGGGGTTCGACAAAAAGCGCCTCTTTTTGCCGGGCTTGGGAAATCCCTCTCCCGGCATATTTTTCGGGCGTTTCTCATAACTTTTCCCGATAGAAAGATCGGGGGCGGGAATTTGAAAAGCAGGAGCGGACCAACGTACCGCAGCATCTCTCTGCGGAATCTCCATATGGGCGTCTCTCTGGCGGGCAGGGCGGCGCTGCGGATTCTTGCGGCGCTCGGCTCGGTGGCCGCATTCTATGCCTCCCTGATTTTCGTCGCCCAAAAAGTGCCCGTGCTCATTTTCTGCTCGGCGGCGGTCTCCTCTCCGCGCGACACCATTGGCGTGCTCAAAGATCGGTACTTTTGGGAGGAATCGGGCACGGGAGAAGAAGGAGAAGGAGGCCTTGAGGAGAATCTTGCCGTCTCCGCCTCCGATTTTGCCGAAAACAATGCCGTCTCTCCATCCGGAGGGGATTCCGGAGAAGAGGATGCCCTCCCGGAAGTGCCTGAAAAACGGCGCGGCACCGTGCTCACGCTGCAGTACCAGTACGGTGAGAGCGGGCTCTATCTGCCCTGCGGCAGCGGGCTCATCAAAAACTGCACCGAATATTCCGCCGCCGCCATCCAAAAAGAGCTTGCGAAATCTGCGGAAGGGGATTATGCCGCCGATCTTTCGCAGCCCACCGTGCTCATCTACCACACCCATGCGACGGAATGCTACGAACCGGCCGACCGCGGCTACTACGACACCTCCTCGGACTGGCACAGCACCGATCCGGACGAAAACATGACGGCGGTCGGCGACGTGCTGGCCGAAACGCTGAAAGAGGCCGGCATCATCGTGCTGCACGATAAAACCTACCACGACTACCCCTCCTATAAGGGCTCCTACGACCGCAGCGCCGTCACCGTGGAGCAGTATCTGGCGACTTACCCGACGATCCACTTTGCCATCGACCTGCACCGGGACGCCATCGAGCAGGACGGCAACGTGATCATCAAGCCGACCGCGGAGATCGGCGGCAGAAAAGCGGCGCAGATCATGATTATCTCCGGCTGCGACGACGGCGCGATGAATATGCCGGATTTCTTCTCAAACCTGCGTTTCGCCGCGGCGCTTCAGGACCGGATGGAGAGCCTCTATCCCGGCCTGACAAGGCCGATCCTGTTCGATTACCGCAAATACAACATGGATCTGCTGCCGGAACTCCTGCTGATCGAGATCGGCTCCGCCGGAAATACGCTCAGTGAGGCGGAATACTCGGCGGAACTGCTCGGTCAGGCGCTGATTTCGCTCTTAAAGTAACCTTTTACAAAAAAGGAATAAAAAAATCCCGCGGGAGGCAAACTCCCTCCGGAGGGGATATCATGAAACGACTGATTCGGAATACCGTGATCTGGCTTGCCGCCGGCGCGATCTTTGCCTGCGGCACGGCGGCGTTCGGCCTCGTGGACCTCGCGCGGACAAGCGGCGGGAATTATCCGGACAGGCTTCTCGTTGTCGGGGAGGGGAAGGCCGAGCTCATGGGCGAGGAAATCCTCCTGCCGGAAGTGCCTTCGCAGGCGCAAAAAATCGCCTCCGCCGCGACGGGGCTGATCCCGCCGGAGTGGAGGCTGCTCTTCAAAACCACATGGATGGCCCTTCAGGAAAGGCTCTCCGCCAGGAACGACGGAGCCGGAACGGATGCCGGGACCGATCTCTCGGATGAGGGCGGAAGCTCCGCCGACCGGCAGACCGAAGCCGAAGCATCGGGCGGCGAAACATAGCCGAAACGACGCCGAATTTTCGCCGCGGCAGAGACCATCACAAAGGCCCGCCGCCGGAACGAATGCCGGAAATAAAATGTCAAGGATCCGGTCGAAACAGAAAAGCCGTCAAAAGGCGGCATACTTTCCGGCGGACCGGCAGATGTATAAAAAGCGGTCTCGGGCAGGCTTCTCCTGCCCGGAATGCCCGCCGCCGGTCATCTTTCGGCGCCTTTTTTCTTCTATCCTTCCATGATCCCGCGCAGGTCGGAGAGCGTGAGCACAGGCTGCAGGGCCAGATTGACGGCATCCGCAACGGTCGCGGCCGCGCGGCGGATCAGCACGTCGATATCTCGCGGCGTCAGGGAGAGATGGAGCCCGTCGGATTCGCAGTCCGCCACCGTCGGCACGCCGACCGCGATGACCGGAACCCCAATCGTGCGCGCCGAAACCTCCCTGCCGCTGCCGGCGATGCCGGAGCCGGGGATGATGCCGCTGTCGGAAATCTGGATCGTGCGGCCGAGGTGCCGGGCATCCCTCGCGGCGAGGGAATCCACCGCGATCACCGCCGCGGCCCGGATGCTCTCCGCGACGGCGGCGATCAGTTCGGAGGACTCCATGCCGGTTCCGCCGGAGACGCCGGAGATCACCGCGGCAACCGGGCGCAGTTTGCCGCCGAACCGGTTTCTGACCGCCTCGGACATGCCCCTTGTGACAAGAATCCGCTTCACCGTCTGCGGGCCGAGGGAATCCGGGGTCAGATCACCGTTTCCGAGCCCGGCGACCAAAATGGTGCCCTCCTCCGGCAGAAGCTTGCGGATCTCCGCAGCCGCCGCCCGGATCTCGCCCTCCCGGCTGCATCCGGGATCTCCGAAGGCGCCGGTCTCGATTGTGACATAACAGCCCTCCGGTTTTTTGGCGGCCTCCGCCGCCGGCTGCCCCTCCACCGTCACCCTCGTCACCGCGGTGCCGAAACGCCGGTATCCGCAGCTCAGGATGCCCTGCACGCCGCCGGATTCGGGCAGATTTTCGAGCGCAAGGTCGCTTCTCCGAAGCAAGAAATCGCCTCCAGACCCGCTTTTCAGCGGGAGATTTCTATTGTTAATAAGGAAAATTCCACTTGACAGAACCGGTCTTATCGTGTATGATGTCTATTTGTGAATGTATCCGGTAGAGAAGGAGGTGTACTGATGCCCAACATTAAATCCGCCAAAAAAAGAGTCAAGGTGACCGCTGTCAAGGCTGAACGCAATAAAGCGATTCGCACGAACCTGAAGACCAACATTAAGAAAGCCGAGCTCGCCTGCTCCACCGGTACGGAAGACCGTGAAGAAGCGGTCCGTCTTGCTATCAAGCGCGTCGACCAGGCCTGTGCGAAAGGTGTTCTTCATAAAAACACTGCTGCGAGAAGAAAATCCGCACTTGCCCGCAAGCTCAACGCTGCCAGCGCCAACTGAAACCGCGTAAAAGAAACCTCGCCTCTGCCATAAAAAGCAGAGGCGTTTCTTTTTGTCCAGATTTTCATTCTGCCCCAAGGGATTAAAGACCGTTCCCGCCGAGGAGACCCATAAACCTCCTGAGAAAATACCCAACAATCCTTTTTCATAGCAGAAAGGGCCGGACTCCGTCGGCTTCGGGCCTATTTATCCTTTGGCTGAAACAGCAGCGCGATCGCCATACCGAAGAGAATCGAGGCCGCAATGCCCGACGATGAAGCCGTTAAACCTCCTGAGAAGATGCCCAGAAGGCCATTCTCTGCGACTGCCTCCTTCACGCCCTTTGCCAGCAGGTTGCCGAATCCGGTCAGCGGCACGGTCGCGCCGGCCCCCGCGAATTTTGCGAGGGGCTCATAGATGCCGATGGCCGAGAGAAACACGCCCGTCACGACGTTGCCGACGAGAATGCGCGCCGGCGTCAGTTTTGTGCGGTCGATGAAGATCTGCCCGATCGCGCACAGGATGCCGCCGACCAAAAAAGCCCGCATGTATTCCATCAGAAGAGCCTCCTTTCCTCCGCGGTAAAACAGACGAGATGCGCAATGCCCGGGATCGTCTCGCCCTGTTGGATGCTCGTGGGGCTGAGCAGGGCTCCGGTTGCGATCAGCAAAGCGCTCCGGGGGCCCTCGTTTTTTTGCATATGCGGGAGCAGATGACAGGAAGCCACCGAGGCCGCGCATCCGCACCCGGAGGCGCCGGCTTCGACCTGCTGTTTTTCCCGGTCGTAGAGCAGGAGGCCACAGTCCTGATGCCGGTTTGCGATATCGATTCCATCCTTTTGCAGGAGCTGATCCAGCAGATCCGAGCCGACCATGCCGAGATCTCCGGTCAGGATCAGATCGTATTTCTCCGGCCCCGTGCCGGTATCTTCAAAAAAGGTCTTTATCGTGGAGGCCGCCGCCGGCGCCATCGCCGCACCCATATTGTTTTGATCGTTGATGCCGAGATCCTGAATCCGGCCGAAGCAGACCGCCTGAATGAAAGGCGGCTTCCGTTCGGCGGAGACGATCGCCGCGCCCGCCGCCGTCGCGGTCCACTGAGCGGTCGGAGGCCTCTGCCCGCCGTATTCGAGCGGGAAGCGGTACTGCCGCTCCGCCGAGCAGAAATGTGAGGAGGCCACCGCGAGCACGTTTTTGCCCGCGCCGCCGTCCACGAGCACCGCCGAGAGGGCGAGCGCCTCCGCAAAGGTTGAGCACGCGCCGTAAAGCCCGATGAAGGGCACGCCGGAACTCCTT
>DAOTHJ010000031.1:0-14201 GCA_035447605.1 Oscillospiraceae bacterium | reverse complement strand
TGCGCCGCAGAAAAGGCTGTCGAGATGGCAAGCAGAGCCGTAACGGAGGTCTCGGTGCCGGCCATCTCGACAGCCTTTTCTGCGGCGCAGCGGGAAACGGTGAGGATGGTGCCCTCCGTCGGCTTCATGACGGCTTTATAGGCCGCCTCGACGCCCATGGCGAGTGCCTTCGCAAGGTCGGCGGCATCGGCGGTCTCATGTCCCTCAAGCCCTTTGGAAAACCCGCGGAACAGCAGGGAGAGGATGACGCCGGAGTTGCCTCTCGCGCCGCGCAGGAGGGCCGATGAGGCGGTCTTGGCGGTCTCGGCGACGGTGGGCTCCGAAAGCTTCTCGAGTTCCCTGACGCCGGCGGAAATGGTCATGGACATATTGGTGCCGGTATCGCCGTCCGGAACAGGAAAGACGTTCAGGGCGTCCACCGAGCTTTTTTTATTGGTGATGGTGTTGGCGGCGGAGATGATCGCGTCGCGCAGCTGGCTGCCGTTTATCAAATTTTCCACTCCTTTTCAGAGTTCCATTCTTGGGGAAGGGCACTTTTCGGAGCCCTCTCGTTTCCATTAACCAATCAAGTATATCATAATTCCATGATGCCTGAAAAGTCCTAATTTAAATATTTGCCATTTTTCCCATATCTTTTATGCTAAAGAGGAAAAAATCCGAACTTCAGGAGCCCCACGCAAGGATGCCATGGAACAGATCCTGCTCCGTCGCGCCGATTTCAAAAGAGAAATTCCGGGAATAGACCGCCGCGCTTTCCCGGTAGCAAACCGGCAGGAACGGCATAACCGAATAGAAAATCCCGCTGAAATCGGCGGCGCTCACCGTTCCGTCCTCATAGCCGAGCCACGCAAGAGAAAGGCTCTCGCTCGCGGGCATGCCGTAGCTGAGAAAGGTGCCGGAGCCGTTCGCATAGGCGCCGGAGAGCACCAGCGGGCCGAGATCCATATTATCCCCAAGTTTGACTTCCGCAAGATAGAGGTCGAAATTCCCGGCCTCCACGGCGGCAAGATATTTCTCATAGGCAAGCGCGGTGACGGTGGCGCGGATGCCGAGACTCTCGATCGTCTCCGCAAGGAATGCGGCAAGTTCCGTCTTTTCCCCGGTGTCGGAACAGACCAGAATATCCAGCGAGAGCTCACTTTGCCCGACAAGGCGGTAGTCTTCACTGGAGCGGTTCTCATACCCCAGATCGTCAAGGATCTGATTGGCGGCCTGCAAATCGCAGGAATAGGAAGCAAGGTGGGCGGCGTCATAAAAAGCCGGGCTGAAAGGCCCTTTTGCGGGCTCGGCATATCCGCGGTAGATCTCCTCGCAGACGGCCTCCGCATCGAGAGCCAGAGAGAGGGCCTGCCGGAAGGAGGCGCTGTTTAAAAAGGAGCGGCTGCTGTTCATGCCCACATAGACGAGGTTTTTGGAGGGCATGGTCTCCATCCCGCCGACGGAGGTGACGGAGATGCCGGTCGGGTCGTCCGAATAGACGATGTCGTAGACGCCGAGGCGCGTCTCCTGCAGCAGCATGCTGTGATCGGTGAGCCTCATAAGCTCCACGGTCTGAATCTTCGCGTCGCTGTTGCAGAGGAGCCGGGTTCCGTCCTCAGAGAACGAATACCGGCCGGGCAGCGCGGCGGGTGCGCCGGCGGAGCCGTTTTTGATCAGCGGGAAGACCAGCAGGTTATCGAAATGCCGGTCGGCGGCGGAGAGAGCGACCGTAACGCTGTAATCGCCGCTTTTGGTGACGGAGGAGACGGATTCCAGCGATTTTTGATAATAACTGCCCTCGGCCGCGGCCTGAAGGATAGAGTAACGCAGGTCGTCGGCGCCGCATTCCGTGCCGTCCGGAAAAAGCAGGCCCGGCCGGACGGTGATCTCCCAGACCGTGTTTCCCGCCGAGGGCACGATGCGCTCCGCGTAAGAAAGAGACGTGGAAAAATCCGTGTTCAGGAGGACGAGGCTGCCGTAGAGAAGGCCGCAGATGTAGCGGTTGACGACGGTTTGGCAGGTGTAGGGGTGCAGGCCGTCCTCCTCATCGTAGGGGATGCGCACGGAGGTGACCATTTCAAAGCCGGCCGAGGACTCCTGTTCCGGGGAAGAAGAAGCGGAAGTGACGCCTTCCTGCACCGCTTCCTGCAGATCGGAGAGCTCTGTCCGACAGCCGCTCAGCATCAGGATGAGCACGAGCACGGCAGCCGTAATTTTCTTGATATTGATGAGCACCGCGCTCCTTTCGGGATTATCGGAAGTCGAAGCGCTCGATGGAGAGCGCCTTTCCGGTTTTGTCGTCGGTGGTGACGAAGATGCCCTGCACTTTGGAGGGCCCCTCTGCGATCTCAAAACGGTCGCGCAGGTGGGTGATCATAAAATTCGTGGAGACCTCGGTCTTTACGCCGATCACCGAGTCGATCGGGCCGCACATGCCGATATCGCTGATGAAGGCCGTGCCCTTCGGCAGAATGGTCTCGTCGGCGGTTGGGACGTGCGTATGCGTACCGTAGAGCAGGGAGATGCGGCCCTCGAGATATTTGGCAAGGGCGATCTTCTCGCTGGTGGCCTCGGCATGAAAATCCACGATCACGGTTTTGCAGTCGATCTCCCCAAGAAGCCGGTCAGCGCAGAGAAACGGGCTCTCGAACGGATCGAGGAACACGGCTCCCATCAGATTGACGACCGCCGCCTGGAACTTACCCTTTTCAAACAGGTAGACACCGGTGCCGGGCGCGCTCCCGTGGTAGTTGGCCGGCCGCAGCACGCCGCTGTCGGTTTTTTCATAGAGGTCGCGCATATCGCGGTTTTGGAAGGCGTGGTTGCCGTTTGTGATGACGTCGGCGCCCATGGAGAAAATATCCTCGCAGGTTCTGGTGGTGATGCCGCCGTTGTCGCTGGAGTTTTCACCGTTGACCACGGTCATATCCGGCCGGTATTGTTCCTTCAAAACCGGCATGGCTTTTCGGAGCGCGTCGCAGCCGTTTTTTCCGGTGACGTCGCCGAAACAGAGAATTCTCATACGGTTATGCCTTCCTTTACCCTGCGGGCGATAAAATCTTCAATGACCGGCGCGAGCAGATCCTTATGGACCACATAGCTCTCATGGGTCCCGCCCTCAAAAATTTTGAGTTCCGCGCCGGGGATGGAATCCGCGATCAGCCGGATGTGATCCTGAAGAATCAGGTCCTTCGTACCGGCGGTGATCAGCGCGGGGCAGGTGATGGCGGAGAGCTCCTCCGGCTTGATGTCCGGCTCGCGAAGCATCATCTCAAAGAGCGGTCTCTTTTTTATCGCGCAGACGACGCGCAAAAAGAACAGCGTGGATTTTTTTACCGCGGTCGGCCAGAGATTCGGGCCGGAGCAGACGATCGAGGAGAGCAGGTCCGGCTCCTTCATGGCGATCATCAGGCCAAGGATGCCGCCGTCGCTGAATCCGTAGAAGGCCGGTTTTTCGATCTTGAGTGCCTTGATCAGTTCAATATAATCTTGGGCCATATCCGCATAGTGATATTCAGGTACGGCGGAGCTTTGGCCGTGTCCGCGGGAATCCGCGCAGTAGACCGTGTGTTTTTTTGCGAGCGCGGGAATCAGTTTGTCAAAAATCGCGTGCGACTCGCTGTTTCCGTGCACGAGGAGGATGGGCGAGCCGGAGCCGTGTACTTCGTAATACAGGTTCACGCCGTTTACGCTGAGAAACATATAAAAATCCCTCCTGCCGGGCGGGCGGCCCGGCCGTCAAATCATCTGCGGCATGAAACCTGCTTTTGAAACATACCCCGGCCCGATATGGGGCACGTCTGCGGGATATTTCCGCCATGCCGGGGGACGGCCCGGTTATGGGCGCGGCACAAAGCCGACTTTCTTATACATTTTGGCCAGCGTGCGCTCGGCGATATGCTCGGCGCGCTCGGCTCCATTTTTATAGCATGATTCCAGATAGCCCTTGTCGGCGATGTAGCGGGCAAAGTTTTCCCGGACCGGGGCCAGATGGTCGGCGACCGCCTCTCCGACGGCTTTTTTGAAGTCGCCGTAGCCTTTTCCGGCAAAGTCGCGTTCGATCTGTTCCATCGTGAGACCGGTGATGACGGAGTAAATGGTCATCAGGTTGTTGATGCCGTCCTTGCCGTCGCGGTAGCAGACCTCCGTCTCGGAATCGGTGACGGCGGATTTGAATTTTTTGACGATGGAGGTCGGGTCGTCGAGGACGGAGACAAAGGAACGGGGGTTCTCGTCGGATTTGCTCATCTTTCTGGTCGGGTCGGTCAGCGACATGATCCTCGCGCCGCCGGATGTGGAGGCGATATAGGGCTCCGGAATGGTGAAGGTCGCCCCGTAGGTGGAATTGAAGCGCTCCGCGACGTTTCGCGCAAGCTCCACGTGCTGCTTCTGGTCGGCGCCCGTCGGCACGAGATCCGCCTGATAGAGCAGGATGTCGCCCGCCATCAGCACCGGGTAGGTGAAGAGACCGGCGTTTACATTATCGGCATGCTTCGCGGATTTATCCTTAAACTGCGTCATGCGGGAAAGCTCGCCGAACATCGTGTTGCAACCGAGGATCCAGTTGGCCTCCGCGTGGGCCGGAACATGGCTCTGGATGAAGAAGATGCTCTTCTCCGGGTCGATGCCGCAGGCCATGGCCAGCGCGTAGGCATCCAGCGTGCGTTTCCGCAGGTCGGCCGGGTCCTGATAGACGGTGATGGCGTGCATGTTGACGATGGAGTAGATGCAGTCGTAATCGTCCTGGAGCTTCTTCCAGTTGACGATGGCGCCGAGATAGTTGCCGAGGGTGAATACCCCGGTCGGCTGGATGCCGCTGAAGATGCGTTTCTTGCGTTCTGGCTGCAAAGCGGCCTCATTTTGATCCATAGGTTACCTCCGGAAGATGAAAAATGATAGGGAATTTTATCCGTTCCCCAAAAAATTGTTTGATTGCGGCCGTAGCGCGCAAAGAAAGCCGCGGCGTGCGGATTGTCAAAATCCTCGCCGGGCGGACATTCCGGCGCCAACGGTGAAGCCCTTGTCGGTCCGGCGTCCGCGCACTGAAAGAAAGCGGCGGACCTTCCCGACGGCGTTTTCACGGGCGGGAAAGGGGAAAACAGGGCGGGGATGACGCGGCAGGCCTCTTAGCGAAACTCCTCTTGGAGCAATATGCCGAGGATATCGGTACCCCGGACGATGGCCTCGTCTGAAGGGGTGGAGAAGTTGCAGCGGAAGGACTGTGACGGCGCGGATTCGTCGGTGTTGAAGGCAATGCCCGGTACGACGGCCACTCCTTTGGCGAGCGCTTTTTTAACAAAAGCCAGCATGTCCGCACCCTCCGGCAGCGTGCACCAGATAAAAAGGCCGCCTTCCGGCCGCGTGAAGCGCACCGTTTCGGGCCAGGCCTCCATGCCTTTGAGCATCAGGCCGCTTTTGCGCCGATAGATGGCGCGGAGCATGTCGTAATGGGCATGCATGTCGGTCTCGACAAGAAACCGCTCGCAGATCATCTGGGAGAGGGCGGTGGTGTGGACGTCGCCGCACTGCTTGGCCACGATCATCTTGCTGATGATGGGCGCGGGCGCGAGCGCATACCCGACGCGGAGGCCCGGGGAGAGAATTTTGCTGAACGTGCCGCAGTAGATGACGATGCCGTCGGTGTCGAAGCTCTTGATGGAAGGAATATCTTCTCCGGCGAAACGCAGCTTGCCGTAGGGGTTGTCCTCCAAAATGCAGACGCCGTAGCGCTTCGCAAGCTCATAGACGGCCTGGCGTTTTTCAAAGGAAGTGGTGCGGCCGCTCGGATTCTGAAAATTCGGGATGATATAAATCAGCTTGGTGTTGGGGTTTTCTTTTAAAGCCTGCTCCAGTTTGGCGATTTCCATGCCGTCCTCCTCCATCGGTACGCCGACGAGATGGGCGCGGAAAGAGCGGAAGGAGTTGAGCGAGCCGATGAAGCTCGGTTCCTCGGCGATAACGGTGTCGCCCTCGTTGCAGAGTACCTTGCAGGCGAGCTCGATCGCCTGCTGGGCGCCGGAAGTGATCAGCAGATCGTCGCTGAACTGGACGAGACCGTCCTCCTCCAGCATAGCCCGGACGCGGATTTTCAGCGCCGGAACGCCGTCGGTGACGGAGTACTGGAGCGCGGCCAGAGGGTTTCCGGCAAGAATGGTGTCGGAGATCCGGCGGATCTGCTCGACGGGAAACGCCTCGGGGGCCGGATTTCCCGCAGCAAAGGGGATGATCGCCGGATTCGAGGAATTTTTGAGAATTTCTCGGATGGCGGAAGGCTTCATATCGGCGATGCGGTTGGAAAACGGATATTCCATGGAGGTCATCCTTCCTGTCTGCGGGGAGTGGGCAATGCCGTGCGGTTCCCCGTTATTATAGAGAATATACCATTTTATCATACGGCTGTTTTTTTTACAAGACCGGCGCCTGTGCGGAAAAGACGGTTCTACCGAAATTTTCGGGATTTCCGCAGGCGCGAATCTTTTTTCCGTCGGTCGTTCCATGAAACGGCATCCCGGGCAAAGGCCGTTACCGGGCATCACTGAATATTCCAAAAAATGGAAGCTTGTATCCCTTTCGGCAAAATAATCGATTCCGCACCGCTATGATAAAACTATCATCCTATTCCTTCGGAGGCGGTTTTATGACTATGGCGGTCCCTTCCAGGCTGAAGCAGTTCACCGGCCGGGCGGCGGAGGAACTGGTTCCGATGCTGGTCTGGCTGGCGGCGTCCTTTGCGGCGGCGAACGCGGCGCTTTTTGGAAACCTTGCCCCCTTCGGGATCTCCTGTGCCGCCGCCGCGAAAAAAAAGAATCTTCTTCCCGCAACGGCAGGCGCCGTTCTCGGCTACGCGCTGGCAGACGGCGGTTCGCTGCGTTATCCGGCGGCGGTGCTGCTCTGTGCCGCGGCAAAGCTGATCTTTGAGAAACTCGGGGAGGGAGCCCTCGCCTCCGCGTTTTATGCGGCTGCGTCCACGCTGGCGGTTTCGGCGATGTTTGTCTCTCTGGGTGCCGGAATCGGGATGCCGCAGGCCGTCGCAGAGGCCGTACTTGCCGGCGGCGCGGCATGGTTTTTCTACCGGACGGCCATTCTTCTGAGCGACGGCAGGCCGATTTTCGCGCTTTCCAAGGCCGACCGCGCCTGCATTGCGGTTACCGCCGCGGTCGGGGCGGCCGCTCTCGCCGGGACGGAGCTGTTCGGGATCTCCGCCGGGGCGGTTTTAGGCGGATTTGCGGTGCTGATCTCCGCGGAATACGGCGGAGAAGGAGCCGGGGCTGCTGCAGGTGCCGCTGCCGGTGCGGCGGTCGGCATCGCCTCGGATTACGGGATGCTGGCGGCGGCCGGATTCCCGGTCGGAGGGCTCATCGCGGGCGTCTTTGCGGTATTCGGCCGGCTGAGCGCGGCGGCGGCCTTTGCCTTTACGCAGCTGATCGCCGCCTTTGCCGTCGGGACGGAACAATACGGCCTTTTTTATGCGGCGCTGATTTCGGGGGCCGCGCTGATCCTGCTGCCGAAACAGAGCGGAAAACTGGCCTCGCTTTTTGCGCCGAAAGACTCCCTGACGCCGGACAGCGCCACCGTCAAGTCGATTTTGCTGGCGCGCCTCGGCTCTGCGGCCGCGGGGCTTACGGATATCTCCACGGCGACGAAGCGAGTTTCGGAGAAGCTCAGGCCTTCCGGCAGCGAGGATCTCAACCGCATCTTCAACTTTGCCGCGGAAAAGGCGTGCCGCAGCTGTTCCCACAATGTCTACTGCTGGCAGGAGCGCTACGGCGACACGATGGAGGCCTTCTCCGCGATGGCGCCGGCGCTCCGGCGGGAAGGAACCGCTTCGGAGACGGATTTTCCCGAGGAATTCTCAAGACGCTGCTCCCGCGCGCCGGAAATTGCCCGCACCGTCAGCCTCCGTTTTGCGGAGACGGTGGAGCGCAGAGAGACGCAGCATGAGATCTCCGGCATCCGCAGCGTCGTCACGGATCAGTTCGACGGCATGGCGCTGATGCTGCGGGATCTGGCCGGCGATATGGCACGGCTCTCCCGTTCCGATCAGCAGCAGGGCAGGGCGGCGAAGCGTCTGCTTGAGCACGAGCATTTTCACCCGTACTCGGCGGTCTGCTATTATGCCGAGGGCGGCAGGCTGACCGTCGAGACGACGCTGCCGCTGGAGGAGAAACCGATGCTCAACGAGGATGAACTGACCGCCGCGCTGGCCGACCTGCTGCTCCGGGATCTTTCGGCGCCGGTTGCCCGCGAGACGGAGAATGCGCTGCGGCTCGTCTGGTCGGAGCGGCCGCCCCTCGCGGTGGAATACGGCGAGTATGCCTTTTGCGCCGACGGAGAGAAATTCTGCGGAGACAGCAGCCGTTTTCTTTATGACGAGCACGGGCGCGCGCATCTGCTGCTGAGCGACGGCATGGGCAGCGGTTGCAATGCGGCGCTGGATTCGGCCATGACCGCGGGGCTGCTCGAGCGGCTGATCCGGGCCGGCTTTCGCTTCGACAGCGCCATCCGCATCATCAATTCCGCCCTGCTGCTCAAATCCGGGGACGAATCCCTCGCCACGGCGGATAGCTGCGAGATCGACCTCTTCTGCGGACGGGCGGATTTCTGCAAAGCGGGCGCGGCGCCCTCCTATGTACTGAAGCACGGCCATGCGGTGCGGGTGAGCGCCATGTCGCTGCCGGTGGGGATTCTGGGCGGCACCGCTTTTGAAGAGGAAAATCTGACGCTCGGCCCCGGGGACTGGGTGGTGATGGTCTCCGACGGAGCGACCGCCGAGGGAGACGACTGGATCATGAAGGAACTTCGGCATCTGCCGGAAAAGACCGCGCCGGAAGCGGCCCGCTGCCTTGCCGAGCGGGCAAAAGCCGTCCGCAGCGACGGGCACAGCGACGACATCACCGTCCTCGCCGCGAAGATCGTGGAAAACGAAGAATAGGAGGCAGCCGGTGTCGTACGTTTAAGAATCCGGAGCCGTTTTTGAAGGGCGTGGATGGAGATGATTCCCCATTGGCGCCTTTTTGGCAAGGCGTCTTTTTCCTTGCGGGTACATGGATGGAAAGTACGGATGCCGATCACCGTCATGTTGCAATGCCAAACAGTCACATTCATCCTTTGCGACCGTCCGGAGGACTTGTGGCCGGGCTTCGTTTGTGCGCTATCTTCGCCCCAATGTTTTTGGCATCGTTTCATCGCTTTTGAGCTCCCGTTTTCGGGCATAACGGCCTTGATTCCGAAAATTTGTCGGGAAATAAAAATTCATGCTTGACTTTGCCGGGGAAAAGCGATATAATCCATCACAACAACCGAACAGTGGAAAGACTGTGAAGGGAAGAGTAAGCGTGTAAGCGGCCACAGAGATCCCCGGGAGCTGAAAAGGGGACGAACGGAGCACGCCGAACATGGTCCCGGAGTTGCGCACCGAACCGGAAACGGCAAGGCTGCGACGGCGAGCCGCCCGTTATTACGGCAGGGTATGATGGTACCCGGCAAGGCCGATATGGCGACATATCGGTGAAGTAAGGTGGTAACACGGGAGCTTTGCTTTCGTCCTTTGTCCAAACGGACATGGGACGGGAGCTTTTTTTATGGCTTTCGTCACCGCCCACGGGGAAATTGGAGGAACAGATTGTCTTGATACGCATTGAAGGCCTAACCAAGGTGTTCAAGGGAGAAACGGATGTAAGGGCGCTCGACAATATTTGCACCCAAGTAGAAAAGGGAGATATCTTTGCCGTCATCGGCATGAGCGGCGCGGGGAAAAGCACCCTGCTTCGCTGCATCGCCCAGCTTGAGACGCCGGATGCCGGCTCGATCTATATCGACGACGCGGATGTCACGAAGATCACCGGAACGGAAAAACTCAAGCTCCGCAAGCAGGTGGGCGTCATCTTTCAGGGATATCACCTGCTGATGCAGCGCACTGTACGGGGAAATATTTCATTTCCTCTGGAGCTTGATCACCGGTCCAGAGCGGAGATCGACCGCAAAGTTGACGACCTGCTGAATCTTGTGGGCCTGTCCGATAAGGCAAACGCCTATCCTTCCCAGCTTTCCGGAGGGCAGATGCAGAGAGTCGCCATTGCCCGCGCGTTGGCGAACGACCCGAAGATTCTCCTCTGCGACGAACCCACCTCGGCGCTGGATTCCCTGACCACCAAATCCATCCTCAAGCTGCTGGAGGATATCAACACGCAACTCGGCGTCACCGTATTTATTATCACGCACGAGATCGGCGTTGTCCGCGCGATCTGCAAGCGCGTCGCCGTCATCAATGAGGGCCAGCTCGTCGAACAGGGCCGGACCGAAGAGGTGTTCGCCCATCCGAAGCATCTTGCCACCCGGCTCCTGCTCGGTATGGAAGACCCGGAGAAGGGGGGCGACGCCGAATGATGGAGTTTCTCGCCCATTACTGGGATGTCCTTTTAAAAGGTACTTTTGAAACCCTGTACATGGTTTTCGTCTCCACCGCTTTCGCCTATATCATCGGACTGCCGCTCGGCGTGATCATGGTGACGACCGCCCAAAACGGCATCCGCCCGAATAAAGCGGTCAACGAGTTCCTCGGCACCATCATCAACATAGGCCGCTCCATCCCGTTCATCATCCTGATGGTGGCCATCATTCCATTCACCCGTCTTGTGGTCGGAAAGGCCATCGGCTCCACGGCGGCCATCGTTCCTCTGGTCATCGCAGCCGCGCCTTTTGTGGCAAGAATGGTGGAATCCTCACTCGACGAGATCAACCCCGGCGTCATTGAAGCGGCCCAGACCATGGGCGCCACGGACTGGCAGATCGTCATGAAGGTACTCCTTCCGGAATCGGTCCCGTCCCTGATCCGCGGCTTTTCCATCACCACGATCACGCTGGTCGGCTATTCGGCCATGGCAGGCGCGGTCGGCGGCGGAGGGCTCGGCGCCATCGCCATCAACTACGGCTATTACCGCTTCCAGAGCGACATGCTGTATGTCACGGTGGTTTTGATGATCCTCATGGTCCAGATCATCCAGATGATTTTTAATTTTGTTGCCAAACGGATCGACAAGCGAAACCGTTGAGCATAGAGACTCCAAACTTTGAGTATGAAAGGAAGCAAACACATGAAAAAATTTCTTGCCCTGATTCTGGCGCTCGTGCTCTGCCTGAGCTTCGCTGCGTGCGCCGCCGAAGAAACACCTGAAGAGAGCACCCCGTCCGAGGAAGCCACCTCCGCCGAGGAATCCGCCTCCTCCGAAGCCCCCGCCGAACTGCAGACCCTGATCGTGGGCGCTTCTCCCTCCCCGCACGCTGAGATCCTTCGCCAAGTCGTCGAAACGCTTGCGGCCGAAGGCATTGACCTCCAGATCGTGGAATTCACCGACTATGTCCTGCCGAATGAGGCACTGACTGCCGGCGAGATCGACGCCAACTACTTCCAGCATCAGCCTTATCTCGATACTTATAATGCCGAGAACGGAACCGATATCGTCTCTGCCGGTGCGATTCACTATGAGCCGCTCGGCGTTTATCCCGGAAAGACCGCGACGCTTGAAGAGATTCAGGACGGCGCCTCCATCGCCATCCCGAACGACGGCTCCAACGAAGCCCGCGCGCTGTATCTGCTTCAGGATCTCGGCCTCATCACCGTGGACAACACGAACGGATACAACATCACCGTCCTCGACATCACCGATAACCCGAAGAACCTCGAGATCACCGAGATCGAAGCCGCTCAGCTTCCGCAGATCCTTCCGGATGTCGACTTTGCCGTCATCAACGGAAACTATGCGATCGGCGCCGGCATCGATGGCACGGTTCTGACCACGGAGGATAAGGATTCCGACGCGGCTCAGACCTACGCCAACATCATTGCCGTCCTTCCGGGCAACGAGACCGATCCGCGCATTGTCGCCCTGATCGATGCTCTGAAGAGCGAAGAAGTCCGCACCTTCATCAACGACACCTACGGAATCGCCGTCGTCCCGATGTTCTGATTTTGCTTCCCAATTATAAAAGCACCCGGCCTGGGCAGGATGGGTGCTTTTTTTGTACGAAAGTTCCGAAAACTCCGCGGCGGCCTCTCCGAAAAAAATCATTCGGAACGCCTCTTTCCGGCCCATGCAGGTGCAAAATCGCAGCGGTTCGGCCTCCCATTCGAGTGTCCATTTCGGCGGCAGAAAACTATAATGAAATGGAAGAGGAGGGGGTTCTTATGCATCCAGCTCTGCTTGCCCTGATCGGGACGGGTGGAACTTTTTTTCTGACGGCTTTTGGGGCCGCAGAGGTTTACTTATTTAAAAAAAATCTGGATGAGCGCATCCAGAGCATGTTTTTCGGTTTTGCCGCAGGCGTGATGACCGCGGCGTCGGTCTGGTCCATGCTGCTGCCCGCCATCGACGAGGGCGGCTGGATTCCGGCCTGCATCGGATTTCTCTGCGGCGGGGCGTTTTTGCTTTTGCTGGACCGCTCCGTTCCGCATATCCATGCGCTGCTCAATAAAAACAGGAATCAGCCGTACAGCCTGAGCCGCACCACGCTGATTATTCTGGCTATCACGCTGCACAACATTCCGGAAGGCCTCGCGGTGGGCCTCGCGTTTGCGATGGCCACGGTGGAGGGTTCCTCCGCAACGATGGCCGGCGCAACGGCGCTCGCCGTCGGCATCGGCCTCCAGAATATTCCGGAGGGCGCGTCGGTCTCGCTGCCGATGTTCCGGGAGGGATGCTCAAAAACCCGCTCGTTTTTAATCGGAGCCGCCTCCGGCGCGGTGGAGCCGGTCTCGGGCGTAATGGGCGCGCTGCTCGCCGTCAGCATCGCCGGCGTCATGCCGTGGATATTGGCTTTTTCCGCCGGCGCAATGATCTTTGTCGTCGCCGAGGAACTGATCCCGGGCGCCAAGATCGAAGAACATGTCTATTCCGGCTCGATTGGTGTGATGCTCGGCTTCGCGGTCATGATGGGGATGGACGTCGCACTTGGCTGAGCAGGAGCGCGATTTTAGCTTCGCAAACCGGAAAATTCGTCGTGGCCGAAAAGCCAAAAAGATTTCTCTGCCAAAAACGAATACGAAAAAATCTTTATCCATCGGATATTTGGCATCAAAAAAAGCAGGCGGAAGGTTCCGCCTGCTTTTTATTGAAAGATAGCAATCAGTATTCCAGTTTCTTTTCGATATAGGAGACCAGCTCGTCGATCGGCATACGGATCTGTTCCATGGTGTCGCGGTCACGAACGGTGACGCAGCCGTCGGTCTCGGAATCAAAGTCGTAGGTGATGCAGAACGGCGTGCCGATCTCATCCTCGCGGCGGTAACGCTTGCCGATGGAGCCGGCGTCGTCGTAATCGACCATAAACTTCTTGCTGAGCATGTCGTGGATCTTCATGGCCGGCTCGGCAAGCTTTTTGGAGAGCGGCAGAACGGCGGCCTTGATCGGCGCGAGGAACGGGTGCAGATGCAGCACGGTGCGCACATCGTCGTCGCCGACCGGCTGTTCGTCGTAGGCGTCACAAAGGAAGGCGAGGGCCATGCGGTCGGCGCCAAGGGACGGCTCGATGACATAAGGAATATAACGGGTGTTGGTCTCCGGGTCGAAGTAGTCCATTGTGGTGCCGGAGAATTTGCTGTGCTGGGAGAGATCGTAATCGGTGCGGTCCGCGACGCCCCAGAGCTCGCCCCAGCCGAACGGGAACATGAACTCGAAGTCGGTGGTACCGACGGAATAGAAAGCCAGCTCTTCCGGCGTATGGTCACGGCGGCGGATATGATCCTTGGTCATGCCGAGGCGGAGCAGCCAGTTTTCGCAGAAATCTTTCCAGTACACAAACCAGTCGAGGTCGGTGCCGGGCTTGCAGAAGAATTCCAGCTCCATCTGCTCAAATTCCCGGGTGCGGAAGACAAAGTTGCCGGGGGTGATCTCGTTGCGGAAGGATTTGCCGACCTGGCCGATGCCGAACGGGATCTTCTTCCTCGTGGTACGCTGGACGTTCTCAAAGTTGACGAAGATGCCCTGCGCGGTCTCCGGACGGAGATAGATCTGGCTGGTTGCGTCCTCGGTGACGCCCTGGAAGGTCTTGAACATCAGGTTGAAGGAGCGGATGTCGGTGAAATCCTGACTGCCGCAGACCGGGCATTTGACGCCCTTTTCGGTGACGAAGTCGCGCATGCGCTTAAAATCCCAGCCCTCGGGGTCGATTCCGGTCTGCTCCGCGATGAGCTTGTCGGCTCTGTGGCGGGTGCGGCACTGTTTGCA
>DAOTHJ010000030.1:0-16382 GCA_035447605.1 Oscillospiraceae bacterium | reverse complement strand
TTAAATATTGCCTGTAATAGGCAAGCGCGGCTTCATTATCCGGGTGAGTGTCAAGAAAGAGCCCGGTCTCCAAAAGGACGAAGCTCGTCACCATGATTCTTGCCAGCAGAGTATTTTGCTCATCCATCTTTATACCTTCCTTCCGAGATAGGGGAGATCCAGGTCGGCAAAAAGGGTGGCCCGCTGAAACGCTTTTTCCGGCTCATAGAGATTCTCCCAGACCTGCATCGGCACATACGCCATCGCGAGCACCTGCATCGGGTCTCTTCTGTAGGGCATGGGGATAGGCGCAGTTTGATTCATATTATCCATAATTACTCTCCAGAAAATCATTTGCACGGGTAAGGAATTCTTTCTCCGTGCATACCAGTATACGAAAAAGCACGCATAAGCGGGCAATCCTGCTCCAAAACGAGAAAAAAGGCGGCTTTTGGCATAAAAAACAAAGAAAAAGATGGGAATTTTTAAAAAGTACCTTGCATTATGAAAAAAGGCAACATATAATATTTAACATAAAATAAATATTATAAGATAAATGGAGGTACTTGCAATGCCGGAGATCACCTATAAGATTACAAAAGAGATCGGCGTCATTTCTGAAAACCCCCGGGGCTGGACCAAAGAACTAAACATGGTCAGCTGGAACGACCGGGATCCGAAGTATGATATTCGCGAGTGGGCACCCGACCACAGCCGCATGGCGAAGGGCTTGACCTTTACCGCGGAAGAACTGGGCGAACTCCGCAAGATGCTCGAAGGATTGGAGCTTCCTGTCGAGGAGTTACCGGACTGATCATTTGCCTCTTATGCTCTGACTGCGGCGGGCATTTCTTCCGGCCAAAACCGGGGGACTGCCCGTTTTTCCTGTTGCAGAGCTTTGATACCTAATTTGGAAGGAAGAGTACTTTTTGGTAAGAGAAGATTTAAGGAACGTTGCAATCATTGCCCACGTCGACCACGGCAAGACGACACTTGTGGATGAGATGCTCAAGCAGAGCGGAACTTTCCGTGAAAACCAAGTGGTCGAAGAGCGTGTCATGGATTCCGGAGACCTCGAACGGGAGCGCGGCATCACCATCCTCGCAAAGAACACCTCTATCCATTATAATGGCATAAAGATTAACGTCGTCGATACGCCCGGACACGCGGATTTCGGCGGAGAAGTCGAGCGCGTGCTCAAAATGGTCAACGGCGTCATTCTGCTGGTCGATGCCGCGGAAGGGCCGATGCCGCAGACGAGATTCGTGCTTCAGAAGGCGCTGGATCTTGGCCATCCGGTCATTGTCGTCGTCAACAAGATCGACCGGCCGGATGCCCGTCTCAATGAGATCGGCGACGAAATTCTGGAGCTTTTGCTGGACCTTGATGCATCGGAGGAGCAGCTCGACAGCCCAATGATTTTCTGCTCCGGCAGAGAAGGCACCGCTTCCTTTGATCCGTATCAGCGCGGCGGAGATCTGAAGCCGCTCTTTGATACGATTCTGGATCATATTCCGGCACCGGAAGGCGACGAAAGCGCTCCGCTTCAGGTGTTGGTTTCCTCTATTGACTATAATGATTATGTCGGCAGGATCGGCATCGGCCGCATCGAGCGCGGAAAAATCCATGTCAACGACGACATCGTCGTCTGCGACTATCATAATCAGAAGCAACCGTATAAATCCAAGGTCGTGAGCCTCTATCAGATTGAGGGCCTGACCCGCGTTCCCTGTGATGAGGCGAGCGTCGGCGACATCGTCTGCATCAGCGGCATCACCGGCATCACAATCGGCGATACGATCTGCGCGCCGGATACGGTCGAGCCGCTCTCCTTTGTCAAGATCAGCGAGCCGACCGTCGAGATGACCTTCTGCGTCAACGACAGCCCGTTTGCCGGTAAGGAAGGCAAATTCGTCACCAGCCGCCAGCTCCGCGAGCGTCTTTATAAAGAGCTGATGAAGGACGTCTCTCTTCAGGTTTCCGATACCGACACCACGGATAAATTCAACGTCCGCGGCAGGGGCGAGATGCATCTCTCCATCCTGATCGAGACCATGCGCCGCGAGGGATACGAGTTTGCGGTCTCCACGCCGCGCGTGCTCTATAAAACAATCGACGGCAAGCTTCAGGAGCCGATTGAGCTTGTCTCCATCGACCTGCCGGAGGACTGCGTAGGTACCGTCATGTCCGCCATGGGGACAAGAAAGGGCGAGCTCCTCAAGATGGCTCCGTTCAACAGCCGCATGCGCCTGGAATTCCTCGTTCCGGCCAGAGGGCTCTTTGGCTACCGCAACGAGTTCCTGACGGAGACCCGCGGCGAAGGCATCATGAGCTCCATATTTGACAGCTACCAGCCCTACAAGGGCGATATTCAGCGCCGCAGCAGCGGGAGCCTGATTTCCTATGAGACGGGCGTCTCCGTCACCTACGGCCTCTATAATGCGCAGGAGCGCGGCCAGCTCTTTATCGGAGCGGGTGTACCGGTCTACGAGGGCATGGTCATCGGCGAATCGCCCAAGACGGAAGACATCGTCGTCAACATTTGCAAAACGAAACACCTGACGAATACGCGTGCTTCCGGTTCCGACGATGCCCTGCGGCTCACTCCGCCGAAGCGCATGAGCCTTGAGGCTTCCATCGAATTCATCAAGGACGACGAGCTGCTTGAGGTCACGCCGAAGAGCATACGGATTCGCAAAAAGATCCTCAGCAACGATCTCAGGATGAAGGACCGCTTCAGAAAGATCAAAGACGATACCAAACCAGAATAATTGCCGGCCTGCGTTTTCCGGCGCGGGAAAACGTGCACCTGTGAAATCAAAAGGCCTTACAGAAGAAAAAGCTGCGGGGCCTTTTTATATGATTAAGAAAATAATCCGTCGTACGCCGATGGGAGGCCGTGGGATGTACAGAAAAGAACATGATTCCCTTGGAGAAGTGCTTGTGGAGGAGGAACGGTACTGGGGTGCCCAGACGCAGCGGAGCCTCCGAAATTTCGTGATCGGCACGGAGACGATGCCGGCGGAGGTGATCCACGCCTTTGCGCTGCTGAAAAAAGCCGCCGCGCAGGCGAATGCCGGGCTTTCCGTGCTGGAGGAAGAAAAATGCGGCCTGATCTGCGCCGTCTGCGACGAGATTCTGGCGGGGAAGCTCGACGGTGAATTCCCGCTGCGCGTCTGGCAGACCGGAAGCGGTACCCAGACGAATATGAATCTCAACGAGGTCATTGCGCACCGGGGAAATCAGCTTGCCGGAAGGGAAGCCCTGCACCCCAACGACGACGTGAACCGTTCCCAAAGCTCAAACGATACGTTCCCGACCGCCATGCGGATTGCGGCCGTGCAGGCGGTCGAGGAGGAGCTGCTGCCCGCGCTGGATTCTCTGGCGGCCGCGTTCCACCGGCTGGAAAACGAATATCCCGGCGTGATCACGGTCGGCCGCACCCATCTTCAGGATGCGGTGCCGATCCGCTTTTCGCAGGAGGTCAGCGGCTGGCGCGCCATGCTGCATAAAGACCGCGGCATGCTCACGGCGGGCCTCAAAGATCTCTGTGAGCTTCCGCTCGGCGGGACGGCCGTCGGCACCGGACTCAATGCGCCGAAGGAATTCGATACTCTTTCGGCGGAGAAGCTGGCGGCGTTGACCGGGCTTCCGTTTGTCACGGCGGAAAACAAGTTTCACGCGCTGACAAGCCTCGACGCCTTCGTTGGCGAGCACGGTGCGATGAAAGCCCTTGCGGCGGATCTGATGAAGATTGCGAACGACATCCGGTGGCTTTCCTCCGGGCCGCGCTGCGGGATCGGCGAACTGACCATTCCGGCAAACGAGCCGGGCAGCTCCATCATGCCGGGCAAAATCAACCCCACCCAGTGCGAGGCGGTCACGATGGTCGCCGTACAGGTGATGGGAAATGACACGGCCGTCGGAATTGCGGCTTCGCAGGGCAACTTCCAGCTCAATGTGTTCCTGCCCGTCACAATCTACAACTTCCTTCAGTCGGCGCGGCTGCTGGCCGACGCGATGCGTTCCTTTGAGAAAAACTGCGTCCGCGGAATCGTGCCGAATGAAGAAAAAATGGCCGAAAACCTGCGCCGGTCGCTGATGAACGTCACGGCGCTCAATCCGAGGATCGGCTATGAAAACGCGGCGAAGGTTGCAAACTATGCTTTTGCAAAGGACTGCACGCTCGCCGAAGCCGCCGAAGCGCTCGACTTCCTCTCAAGAGAGGAAGCCGAGGAGGCCCTCGACCCGAAGAAAATGGTGTGACGCCTTCACTCAGCAACTTGGAAGAGACCGAACGGCACAGGTGAATTGGGCCGGGACGAGATTTGACTTCCGGTGGATACCATGAGGAAAACATGAATCCCGGTTTGAGCGGCATGTGCAGCCCGGAATTTGAGATCTTTGCGATGCCTAATTTTTCAGCTGCAGCAGCAACCTCCGCCTTACGGATGTGCGGATCGAGCAGCCGGGCGGCCTGCGCGGGTACGGAAGATACGAAAAAATCTGTTTTATAAAAGAATTCCCGGCGGCAGCCCGTCCGGGATCTTAACAGGAGGTAACTTCTTTGGATTATCAGAAAGAATCCCTGAAAGCGCATTACGAATGGCGCGGAAAACTGACGGTCGATTCCAAGGTGGCCGTCGATTCGCCGGAAGCGCTGTCTCTGGCCTATACGCCGGGCGTTGCGGCGCCCTGTCTTGAAATCCAGAAAGATCTCTCCAAGAGCTATGAGCTGACCGGGCGCTGGAATACCGTGGCGGTCGTCACCGACGGCACCGCGGTCCTCGGGCTCGGAGACATCGGCCCGGAGGCCGGGATGCCGGTCATGGAGGGCAAGTGCGTGCTCTTTAAGGAGTTCGGCGGTGTGGACGCGATTCCGCTTTGCATCCGCTCCAAGGATCCGGACGACATCGTAAAAACCGTTTCGCTGCTCGCGGGCAGTTTTGGCGGCGTCAACCTCGAGGATATCTCCGCACCCCGCTGTTTTGAGGTCGAGCGTCGGCTCAAGGAGATCTGCGATATCCCGATCTTCCACGACGACCAGCACGGCACCGCAGTCATCACGCTCGCCGGGCTTCTCAACGCGCTGAAGATCGTTGGAAAACGGATGGGTGAAATCCGCTTCGTTGTAAACGGTGCCGGCGCCGCCGGAACCGCGATCACGAAGCTCCTGCTCCGCGCGGGCGCAAAAGAGGGGATTGTCTGTGACCGGAGCGGCGCGATTTACGTCGGCCGCGGGAATTTGAATTCCGCGAAGGCCGAACTTGCAGAAATGACAAATCCTTCGCGTATCGCCGGCCCTCTCGCCGAGGCGGTCAAGGGGGCGGACGTCTTCATCGGCGTCTCCGCGCCGGGCGTGCTGACCGGAGAAATGGTGGAGACGATGGCGAGGGATCCGATCATCTTCGCCTGCGCGAATCCGGTCCCGGAGATCTTCCCAGATGAGGCCAAGGCGCACGGCGCGGCGGTCACGGCAACCGGCAGAAGCGATCTGCCGAACCAGATCAACAACGTGCTGGCGTTCCCGGGCATCTTCCGCGGGGCGCTCGATGTCCGTGCCTCCGAGATCAACGACGAGATGAAGCTCGCCGCCGCGCATGCGCTGGCGGCTCTGGTCGGCGAGGATCTCTCCGCCGAATATATCATTCCGCAGCCGTTTGACCCTCGTATCTGCAATGCGGTCGCCGCGGCGGTCGCGGAGGCGGCCAGAAAATCCGGCGTCGCAAGGATCTGAAATCCCGGGCGGCATATACCGTTTGAAACGGAAACCAGGATCCTCAAAGCCTGGATAGAGAATCTTTCCGCATCGGTCAGGCAAAGCATCTGAAATTGCTGCTTGCCTGCGCTTCCGGGAAATTCACCGGTTTTGCAAAAGAGATCGGCTGCGGACCGGGAAATCCAAGGAGTTCCGTTTTCTGCGGTCGGCGAAAAAGGCCCCGAAAATTAATCGTGCATTAAAAAAACAGCCGCTGCCCCATATCGGGCTGCGGCTGTTTTTTATCAGATAAAATTTTCAGATGGCTTTTTCCATCCAGTGGTGCGGGTGACCTTCGTCGTAGGCGACGGGCGCATCGGAGGTTCCGTATCCGCATTTCTCATAAAATCCGACGGCGCTCTCCTGTGCAAGGAGCTTGATCTTCTTCGCATGCTCGGATTTTGCGATGACCTCGAGGGCGGTGAGCACCGCGGCACCGAGATGATGCTTCCGGTACTCCTTCAGTACGGCGATCCGCCCGACCTGCCAGGTGCCGGCCTCGCCCTTCGGATCCGGGAAGATGCGCCCGGTGCCGACGCATTTGCCGTCGCAGTAGATCGTGGCAAAGCGGGCAACGTTGTCGATGTCGTCAAACTCGTTCTGATAGCCCTGTTCCGCAACAAAGACGGCCATGCGCACCGAATAGGCGTCGTTTCGGTTATCCTCGGTCTTCATCGTGATTTCCGCCATAAAAAAGCCCCCTTCCGTCAATAGGAAAATTATATCCTTTTCCGGAGGCGTTTGCAAGGGGCCCGTCTCCGATGTCTTTTACAGAATTGGCCGGCAGCTTGCTTTTCTCCGGATGCCCGCACGGCCAAAAATCCGGCACATGAAATTTCACCCCTACGGGCAAACCCCATCGGCACAAGAGCATTTGCCCGCCGCATGAATGAAAACTAAAAGCCCTCACATGATAGTTTTTCAATAACAAGGATTTCACGGGGATGGAACTCCAGGGAAGACGGGCCTCTTTTTTGAAGGACCGATTTCTGCGTTTTTTTCGGTTTGCCGCTGGATCATCCGGAAAGACAGTGCGGAAATTGAATTCGGATAAGCAAAAGGGAAAAGGGGCCGAAATCATGGGTGACATTGACCTTCAAAATTGGGTCTACGCAGATAAAAGAGGCTCTATTTCCTCTTTGTTTTTCCGGAATGGCAAAAGAAAGCGCCGACCCATAAGATCCCGTTCAACCTCATTCAAGATCTCCCGCGCCCGGTTTCGGCTCTAAAAAAGCAAAATCTTGACATTGCCAAAAAAACGGATATTCTTAGAATATATATATTCCGGGGGATTTAGGGAGACAATATGAAGAATTTTGAGAAGTACACGAGAAATTTCATTGCGCCGGAGCATCCGGACATGAGCTGGACGGAGAAGCTCTATATCGAAAAATCCCCGGTCTGGTGCAGCGTCGATCTCCGGGACGGCAACCAGGCGCTCGTTGTGCCGATGAACGTCGCGGAGAAGCTGATTTTCTTTGAATCCCTGCTGAAGATCGGCTTCAAGGAGATCGAAGTCGGGTTTCCCGCCGCCTCGGAGACGGAATATAATTTCATCCGCCGTCTGATCGACGAAGACCGCATCCCGGACGACGTCTGGATTCAGGTGCTGACTCCGGCGAAACAGGAGCTGATCCAAAGAACCTTCGATTGTGTCCGCGGCGCGAAAAACGTCATTATGCATTTGTATAACGCCACCTCTGTTGCGCACCGGGAGCAGGTCTTCCACAAGACCAAAGAGGAAGTATTGGAGCTTGCGGAAAACGGAGCCCGCTGGATCAAAGAGGAAGCGGAACATTTTGACGGGAATCTCCGGTTTGAATATTCGCCGGAGGCTTTTACCGGCACGGAGCCGGATTTCGCGCTGGCGATCTGCTCCGCCGTATTGGATATCTGGCAGCCGACGCCGGAACAAAAGGCGATCATCAACCTGCCGGCGACGGTCTCGCTCTCGATGCCGCATGTCTACGGCGCCCAGATCGCCTATATGAACCGGAGACTGCCTTACCGGGACAGCATCGTCCTCTCGCTTCATCCGCACAACGACCGCGGCTGCGGCGTCGCGGACGCGGAGATGGGGCTTTTGGCCGGCGGCGAGCGCGTGGAAGGAACGCTCTTTGGCAACGGCGAGCGGACCGGCAACGTCGATCTTGTCACGATCGTGCTGAATCTCTATTCTCAGGGAATCGACCCGGGCCTCGATTTTTCCGATCTGCCGTCCCTTGTGAGCATGAGCGAGGAAGATACCGGCATGATGGTGCCCGACCGCCAGCCTTACAGCGGCGAGCTTGTGTTTACGGCATTTTCCGGCACCCATCAGGATGCGATTGCCAAAGGCATTGAATGGTATAAGGAAGGGAAGAGCGCCCACTGGAACGTGCCGTATCTGCCGATCGATCCGGAAGATATCGGACGGAAACTGGAGGACAGCGTCATCCGCATCAACAGCCAGAGCGGCAAGGGCGGCATCGGCTATCTGATCTCCCAGAATTACGGCTATCATCTTCCGCCGAAGATGATGCCCGACGTCGGCAAAACGGTCAAGTCCGCCTCCGACCAGCTCGGCAAGGAACTGATGCCGGAAGAAGTTTTCGAGATCTTCCGGAAAGAATATATCAACTACTTTGATCCGCTGGATATTACGGCGGCGGATTTTATAAACCTCCCGGAGAAGCGGATCTCCGCCAAAATCGTCGTGATGAAAGACGGTGAGAGGCGGGAGCTCTCCGCGACCGGAAACGGACATCTGAACGCCGTGGCGAACGCTCTCAAAGAGAACCTTGGCTATCAGTTCCATCTGACCAGCTACTCCGAGCACGCCCTCGAGGATGAAAAGGGCACCAGCTCTCTGGCGGCAGCCTACGTCGGCATCAGCAACGGCGGCCGCGAGACGATCTGGGGCATCGGCATCCACGGAGACATCATGGCCGCCTCGGTCAACGCTTTGGTTTCCGCCATCAACCGCATGGAAAGGGGTACGAAATGACAAACGCCGAAAAAGCCGCGAAAGCGACCGCGCTGTTAAAGGATGCTTATCCGGACGCCGTCTGCTCGCTGGAATACATAAAGCCGCATGAGCTCCTGATCGCGACGCGCCTCGCCGCGCAGTGCACGGACGCGCGCGTCAACCTGATTACGCCGGTTCTGTTCGGTAAATACCCGACCGTCGGGGCGCTTGCCGACGCGGAGGAATCCGATATCGGCGAGATCATCTACTCCTGCGGCTTTTATAAGACAAAATCGCACGACATTAAAGAGATGTGCCGCATTCTTCGCGACGAATACGGCGGGATCGTACCCGATACCGTGGAGGAACTGACCAAGCTGCCGGGCGTCGGCAGAAAGACCGCGAACCTCGTGGTCGGCGACGTCTACGGAAAACCTGCGGTCGTCTGCGACACGCACTGCATCCGCATCACGAATCTGCTTGGCCTGACGACGACCAAGGACCCGGCCAAATGCGAGACCGAGCTGCGCGCCTTGCTCGATCCTCAGGAATCGAACATGTTTTGCCACCGTCTCGTGCTCCACGGCCGGGCGGTCTGCATCGCAAGAAGGCCCCAATGCGATCGCTGCGTGCTCAGGGAGATCTGCGCCTATTATCAGAGCCAAAGAAAGCCGGAAGGGGAGAGCGAATGAAGCAACTTGAAATCTTTGATACCACCCTCCGGGACGGCGCGCAGGGAGAAAATGTCAGCTTCTCCGTGGCGGACAAGCTCAATATCCTCAAGGCACTCGCCGCAATCGGCATCCCGTATGTCGAGGCGGGGAATCCGGGCAGTAATCCGCGCGACGCGGAGTTCTTTAACAGCATCCGGGGAAAGGAATTCGGAACGAACGTCGTGGCTTTCGGTTCCACAAGGAGGCGCGGCATCCGGCCCGAGGAAGACGGAAACTGCCTTGCCCTGCTTGGCGCGGAGACGGAAACCGTCGCGATCTTCGGCAAGGGATGGCTCCTTCATGTGACGGATGTTCTCCATACGACGCCGGAAGAAAATCTTGCGATGATCCGGGATACGGTCGCCTTTTTTGTCAAAAAGGGAAAGCGCGTTTTTTATGACGCGGAGCATTTCTTCGACGGGTATCTCGATAATCCGGAATACGCCATGGCGACGCTCAGAGCCGCGGAGGAGGCCGGCGCAGAACGCCTGATCCTCTGTGACACAAACGGCGGCACCTTTCCGGAAACGGTTGCGGAAATCGTCCAGAGCGTGTCGGAGGTAGCGGCCGTGCCGCTCGGTATTCACTGCCACAATGACACCGGCTGCGCGGTCGCGGCTTCGCTTGCCGCCGTGGAGGCAGGCGCCGTGCAGGTGCAGGGGACCTTCCTCGGCATCGGCGAGCGCTGCGGAAACGCGAATCTCTCCACGCTGATCGGCGATCTTCAGCTCAAGAAGGGCTATGCCTGCATTCCGGAAGAAAAGATGCCGAATCTGACCTCCACCGCGCGGTATCTCGCCGATATTAGCAACATCCGGCTCAGCAACACGATGCCTTACGTCGGGCAGTCCGCGTTCAGCCACAAGGGCGGTATGCACATCGACGGCGTGATGAAAAACAGCCGCAGCTTTGAGCATATCCCGCCGGAGGAGGTCGGCAACAACCGGAACATCCTGGTCTCCGACGTCGCCGGAAGAAGCGCTCTCGCGGAAAAACTCGCGAAAATCGACGGAGGCCTTGCCCGCGACAGCGAAAAACTCGCCGATTTTGCACAGAATATCAAGCAGCTGGAATACGAAGGCTTCCAGTTTGAATCGGCCGCCGCCAGCATGGAGATCCGCGCGCTTAAATATTTCGGCGGATACAGGCCCTTCTTTACGCTCTGCCACTTCAAGACGATCGGCGAACAACCCGCGCCCGATACGGACCGTTCCGCAGCAGCCGTCGTGAAAATCAAGGTCGGGGATCGCTATGAGATCACGGCCGAAGAGGGCGACGGCCCGGTCCACGCCCTCGATAAGGCCCTCAAAAAGGCGCTCTCGGTCTTTTATCCGGAGGTCGGGGGCATCACCCTTGTCGATTACAAGGTGCGCGTCATCGACAGCGGGAAAGGCGCCGCGGCCATGGTTCGGGTATTGATCGAGAGCACGGACGGGGAAGCCGTCTGGACGACGGTGGGCGCCTCGACGGACATCATCGACGCCTCATGGCAGGCGCTGGTCGACTCCATTGAATACAAGCTGCTCAAAGAAAACGGCATTCTGCAATGACGGCCTTGAAAAAGCACCGCAAAACCGATATAATAAAACCACGAAACGGAGGATGAAAAAAATGGCTTTTGAAGTGACAAAGGATATGCTGATCAGCGACGTGATCGCCAAAGATAAGGGCTCTGCACAGGTCTTTTTCGCCATGGGAATGTTTTGTTTCGATTGCCCGGCGGCAAGGGGAGAAACCATCGAAGAGGCCAGCATGGTACACGGCATCGACTGCAGCGAACTGATTAAAAACCTCAACGAGTATTTCAGCGAAAAAGCGTAAAAAGAAACGCAGCCGCGGGGAGTTTCTTCACGGCTGTTTTCCTTCATAACGGAAAAAACGGAGCGGAAAACGATGGAAAAACTGGATGCGAGGCTCAGGGCGGCGGCTCATTTTGTGAGAAAAGACACGGTTGCCGCCGATATTGGCACGGATCACGCCTACCTCATTTGCCACCTGATCGAAAAGAAGATCTGCACGAAAGGCTATGCCTGTGATATCAACGAGGGTCCGCTTGAAAACGCCCGCGCCGAGATCGAAGCCCGGAACCTTTCGGACCGAATTGAGCTTTTGCTCTCCGACGGGCTGGAAAAGCTGCCGGGCCGCGGCATCGACGAAGTGATTATCTGCGGGATGGGCGGCGAGACCATCGCCGGAATCATCGAAAAGGGCGGATGGCTCCGGCGGGAGACGGTGCACCTGATTCTTCAGGCGATGACGAGGCCGGAATACCTCCGAAAATGGCTCTGCGAAAACGGTTTTCGGATCGACGAGGAGAAGGCGGCCGAGGCCGAAGGGCATGTCTACAGCGTCATGAGCGTCTACTACACGGGGGACGAATGGACGCCGGATCTGCTCTACTGTTATACCGGAGAGCTTTTGCGGGATCCGTCGAAGCCCGCGGAGAAATATCTTCACCGTCAGGCCTCGATCCAGCGCGCGATTGCAAGGGGGCTCGAACGCTCCCCGGCCGGCGCGCAGAAGGCCATCTTGCACGATTCACTCGCGGACATGATTGAGGAACAAATTAAGGAAAACAAAGATGTGTAAAGTTATTGACTTTTACAGATATTTGGATGAGATCGCGCCGTTTTCCGCGCAGGAGACATGGGATAGTTCCGGCTTTCTGGTCGGCGACGGGGAGGCTCGGGTGACGAAGGTGCTCGTCGCGCTGGATGCGACGGAGGAGGTGCTCTGCGAGGCCGCCGAAAAGGGCGCGGAACTCGTGATTACGCATCATCCGGTCATCTTCAGCCCGCTGAAAGAACTGCATCCTTCCGATATGGCCTACGTTGCCGCACAGAAAGGCGTTGCGGTCATTTCTTCGCATACGGCGCTCGACGTGGCCGACGGTGGCGTGAACGACTGCCTTGCCGCGGCGCTCGGCCTGCAAAATATCCGCAAATGCAAAGACGAGGCGGGCTTACTCCGCATCGGCGAGCTGCCGGAGCAGATGGAGCTGCCGGGATTTATCTCTTATGTCGCCGAAAAGCTTGGCGTCGGCGGCATTAAATACACGCCGGCGGAAAAACCGATCAAAACCGTCGCGGTCTGCGGCGGGAGCGGCGCGGAATTTTATTTGGATGCCATAGCTTCCGGCGCGGATGCCTATGTGACGGCAAACGTCAAACATAACTGGTGGATCGAAATCCGCCGCGCGGGGTTCTGCGTGCTGGATGCCGGCCACCACTGCACGGAAAACACGGTGATCGTGCCGCTGGCAAAGCGCCTGTCGGAGCGTTTTCCGGAGACGGAAATTCTCATTTCGGAGCGCTGCAAGGACCCGGCGCTCTACTGGACAAAATAAAGTTAGGGGGCGTGGGCAACGGCTTTAGACGGCATCACGCTGCATTTATTAAAAAAAGAAATTGAAGAGAAGGCGCTCGGCGCGCGGATCGATAAGATTCATCAGCCGTCGAAAGAAGAGCTGGTTCTCGCGCTCCGCTGGAACGGCGGAAGCGGAAAACTGATGCTCTCGGCCGCCGCATCCGCGCCGCGCATCCATTTTACGGAAAAGGGCTTCGACAATCCGAAGTCGGCGCCGATGTTCTGCATGCTCATGCGGAAACATCTGAGCGGCGCGAAGCTTATCGGGATTGAGCAGTTCGGCCTTGAGCGCATTCTGCACCTCTCTTTTTCAACGTATAACGACCTCGGCGACCCCGTGATTCTGAAGCTTGCGGTCGAAATCATGGGGCGGCACAGCAACATCATCCTGATCGGGGAGGACGGCCGCATCGTCGACTCCATCAAGCGCGTCACGGAGGAGATGTCGAGCGTGCGGCAGGTTCTTCCCGGCATGTATTATGAATTCCCGCCGGCGCAGGATAAGCTGAGCCCGCTGGAGCCTGATTTTGCGGAACTGGAGCGCCGTTTAACAAACGGGCCGGCCCGTCCGCTCTCGAAGGCGCTGCTCGAGCATCTGGACGGTGTCTCGCCGATCGTCTGCCGGGAACTTTCCTTCCGGGCCGCCGGCGATATCGACCCCATCTGCAGCGAACTTTCCGAAACGCAGAAGGAGCGCCTCCGCGAAGCAATCGGCGCTTTGGGCGATTCCGTGAAAACCGGATCGGCCGTGCCCTATATGGTTTGCGATCCGGAGGGGCGGCCGATGGATTTCACGTTCCTCGACGTCCGGCAGTACGGAGACGGCGCGGAGACGAAGCCTTGTGTTTCCTTCAGTGAGCTGCTCGACCGCTACTATGCCGACCGTACCGGCGCCGACAGGATGAAGCAGCGCTCCGGCGATCTCTTCCGCTTCATCACCAATCTGCGGGACCGCCTTGCAAGAAAGCTCGAAATTCAGCGGCAGGAGCTTAAAGAGTCCGGGCAGCGGGAGAATCTGCGCGTCTGCGGCGAGCTGCTCCATGCCAATCTCTATGCGCTCCAAAAGGGCATGACCTCGGCGACCGTGGAGAACTATTATGACGAAAACCGCCCGCTGACCATCAAACTCGATCCGCGTTTTACGCCCGTGCAGAACGCCCAGCGGTACTACACCGAATACCGCAAGGCGGACAACGCGGAGAAGATCCTCAAAGAGCTGATCGAGAAGGGCGAGAACGAACTCGCCTATGTGGATTCCGTCTCCGATCTGCTCTCCCGCGCGCGGACGGAGGATGAACTGCTTGTTCTCCGCGAAGAGCTGCTGGAGCAGGGTTACCTCAAAAATCACGGGAACCGAAACCAGAAAACTCCGAAGCTGCCGCCGATGGAGTATGTCTCCTCCGACGGCTTCCGGATTCTCTGCGGACGCAACAACCTCCAGAACGACCGCCTGACGCTCAAGGACAGCCGCAAAACGGATCTCTGGCTCCACACGCAGAAGATTCCGGGTTCCCATACGATCATCGTAGCGGAAGATAAAGAGATCCCGGACCGCACAATCCTCGAGGCGGCCGTCGTCGCGGCCTATAACTCCAAGGCGCGGGATTCCGCGCTGGTGCCGGTGGATTACGCGGAGGTCCGGAACGTGAAAAAACCGGGCGGCGCCGCGCCGGGCAAAGTGATCTACGACCACTACAAAACCGTGTATGTGAAACCCTCGCAGTTTGAAGATCTGTTCGGGAGCAAATAAAACGTCCTTTCGGCCCGCGGCATGAACGCGGGCCGTTTTTATGCCCGGGGTTCTGCGGTGCCGGTGAGTCCACGGATTTTTGAGACTCGCAAAATCGGACGGAGTCTCTTCTGCGGGCGCGGCGGCGGCTTTCGTCTCTTTGGCTGGCCCTGATCTTTGCGGGACCAAAGCAAAAAAGCTCGTCCGAAACCGGGAAAAAGATTCAATTTCCCACAGAAAAAGCCCCTGGATTTTTTTGCATGAAAATACTCAATTTTTCGCAGAAAAGGCATGATTCCGCAAGAATCGGTTGACTTTTATAAATTGTATGGTATAGTTAATTCGTTAATTTTGCATCTGTTGTAATTCCCTCAAAAGAACGGCCAAAGGGAGGTGACACTGTCGCCGACAGCCTGCGGGCAAATGTGCGATAGAAAACGAGTTTGCCGTCTTTTTGCGGGAATCTGAAACACTGCACCATAGGGGCCTTCTAAAACCGGGCGTCACAGCAACGTTTAGAAAAAAATCCTTTTGCGGGGTCGGTTCCAAAAAGTGTGGTGGGTCGACAGGTTTTTAACACCACGAGGCAAAATTCATTTCAACCTTGCTTCGTGACCATGTCGGGCAACCGGCATGAAAAATGGGTGAGGCGAAAGCCGGATCCTGTTTTTACCTTGCGTGACTTGAAATCCGCAAAAGGGGGATGCAGAATGGATCATACTGCCATTATCAGCCTGAAAAACATCGTGGTTGAGTTTGATGGGGAGCAGGTTCTCCGCGATATCAGCCTCGATATCCACAATCATGAATTCGTCACGCTTTTGGGACCGTCGGGATGCGGCAAAACAACGACTCTGCGCATCATCGGCGGCTTTGTTGCACCCAAAAGCGGGGACGTTTTTTTTGATGGGGAAAAAATCAACGCCCTTCCACCTTATAAGCGGGAGGTCAACACCATTTTCCAGAAGTACGCCCTGTTTCCGCATCTGGATGTATTTGAAAACATCGCTTTCGGTCTTCGCCTCAAGAAGATGCCGAATGAGGTGGTCCGCCAGCGCGTCTCCGAAATGCTCGAGCTTGTCAACTTGCGCGGCTATGAGCACAAGGATGTGGACCTGCTTTCCGGCGGCCAGCAGCAGCGCGTCGCCATTGCCCGCGCACTGATCAACCAGCCGAAAGTGCTGCTCCTCGACGAGCCGCTGGGTGCGCTCGACCTCAAACTCCGCAAGGAGATGCAGGTGGAGCTCAAGAAGATCCAAAAGAATACACAGGTCACCTTCATCTATGTGACGCACGACCAGGAGGAGGCCCTGACCATGAGTGACACCGTTGTCGTCATGCGCGCGGGCGAGATTCTTCAGGTTGGCACGCCGGTCGACATCTACAATGAACCGAGAAACGCGTTCGTTGCGGACTTCATCGGCGAATCCAACATCATCGACGGCATCATGAAGAAGGACTGTCTTGTAGAGTTTGCGGGCCGGGATTTTGTATGCGTGGATTTCGGTTTCGGCGACCACGAACAGGTGGACGTCGTCATCCGGCCGGAGGACATCAAGATTTCTGAGCCGGAGAAAGGCCAGATTTCCGGAGTGGTGGAGAGCGTGATTTTTAAAGGCGTGCATTATGAGATACGAGTCTTTGCATGCGGGTATCACTGGAAAATCCATTCCACGCTGTATGAGGAACCGGGCAGGGAGGTCGGGCTTTCCGTCATCCCGGACGATATCCACATTATGCACCGCATGGAGGAGACCGGAAATGCTGAAGTCTAAATATCCTGCTTTCCCTTATCTTCTCTTTATGGTGATCTTTATTGTTGTCCCGCTCTGCATGGTCGCTTTCTTTGCTTTTACCGATCTCAACGGAGAATTTTCGACCGCCAACATT
>DAOTHJ010000029.1:0-16581 GCA_035447605.1 Oscillospiraceae bacterium | reverse complement strand
GGGCATCTCGGGCGACACCGAGAACGAGGACGACCATCTCTACGGGCTCTACCGTTTCAAGCGCGGCTTCAGCGGCTGCGTCGACGAGCTGCCCGGCGAGTTTGACCGCGTCTACCGTCCGCTTGCGGCGAAATTCGTCAAGCAGGCGGTCCGCCTCAACGCGGTGCTCCGTAAATTGAAGAAAAGGGCGCAGAAATGACGCCTCTGACCGAAGCCGTCGAAGCATATCTGGCAAAAAGTCTCGCCCGGTTTCACATGCCCGGCCATAAAGGCAGGGCGGCAGGGCTTTTTGACCGAGTCTCCGAATATGATGTCACCGAGGTCAAGGGTACGGATTCCCTCTACGAATGCAAAGAGGCCATCCGGGAGACCGAACGGCAGTACGCCGCGCTTTATGAGAGCGGAGACTGCCTCCTTTCGGCCGGCGGCTCCACGCTCTGCATTCAGGCGATGCTGGCGACGGCGCTGCGGCCGGGAGAAAAATTCCTGATCGGCCGCAACTGCCACAGCTCGGCGGTCAACGCGGCGGCGCTGTGCGGCTTCGAGCCGGTCTGGCTGATGAAGCAGACGCCGGAAGCCCTTGAGCATGCTCTTTCTGAGCATCCTGGCGTGAAGGCCGCCTATCTCACTTCGCCGGACTATTTCGGAACCCTCGCGGATATCGCGGCGTGCTCAAAGATCTGCCACGAGCATGGCGCGCTGCTGCTTGTGGATAACGCCCACGGCGCGCACCTGCCTTTCTTTGAGAAAAATCTTCATCCGATGCACCTCGGCGCGGATCTCTGCGCCGATTCCCTGCATAAAACCCTGCCGGTGCTGACCGGCGGCGCCCTGCTGCATCTCGCCGATCCGTCGCTCTATGAGACGGCCAAGCGCCGGATGCGGCTCTTCGGCAGCACCAGCCCGAGTTATCTCATCATGCTCTCGGCGGACGGCTGCCTCGATTACCTCAGAACGAAAGCTCGTTTTGATTTTCCGGCGCTCGCGGCGCGGATGGAAACGCTGCGTGCCCTTGCCGCGAAAAACGGCCTCGCCCCGCTTACGGGAGAGATTGAGCCGGCAAGACTCGCTCTTTCAGTCTCCGCCTCGGGGCTGACCACGGAACAGTTCGGCGCCCGGCTGCGGGAATTCGGCATCGAGCCGGAATACGTCAATCCCGAGCGGGCCGTGCTGATGGCCTCTCCCTTTAATGCGGAGGAGGATTTTTGCCGGCTGGAGGCCTTTCTCCGGTCGACGCCCGGCAGCGGAACGCCTGAGGAGGAATTCCTTCCGGATTTTGTGCCGGAACAGAAGATTCCCATGCGGGAAGCGGTCTTCGCCGCAAGCGAAGAGATTCCCACCGAAGAGGCGGAAGGCAGGGTGGCCGCCTCGCTCAGCATTCCGTGCCCGCCCTGCATTGCCCTGACCGTACCCGGTGAAACCGTCGGTGCGGAGACCGTGCGTCTGCTGCTTCACTACGGCGTCCGGCGCATCCCGGTGATCCGGTGATCCCAAACCCCGAAAAAAGGAGCTGATCCGATATGAAAATGATCCTGGCCGTTGTATCCGGAGACGACAGCAATGCGGTCTCCACCGCTTTGACCAAAGGCGGTTTTCAGGTGACAAAGCTCGCAACCACCGGCGGATTTCTGATGAGCGGGAACACCACCTTCCTGATCGGCGTCGACGACGACAAGGTGGACGACGCCATCAGCGTCATTGCCCACCACAGCAGGAAGCGTAAACAGATCGTGCCGGATAATTCGTTCAGCGAAGTCGGCATGTATTCCGCCCTGCCGATCGAAGTCACGGTCGGCGGCGCGACGGTGTTCGTCATGAACGTCGAGCGCTTTGAAAAAGTCTGATGCCGGGAGCAAGGGAACTTCGGGAGATTTTTGCTTCCGCGGTCAGGGAAAAGCGCCTGCCCCATGCCGTCCTGATCGAGGGCGAGAAGGGGACGGGCCGGACGGAACTCGCCCTGTGGCTCTGTCAGGCGCTGCTCTGTGAGAAAAAAGACGGTTTCCCCTGCGGGAACTGCGTGCCCTGCAAAAAGATCGCCTCCGGCAACCACCCGGATGTGGAGGTTATACGAGGCGGCGGCGGGGCGAGGAGTTTCCATATCGAGGACGTGCGGGAGATCCGCGAGTCGGTCTGGCTCTCTCCGAGCGAGGCGGAGGAACGCATCTTCGTCCTGCTGGAGATCGGCGAGATGGGCACCGAGGCGCAGAACGCCCTTTTAAAGACGCTCGAGGAGCCTCCGCGCCACGCAAGATTTGTGATGACCTGCGAGAATCGTTTCGCGCTCTGTGAGACGATCGTCTCCCGCTCTTCCGTTTATACGCTGGATGCGCCCGCGCCCACGGAATGCGAAGCCCTGCTGAAGGAGCGTTTCCCGGCGGAGAAGCCGGAGAATCTCGCGCTTGCGGCGGCCGTATTCGGCGGCAACTTCGGCGCGGCGGCGGAGGCGCTCTCCACGCCGGACGGGATGCTGCTGCCGCGGCTTGCGGCGGATACGCCTGCGATGCTGAGCGCGGGGAATGCCTACGGCCTGATGGCGGAGCTCTCCGCCTCGGCGAGGACGAGAGAGACGTTTGATCTCTACCTGCGGCGGCTTTCCGAGTGGGTCGGCAGGACGGCGGTCTCCGGCGCAAAGGGCGAGCGGCCGGCCGGGCAGAAAGTGACGCCCGCACAGGCGCTGAAAGCGGAGGAACTGATCTCCCGGGCCCGGGAGGATCTCTGGCAGAACTGCGGCATCGATCTGCTGCACAGTTGGTTTTGCGCCGGGATGGCGCAGATATTCGGAGGAAATTTATGAGCGATAAAATCGAAATCATCGGCGTCCGGTTCAAGGAAGTGGGAAAGGTCTACTACTTTGATCCGGAAGGCAAAAAATATGCGTTGGGAGACAAGGTCATCGTCGAGACGGCGCGGGGCGTGGAATGCGGCGAAGTGGCCGCGGCAAACCGCCTGATCGACGAGGAGAAGGCGGTCCAGCCACTCAAGCCGGTCATGCGCGCCGCGACGGCCGAGGACCTCGCCCACATCGAGGAGAACCACCGGCAGGAAAAGCAGGCCTTTGAGGTCTGCCAGAGCAAGATCGCGGCCCACGGGCTTGAAATGAAGCTGACCGACGTCGAGTACACGTTCGACAACAGCAAGATTATCTTCTATTTCACCGCGGACGGACGGGTGGATTTTCGCGATCTTGTCAAGGATCTCGCCTCCGTCTTCCACACGAGGATCGAGCTGCGCCAGATCGGCGTCCGGGACGAGGCCAAAATGCTGGGCGGGCTCGGCATCTGCGGAAAACCGTTTTGCTGCTCGAGCTTTCTCGGCGAGTTCGTGCCGGTTTCCATCAAGATGGCCAAGGAGCAGGGCCTCTCCCTCAACCCGGCCAAGATCTCCGGCACCTGCGGCAGGCTGATGTGCTGCCTCAAATATGAGCAGGAGGGCTACGAGGAGCTGATCCGCACGATGCCGCGGATGGGTTCCGCCGTCAAGACGCCGGAAGGCACCGGTACGGTCATTGATATCAATTTGATGACCGGGAAAGTCACGGTCCGTATGGACGACACGCCGGACGGGGCGCCGAAGGTTTTCGACAAGACGGAAACCCGCTCGCTGCGCAAGGACCGGAAGCCGGAGAAATCCGATGCGGAGAGCGAAACTCCGGATGAATAACGATTGCATTTTACCACCGGTGTGATAAAATAGATGTACAATTTTTTGGAGGTGCGGAAATATGGCCTATAAAATCAGTGACGATTGTATCGAATGCGGTTCCTGCCAGGATGAATGCCCGACCAATGCTATTTCTCACGGCGACGGCAAATATGTCATCGACCCGGCAAAATGCATTGAGTGCGGCTCCTGCGCCAGCGTCTGCCCGGTCGGCGCGCCGCAGCTGGACTGATTCGCAGATGAAAACTTCGGCGGGAGGGGTAACCTTTCCGCCGGTTTTTCGTTTTATTCGTTTTATAAAAAACGTTGGCCGCGCGGCCTTTTGACTTGGAACCAAGCGGTGGATAAAGAGGAGGGGAACGGCTTTGGCGGATTTCACCTTTGAGGACATTTTTGGGGTCCGACTGGCCGTCTCCAAAACCCACGGCTTCGGCGAGGATGCCCTGTATCTCGCGGATTTTTCGGCGCCGAAAGCGGAGGATCTGCCTTGCGATCTCTGCACCGGCTGTGGGATCATCCCTATCCGCTGGATCGCAAAGGGCTTTCCAGGCAGCGTTTCGGCGGCGGAGATCAGCCCCGCAGCCTTGCCGCTCTGGGAGAAGACGATTGCGGAGAATAAGCTCGGAGACCGGTTTCTGCCGGTCTGCGGCGACCTGCGGGAGAGACTGTTTCCCGCGGAGAGCTTCACACTCGTCACCGCAAATCCGCCCTATTTCGACACTTCCGCCGGGGAGGGCTGTGCCTCTCCGGAGAGGGACGCCGCCCGGCATGAGTCGTCCTGTACCCTTGCGGAGCTCGTCGCAGAGGCGGCGAGGCTTCTGCGGTTCGGCGGCAGATTCTGCGTCTGCCAGCGGCCTGAGCGCATGGCGGAGCTGTTCTCCCTGATGCGGGAAAATCACCTCGAGCCGAAACGTCTGCGGCTCCTGTGCCATCCCGGCGAAAAAAGGCCGTGGCTGCTCCTCGCGGAGGGAAAAAAGGGCGCGAAACCGGGTCTTACGGTGGAAATTCAAACGGATTACGATTTGATGGAGTAAATAAGATGGGAAAACTGTATGTGGTCGGCACGCCGATCGGCAACCTCGGAGATTTTTCTCCGCGCGCGGCGGAAACGCTGTCGGCGGTGGATTTTATTGCGGCGGAGGATACCCGCGTCACCGCGAAGCTGCTCAATCACTTCGGCATCAAAAAGCCGATGGTGATCTATCAGAAGTTTAACGAGCGGGAACAGGGCGAGGCTATCGTGGCGAGGCTCCTTGCGGGCGAAAGCTGCGCCGTCGTCACGGATGCCGGCATGCCCTGCATCTCCGATCCGGGCGAGACGCTGGTGAGTCTCTGCGCCGGGGCCGGGATTCCCATAGAGGCCGTGCCCGGGCCGTCCGCGCTGGTCACGGCGCTCGCGGTGTCGGGGCTTTCGGTCTCCCGCTTTACGTTTGAGGGCTTCTTGAGCGTCAAGCATAGCTCCCGCATGGAGCACCTGCACAGCCTCATCCATGAGCACCGCACGATGGTGTTTTATGAGGCACCTCACAAGCTTTTGAGCACGCTCCGGGATATGTACGCGGTGCTCGGCGATAAAGACGTGGTGCTTGTGCGGGAGCTTACGAAGATTCACGAATCCGTCTGGCGCGGCACGCTCTCGGAGGCGGTGGCCTATCATGAGGCGAATCCGCCGAAGGGGGAGTATGTGCTGATCCTCGGAGGCATGCCGGAGGAGGAGAGCTCCGATCCGCTCGAAGATGCGGTCGCGCTGGCAAGGAAACTCACCGAGGAAGAAAACATGCCGCTCTCGGCTGCGGCGAGGGAGGCCGCGAAGCTCTCCGGCTGTGCCAAGGGCGAGATTTATCAGGCGCTTCTGGCAGAGCGGAAGGAATGATCCCGCGACGCTTTTTCCATCTGTAGATGCTACGGGCAAAGGGAACATGTTTTTTCCTTCGTCCGTTTTTAAAAATATGACTGCAAAGGAAGGATCGGATGAGTAAAAAACGGAAGACGACCGCCCGAATTTTATTCGTTCTGTATCTGATCGTGCTCTTTCGAATCACGGCCTTCCGGGCCGGCTTCTGGCAGAACGGGCTCTTTTCCGGGAGCTTTTTGCTGGAGCCGATGGGCGTCGTTAGAGAACTTCTGCAAACCGGGAACTGGTTCCGGTTCGGCTATCTTTTCTTCGGGAACATCGTCTGGTTCCTGCCGCTGGGCGCCACATTCGCCGCACGCCGGGTGCCGTTTTGGAAAGGCGTGCTCGCCGGGTTCGGCGTCTCGTTTCTGATCGAGTTTCTTCAGTTTTTCTTCGGCAGCGGCGTCTCGGATGTGGACGATCTGATTCTGAATACCGCGG
The DNA here is from genome assembly GCA_035447605.1 of Oscillospiraceae bacterium. Taxonomy (GTDB): domain Bacteria; phylum Bacillota; class Clostridia; order Oscillospirales; family Ruminococcaceae; genus UMGS1668. The sequence goes on along the minus strand of DAOTHJ010000029.1, from coordinate 10,586 downwards.
GCTGCGCGGCGGGATATCCAACCTATTTTCTGCTGCAAAAGGCCCTTTCTTATAAAAATAAAAAAGCGGACCCGGAAGGAGGCGGCACCGTGAAACTGGACGGCTTCGGCATCATGGTAAAGGATCTGGCGGCAATGGTGGCGTTTTACCGCGACGTGCTCGGTTTTGAGATCGAGTGGGACGGAAAAGACCCCAGCGTCTATCTTAAAAAAGACGGCACGGTTTTCATGTTTTACGGCCGTGGCGATATGGAGAAATTGGTCCGCCGCCCGCTCCGGTATGCGGAGGAGGGCGTCTGCAGCCACTTTGAAACGGCGCTCAGCGTGGAAAACTTCGCCGCGGTGGACGAGGCCTACGCAAAGGCGGTGGCGAACGGTGGAACGTCCGTCCTGCCGCCGGAGACCGAGTCATGGGGCCAGCGCACCTCGTATCTCGCCGATCCGGAAGGCAATCTTGTCGAGATCGGCTCGTTTAACCCATAACTTTTTAGTTGCCGGAAGATTCTTTGGAGAGGATCCTCCGGCATTTTTTGCCGGGAAAAATGAAACCGGGGAATCCACGGCACATCGAAAAAACGGTGCCGCGCCGGAAGCCCGGAACCATATTGGAATCCCGGCATGAGGAATCCGACAAACGACGTCCGAAGCCCATTTGCCGCCCTCATAAAGAATCAACTTCCATGCCGCAATATAGAAACAAAAAGAAGCCCTTTCCGAAATCCGGAAAGAGCTTCTTTTGATATGTTTTTTCAGTCTGCGCTTCTTGATTGCGGAAGCGTTCCTTTTATGACAGTCGGGATGCCGCAGACCACGCGCACGACGCATGCCGCCTGCTGCGCGAGCAGGATGCAGAGCTTTCCGACGGCCCTGCGTGCGGCGGCCTCGTTTCCGGCAACCGGGATGACTCCGCTGCCGACCTCGTCGCAGAGGACGGCCTCTTTTTCCAGAAGCCGCGGCAGCAGCTCGCCGATACGGTCGGGGGCGGGCCAAACCATCTCTTGCAAATTAAAGAGCACGGGCCTGTCGTCGAGGCGGGCATCCGCCATATCGGCGGGCGTATAGCCCAGCGTTTCGGCGAAGGCACGCTTCCCGGCGGCGGCGGCCCCGATAATCAGGATCACAGTCGGATCCCCCTTTCCGTGTATCTTTTGTACCGGCGCGGCAAAATCCCGGGCGCAAAAAACGAGGTATCTCAGGGCGACTTACGGGAGCTCTCCTTTCAGCATGACCGGAATGCCGCAGACGATCTCGCAGACCGCGTCCGCTCTTTCGGCGAGAGCGGCGTTGACGGCGCCAAGTTCCCGGATGTACGCTTTCGTGGCTTCGTCATAATCTTCGGATTTGTCGCCGCCGATCTCGTTTGTCACGACGATCAGCGTTCCGCACTGTTTTTCCAGCGCTTCCACGCCGGAGATCACCGCGGCGAAAGGGTCCCTCATGTTTCTGTCCTCGTCGAACATCTCGTTGGAGGTCAGGTTGCAGATACATTCCAGCAGGGCCGTTCCGCGCTTCGGCAGAACGAGGCCCGCAAGATCGGTATAGCGCTCAAGGGTTTGAATGCCGGCCGCGGCGCGTTCCTCCTGATGCTGTCCGATTTTTTGGAGAATCTCTTCGCTGTACGGCTGCATAGCTGCAAGATAATAGTGCGGCGCGGGCAGGCGCAGAAGCAGTTCTTCCGCAAAGAAGCTTTTTCCGCTGCCGGAGCCGCCGGTCAAAAGGATCATCATTCACGTTCGCCTCCCAGTAAGGGATGATCTGTGATAGGCTTGATTTACCGGGCCTGAATCTTATCCCGGAGCGGACAGAGAACGCGCTTCGGAAAGAACCTCTCGGCTTTTTGCGGAAGAGTTTCAAAAAAGCGCCCGATTCTATGCCGTATGGCCTAAACTTTTTTACGCCGTTTTTGACGGAGGCCTGCCTGCGGCTTTGACAAATCCTCTATCCTGTGCCTCGCGCACATATCATTTCAGGCGGCGTCTCAGGCCTGTTTGAGGCGGAGAGGCAGAGCTTCCTCCGCTTCCTCCCACTGCGAGAGCATCTTCTGCATCCAGGCGTAGACGTCCATGCCGTAGACGCTTTTTAGGTTCTCCGCGGAGAGCACGTCGTCGATCGCTCCATAGGAGGCGATCCGTCCCCGGTCGAGCAGCAGCGCGTCCGTTCCATAGGCGCGCGCCAGCGAAAGATCATGTACGACGGACATCACGGCGCGCGGCCCCTCGTGGATCCAGTCCCGGATCAGATCGAACACCTGCTGCTGGTAGATGAGATCGAGGTGGTTCGTCGGCTCGTCGAGGATCAGCAGCTTCGGATTCTGCGCAAAGATCTGGGCGAGGAAGGTCCGCTGAAGCTCGCCGCCGGAGAGCGTGAGCACGGATTGTTTTCTGAGAGGTTCCATTCCCGTCAGTTCGAGCGCCCGCTCGACGAGTTCCTCGTCGTCGCCGCTTTCCTTTGAAAAAATGCCGGGCGCATAGGCATACCGCCCCATGCGGACGATCTCCTCCACCGTGAAGGGGTACCCGACATAGTGATTCTGCGTGAGCACGCCAACCCGGCGCGCGAAGTCTTGCTGGCGGATCTTCCGGATATCGGTACCGGAGAGGCGCACCGTACCGGTGAAGCAGGTATTCTGCGAGACGGCGTTGATGACCGTCGATTTTCCGGCGCCGTTGGGGCCGACAATCATCAGCCACTGGCCCGGTCTGACGGAAAAACTCACGTCGTCAACCACGGTCCTCTCCCCGTAACCTACGGTCAGGTTTTCGATTTCCAGCATCGTTACGCCGCCTTTCTGGATCGATAGAAGATATAGACAAACACGATGGAGCCGATGAACGACGTGACGACGCCGATCGGAAGCTCCAGCGGGTTGAGCAGAATCCGTGCCACGAGATCCGCAAACATCAGGAAAATGGCGCCCGCAAACAGAGACGCCGGAAGAAGCCTGCGGTGGTTCGGCCCCACGATCAGCCGGATGATATGCGGCGTGACAAGGCCGACGAAGCCGATTGTTCCGCCGATGGAGACGCATACGCCAATCAAGGCCGAGACGCAGATCAGAATCTGGAATTTCACCTTTCTGACATCCACGCCGATGTTCCTTGCAACGTCCTCGCCGACGGCAAAGGCGTTGAGTTCCCTCGCTTTGCCGAGGATCACGCTGCCGAATCCCGCGAGGGCGACGAGAAGCACAAGGGCGTTGTCGTAACTTGTCCCCTGAAGGCTTCCCATGGTCCAGAAGGTGATATGTTTCACCTTGTCGGAGGCGAAGGTGATGATCAGGCTCAGAATGCTCGACACAAACATCGAGTAGATGACGCCGATCAGGATGATCGTGTTGGTGGAGAGAGAAAAGTCGAGTTTATAGGCGAGCGAGAGAATGATGATCAGCGAAAGGAACGCGAAGAGCATCGCCATGACCATCGTTCCCGCAAAGGGGAGCGACGGAACGGTGATTCCGAAGGCGATTGCGATCACCGCGCCGAGGGAGGCTCCCGAGGAGACGCCCAGCGTGGAGCCGTCGGCCAGTGGGTTTTTGAGAAGGCCCTGCATCGCGCCGCCGCACAGCGAGAGCGATGCGCCGACAAAGGCGACGCAGATCACGCGCGGCAGCCGGACGGAGAGGACAATCGAATCCGAGACGCCCTCCGGCATTGGCAGCTTCCAGATCGCATCCCAGATGATCGTGGCCGTTTCCTTGATCGGAATGTTCACGCTGCCCGCGCAGACGCAGACGATCAGCATCCCAAGCGTGGCGAGCGCAAATAAAAAATATTCCCATGGGTGAAAACTCTCGGTGTCGCGTTTCAAGGCGAATCCTCCTGACAAGAAAGGGACAGCATGGCGCCGCCCCTCTCGACTTTGCAGTTCCGGTTATTCGGCGTCTTTGTAGACGAAATCAAAGAGCATCTGGGCGCCGTCCGCAAGGCGCGGGCCGGGGCGGGAAAGCTCGTTGTTCTGCAGGTTCAGGATTTCGCCGTTTTTGATGGCGTTGATATTTTCCCAGCCGGTACGAGAGGAGATCTCCTCTTCCGGAGTGGGGCCCTCGCCGTAATACATGGTGATGGTCACGATGTAATCAGGGTTGCGCTCGATGACCTGTTCCTCGGAGACTTCACCCCAGCCGTCCACATCCGCAAAGCAGTTGGTGAGGCCAAGCATCTCGACGACTTCGTTCATGAAGGTGTTGCTGCCGGCGGTCCAGAGGCCATATTGAAGCGGAGAGACCTCAAAGTAGACGGTTTTGGGGGTGCCGTCGGCGTTTTTCTCGGCGGCTTCCGCAGAGAGTGTGCTGAAGGTGTCCCTCATATTGCTGACGAGCGTCGCGGCCTCCTCGATTTTGCCGGTCAGAACCCCGATCATCTCAATTGCGGTGTAGACGCCGTCGATATCCTGTGCGTCGCTGACGACGACCTTGATGCCGGCCGCCTCAAGCTGCGCGATCTGCTCCTCGGTCTGCGCCATGGTGCTCATGATCAGAACCTGCGGCTGAAGCGCAATGATTTGCTCGATGTTGGTGTTGTCTCCGGACTGAAGGGCGGGAACTTCCAGCACTTCGGCCGGATAGTCGCAGTACTCGCCGCGGCCGACCAGCAGGTCGCCCGCGCCGATCGCGTAAAGAATCTCGCAATCCGAAGCGGTCAGGGCGACGATGCGGGTGGCGGGTCCGTCGAGCGTAATTTCCTTACCCGTCATGTCGGTGATCGTGATGAGGGGAGAGGATTCGGAGGAGGACTCGGCCGGGAGGCTCTGTTCCTCGCTCGTCTCCGGTTCGGAGGATTCGGCGGGCTCGGTATTGCAGCCGGACAGGACCGTCAGAGACATCAGTACGGCCAGAATCAGTGCAAAAATTTTAATGCGTTTCATGTTTTTTGGCTCCTTCTGTTTTTGCTAAAATAAGGAAAACAACAAAAAAAGTTGCTCCTCCCGATTGAGAAGCAACCCTTTTGCATAAGTCATAATAAGCTTATAGCAAATTCACTCAATCCCAGGAGTTCTATACACTGACAGGTCTCCCGGCTTAGCATCACTTTACTCGAGCGCCTTCCCATCCGAAGATAGTGGCATCTGCTCTTTCATCCGCATCACGGTTGCTGGTACAGCCCGGAATTTTCATCCGATTCCCACGGCGGTTTTCCGCCGGCGTTCTTCACGCATCAACGCACGCTTTATAGCTTCCTTATCATAACAAACAAAACGTCCGGTGTCAATTCGCATTTTGCATAATTCCCGGGAATTCCGCGGAAATTCCGCATTTCAAGACGCAAAACCGCCAGGGGAAGTAAGGGATCTGCCGCCGTATTCTCCGGAGGGCGGGCTGAGACGGCCCTCCGGCGTCTTTTATCTCCGGCTCATTGGCAACAGGGCTTGCTGCCGGCATCCTCAAAGGCGACGAGAACAACGCTCTTCCCGCAGGTTTTTTTGATTTCCTCCTGCAAGTTGTTGATCTTTTCGATCTCTTCGGAGCTGAGGTTTGCGACGTTTTCAAAGCTCATGGAATCCACCTCCTTCTGCGTTATTGTTTGCGTTCCGGTGGAAAATCATTCAGGAACATTTGTTCGAATTTCTTCAAAAAACGGTTGCTTTTAAAAAAGAGTTCATTTATAATGGAAGGCGTAAGCAAAGAATCATGCCCGCCCGGTAAACATTCCGGCGGGCACACACGGAGGATGTGGCAGATATGGCGGATAAACAAAAGGCATTGGAAACGGCCATTGCGCAGCTTGAAAAACAGTACGGAAAAGGTACGGTTATGAAACTCGGCCAGTCGCCGGAGCTCAACGTCGAGGCCATTTCGACCGGGTCCATCTCGCTGGACTGCGCGCTTGGCATCGGCGGCGTGCCGCGCGGCAGGATTGTGGAGATCTTTGGGCCGGAGAGTTCCGGCAAGACCACCGTCGCCCTCCAGATTGTCGCCTCCGCGCAGAAGGCGGGCGGCGAGGCTGCATTCATCGACGTGGAGCACGCGCTCGATCCCGTCTACGCAAGAGCGATCGGCGTCGATATCGACAGCCTTCTCGTCTCTCAGCCGGATACCGGCGAGCAGGCGCTTGAAATCACCGAGGCGCTGGTCCGTTCCGGCGCGATCGACGTGATCGTGCTGGATTCCGTCGCCGCCATGGTGCCGAAGGCCGAGATCGAGGGCCTGATGGGCGACACCCATGTCGGCCTTCAGGCGAGGCTGATGTCCCAGGCGCTCCGCAAACTGACCGGCGCCATCAGCAAGACCAACTGCGTCGCCATCTTCATTAACCAGCTTCGGGAAAAGGTCGGCGTCGTCTACGGCAACCCCGAGGTGACTCCGGGCGGCCGCGCGCTGAAGTTCTATTCCTCCGTCCGCCTCGATGTGCGGAAGCTGGAGCAGCTCAAAAACGGCGGCGAGGTTGTGGGCAACCACACGAAGGTCAAGGTTGTCAAAAACAAGGTCGCCCCGCCGTTCCGTGAGGCGGAATTCGACATTCTTTATGGAAAGGGCATCTCCCGCGAGGCGGAGATCCTCGATCTGGCGGTCAAGCTCGATATCGTTGAGAAATCCGGCGCGTGGTTCTCCTATAATGGACAGCGCATCGGGCAAGGGCGCGACAACGTCCGCCAGTACCTCTGCGACAACCCGGAGATTGCCAATGAGCTAGACAAGAAACTGCGCGAAAATATGGATAAGATTGACGAGATCTCGAGGCCGGGCAGCAAGAAGTCGAAGGTGCTGTCCGTGGAGCCGGTGTCGGTGGATATCGAGAATGATGAGGACGAATAAGCCCTCCGGCGGCCCTCTCACAAAAGAAGAAACACGGGAAAAAGCCCTGAACTTGCTCGAGTACAGGGCTCATTCACGTGATGAGCTCCTTCAAAAACTGCGCCGCTTTACGGATACGGAGACGGCCTCCGCGGTGCTGGACGAGCTTGTGGAAGTCGGCCTGATCGACGACGAGGCCTTCGCCGTGCAGTATGCGCATGATCTGATGGAGGAAAAACTCCTCGGACCGATCCGGCTTCGTCAGGAGCTTGGCCGCAAGGGAATCGACGACGAGACGGCCGAAGATGCCATCTGGCAGGCGGAGACGGAGCTCGGCGATGCCGAATCCAGACTGGACCGGCTCATCGAGATGAAATATAAAGAAAATCTGGCGGATGAAAAAAACCGCCGGCGTGTTGTCAATGCCCTCTTTCGTCTGGGCTACGGATATGATATGATAAAAACGGCAATGAAAAAAGCCGGACAAGAAATGCAAATGGAGTGGTAAAAAAATGCCGGAAGAGACCAGCGCCGTAAAGGTGGGCTTTGTGGCCCTCGGCTGTTCCAAAAACCAGGTGGACGCCGAGCTGATGATGGGCGCGCTGAAACAGGCCGGATTTGAAATTTCTTCGGATCCGGACGCGTGCGAAGTCGTGGTGATCAATACCTGTGCGTTCATCGAGAGCGCCAAGGCGGAGTCCATTCAAAGCGTTCTGGAGTTCTGCCGCAAAAAGGAGAGCGGGAATCCGAAGGTCGTCGTGGTGACGGGATGCCTTGCGGAGCGTTACCGCGAACAGGTTGTGGAGCAGATTCCGGAGGCGGACGTCGTGCTCGGCATCGGCGCCAACGACGAGATCGTCTCCTCGATCAAAAAGGCCCTGAAGGGCCAAAAAGTAAGTAAATTCTATGCGCCGGAGAACGTGCCTCTCAAGGGGTACCGCATTCTGGCCAACGCGCCGTTCATGGCGTATATCCGCATCGCGGAGGGCTGCGACAACCGCTGCACCTATTGCGCCATCCCGATGATCCGCGGGCGCTTCCATAGCCGCCCGATGGAGGATATCGTGGAAGAGGTACGGGATTTCGCCGCGAAGGGCGTGCGGGAATTCAACATTATTGCGCAGGATACCACCCGCTACGGCGAGGACCTCTACGGGGAACGGAAGCTGCCGGAGCTGCTCAAGAAGCTCTGCGCGGTCGACGGCGTCAAATGGATCCGCATTCTTTATGCCTATCCGGAGCGCATCACCGAGGAACTGCTGGATGTCATCGCAAAAGAGGATAAGATCGTCAAATATCTGGATATCCCGTATCAGCACTGCAAAGAGGAGATCCTGCGGAACATGAACCGCGTCGGCAATATGATGGAGATCCTCGCCCAGATCAAGCATATCCGCGAAAAAGTGCCGGGCATCACGCTGCGCACGACGCTGCTTGTCGGGTTCCCGGGTGAGACCGAGCAGGATTTCGACAGCCTCGGCGTCTTTGTCAAGGCGGCGCGGTTTGACCGGCTCGGCTGCTTTGCCTACTCTCGTGAGGAGGGCACGCCGGCGGCCGATTTCCCGGATCAGGTCGAGGACGAGGTCAAGGAGAGGCGGGCCGAGACCATTATGGCCCTCCAGACCGATATTTCGCGTTCCCTGCTGAAAAAACAGGTCGGTAGGGTCGAGGAAGTCGTGGTGGAAAATTACGATCCGCTGCACAAGATGTTTATCGGACGCAGCGCGGAAAACGCCCCGGAGATCGACGGCAGAATCTATTTTACGAGCCCCTTCCGCCATAAACTCGGAGATTTTGTCTCCGTAAAGATCGAGCAATCCTCCGATTACGACCTCTGCGGCTCTCTGGTCGCAGGTATTCCGGAAAGCGAGGCATAAGATTGAACCTTCCGAACAAGCTCACCATGCTGCGGATGGTGATGGTCCCACTCTTTGTGGCGGCCTTCCTCCTCAGCTTCGATAAGCATTTTCTGATTGCGCTGATCCTGTATGCGGCAGCGAGCGTCACGGATATTTTGGATGGCAACATCGCCCGGTATCAGAATCTGGTCACGGATTTCGGCAAGCTGATGGATCCTCTGGCGGATAAGATCCTCGTCACTTCGGCGCTCGTCTGCTTTACGGCGGAGGGGTTGATCTCCCCGGTGGTGACCATCATCATCATGAGCCGCGACCTGCTGGTGACGTCGTTCCGGCTGATCGGCGCCAATAAAGGCAAAGTCATTGCGGCCGACGTCTGGGGCAAGCTCAAGACCGCCACGCAGGATATCGGCGTCTGCTGCATTCTGTTCTGGCAGGCGATCGCCGAGTGGAACAGCGCCTCGCCCGTAACGGAGGCGTTCCATTGGGCTTCGGAGATATTGGTGGTTGCGATGACGGTCCTGACCGTGATCTCGGGCTACAATTACATCCGCAGGAACTGGGATCTGCTGATGAATAAGAATTAAGGTAAAAGTATAAAGAACGCCCGGCGGGAATCTTCCGTCGGGCGTTTTCTGTGTTTGTCGCTTTTGCAAAAAAAGAATCGCTAAATTAAAGGCAACTCGGACTCAGGGCTTCCGCGGAGTGCGTTTTGGTTATGCGCGTTGAAGGGAGAGCCCATGGGTAAAGCGCGGGGGAGGCCGGATTCTTCCGCCCCGGCCGGGAAATTCCCCAAAAGAGCCACCGGTCTTGAGCACGGGCCGTGCTCAAAGCTTTTGCAGATCGTAGGGCGTCTCCTGATAGACGAAATAGTTGAGCCAGTTGGAGTAGAGCAGATGCGCGTGCCCCCTCCAGCAGTGCGGCGCTTCTTCCGCGGGATTGCCGCCCGGGAAGTAGTGAGCCGGCGCTTCGATCGGCAGGCCGGCGTTCCGGTCACGGAAATACTCGTTTGCAAGCGTGCCGCGGTCGTATTCCGAGTGCCCGGTCACAAAAAACTGCCGTCCGTCGCGGGAGGCGACAAGATAGACGCCCGCCTCATCCGAAACGGAGAGAAGCTCCAGCTCCGGTACCGCTTCGATCTCCTCCGCACGGACCTCCGTATGACGGGAATGCGGCGCGAGGAACGTCTCGTCGAAGCCGCGCACCAGCTTGTGGTTCGGATTGAGCAAACGGTGCTCAAAAATGCCGAAGCATTTCTTCTCCAGCGGATACTTCTTTATACCATAATGATAATATAGGCCGGCCTGTGCGCCCCAGCAGATATGAAAGACCGACTGCACGTGAGTTTTTGACCATTCCATCACGGCGCAGAGTTCGTCCCAATAATCCACATCCTCAAACGGCATCTGCTCAACCGGCGCGCCGGTGATGATGAGACCGTCGAAACGCCCGTCCTTTATGTCGTCAAACGTCTTGTAGAATTTTAACAGATGCTCGCCGGGCGTGTTTTTGGAGGTGTGCGTTTTGGTCTGGAGCAGTTCGATCTCAACCTGCAGCGGCGTATTTCCGAGCAGGCGTAGAAGCTGCGTCTCCGTCTCAATCTTTTTCGGCATCAGATTCAGAATGGCGATCTTCAGCGGGCGGATGTCCTGATGCATGGCGCGGCTCTCCGGCATGATAAATATGTTTTCTCCTTCCAGTACCTTAAAGGCCGGCAGTTCGTTCGGAATACAGATCGGCATGAGGACACCTCCCAAAAAATAGATGTTCCTATAATAGCGCCGGGCGGCCAAAAATGCAAGTATGTGGAAAACTTCGCGAAAAAACCGCTGTTTTCCACACGATGTGAAAGGTTTTTCACCGAACACCCGGAGACGGTGCAACTTTGAAAATTTGAGCCAAAAAACTGTTGACAGGAGAAAATCATGATGATATAATTACGAAGCTGTCTCGGAAAGAGGGAGCGAACAGGACCTTGAAAATTGAACAGCATAGGAA
>DAOTHJ010000028.1:0-21017 GCA_035447605.1 Oscillospiraceae bacterium | reverse complement strand
CCCCGTTTCGGTCCTTTTTGGGGAATGTTCCCGTAACCATATTCATGCCATCTCTTTTGTTGGGGATGGCTTTGTTTTTTCGTCCTTCCATTCATCAAAATAGAAGATCCGCTTTCCGAGCACTGTCGCCCGGGCGTGCTCATAAATCGCCCCGCGGCTCTCCCTCCAATCTGACAGGAAGCACACCGCACTGCATTCATCCAGCATGGCCGTCGTCATACGCATGTAGGCTTCATGCGAGAATCCCTCGCCCGGCAGCATCGCCGGATCCAGAACGATGAAGCCTGCGGCCTTCAGCTTCTGATCGGCGGCATAGAATTTCGAAAAATAGCACGGATCCCCCGTGATCCTCCCGGCCAGATAGACGGTTTCCTTCTCCCCGGTTCCCTGTTCCGCCGTCCGGATGGTCTCTTGCGGCTCATCATCGTTTCTTCCGGGTTCTCCTTCCGTACCGCGAGGTTCCCAGTTCCTGCACTCCATACAAGCGGACGGATCATATTCTTTGACGCAATGTTTCTCCGTGCTTTGTGGATTAACCGCCCAGTACCATTCGCAGGTGCCGCAGCAGCGCTTCATGGTCTCCCCCGTGGAGATTCCGGTATGGCAGGTTCCCGGTTTTTCATTGGTACCCTGCTCCGCCGCCCGGATGGTTTCTTGCAGCTCCTGTGTGGCTTGTACAGCAAAGCCCCCGTCCATGGGAAGCCCGGTACAGAATTCCAGCACCTCAGCAGCTTCCGCCCGGATCCGCTCCGCCGTCCCCTTCGGCAGTTTGTATTCTTTCATGCATGTCCCTCTTTTCCTGTCTTTTGTTTTTCTCTATCAACCTGTAGACCGGAGGTTTTCCTTTTCCGCACCAGCGATATTCTACCGTCCGGTGCTCGAAACCCAGCCGGTCCACTTTTGTCTCGTCAAGGATCACCTTGTAACCAATATCGCCGAAAAGCTTCGGTGGCTTCCGGTTCATCTTCCGCAAAAAGACTTCATCCGTTGTCACCGGTTCCAGCAAACCCTTCGAACAGCTCCAGCGCCGCTGACCGCGCTTCCGGGGCCTCTTCGCGTTCTCCGCCTCGTCAGGTTCCGGATCGTCCTTCCTTGACGGCTTCTCCCCGGTGATCATGTACCATGCAAGATCAAAGTACTCCTCGCTGTCATCCAGCTTCGACCAGCAGATCCGGCTGCAGCCCGTGAGTTCCATCCAGATCTCCTCTACCGTCTCATCGTCCGCATGATTCATAATAAGGTGATGGTGCCATACGCCTTGCTTCTCCGTGACCGCTATGTACTTGAAGCCCCTGCTTCTTCTTCTCATGATCCGCAGGAACTTCCGCAGAGCTTCTTTTGCCTCCGCTTCAGTGGTCTTCGGCTTATGCGTCAGCGTGACGAAGAGATCCTTCCTCGCGTCGAAGTTACAGGCAATCTTTGCACGGAGTTTCCAGCTTGCATAAATGTCGTTCCAGTGTTCTTGCTCCGGTGTGGTTTTTCCTTTCCGCTTCGGTCTCTGATGGTTCCGGTCGTAGGCTGGTGCCGGGTACTCCCGGACGACCGCTCTGTTTCTCAGGTATTCCGTATGTCGTATCCAGATCACAGAACAGTCCTCCCTCTTCTTCCGTCCGAAAGTAAATTGAGTTTACAAGGGATAAAAAAGGGCTTGAGTCTGCCCCGTCCTGCTGCTTTTTCATGCCTGCCGGCTTTCCCCGAAACAGGCGTTTCCCTGCAAACTTTCACGGTCTTTTTTCTGCCGGCCTATGTACCGTACCGGCGGGCCTCCCACTTCTGCATCCGGTGCAAGCGGTCAAGGTTCTCCGCGGTCTTCCGAATGATATAGGCATCCCATTGCTCCCGGAACCAGCTCTCGAATTCATCCTGCTCAAGCGCATCAAGCTTGTCCGGCGTTCCGGCTCCGAGAAGCCGGACGCATTCCGCCGCCCGTTCTCTTACGGTCGAATTGCTCCAGTCAAGTGCCGGTTCCCTGTCGCTTCTTCGCTCCCGGTTGATCGGGTCTCCCTCCACGGTTTCCAGCGGCGACATATCCAGCCGCAGCCAGCGATGTAGCTTGTCCCGGCGCTTATCCTCCGCCGTCCGGTAATCCCGTTTGACCGGGTCAAGGGATCTCGCATGAAGCCAGGCGTCTTGCCTTTTGTAATGAGGCGGCATATTTCATTCCTCCTTCGCTTTTATGGTCTGCACGGTGGAGAGCCCGTCCCTCCGCTCTGCAGGGCATGAAAGCCCTAATACTCCATGTGATATTGAATCTCCAGCAGCAGGAAGCTCGCCGACGCGACCACCGCCGCCACCGGGAGATTGTCCTCAAAGATGCCCGCCGCGAATATTCCTATGAGCCCGACCTTGCCGAACGGCTCGTGCTCAATTATGTAATCCTTTATCCTTTGCACGGTTCTCACCGCCTCCCGTTCTTCTGAAGGTTCCACTTATGCAGCAGCACCGGCAGCGCTCTATGAGCAAAGTCCTCGTTTTCCTGTCGCTGGAGTTCCCGGTTATATTCCGCTTCCTTTTCGGCTTCGGCCTTCCATACGCGGTACCTTTCGCAGATCTGCCAGCAGGCCCGCCTTCGCTCCGGGCAGCCCTTGCATGGTCCTTCTTTCATGGCTTGTCCTCTTTCCGATTTACAGCGTCGTCTGCGGCGCTTCGTCGGTCATCACAACCACCTTGTTGTTCTTCAACAGATCCGTCTTGATGGACGCGATAAAAAGGGCATCTCCAATCGGATCCAGAGTTTCAATTTGCTTTACGGCAGCGTCGACTTCCGGCGTCTTCCCGGATATTGTGATTTTCATTTTGTGCTCTTCCTTTCTTCATGTTCCAAAGCGTGGGCGTTGATCCTGCGGGGCAATGTGGAAAACGACATTCCCCGCCGCCGACCTTCAAGACCTATGATTTCCCGCCGTCCGGATGGGCGGCTTTTTCTATTTCATCCTTTTCCCTTGCGGTAATGATCGCCGGACGTGCCCATAGCCTTTGGAAGCTGCTCCATTCCGGATCCACTTTCCCAGCCTCATCCCGATATAACATGGCATAAGGAACAAATCCGGCGTTGATGGTTTCATGCAGCCTCTTTTCTGCTTTTTCGAAAGTATCGCCCCGGTATCCGATCAGGACATAACAACACGGAACCCTGCTCGCGAAATCATATCCAACCTCCGCAAGCATTTTCCCCGCGGCAACAAGCGGCTCGTAATCGTCCGGCGTGTCGTATGCCATATACAGACGCGCCGTCTTGATTTCTCTCAGCTTTTCTACATGCCACGGTTTCAAGAGCTTTGCTTCAAGCACGCCGGAAAATATTGCGCGCTCTTTCTGCTTGCCGAGCATTTCGAATACGGCTTTGATATGAGACTCGCTGCATGCAAGCAAGTTATCGTCCTGTACGATATGGCCGTCTGTAATGGGAAGCTCCCGCAGCCCGCCGTCCCTTTTTGGTACGGCACAAAACCAACAGTGGTTTGGACAGCCGCGCGACGTTATGACATAGCCCTGCTTAAGGTACATTCCGGGGACGAAATCCCCTCCCGGCTCGTTGAATGCGGGCCCGCCCATTTTGACCGGGACACCGCAGACTTCCCACTGTTCGGCCAGCCATTCCGCCCGCGGAAGATCGTATGTAAACGCCACACTGACATGTACCTCATCAATCTCAGGCAGGGTAAGCAGCGGAGGGGCATCGGTGAATGCAAATTCGTCCATCGGTGTTGCATTCGTTCTTCGAGGGAACACTCTTGCGATCCTCATTTCCCGGCCCCCACGGACGACTCGTCTTGCATAAAGAATCGGATCCCCCGGTATTCCGTCAGAAACGCCTGGCTCTCATGCCAAGGGCTGTTGATCCGGTCTCCGGCATAGAAATACAGCGGCGTTCCCTCAATCGGGCGCTCGCCGTCTATGAATACTGCATCAACCGCGGCAAAGGCAGTCTCCGAGGGCTCCGGCCTCCATGACGTATACTGATATGCTTCCAGCAGCTCCGCCGGCCGCATCTCTTCCAGCTCGCATCCGTTCAGGATGCACTGGGCGATCATTTCCATGGCTGTCTCGTCTTCCCCGCCGGCCTCGGCATAGACCGCGGAGGCAACCGTCTCCCGTTCCTCCGGCGTCAGCTCCATGGCATCCGCGGTGATCCCATAGAAAAAGACATAGAGGATGAAAAATACCAGCAGCGCAAAAATCAGCGTTCCGTCATTCCGCATGGGAAGCCTCCCCGGTGCTGGCTTCCCTGCTTCCCTGTGTTTCAGCGGCGAGCCCGGCGGCAATCTTCTCCGCACAGCTTTTGCAGATAAGCCGTTCCCCGATGTGAAGCAACTCATCTGCGCTTCCGCACAGACAGCAGCCCGGCTTGTACTTATGTAAAATGATAGCGTCATCCTCGACGCTGATCTCAAAAGGGGTACCTTCCGAAATGTCGAGCGTCCTCCGCAGCTCCATGGGTAGTACCACGCGCCCGAGCTGATCCAGCTTTCTGACAATGCCTGTGGCTTTCATGTTTGTCCTCTCCTTCTTTTGCTCATTTTGAGCATGCTCAAAGTTTCCGTTTTTCCGGCTTGTACCTTTCCGTCACATAATCCATGGCATCCAGCATTTCCTGCGAATTGTGCAGACCGGAGAATTCGTCCCCCTCGCCTCGGCAGATAAAGAAATCTCCGTAGATATACTGCTGACCGTATCTGGTTGTTACCGAAGCATTCGGCGGCAGGCCGTTCATGCGGCCCTCTTCGTTGCAGACAAGGATAAGCCCGTCCTCCAGCGTCACGGTCTCTATGTATCCGCCGACCAGCTCCTGCATGGCCTCCAACGTATTGGGGATGAATTTCGGTCTCGGCGCTTCCCCTATCTGGTAGAGCAGCACGGCAATGTCGCTTCTGTTGGTTCTCATGCTTTTACACTCCTGTTTTGGATTATTCCGCGTACTCCACGAGGATGAATGAACGCCAGATCCTTCGCTCCGATCCGAACCTCATTGCATATCTGTTCAACATCCGAATACGTGAACCCGTAGCCCGAGCACTGTTCCAGCAGTTCACGGGCTATTTTTTTGATTAGCTCCCTTTTTGCTCTCCATTTCTGAGCTTCCATCTCTTTTCCCATCCCTTTTTACCGCCTCCCCTGCCGCTTAGTCGCTCAGTTGTTTGGCCAGTGCCACTACAGTAATTCCTTTCTGTGGATCAATGTCATACACCTGCTTACACCAGCGCGGATCTCGGCCTGTATAGCGCGCTACATCTACCACGCTCAGCACCCGGCGTTCGCCGAAGAACGCCAGCAGTTGTTCCAGCTCGTCGCGATAATTTTCCTTTTCTCTGCTCATCAACCATCTCTCCTTTAATAATCAAATAAATGAAGATTTCTCTTCATTGCTCCAATGAAGAATTTCCCCGAGGCGGCGTAGCTCTATGGCTGTAAAAGTCTCTGGCTTCTTTAAGCGTCTGTTATATGTACTTCTGCTTATTCCTATTTTTATCGGCAGGTTATCAGCCTTTATATGGTAGAGCGTGCTATTGGCGGCAATCAGCGCAAGCAACTTGTCGTTTTGATCCGGCTTCATGCTCTTACATCCTCCTTTATGGCATTTTTGAAAGTGATCTCATGAGAAAGAAGATAATCAACGGAACAGCCGAAATAGTCCGCCATGTCTTCAATCTTGTTTTGCGGAATCTTCCCGCTCACAATCCAGTTGTAAAGGGTTTTTCGAGTAACTCCGAGTCTTTCCGCCATACTTTCATAGGAAAGATTTCTGCGGGCCCTTTCTGCTTCAATATTCGGATACTTCATTTCTTTCGCCTCCATAACTACCCGTTTTGAGTATGTTTCGATTATATACCCGTATCGGGTAATTGTAAAGCAAAAAAATACACAAATTGAGCAACATAATTTGTGTTTCTTGCCCAACTTGTGTATTTTCCGTTGACTTTTTACCCAAACTGTGTAAAATATTAGGAGATAAAGAAAGGGGTGATATCATGAACCGAATTAAAGAGCTGCGTAAGGAAAAGATGCTTTCAATGAGGGAAGTGGCACGTCAGCTAAATATCCCTTATACAACCTATGTGAATTATGAAAAAGGATATAGGGAACCAAACTCTGAAACATTAATTGCGATTGCCGATTTTTATCATACATCACTTGATTATCTTCTTGGCAAAGACCCCTCTCCTCAAATTGCAAGGAATATTATCCCTGTGCCTGATATGGTTCTGATTCCGTTGCTCGGTACGATTGCCTGCGGAGAGCCGATTCTCGCGGAGGAAAATATTGATGGGTATGTCAAGTCTCCGGCGTATGCGGAGGCATCTTTTGCGCTGACATGCAAGGGCGATTCTATGATCGATGCGCGGATCCTCGATGGAGATATCGTCTTGATCCGGCAGCAATCGGACGTCGATAACGGAGATATTGCCGCCGTCCTGATTGAGAATGAGGCGACGCTCAAGCGGGTTTATAAAGACAAAGACGGTATCACGTTGGTTGCCGCAAATCAAAAATATGCCCCATGGCGTATCACGGGACCAGAACTTGAAGAAGTGCGTATCCTTGGAAAAGCCGTCTACTTTATTTCCTCGGTAAAATAATAAGCCCAATTTGGAAAAATTCTTTATAGGAGGTGACTCTTATGGCAACTGCAAGGGTCCTGCCCTCAGGGAATTATCGGGTACGGGTTCATTACGAAGGCGGCTATAAGAGTTTTACGCGGCCGACGAAACGCGAGGCCGAGCGAGCCGCCGCCCTATGGCTTTCGGGCGTGCAGGAAGAGCTCAGCCAGGACCCCACTCTTCAGGAGGCAGTGAACCGATATATAGAAAATAAGCGGTGGATTCTTTCTCCTTCCACAATCCGGGCCTATGAAAGCCTGCGTCATTATTTTTTGGAATACGATCATTTTAAGATCTCCGCGCTGTCTGCTCAAGTGATTCAGCGTTTCATTTCCGATATTGCCAAAACGCACAGCCAAAAGACCGTCCGGAATGCTTCCGGGCTCCTCACCGCCGTCATCCGATCCGTGAATCCTTCTTACGTTTCCTGTGTCACGCTTCCTCAGCGAGTCAAGCCGGAATACACGATCCCGGATGATGAGGAAGTTCGGCGTCTTCTTGATGCGGCAAAGGGTTTGGAGATCGAAAAAGCGATCCTTTTGGCCGCTTTCGGGTCTCTCCGACGCTCAGAAATAGCTGCTCTCACTCCGGAAGATTTTAATCTCAAAGAGCATACGGTCCGGGTCAGCAAGGCGCTTGTGATGGACGATGCCAATACCTTGCAGGTAAAAGGCCCCAAAACGACAGCCGGCAGCCGAACCATCACGCTTCCGGAGGCGGTGTTCGATGCCGTCAAAAGCGGCGTGCCGTTAACCCCGAACCAGATCACCAAACAGTTTGAAGCGCTCTGCCGAAAGATCGGCGTGCATTACCGTTTTCATGATCTCCGGCATTATCATGCCAGTATGCTTCACGCTTTGGGCGTACCGGATAAATATATTATGGAGCGCGGCGGATGGGGCAGCGCCACTGTGTTAAGCGGTATCTACGAACATACTTTTTCCGCAAAGCAGAAAGAGGTCGGCGATCAGGTTACGGCTCATTTTGATGCGGTGATGAATGGTAAAAGCGGGCATGAGTAAACCACTACATTTCTGCATTCACTTCCTGTAAAACAAAAAAGAGCCTGCCAATGAGCAAGCTCTTTTTATTTTTCGGGCAGTATGCCACGAAATGTGCCACAAAAAATAGGAAACCGCATTTTCATGCGATTTCCTATGGTCTGAGTGACGGGACTTGAACCCACGGCCTCTACCACCCCAAGGTAGCGCGCTACCAACTGCGCCACACCCAGATCTTTGCTTTTCAGCGGAGATCATTATAACATAATCCTTCGGGGCGTGCAAGGCCAAATCCTTTTTTTGAGGAAAAATCTTTCCTCCTGCAAAAAAGCCCTCCTATATTGGAGGGCTTTAAAAATGGAATATCCTCAGTGATTGGTGGCTCTTCTGTAATTGTAATATCCGCCGATGATGACAATGATGGCGCCGGTTCCGCTGATACCGGAAATGATATAGTTGGCGATATCCGTGGCTGTGACGAACAGCGCAACCGCAATCAGGAGAATGCAGAAGCAGTTAATCATAATCTTTCGCCCGGCGGAAGGATGATTGCGGTGGGTGATGGCATCGAGGGCGACCAGAAAACAGAGCAGGCACTGCAGGCTGAGGGAGGCTGCGCTTCCGATCAGCTGCTCCGTCGTTGCGAGTTCCAGAAAGACGGCAACCGCAAATTCCCAGGCAAAGTAGGCGTTGATCAGCGCCGAAATAATCAGAAATACGGACCCGTACAGAATCAGTCGGCTGCCCGGTGCTTTTTGAGTATCCACAAGTGGCTTTTTCATGGCAATATCCTCTCCGTTTCCGATCATTTGGCCGCGATGGCTTTTTCTGCCGCCGCCGCAATATCCGCTTCCGTCATGCCGAACCGTTCAAACAGGTACGGCAGCTTTCCCACTTCGCCGAAGACATCCTTTGTACCGACCGGGATGATCGGCACCGGCAGATTCTGGGCGGCAACTTCACAGACCGCCGAGAACAGGCCGCCGATGATATTATGATTTTCAGCCACCACCGCGCATTTCGTCTTTTTAAGGGATTTGAGCACGGTTTCGGCATCCAGAGGCTTAATCGTGTGAACGTTGACGACCTCCGCGCCGATGCTCTTTGCCTTGAGCATCTCCGCGGCGTCGAGAGATTTTTTGAGCATGATGCCGGAGGCGAAGATCGTGACATCCGCGCCGTCGGTCAGCTTGTCCGCTTTAAAAAGATCGAACTCATAATTCTCAGGGAAGATCACAGGGGCTTCCTTGCGGAACAGGCGGATGTAAACCGGTCCGTCGTGCGCAACAATCTGCGGTAACGCTTTTGCCGCCTGAATTTCATCGACCGGCTCGAAGATCACCATCGTGGGGATGCTGCGTAGAACGCCGATATCCTCGAGGCTCATATGGGTGCCGCCGTTGAGCTGCGCGGAGATGCCGGGGTCGGTTCCGACGATCTTGACATTCTGCCGCGCATAGGCGATCGAGACCGCAATCTGGTCGCAGATTCTTCTGGTCGCAAAAGGCGTGAACGTCGTAATAAACGGAATGAATCCGTAGGAGGCTATGCCTGCCGCGACGGAAGCCATATTCTGCTCCGCGATGCCGCAGTCGAAAGCGCGCTCCGGGAATTTTGTGCGGAGCTTCATGGTGCCGTTCGCCTTGCCGAGATCCGCGTCAAGAACGCAGATGCGCCCATCCTGCTCCATCATTTCGCTAAGTTTGCCAAAAAAGGCCGCTCTCATTTCCATCTCTGCCGCCCCCTCACTGAAGCTCCGCAAGCGCGGCAGCTACGTCTTCTTGGGTGACCGACATGCTGTGGCAGCCGGGCCCGGCTTTTTCGGCAAAGGAGACGCCCTTGCCTTTTACGGTATGGAGGATAATCATGGAGGGACGGCTCCTCTTCTTTTTGGCCTTATCAATGGCTTCCGAGATCGCATCACAGTCGTGGCCGTCCACTTCCTGCACGAACCAGCCGAATGCGCGCCACTTCGCGGCGAGGTTGCCGAGGCCGTTGACCTCCTCGGTATAGCCGTCGATCTGCATCATGTTGCGGTCGGTGAACGCGATGAGGTTGTTGAGCTTCTTCTGGGCTGCAAGCATGGCCGCCTCCCAGATCTGGCCCTCCTGCGACTCGCCGTCGCCGATGATGCTGTAAATCGTGGCTTTATCTTTTTTGATTTTGGAGGCGATCGCAGCCCCTACGGCGCAGGAGAAGCCCTGACCGAGCGAGCCGGCGGTCATATCCACGCCCGGGGTCTTATTCATGTCACAGTGGCTCGGGAGCCTCGTGCCGGGCTTGTTGAGCGTGTAGAGCCAGTCCTTCGGGAAGAAACCCCTCAGGGCAAGCACCGCGTAAACGGCCGGCCCCGCATGGCCCTTGGAGACGATCAGCCGGTCGCGGCCCTCCATCTTCGGGTTGGCTGGATCGACCTTCATCTTGTCGAAATAAAGAACTTTCAGGACCTCCGCAATCGAAAGGCTTCCGCCGATATGGCCGACGCCGATGCTGCCGATGCACTCCACCGTCAGCCTGCGGATCTCCCTGCAGATTTCATCCAAACTGTAACCACTCCTCCATACAAAAATCCGACGGATAAGATTCTGCCGCAGGCACAGCGCGCGGGGCAGAATTGGCCCTCACCGTAGGCGGGCCATTGAGACGGCCATATCATAGCCGCTTTGCGGTTATTATACCACAACCAAAAGAGCGACGGCAACGGTTTCGCCCGAATTCCCGTTTTTTTTAAAATTTAAATCTTTTTCCCCTGTGCAGCGGCAAAGAAACATGTTATCCTAAAAATGTCATAA
This sequence comes from Oscillospiraceae bacterium, assembly GCA_035447605.1. GTDB lineage: Bacteria > Bacillota > Clostridia > Oscillospirales > Ruminococcaceae > UMGS1668. Next base: position 10,625 of record DAOTHJ010000028.1, on the reverse strand, counting down.
CGACACCGGAACTTCGGTACGCCGTTTTTGACTAAGTATCTTTTTTTTGAAGGAGGCGCTTTTTTCTGTTAGGCAGAAAAATTCTGAAGGCTGTCTGCATCCTTTTTGCCGCTGTTTTGATTCTGGCCGGCGGGCTGCTGGGATTCCTAACCGTGGTGGAATGGAAACCGGAAGCGGCGGAACCCGTCGACTTCCCGTCGGGTGGAAAAACGCTTTCCCTTGGGGACGAGCTGACCGTGCTCACCTGGAACCTCGGCTATGCGGGGCTCGGAAAGGAAAGCGAATTCATCTTCGACGGCGGTGGATTGTATGCTCCATCCGAAGAACAGGTCTCCGGATATTTTGACGGCATCCGCTCCGCAATTGCGGAAAACGAGGCCGACGTTCGTTTTCTTCAGGAGATCGACCAGGATTCGGCCCGCTCCTATCATATCGACATGATTTTGGAAATCGGAACTCTTCTTGGCACCTCTGGCGCCTATGCGCGGAATTACTACTGCGCGTTCGAGCCTGTGCCGGTCCCCACGGTCGGCAAAGTGGACAGCGGCATCGCAACCTTCTCCGGTCTTGCGACGGAGGACGCCGTGCGCATCCAGCTTCCGGTTCCGTTCGACTGGCCTTCCCGCACCGTGAATCTCAAACGGTGCCTGCTGGCGGAGCATATTTCACTGGAGGGCACCGATCGGGAACTGGTCCTCGTGAACCTCCACCTTGAGGCCTACGACGACGGCGAAGGCAAGGCGGAACAGACCGCCGTACTGATGGAATACTTAGAGGCAGAATACGAAAAAGGCAACTATGTGATCTGCGGCGGCGACTTCAACCAGACGTTCCTCGCCGTTGACGAGTATATCTGCCCCACCCTCGACGAATCCTGCTGGATGCCGGGGCTGCTGAGCGCCGACCTCCTGCCGGAGGGCTGGAGCTACGTCTACGACCCCTCGGCGCCCACCTGCCGGCTCAACAACAAGCCCTACGACGGCGACCCGGAGACGACGCAGTATTACATCATCGACGGTTTTATCGTCTCGCCGAACGTAACGGCAACATCCGTGGAGACGCTTGATTATGATTTTCAAGATTCGGATCATCAGCCGGTTATGGCGACATTCCGGCTGGAACCTCAAACCGAATAATTTTATTTTGCCCGGATGATGAAGTCCGGGCATATTTTTTTGAGAATTTTTCTCAGGAAGCATGCGGGATATGCCACACCGTAAAAATCGCAGTTCCCGCATTTTCCGTGTATGAGGCGTTTTATCCGCATCACCGAAGCAAATACAAGGTCCGAGTCGGCATCTGCGGCGGCTTGCCGCGGCAAACAGGACGGCGGCGACGGAACGTTTTTTGCGCACAAAGCGCCGGCCGGCAAAATAGGTGCCCGGCACCTTCCGATTCCGCAGCTCCTCCTTCGGAACGTCGAGCAGGCTGCGGCCAAACACGCAAAATCCGCATTCCGTTTCCCTTGAGCAGAAAAAGCGACAAAAAAACGCCCGGGCTTCATCGTCCGGGCGGCTTTTTCCATCAGTTGAACGCTTTTGCGGTAAAGTAGTTTTTGGCCGCGGCAAACAGGACGGCGGCGACGGAGCGTTTTTTGCGCACGAAGCGCCGGCCGGCAAAATAGGTGCCCAGCACCTTCAGATCCCGCAGTTCCTCCTTTGGAACGTCGAGCGGGCTGCGGTCGAGCAGCACAAAATCCGCAATCATGCCCTCCCGGAGGCTCCCGCGCCGCCCCTCGTCGAAGGAGGTCTCGGCCGCGCGGAGCGTATGGATGCGCAGCGCCTCGAGCACATCGACCGCGTACTCCGGATTCGGATGGCAGACGCAGTTCCAGATGCTCTCGATCGGATCCGGGATCGTGCAGGGCGCATCCGACCCGGCGGAGAGGACAAGTCCCTTCTCCCGCATCGGCCGGAGCGGCAACAGGCGGTCCGCCCGCTCGCCAAGGATCTGCTCAAGGTATTCTTGCGGTTCCTCCGGCCAGCGCAGAAAATCCGGCTGCAGGGCAATGTGGATGTCGTGCGCTGCCGCTCGTTCCTGCATCTCCTCCGGGATCAGATCCGCGTGGATGATGATGTGGCGGGCGTCCTTCCTCGGATAATCCGAGAGCGCGGCCTCGTAGGCGTTGAGCGCCATCTCCACCGCGGCGTCGCCGATCGCGTGCATCGCAATCTGAAGGCCGGCGCGGTTCGCCTCCTTACAGAAATCCGTCACCTGCTCCTGCGAATAAGCAAAAAATCCAAGATTATCAGGATTGTTGGAATAGGGCTCCAGAAGGCGGGCGTCCTCCGAGCCGAAACAGCCGTCCAGCGCCAGAGCGAAGCACCCGCCGATGCTTGGCAGCTTCCGCTTCGTGATCTTTGCGACGTCCATCGTCTGAAAATAGATGCGGAAGGCCGGCGCCAGCCCGTAGCGCAAAAAGCGCATCATATCGATGTCGGCATCATATTTAAACCCGACGCCCTCCGCGGTATGTACGAGGCCGATGCCCCTTTCCGCAAGCTCCTGCGCCGCCTCGTCCATCCCTTTGATGATGGAGAGCAGCGATACCTTTGAGGTGATGTAGTTGACGCCCTGATAAAAGGCATTCTGGAAAAGCCAGCCCGTCTCCGGATTGAAGCCCGGATCGCCGGTCACGTTCTCCGGGAACTGGGCGATCAGGGCGGAATTTGCCACAGCCGCGTGGCCGTCGTATTTGACGATCAGCAGAGGAAGACTGGTCATCCGGTCGAGGTCGGCCCGTTCCGGCAGGCGTTTTTCCCGGACCGTATGCGCGCTGCATCCGTAGGCCGGTAAAAACTTGATACCGCGGTGCCGTTTGATATGGCGGCGGAGCATCTCGCCCATCTCGGCAAAATCACCGGCATCACGCACATCCACCGTATTGCGGAAGAGCGCGTAGGACTCAAAATGCATATGCGTGTCGGCGAAGGCGGGAACCACGGCCGCACCTCCGAGATCGACGATCGGAATCCCGTCATACTTCGCGGGAATCTCGTCGCCAGTGTAGAGGATACGGCCTCCGTCCTCGATCAGCACTTTAAAGATGCGGTTGCGCTCCTCGCAGGAGAGAAAGGTCGCATTTACAAATGCCTGCATATCAAACACCTCCCGGAGCCATTCTATCACAAGAGCAAAGCGTACAGTGATTGAATTGGCCATCGCCGTAGGCGGGCATTAAAATAGTGGTATAATAACCGCCCTGCGGTTATTATACCACGGCCTAAGAGGCATTACAATGCGCAGCGCGGGGCTGCACGACTCAGCTCAGTCTGGTCTCCTTGCTCCATTCGCGGACGTCCTCGGCGGAGTTTGCCTTCGCATCGGACGGCGGATTCTTCTCCCTCTCCTTGGAGGAGGATTCCGTATCGCTCTGCGGAATAACTTTCGCGTTCTTTTTCGGGTTGGTCGTCTCGCTTTCCTCCGCCAGCGCGGTCGGGAAGGTGACGTTGACCGGCGTGATCGGCTCGCTCGGAACCGGCGCGGACGGCTGCTCCGGCTCCACCGGGGCCTTGGATGCCTCCGACCTCTGCGGCGGATACGGGTAATCGCTGCTTGTATCGACAATGTTTGCCGGCGTGATCTCCTCGTGCGGAGAGGCGACCGTTTCGCGTGTCTCCTGAGGGTCTCCTTTATTTTTGTTGTCTGCTCGTTTCATATTATCACCCCAGCCATAGTTTTTGCCGGAGACGTAAAAAAATACAGGGATTTTTTTACAGATTCGTGAATTGACAAAAAAGGATCTTCCGGTAAAATGAAACTCAGAGAACAAAAAAGGAGAAATTTCGTGGAACAACATGATGGAGGATATGAAAAACAGATCATAAAGCGGGCGGAACTTTCCGTCAACAAAGAGGACCGGAACCTTCTGATCCTACGCAATATTGCCGTCACCGTCACCGCGGCGGTCTTTTTTCTGGCCGTCTTCACCCATACGCTCTGGGCCGACATCAATTCCCTGCTCCGGGCAGTCGCCTATCTTTGCGGCTTTGTCGCCTACTTTCTTGAGATTCTTGTCCTCAACGACAAATTTAAAATACGGCCGCCTTTTTCCATTATGTACATGCCCTACCTGCTTGGAATATTATATGTTGTTCTCGGGATCAGCTATTTCCTGCATTGGCTCGGATGAAAATCTCGTATAAATGAAAGCACACCTCCATAGAATCCCATGGAGGTGTATCTTTATGTCCAGAAGACTTTTATCCTTTTTTTTGCCGCTGTTTTTTACGCTGGCAATCGGCGGACTCTCCTCCCTTTTGGTCGGAAACCGGTTTGCGATCTATGATACCATCCAGCCGCCGCCCTTCGCGCCGCCGGCCAGTATCTTCCCCGTCGTATGGGCCATTCTGTACGTCCTGATGGGTATCGCGGCCGGTCTTGTGCAGCTCACGGCGGGCAATGCTAAAGAAAACGCCCTGCTGCTCTATTGGTGCCAGCTTGCCGCAAATTTCATCTGGCCGATCCTGTTTTTTGTGATGGAGGCGTTTTTTATCGCCTTTCTCTGGGTTCTCCTGCTGGATGTGCTGATCGTGCTCACAACCGTGAAATTTTGGAAAGTAAAACCGATCTCCGGCATGCTCATGCTGCCTTATCTGATCTGGTCCCTGTTTGCGACCTATCTGAGCTTCGGCGTATGGGTACTCAACGGTTAAAAGATGGCGCTCTGCTCCAGATCTTTTTTGAGGCGGCGGATGATCTTTTTCTCCAGCCGTGAGATATAGGATTGGCTGATGCCGATCATATCCGCCACTTCCTTCTGTGTATGCTCGGCGCCGCCGCCGAGCCCGAAACGGAGCACCATGATCCTGCGCTCGCGTTCGTCGAGCTTCGCCACGGCGGCATGCAGCATATCGCGCTCCGCATCCCGCTCCACCCCGCGCCCGACGCAGTCCGGATCCGTACCGAGCACGTCGGAGAGCAATAGCTCGTTGCCGTCCCAGTCCACATTGAGCGGCTCGTCGATCGAAACCTCGTTCCGAAGCGGCTGCGTCTTGCGGATATACATCAGAATCTCGTTTTCGATGCAGCGGGAGGCATAGGTGGCGAGCTTGATGCCCTTGGAGGAGCGGAACGTGCCGACCGCTTTAATAAGCCCGATCGTGCCGATGGAGACGAGATCCTCCACCCCGATGCCGGTGGTCTCGAATTTCCGCGCGATATAAACCACGAGCCGCAGGTTGTGCTCGATCAGTTCCTGACGCGCAAGGGCGTCTCCGGTCTCCATGCGGAGAAAGGCGGCGTCCTCTTCCTCTTTTGTGAGCGGCGGCGGCAGGTTATCCGGTCCGTTTATGTAATACGCCGCGTTCGCCAGCAGACGCAGCACAAACAGCTTCAGTTTCTCTCCGATTTCCGCCAAGATCACCCGAACCATCCCCCTTTTTTCCGGCAGGCGGAACTTCTTTCAAAACGACGTTGCGGCCAAACAGCAGGCAATCCTCCGGTGCGCCGACGGAGAGGCCGATCAGCAGCGCCTCCGGCTCGTACCATCTTCCCTTTCGGCGGAGAGACACGCTTTCCGGCCGGAAACATAAAACCATAGAGCTGCCGGCCAGACTCTCCGCCGGGACAAGCCTGCACCCCTCCGGGATACCCGCACAGGGGTCGGCGGCGGCTTCCGTATAGTCCGGCGGCAAAATTTTCGCGAGCGTCTCCGGCCGGCAGACCGCGACCGGCGTATCGGTAAAAAGATCCGTGAGGCAGCATCCGCTGTCAAAAAAGCCTTTCACATGGGCGGATTTTCCCCGGAAAACGATCCGTGCCCCGCAGAATTCCTGCGAGGTATTCCTCTCCGTCAGCCGGTGGAGCAGCTCTGTCACCGCGAAGGCGGCGCAGGCATAGATGACGAGAATGCCCGGCGGGATTTCATAGTAGAGAATCCCGTTCTCCAATAAAAAGGAATCCGGCCGGAAAAGCAGCGCAAACGCCGTCATCGCGCCGGCAAAGATGAAACCCGCCCCATAAAACAGGGCGAGCATTTTTAAATAGCGGGAAAGGCTGCTTCTCCCCGCGACGATCAGAACCATGACTGCGGAGACGGCGAATTTGGAGACAACCATCCAGAGCGGGGATACCTCCGCCAACAAAATCAGCGCATACATGGCCCCGACCGCCGCGCCGAGGATCCCGCGCAGCCGCGAGAAGGCGTTTCCCGAGAGGCGGGCCGCGGCAAACAGAAGCAGGTAGTTGACGGCAAGATTGATTGCCAACAGGATGTCGACGTAGATCACCCGCAAAACCGCATCCCTCCCCCGCCGCAAATTCCAATATATCCTCTCCTGCGCGGAAATGCGGTCGAATCAGGGGCGGGGAAAAAATATCGCCCGGCAGGCGTCTTTCATATCATGAAACAGGGATTCTCCCAATTTGCATGAAAGAAGTCTGCTTATGAGAAAGAACTACCGCGAGAGCACCGGAGACGAGATCAGCGGGCGGGAAAGCGGCGACTATATCGACCGGGTGGACATAAGAAGAGTCATGCTTCCCGGCGACGTCAACGAAAATCTCCGGACGGAGGTTCCGGACGAGACCGATACCGACGAAAGCTGACGGCGAAACGACGAAAAACGCACGAAAAAGCCGCAAAAAGCAGGTTGGCCGGAAAGTGAGAAACTTTTCGGTCAATCTGCCGAAAAAATCCGACACGTTTTCTTTTTCCTGAAATATTGCTCAAGCCTTTTCCACCGGTTTGGTAATTCTGTTCCAATATTATACGGTTTGCCGCATCTTGCCCAAAAGCGGCTTTTTATTTTTGGACGGGCCATGCCTTTCCTTTTTTGGGATGATTTGCTATGATAGCTTTACAAATTATACCCTTCGGCGGTATATGGAGGTAAGGCAAGATATGGCCGATCTTTCTTTGCAGCACGTCTGCAAGATTTACAGCGGCGGCGTGGAGGCTGTTTCCGATTTTAACCTTGAAATCCCGGATAAGGAATTTGTGATTCTGGTCGGTCCCTCCGGCTGCGGAAAATCCACCACCCTGCGCATGATCGCCGGGCTGGAGGAGATCACAAAGGGCGATATCTACATCGGCGGCGTCCGCGTCAACGACGTCCAGCCGAAGGACCGCGACATCGCGATGGTCTTCCAGAACTACGCCCTCTATCCGCATATGACGGTCTATGAGAACATGGCGTTCGGCCTCAAACTGCGTAAGGTTCCCAAGGAGGAAATCCAGCGCAAGGTCGAAGAAGCGGCCGACATCCTCGATATCCGGCATCTGCTTGACCGGAAACCGAAGGCTCTCTCGGGCGGCCAGCGGCAGCGCGTGGCACTCGGGCGCGCGATTGTCCGCGACCCGAAGGTCTTTTTGCTCGACGAGCCGCTCTCCAACCTCGATGCCAAGCTCCGCGCCCAGATGCGGACAGAACTCTCCAAACTGCATCAGCGCCTCGGCACCACCTTTATCTATGTCACCCACGATCAGACCGAGGCCATGACGATGGGCGACCGCATCGTCGTAATGAAGGACGGCGTCATCCAGCAGATCGACAACCCGACCAACCTGTATGACCGCCCGTGCAACCTGTTTGTGGCCGGATTCATCGGTTCGCCGCAGATGAACTTCATCGACGCGAAACTCGTCAAAAAGGACAGCCGATGGTTCGTCTCCTTTGGGCAGTATGAATTCGCCATCCCGGAGGAAAAGATCGGCGGAACCGATCTTTCCGCCTACGACGACCAGGATGTCATCCTCGGTGTGCGGCCCGAAAGCCTCCGCGACGAGGAGAATTATGTCAATGCTCCGGGCGCCGATCTCATCGACTGCTTTGTGGATGTCGCCGAGCGCATGGGCTCCGAGACATTCCTTTACCTCCGCTGCGAGGGCGCCGACCTCACCGCAAGGGTCTCTCCCCGCTCCGCAGCCAAGCCGGGCGATCGGATCCGGATCGCGCTCGGCATCCTCAAGATTCACCTGTTCGACCGCGAGACCGAGACCGCGATCCTGAACTGAACCAAAAAACACATCCCGCGGGGCTTTCCTCCGCGGGATATTTTTATGCCCGGACGGGACTTGTCGTTTTTTATGAAAAGAATCCAACCCCGTATGTTTTTGTGAAAAATAGCCAATCCTCACACACCCATCTGTTTTCCACTACTTTTCACGAAAAAATGCTGCGAAATTAGGCGGAATTTACAACGCGTTAACATTTCTGTTAAATAAATATTATAAAATTTAGTAGATTGTATAAGAAAACTTGCATTTGAGACAAAAGTAATCTAAAATAACCTTAATTACTACTTGCCGACAACATGCCGCAGAAAGAAGGGTCAGATCATTATGTCCAACAGATTGTTTCAGGGCATCATCCATCAGATGAGCGACAGCATCGACCGCACCGTTGGTGTGATCGATGACAGCTCCACTATTATCTCCTGCAGCGACCCAGCCCGTGTGGGAGAGCGGAACGATTATCTGTTCTCTGATTTCAGCGACATTCCGAACTGCTTTTCCCGCGATGGTTATACCTATAAAGTATTTGGCAGCGAACAGAACCCGGAGTTTGCGGTCTTCGTTGCCGGAACGGACGAAAGCTCCGTGCGCCTGTGCAATCTGCTTGCCGTTACCTTTTCAAACGTCAAGCTCTATTACGACGAGAAATTCGACCGCTGCAACTTTATTAAAAACATCATTCTGGATAACATCCTGCCCGGCGATATTTATATTAAGGCGAGAGAGCTCCATTTCAGCACCGACGTCACCCGCGTCGTATTGCTGATCCGTGTGCTGACCGTCAACGATATCTCCGTCTACGACGTGATCCAGAATCTCTTCCCGGATAAGCAGAAAGACTTCGTGTTCAACATCAGCGAATCCGACATCGTGCTGGTCAAGGAGATCAAGGCCGGCATCGAGACCTCCGATCTTGAAAAACTGGCCCGTTCCATCGTGGATACTCTGGGCAGCGAATTCTATACCAGAGTCTGCGTCGGCATCGGTACGCCGGCCGTCGGTCTCAAGGACCTTGCCCGTTCCTTCAAGGAGACGCAGGTCGCCCTCGAGGTCGGCAAGGTGTTCGACACCGACAAATCCATCGTGAGCTACGACAGCCTTGGCATCGCCCGTCTGATCTATCAGCTCCCGACCACGCTCTGCGAGATGTTCCTCAAGGAAGTGTTCAAGAGAGGCTCCATCGACAGCCTCGATCAGGAGACGCTGTATACCATCCAGCGCTTCTTTGAAAACAACCTGAACGTCTCCGAAACCTCCCGGAAGCTGTTTGTTCACCGCAACACGCTGGTCTACCGCCTTGAAAAAATCAAGAAGCTGACCGGCCTCGATCTGCGTGAATTCGACGACGCCATCGTCTTTAAGGTCGCCCTGATGGTCAAGAAATACCTGACTTCCAACCCGGTCAAGTTCTGACATCCCGCTTCGCATCCTGTCCTGACATCCTGCAATTTCAAATAGATTCGTGTACTGTGAGGTTCACACATTGATTGAATTCAGCCAAGTCAGTAAAAAATACTCAAACGGCACGCTCGCCCTCGACAACGTTGATCTGACGATCGAGGACGGGGAATTTGTCTTTATCGTCGGCGCCTCCGGCGCCGGGAAAAGCACCCTGATTAAACTGATCCTCCGCGAGGAAAAACCGACATCCGGCAAGGTGACGGTCGGCGGCCGCAATATCGGTAAAATGAGCCACTGGAAAATTCCAAAATACCGCCGTTCCATCGGCGTTGTATTCCAGGATTTCCGGCTGATCCCGAATATGTCGGCTTACGACAACGTCGCCTTTGCTTTGCGCGTCACAGACGTATCCAGTAAAGAGATACATAGAAAAGTCCCATATATGTTGGCGCTGGTCGGGCTCGCATCCAAGGCGAAATGCAAACCGGATGAGCTTTCCGGCGGCGAGCAGCAGCGCGTCGCCTTAGCGAGAGCTTTGGTCAACTCGCCTTCCCTGATTATTGCGGACGAGCCGACCGGAAATATCGACCCCGAGCTCTCCTACGAGATCGTCGACCTGCTCAACGAGATCAACAAGCTCGGCGTCACGGTCGTCATGGTCACCCATGAGCACGACCTGGTCGCCCGCTTCAACCGCAGGGTTGTCACCATCGACAAGGGCCGCGTCATCGGCGATACGTGCAGATGGGAGGCGGCGACTTTATGAGAATCAGCAGTTTCTTTTATCTCGTCGGCCAGGGCATCCGAAACCTGTGGAAAAACAGGCTGATGTCCATCGCCTCCATCGGCGTGCTCATCTCCTGCATGCTGCTGATCGGCGCGGCGGTGCTCGCCTCAGTCAACATCAACAACATGATGGGCTACCTCGAAGATCAGAGCGAGGCCGTGGTGTTTCTTGACGACGGTCTTACCGACGATCAGATCGAGGAAGTACGCAAATCCATCCTTCAAAGCGGCAACATCGTCACCATCAATTTCGTCTCCAAAGAGGATGCTCTGAAAGAGATGATGGAATCCATCGGCGACGACGGCGTGCTGTTTGAGGCCTACTCCGAAGACAATAGCAACAACCTGCCGGATACGTTCCGCGTCACGCTGGACGACGTCTCCAAACTCTCGGAGACGGTCGTCTATCTGCAGAATCTGGAGGGTGTAAATTCCGTTTCCGCGCCGACGGAGGTCGCCAAAACGATCACCGGCCTCAAAA
>DAOTHJ010000027.1:0-21569 GCA_035447605.1 Oscillospiraceae bacterium | reverse complement strand
CCTCCGTCCCCTCGGGAACCGGGCAGTCCCGGCTGAAGCGAATGGCATCCCCCGGGCATTCCGACAAATAAATATGATATTCGACACGTTTTCCGCTAAAAAAAGAGCGGACCTTCCGGGCAATCTCATCGGCAGATTTGCCCTTTCCGGCCTTGGGGTTGATGATAAAGACGTATTTCATAGCATCCTCCGGCAATGATGGATTAGGATAAAAGAAGTATAACACAGTTTTTATATCTGTCAAAGCCTGATCCGCGTTTTCTCTTGCCATATCTGGCAAAAACTAATATAATAATACAAGTATTTTACCAAGAAGGGGGGAACTGCGCATGTACGGAGATTTTACCGACAGCGCCGAGTATCTTAAGAAGGAGGATCCGGAGCTCGCTGAGATGATGGAAAAAGAGCTTCACCGCCAGCGCGGCAACATCGAGCTGATCGCCTCGGAGAATTTTGTCTCTCCCGCGGTGCTCGCAGCCATGGGTTCCGTGCTCACCAACAAGTACGCAGAAGGGTATCCCGGCCACCGGCATTACGGCGGATGCGAATTCGTCGACGAGGTGGAGGAGCTTGCCCGTCAGAGGGCCTGTAAGCTTTTCGGCGCCGATCACGCCAACGTCCAGCCCCATTCCGGCGCGCAGGCCAACCTTGGCGCCTATTTTGCACTGGCGGAATACGGCGACACCATCCTTGGCATGAATCTTGACCAGGGCGGCCATCTGACGCATGGGAGCCCGGCCAATTTTTCCGGAAAGATGTATCGTTTCGTCTTTTACGGCGTGGATGAGGAGACCGGCCGCATCGACTACGATCAGGTCTACCGGGTGGCCATGGAAAATAAACCGAAGGTTATCGTCGCCGGGGCTTCCGCCTATCCGCGGGCCATTGATTTCGCAAAGTTCCGCGAGATTGCCGATGACTGCGGCGCCTACCTGATGGTGGATATGGCCCATATCGCCGGGCTCGTCGCCACAGGGCTGCACATGTCGCCGGTGCCGTATGCGGATGTCGTCACGACCACCACGCACAAGACCCTCCGGGGCCCGCGCGGCGGCATGATCTTATGCAAAGAGGAACTGGCCAAGAAGATCGACCACGCCATTTTCCCGGGCTGCCAGGGCGGCCCGCTTGAGCATGTCATTGCGGGCAAGGCGGTCTGCTTCAAAGAGGCATTGGAGCCGTCCTTCGCCGGGTATCAGAAGCGCATCGTTGAAAACGCCGCCGCGCTTGCGGATGCCCTGATCGAAAAGGGCCTTCGCCTCGTCTCCGGCGGAACGGACAACCACCTGATCCTGATGGATCTTCGCGGAATGGAGCTCACCGGCAAAGAGCTGGAGACACGCCTCGATTCCGTCCACATCACCGCCAACAAGAATATGATTCCCGGCGATCCGCTCTCCGCATTCAAAACGAGCGGTCTGCGGCTCGGTACGCCCGCGGTGACCACGCGGGGCATGGGCCCGGAAGAGATGAAGATCGTCGCGGACTGCATCGCGAAGGCCACGTTCGATTATGAAAACAGCGCGGACGCCGTCGACGAGGCGGTAGCACAGCTCTGCGCAAGATTCCCGCTCTACGAGTGATTTTCGGCGGTTCGCCCGTGGGGGCATATCGTTTTCGCAGGCGGACAAAACCACAGCAGGGAAACCTGCCGGCCTGTGAATCCACGGAAGCCGCGGGATTCCCACGAGGGAACAGCCGCCGGAAAGTCTGGAATGTTCTGTCGCGAAAATCTGGCTTGCCAATCGGTCCGGAACTTTTTTGGGGAAACCTGCCGGTCTGTTGTTGAATCCACGGAAGTCGTGATTCCCGTGATGGAAATCTTATTTTAAACAAATTTGCATTCTAAGCTTTTACCTGATCGGAGATCATCCGATTTTTCCGGAAGGAGGCGTTTTCATGCCGCTCGCAGACAGACTGCGGCCGACGGATCTTTCTCAGGTCTGCGGCCAGAGCCATATTTTGGGCGAAGGGAAGCTCCTCCGCCGCATTGCGGATTCTGGGGAGATTCCAAACCTGATCTTTTTCGGCCCTTCCGGCACGGGCAAGACCACCGTGGCGCGGATTCTGGCACAGCGCGCGGGCAAGACGCTCTGCAAGCTCAACGGCACCTCCGCCTCCACCGCGGATATCAAAGACGTCATCGCCCAGACGGAGGGCCTCCGAGGCGCAAACGGCGTACTGCTCTATCTCGACGAGATCCAGTATCTGACGAAAAAGCAGCAGCAGACGCTGCTTGAGTTTATCGAAGATGGCCGCGTCACGCTGATCGCCTCGACGACGGAGAATCCGTATTTTTACGTCTATAACGCCATCCTCAGCCGCAGCACGGTCTTTGAATTCAAGCCGCTGGAGCCGGAGGATGTGGAACGCTCGCTTCAAAACGCGGTCGCAAGGCTCGAAGAGGAGGACGGCGCGCCCATCGAGGTCGAGGACGGCGTGCTCGCGCATATCGCGCGGAATTGTTCCGGCGACGCGCGCAAGGCCATCAACGCGCTCGAGATCTGCTGGCTGGCCGCCCGGACGGACGAGACCGGCAGACGCCATATCGGCATGGAGGATGCGAATGTCGCCGCACAGCGCAGCGCGAACCGCTACGACCGCGACGGCGACGACCATTACCAACTGCTTTCGGCCTTTCACAAATCGGTCCGCGGCTCGGATGAGAACGCGGCGCTGCATTACCTTGCGCGGTTCATCGACGCCGGCGATATTTTACCGGTCTGCCGCAGGCTTCTGGCAATCGCGTGCGAGGATATCGGGCTTGCCTATCCGCAGGCGATTCCGATCGTCAAGGCCTGCGTGGATACGGCGCTCGAGCTCGGGCTTCCCGAGGCGCAGCTTCCGCTCGCCGACGCCGTCATTCTGCTGTGCACCGCGCCGAAGTCGAACTCCGGCATGCTTGCCGTCACGGCGGCGCTTGCGGACGTGCAGGCCGGGTTCACCGGGGATGTGCCGGAGCACCTTGTCAACCTCCATGTCAAAACGGGGGACGGTCATGTCGCTGAAGCCTACAAATACGCGCACAATTACAAAAATCATTATGTGAAGCAGCAGTATCTGCCGGATGCGCTGAAAGATAAGGTCTATTATCATTTCGGTGACAACAAGGCCGAGCAGGCTGCGAAAGCCTGGCGGGACAAAATCCTTGCCGAGGCGGAAAAATAACGGCCCGGGGAGGAAAGACCATGGACTATCGGATTGAAAAAGCGAGACCGGAGGATGCCGGGCAGATGCTTGCCTTTCTGAAGGCGGCCGGCGGCGAGTCCGACAATCTCTCCTTTGGCGAAGAAGGGCTTCCTCTGACCAAAAAACAGGAGGCCGCCTATATCCGCACCGTGGCAAAATCTCAGAAATCCCTGATGCTTGTCGCAAAAACCAACGGCCGCATCGTCGGAAGCTGCAGCGTCGACGCATTTCCGAGGCGCTTTTCCCACCGCGGGGAACTGGGCATCGTAATTGCGAGGGAGTGCTGGCATCAAGGCGTCGGCACGGCACTGATGAAGGAGGCCATCCGCTTCGCGAAAGAGGAGGCCCATCTTGAGGTGCTCTCGCTGGAGGTCCGCGCCGACAACCAAAACGCGATCGCCCTCTACGAAAAATTCGGTTTCCATCGCATCGGCACGTTCCCGAAATATTTTAAGATCGGGGACCGCTGCTTCGACGCCGAGCTAATGAACCTGTATCTCTGAAATAGCGAAAATTATTTGAAGGAGGCCGTTTTCGGTCTCCTTTTTGTTTGCATTTTTGGGCCGCTCGGATATCCGGCGGGGACATATGATTTTTTAGGGGAATGTCCTCAGGAGCCGTTCCGGCAGAAAAAAAGCAGCCTCCGGGGGGAGGCTGCTTTTATCGGGTTTCTTTCAGATGGAACTCAGCGTTTCGAGCAGATTTTCTCTGGTCTGGTAGCCGACAAGGCGGGCCGCTTCTTCTCCGTTGCTGAAAAAGATGATGGTAGGCACCGCGGAAACATTGTAATCCATGGCAATATCGCTGCATTCGTCGACATCGACCTTGCCGACAAAGGCCTGGCTGCCGAGCTCGTCCGCCAGATCCTCAATAATCGGGTCAAGCATTTTGCAGGGGCCGCACCAGGAGGCGTGAAAATCGGCGATGGCCTTTCCGGTTCCATTCAGAATGTTGCTATCGAATTCCTCTTCGTTCATATCAACTGCGGGCATGGATGAACCTCCTTTTCTTTTTAGAATATTGTCCCCAATTTTTGATTATAATACCATAAGCGCATTTTGTCGAGTATACGAAAAAATACTGTGTAAAATCAAATTCTATCCTTGACATTTTGCCCGTAATAAGTATAATAAAAAAGCACGAGAAATTGCCCGATTGTGTAATGGTAGCACGACAGACTCTGACTCTGTTTGTCGGGGTTCAAATCCTCGTCGGGCAACCAGCAGGCATCGCTTTCCTTTTGAGGAAGGCGATGCCTTTTTTTATGCCTCAAACTGTGATAAAGTGGAGACTATACAGAGGGTCTCTTTTTTCCAATAATAGATAAAGGAAAAAAATAGAAAGAAAAACAAAAAGCAAAGAACGTCGAGAAAATTTTTCCCAGATCTGCGAAAATGAAAGCGTCGGGAGGTGACAGGGATGACGGAAAAATCGGGGGCCGTTCAGCGGATGCAGGATTATATCGAGGCGCATCTGACGGAGCGCATCACGTTGGCCAATCTGGCCGGGGCAGCGTTCTTTTCTCCGTGGTATTCCGCCCGCTTGTTTAAGGAACTGACCGGGCTCGCTCCGGCGGATTATATCCGGCGGCTCAGGCTCTCCCGCTCGGCGCTGCGGCTGCGGGATGAGACCTGCCGGATCGTCGACGTGGCCTGCGAGATGGGATTCGGCAGCGTGGATGGCTACCAGAGGGCTTTTTTTCGGGAATTCGGCTGCAATCCCCGCGAATATGCCCTGAATCCGATTCCGCTGTCCCTGTTTACCCCATACGGCGTAAAATTCAGAGAATTCTGGAGGAGGACGAGCGACATGGAGACGGTTAAGAACATTTTTATTCAGGTGATTGAGAAGCCCGCCCGCAGGGTGATCGTCAAGCGCGGGGAGAAGGCGGCGGACTACTGGGCCTACTGCCAGGAAGTGGGCTGCGACATATGGGGCGTGCTCATGAGCATGAAATCCCTGTGCGGGGAGCCGATCGGCCTGTGGCTGCCGGAAAAATACCGTAAGCCCGGCACGTCGGAATATATGCAGGGCGTTGAGGAGGATGCCGAATATGACGGCCCGGTGCCGGAGGGATTTGACGTGATCGACCTGCCAAGGGCAAAGTACCTGATGTTTCAGGGCGAGCCCTTTGCTGAGGAAGATTTCTGTCAGGCCATCGAGGCGGTGCAGGCCTCCATGGATCGTTACGATCCCGCGGTCATCGGATATGTATGGGATGACGCGAATCCGCGCATCCAGTTGGCGCCGGTCGGCACCAGAGGTTATATCGAGCTGCGCGCGGTGAAATAACCGACGCACGGCAAAATTCCGGAGGATAAACCGCGTAGTTGTGGCATTCCGGCACCGCGGCAAAACGGAGAACGGGCGCTTCCTTTGCGGGATGCGCCCGTTTTGCATAAAGTACGCAAAATTTTGACAGAAGGCCGTTTTCCTGTTATAATAAATCAATCTTGTCCGGGAGAACCGGGCACGGAATTTGAATCGCTGGGAGAATCAAAAATGACCTTTGTTGCCATCCTGTTCGGCCTGACTTATGTCTGCCTGCTGTTGTTCCAAAAGCACCGCTGGAAGATTGCTCTGGCTTCGGCGGCGCTTTTTGTCATTCTCGGATACCTGCCGCTGGGGAAAATCCTTTCCTCCATCGATTTCAACGTACTGATGATGATCGGCGGCACCATGGGGCTTGTCGCTCTCTTTATTGATTCAGGAATGCCGGCGCGCATGGCGGATCTGCTGATCTGCAGAACGCCGGATGTCCGCTGGGCGGTGGTAGCGCTCTCCGTCTTTGCCGGCGTGATCTCCGCCTTCATCGACAACGTCGCTACGGTCCTGATGGTTGCCCCGGTCGCTCTGGAGATCGCCAAAAGGCTGAAGATCAGCCCGGTTGGGCCGATCATCGCGGTGGCCGTCTCTTCCAATCTTCAGGGCGCGGCCACGCTGGTCGGCGATACGACCTCGATCCTGCTCGGCAGCTATGCGGGCATGGATTTTCTCGACTTCTTCTGGTTCATGGGGCGCCCGGGCATCTTCTGGACGGTGGAGCTTGGCGCATTGATCGCGGCCGTCGCGTTACTGATCCTGTTCCGAAAAGAGAAGCAGAGCATCGACATCTGCAGCGTGCAGGTCGTCAAGAATCATCTGCCTTCCTATATGCTTTTGGCGATGGTTGCCCTGCTGATCCTTGCCTCGTTCATTCCCAACAAGCCTTCCATCACCAACGGTGTCATCTGCGTCACCTTATGCATGACCTGTGCCATGATCGAGGCGCTTCGGTATCATGATGCCGACCGCATTTTGAAGCCCTTCAGGGAGATGGATTATGAGACCATTCTGCTGCTGGCCGGGCTCTTTGTCGTGATCGGCGGCATCACCGAGGCGGGCCTTGTCGATGCCATCGCGGAGCTGTTCGTCAAACTCGGCGGCGACAATATCTTTATAATCTATACGATCATCGTCTGGGCAAGCGTCGTATTTTCCGCCTTTATTGACAACATTCCCTATGTTGCGACAATGCTTCCGGTTGTGCAGGGCATGGCGTCGGCGCTCGGCGTTGAGCCGTATCTGCTCTATTTCGGCCTGCTGGTCGGCGCGACGCTCGGCGGAAACCTGACTCCGATCGGCGCCTCCGCCAACATCACGGCCATCGGCATCCTGCGCAAAAACGGCTACGAGGTTTCAACGAGGGAATATGCCCGGATCGGTATGCCGCTCTCGTTGACCGCCGTGCTCTCCGGCTACTTGTTTATCTGGTTCCTGTGGGCATAATGGTGCCTTTTACTGCCATAGATTTTTTATTCCGACAGATCGGCGCCGGGCTTTTTTAACAAAAGCCCGGAATTTGTTTTCGATTGCAGATCGGTGCTTCGGTCGGTGATATTTCCGCTTAAAGATATCGTTTCCGCCGAAAAACCGGTATTGTTCATAGGGGGCCGCTTTATGATCCGTACAAACACACAGAAACTCACCGTCGCCGGAATGCTGATGGCTGCCGGCCTGCTGCTGCCGTTCGCCTTTGCGCACGGCCTCGGCGTGCAGGGAACCGTGCTCCTGCCGATGCATATCCCGGTGCTGCTGGCCGGATTTCTCTGCGGCCCGCTGTACGGCGCGTTCTGCGGGCTGCTGACGCCGGCGCTGAACACCCTGCTGACCGGGATGCCGGCCGCGTTTCCGATGCTGCCGATCATGACGGCCGAGCTTACCACCTACGGTCTTGTCAGCGGCCTGCTTTTTTGGAAGACACCGCTCGGCAGAAAAAAATTCGGCGTATTGCCGACGCTTGCCACGGCAATGCTCTGCGGTCGTATTTCCTACTGGGCCATGTTCGAGGCCCTTGCCGCCGCGTTTGGAGAACTCAAGGCGCTGCCCGTTCTGGCGGCGGTGACGACCGGCCTGCCGGGCATCGTCATTCAGTTTCTGCTGATTCCGGCGGTCGTGGAGGCCCTGCGGCGCTTCCGTCCCGGGGAGGATACGCTGCGCTCGGCGGTCAACCTGATCCGCGAGGGCACGGCCACCTGCGTGGTCATCCGGGAGAACCGCATCGTCCGCACGGGCACGGGCATGGGGATCGGGCCGGTGATCCAGCTTTATGAAGAAGGCGCGCTGAAGGATGTCTCCGTCGTCGACAAGATCGTCGGAAAGGCCGCCGCGATGGTGTTCGTTCTCGGCGGCGCAAAGAGCTGCTACGGCGTCACGATGAGTAAAAGCGCCGAGGCCTATTTGAAGGCACACCATATTTCCACCGCGTCGGATACGCTGGTGGAGATCATCACGGACCGCACGGGCGGCGGCATCTGTCCGATGGAGCAGGCCGTGATGGAAATCGACGACCCGGCGGAGGGACTTGTGGCGCTGAAGAAAAGGCTGGAGGAACTCCGGAGCAAAATAAGGGATAACTTTTATCCCGTGGTTCGTATTCGGTGGCTCTGCGGAGATCCCCGCCCGGAAATCCATATAAAATAGACCAAACAAAAGACCGCCGGTATCAATCGGCGGCCTTTTTTAGGTTCGGAGGCTAAGTTTGAACGTGCGGCTTCCCGGATATGAAGAATGAAGCCGGAATTGGTGCCCTGTTTCCGCGGTTTTATCCTATGCGGGTATGCCTGTTCCGGAATGGAGATATTTTCTACATTTTAACCTTTCTTCAGGCAGCCTTACCGGTACCAGAACCAAAAGATCATATAGGATTTTCTGGTGAAGACAAAGGATTCGGCTTCGCCGGGCATCGTGTTGTCGTAGGCGCACATTCTGACATAGATGGTGATGTTGCCCGCCAGGTTGGGAAGTTTGCCGGTATATTTGGTCCAAGTCCTGCCGTTGGTGGAGTACTCCATGGTGTTCTGGACCATACCGCTCATTTTGTTGGAAGTGTCGTCGCCGGTTACGGTATCGGGCAGATCTTCCCCTGCGAGCAGGTCGATAAACTGGTTGTCGCTTGCATCGGCCCTCAGCGTGGCCTTATATCTCACAAGGATATCCTTATCCGCATCCAGCGAGTTCAGTTGGGACGAGCTGAGCGTGACGGAAGTGGATCTGCAGGAGGTATAGCTTGCAGGTGACATCTTCGTCGTCGGTGCTGTCATAGAGGGTGGAATATAGTTGGGAATTCCCGTTCAGCGTTCCGAATGTCCAAGGAGTGCTGCTTGTGGAATCCAGCATAAGGGATCTGGACTGCGAAGCATAGAGATAGGAGCCTTCATTTGAAATTACCCATTCGTCCGCGTTGCCGGTGGTCTCAAAAGTCCATGTGGCGGCTTCCGCATCGTCTGCCGAGTCAAAGGTCAGCGTATTGCCGTCGGAGCTGATATCCGGAGCCGTATATCCGAGGCCCACATAGCTGTAATACGAGGTGGAGCCCGTCTGCGCCGTATTGTTCATGGCGACGCTGTCTATGACGATGGCATACTGATGCCCGTCGCTGACCGACGACACCTTTGTGTATGTCAGCGACGACTCGGCCGCCTGCGGGAAATCATAGGTTACGTCAAGGGTTCCGTCAAGATTTAACGTCACCGATGTCGCTTCTTTTCCGTTTACGGTGGCCGAGGTCGACGCGGTAAAGACTCTGCTGCCGGTTGCTGTCAGCGTCACCTGCGCGGTATATGCCACGCCTTCGGCAAAGGCTGCACCGGTAAAGGGCACGCCACCCACAAGCCATGATACGGCGGAAGCGGTGACGCCGCCGGTGGAAACGGCAGCATCGGTATCCGGTGCGGCATCTGCCGCCGGGGAGGCGATGCCGGTGACCGCAACGGCTGAAATCTCGCTGCCCGCGGCGCCGAGATCCACGGTCACAGACGAGCCGACCGAGCTTCCGTTCATGTCCTTATAGGTCAGCGTGACCGAAGAAGCATCGCCGTTGTCTGTAATTTCAACAAGGACACCGGTGCCGTTGATGGAGTCACCGCTGCCCATGTGGCTGGAATTGGCATAGGTGAAATTCAGCGTCTTGGTTGTGCTCGTCGCATCCGAAGGAACAATGGTATCGCCCGCGATTTTGATGGTATTCAGCAGCGATTCCCCAGAGTGATGATTGTGCCCCCAAAAGAAAAATACATTCGGGTAACCGTTGAGCAGATCAATCAGTTCGCTGCTGTTCTGCCCGGTGCGGCTGCTCCCATAATGAAGCGGGAAATGCGAAATGATAAAGAAGGGTTCGCCCGGATCCGCGCCCGCCAGCTCCGTTTCCAGATCGGCAATATCGTCCTCCGAGAAAAGGCAAGGGGAGGAATTGCCGTTTGCGGCACCCAACGTATAGATCGTGAAGCCGTCGCTGTCCGGATCGTTCTGGATGCCTGTCCGGGCACAACCGGTGATCGGCTGGAACGATAACGTGCCGGCATTGGCATAAACGCCCATGGAACCGATATACCAGTCGTGATTGCCCATGGTATAGACGGGTGTCGTATCCGGATACTGCGCATCGATCAAATCGTTGATCTTCCCGACGGTCTGGTCACCGTCGGAGGCGTAGGATGTGTTGGTGCTGATCGTATCGAGTTCGGCTGCGCTGGTTTTCCAGTACATCGAACCAATATCGCCTCCAAAGACCACATATTCCAGCGAGCCGTCGTTGTTGCTGCTGAGCCACGTTGAAATATTTGTATACGATCCGTGGACATCCGAGGTGATGCCGATAAAGGTCGTTGCTGAATCTGCCAATACCGTAATCGGCAGCAACGCCGACAGCATCATCACCGTCAATAGGACGGCCAAAGCCTTTAAACCGAACCTTCTTTTCATAAATCCTGTTTTCTCCTTTCAGTTTGTCCTCTCATCCTCGCCAAGTGTTGGAAACCGTGAACAGAGCAATGTGGTTGAAATGTACCGTGGATTTTCGCAGAACATGACGAACAGAACGCAAAAATAAAAAAACGGCATCAGATCTTTTAATGAGGCCGGATTCTCGAGATTTGCGTCCCCGTCTTTCTGCATTTTATAAAGCAAGAATGGACAACCTACTGGAAAATTATGTCATACAATCAAATATTTGTCAATTGAAATTTGGCAAAAAAAGGAAAATAGTTCCCGGTTTTGATGGGCGCAGATTCATTTGGAAGGGAAAGGGGAGCCCTGCGGTTTGAGCACCGGAAAATATAAGAGATATCGTCGGGCATTGTGGATTTTTTTCCGCAGACTGTGCGCCAGGCCCGGACAAGATGTTTCTCGGGAAGAAGCCAATAAAGACGCTGAGTCCGAAAAACGTGAAACAAAGCCGCCGCCGAACTTGGAAAAAAACTCCGGATGACAATAAAAACCCCCGCATCGTTGTCAAAACGGTGCGGGGGTTTAAGGCAATAGGGTGAAAAAGATTGCTTTTGCTAAAAACATTCTCGACAGACTTTTATCGATTTTTATATTTTAATCAATATGATTCAACAGCAAGTTTTGTCCAACCTTGTATGAGGATTGCACTTCGCGCAGCATATTCTCATAAAAAGCTTTTGCGGATGCCTGGCGCTCTGCCGCGATTTCGGCGCCGCGATTTGTGTAAAAGCGAGTATAGAGGTTCTCCAGTTTGTACTTATATTCCTGAAAAAAGGAAGGCAATGGATCCTTGGAACCGTCGGATACTTGCCCATCCGGCAGCAGCGAGTAAAGCGGTTCGGATACTTGTCCCTTATAGAAGATGGTGCGCGCAATGCCAAGCGTCCCGATGACATCGATCTTATCCGCATCGAACAAGATTTTTGCCTCGATGCTTTGGGGCGGCGAATCGCTGCGAAAACGATGCGTCTTTATGCAGGCCTTCACTTTTTCCGCATATTCGTGTTCAAAGCCTTCGGAGACTAAAAACGCATATGCTTTTTCCGAGCCGACGGCGGCGTGGCATAATTGAGGGTTTTCAAACTGCTCCCGCCGGCCAATGTCATGAAGCAAACAGGCGCAGATGAGTACGTCGTAATCGATGGGGTTCTCATAGCTTGCGATATCCAGCGCAACATATAAAACCCGGTAGATGTGGTCTTTGTCATGCGCGCTGTCGTCCATACATGTGAGCATATATTGTTCGAGCATCTTATAAGTCTGTAAATCCAGCGTATTTCACCTCCGGAAATCGACGATTCCATGGCCGTTTTGCCTGCTTCTCCTGTTATCCTTGCATGGATTATACCATGCTTTTCCCCATAATAAAAGACATACCTTCCCTTTGACGGGGGGTATGTCTTTCTGTTCGAGGTGCCGGAATTGAAACCCACGGCTCCTTTGTTTCAAGCCAAGCGCATGCAAAAGTTCCCGGAGAGAGGGCTTTCTGCGCGTTTTATGCTTTCTGTTCGGTGAGCGTCTCCATAATGCGGATGAGCACCCGGATGCCCTGTGCATAGGCGCGCAGGGAGAGCTTCTCGTCCGTGCCGTGCACGCCTCTCGCAACCTCATCCTCGTTTCCCATAAACGGGCTGCAGCGCAGGCAGGTGTCGCAGATCTGCTCATAGTGATGGGCGTCGGTGGCCCCCGCCGTCATGGAGGGGATGACCACCACATCCTGAAAATACCGGTTCATCGCCGCCTTGAGCGTTCGATAGCCGAAGCCGTCGGTGCGGGCGGTGGCGGAGGGGTCGTTCGCCTGCAAAAACCGCAGGGAGACCTCCGGATCGGCCACAACCCTTTGGCATTTCTCCATCACTTCATCGGCGGTGTGTCCCTCCGCAATGCGGAAGTTGACGACCGCCTCCATGTTCTGGGGCATCACGTTGCAGGCCGCGGAGCTGCCCCGGATGATGGTCGGCGCGATGGTGGTGGTCACAAGCGGAAAGAGCTCCGGCACTCCGAGGCAGTAGTCCGCGAGGGCCGAGGCGTTTTTATCAAGGTCTGCGGCCAGTGTCTTCAGCGGCTCCTCGGTGATATACGGGGCCAGCGCCGAAAAAGTACCCTTTACAACCGGCGAAAGCTCCGCCGGGAACGGATGCTCCACGATATGGGCGATGGCGCAGGAGAGTCTGCCCAGAGAGGTACCGCCGAAGGGATGGCTCGAGTGCCCGCCCGCGCTTTTGGCGGAGAGCTCCAGATCCGCATAGCCCTTTTCCATCAGATCGATCTGGGAGAAAGAAATTTCCGGCGCGCCGAAAGCGGCCCCGGACTGAATCTTTCCGCCGCCCTCGTCGAGCACAAATTCCAGCCGGACGCCGCGGCTTTTTAGCGTATCGGAGATGGCCTTCGCGCCGAAGTTGTAGGTCTCCTCGTCCTCCCCGAAGGCAAAATACACC
The DNA here is from genome assembly GCA_035447605.1 of Oscillospiraceae bacterium. Lineage (GTDB taxonomy): Bacteria > Bacillota > Clostridia > Oscillospirales > Ruminococcaceae > UMGS1668. Next base: position 8,676 of record DAOTHJ010000027.1, on the reverse strand, counting down.
GTTCTCTCGAAGCGCGCGCCGCGGGAGAGCAGGTATTCCGCCGCCTCAAAGATGCCGAAGACCTGATTTTTGATGTCGAGCGTCCCTCTGCCCCAGATATAGCCGTCGGCGATGGCGCCGGAAAAGGCCGGATAGGTCCAGTCGTTCTCCGTACCCGCCACGACGGGAACCACGTCCTGATGGCTCATAAAGAGCGCCGGGAGCAGTTCCCGATGGCTGCCGGGGATGGTGATGAGCACGCTGCGTCCGATGAGCTCAAAGCTGCCCGCGCGCAGGACGGCGGGGTAGCTCTCCTTCATCAAATTTTGCAGCGCCTCGAAGCCGGCATAATCGGTGCCGTCGTTCACGGTGACGCAACGGATGGCGGCGGAAAGTCTCTCCGCCGCGCCGTCTGAATCCAGATCCGGGTAATCGCTTTCACTCGTAAAGAATTCCGTAATGTCCTTCATTTTTCCTCCAGATAGCGGCTCAGAAATTCCTTGGTGCGGGCTTCCTGCGGATGTCCGAAGACCTCCGCAGGGCTGCCCTGCTCCAAAATGACGCCGCCGTCCATAAATACCACCCGGTCGCTGACCTCCTTTGCGAAGGCCATCTCGTGGGTGACGACCACCATGGTCATACCCTCGCCGGCGAGCCCTTTCATGACGTCGAGCACCTCGCCCACAATCTCCGGGTCGAGCGCGCTGGTGGGCTCGTCAAAGAGCATCATGTCCGGCTCCATGCACAGCGCCCGGGCAATGGCCACGCGCTGCTTTTGCCCGCCGGAGAGCCTGCGGCTGTCGGCATGGATGAAATCTTGAAGGCCCACGGTCGTCAGATGTTTGACCGCAAGCTCCTCGGCCTTTTGCCGGGAGAGATGCTTCACCGACATCGGCGCCATGGTGCAGTTGTCAAGCGCGTTTTTGTTGGCGAAGAGGTTGAAGCTCTGAAATACCATGCCGATGCGTTCCCGGAGCTTGTTGAGGTTTGTGGAGAGATCCATCAGATCCTTGCCCTCAAACCAGACGTTGCCGGAATCGGCCTCCTCCAGCAGGTTGATGCAGCGGAGCAGGGTGGATTTTCCGGAGCCGGAGGCCCCGATGATGCACACCACTTCCCCCGGGTACACCTCCAGATCGATACCTTTCAGGACCTTCAGCGAACCGAAGGATTTTTCGAGTTTTTCAATTTTCAGAATCGGTTCCATCATGTCACCTCAATTCGAACTGGGAATATCTTTGGCGGGGGTGTCCATTCTTTTTGCGATGGCCTTCATTAGCAGAGAGGAGAAACAGGTCAGGATCAGGTAAGTGATCGCCGCGATGCAGTAGACCTCGAGCTGACGGTAGTAGATGCCGACCACCGAAGTTGTGCCGAACATCAGATCGAAGCAGGCGATGACGGAGAGCACCGACGAATCCTTGATATTGATGATGAATTCGTTGCCGATGGCGGGGATGCTGTTTTTGACCGCCTGCGGAAAGACGACCTTTCTCATGGCCTGCCAACTTGTCATGCCGAGACTCCTTGCCGCCTCCATCTGGCCGCTGTCGATGGACTCGATACCGCCGCGGAGCACCTCCGCGAGGTAGGCCGTGGAGTTGAGGGAGACGGTGATCAGGCCGGCCATAAAGGCGCTCCACACATAGTTGATCTCGGTGATCGTCATGGAGGAGTTCTTCAAAAGGCCGAAGCCCGCGTAGTAGATGATCAGCGCCTGCACCATCATCGGCGTGCCGCGGATGACCGTGATGTAGATTCTCGAAAAGATGCCGCCCACCTTCTTAAAAAACCGCACGAGGTCGTTATCCTGACGGACGGGTTTCAGAATCCGGAGCGTGACCATCAGCAGGGCCAGCACGAAGGCGATGGCCGTGCCCAGAAGGGCGATGCGCACCGTGGTCCAGACACCGAGGGCGAACATCGACCTTCCTTTCCAGAACATGTAGATCATCGAGGCAAGGAACCCCTGCGGGTTGCTTTCGGAGGCGACAGATTCCTCCGTAAGGCTGATAAAGCCGAGCAGAATCCGATCCGTCACGGTGACGAGAAATGCGGCAAGCACCAGGAAGTAGAGATAACGGGCCACTTTCAGCATGGCCGGCTTTTTCATCGCGGTCTCACCGTAATTGCGCCAGTGGGTGAGCTTCACGGCTCCTGCGATCAGAGCCATAACCGCAAACACGCCGCACACAGCCGCAAGCAGATACAGCAGCACGCTGTCGCTGCCGAGAAAACTGAGCCTCGAGGGCTCCGAGCGCCACATCCATACGTTCAGCGCCGTCATGACCGCGCCGGTCAGGTATCCGTACCGACGGTCCTTTCTGAAGAAATCCACAAGTTTTCTCATAGCTGCCTCCTGTGCGCAAGGTGCTGCGCGTTTATTGTGCGGGAACGTAATCTAAATGAAAAATTATTTAGGCTGATTCGCCACGGCGTTTTCCCAAAGGGTGTCGCGGGTCTCCTGATCGATGCCGGCGAGAGCCGTATTCACGGCGTCAAGCAGATCGGTATCTTCCTTGCGCAGACCCACGCAGGCGCCGACGAATCCGAGATCGAAGCCGTCACCTTCGGCGAAGGTGATGACTTTGAAGTTGGGGTTGGAGGCAAGATAGGATTCGGAATTTTCCACGTTGACGATGATGCCGTCGCAGGTGCCCTGATCGAGGCGGGAGATCATGTTGGGGACGCTGTCGACCGGAGTCAGGTGGTTGACGCCCTCCATCTGGTCGATGACGGTGTCGAGCATGGTATCCTTCTGGCCGAGGATGCTGGCGCCGGAGAAGTCGTGGATGCTCGTGGCGGAGGCATAGGCCGAGTCGGCGTTCACCATGACGCCGTATTCGGTGACGTGGTAGGGATCGGAGAAGTTGATGGATTCGCGGCGCTCGGCCGTATCGGCCATGCCGGCAATAATGGCGTCGATCTGACCCTGCTTAAGGGCTTCGATCAGTCCGCTCCAGGCCATCTTTACGATGACAAGCTCATAACCCGCCTCAGCGGCGATGATCTTGGCGATCTGTACGTCGTAACCCTCGGCGAAGGCACCGGGCACGTTTTCAATCGGATAGTTGGTGTCGGTGGCGGTGTCTTCCTGCCAGTTGTTGGGGGCATAGGCGCATTCCATGCCGACGCGGAGCTGCGGCAGTGCTTCCGGAGTGCTTTCGGTATCGCTGGTGACGGTTTCTTCCGAAGTCTGGGATTCGGGCTGGCTTTCACTTTCTTCGGCTGCGGGCGTTCCGCAGGCGCTGAGACTGCAAACAAGGACGGCGGTCAGCAGCAAGGCAATCCATTTCTTCATGTTGGTACCCTCTCTTTTTTTGAATTTTAAAAAAGCCATGAATGCGAGGTTCGCATTCATGGCTTCATTACTAAGTAATATGGCTTCCGGGTGCTTGCCCGAAAGCTTTCCGCCAATGATAGCTCTCCACATTTCTGTGACAGTCCGCCGGATCTTCTCCGTCGGCCCAGCGAGAAACGGCTCTTCAGGCCCGTTTCAGCTTCGGCGGCAGCCCCTTTTCTCTCGTCCGGAACCTGAATTCCATCGTGGACGGAGTACTTCTGACTTGCCGCGCCTCTACCATTGCTCCGGCGTGTGGCCGGATCAATTTAATTTGTGCCGATTATACCCTGCTTTTTCCCGCTTGTCAACCGTCTGCGAGGAATTTTCACAATCCTCCAAAAAAACGGCCGTTCCGAAAAGCGCTTTTTGTACGGTTGCCAAAAAAACGCCGCCCTTGAGCACGGAGGGCGCCGGCGGATTTGCAGGAAAGCCCAACCCGGGCCTGCACGGAAAAAAGCCGGGGACGCCCTCAAACTACACCGAAAAAATTCTCAAACGGCAAAAAAAGACGGCACGGCCAAAATGGTCATGCCGTCCGGTTATCCGGAATATGTTTCTATATGCCGCGCCGTCCAGAGCTTTTTGTGCGATTCCAAATTGGCGATAGGGAAAAATACCGGCTCTGCGGGCAAACTTATTTCAGCTTCTTTTTATTGAGGCTTGCAAGATAGCGGTAGACCGTCGCCTCGGAGCAGCCGATCGCCTGCGCAACATTGCTCACGGCGCCTTTCACAATGAAGATGCCGCTCTGGTTCAGGCGGTCAACGATGTCGATCTTTTCCTGCGGCGTCATGCGGTCCACCGGGACGGAGGCGTTTTCGGTGGCCTGGCGGATGGCTTCGGCCACGATATCCTCCGCGCTGTTCGGAAAATGCTCCGCGTTTGTGCCGCTGCCCTCGTCGGATGCGGGGCGGGGCTCCGGGGAGGGGAGATGATCGACAAAGCTATCGGGATGCACGAGCAAAAGGATCTGGCGGGAGAGCTCACGGTACCGGCTGCCGTCGAAATTGATGCAGAACAGCCCGATCAGCTTTCCTCTGCCGTCCTTAATAAAGAACGTGCTGGAGCGGAGCGCGCTGCCGTTTTTGGAGATGCCGAGATAGTTTAGCTGCCAGTCGTTGTCGCGGTAGGCGCCGTCCCGGATCAGCTGAAGCGCCTTGTCCGTGGGGGGAGCTCCGACCTCCCGGCCGCTGACGTGGCTGTTCGCGATCGCAATGATGCGGCTTTCCGCTCCGATCTCGTGCAGGACGATCTCATAATCGGGGCCAAGCACCTCCCCAAGAAAGGGAACCAGTGCAATATATGGCCGCAAAAGCTCATTGGGCATTCCATAGACACCGCCTTTCTGCAGGATTTATATGATAAAATATTATCACAGTGCATAAAAAAAGTCAATGCGGAATCCCGTTGGATGGCGAACGGAATGCCTAAATAATCGGTAAAATATTGAGCAGTATCACGAAAATGCAGGGAATTCCTAAAATGAATCGGATCGGTATTGACAAAAAAACTTTGCAATGATAAAATTTACTCACAGTGATAAAAAATTATTTTCACTTCGACTCACGGGGATTCTGAACGTTTTTGAGAAGGGGACGGAAGCATGAAAGCAGTTGTTGCCACGGAGAAAGCTCCTGCGGCCATCGGGCCGTATTCTCAGGGAATCCGGGCAGGAAAGATTATTTTCACATCGGGCCAGCTTCCCGCAGATCCGGAGACGGGAAAGCTTGCCTCCGGGGCCGCGGAGCAGACAAGGCGGTCTCTGCAAAATGTGCGGGCGGTTCTGGAGGCGGCCGGTGCCGGGATGGAGGAGGTCGTTAAGGTTACAGTATTTTTAAAGGACATGAACGATTTTGCGGCCATGAATGCCGTCTACGCGGAGTTTTTCCCATTGGAGTATCCGGCGCGCAGTGCCGTGGAAGTGGCGCGGCTGCCGAAGGATGCGCTGGTTGAGATCGAGGCTGTGGCGGTTGTTGAATAGGGCTCCGGCAGCGTTAGCTGTTGTTGAAATCATCTGAACAATAGGGAGGGGATTTTTTCCATGTGGGAGAAGATTTACAACGTGTTCGATTTCCTTTGGGGCTACCCGATGCTGTTCCTGTTGGTATTCGGAGGAATTTACTACACGATCCGCACGAGGTTCTTCCAGGTCCGCGGGCTGCCGCTGGTCTTCAAAAAGACGCTCGGCGAGATGTTCAAAAAAGATACCGGCAAAAATAACGAAGGCAGCATGACGCCGCTTCAGGCGATCTCCACGGTTCTTGCGGGCACCGTAGGTTCCGGCAACATCGCCGGTGTCGCCGCGGCAATCGCGATCGGCGGCCCGGGCGCCCTCTTCTGGATGTGGGTCACCGCCATTTTCGGCATGCTCACCAAGCTCGCCGAGGTTTCTCTCGCGGTGAAATACCGGGAGAAGGGGCCCGACGGCGAATATTACGGCGGGCCGATGTATTACATCAAAAAAGGCCTCGGCAAAAGCTGGCACTGGCTTGCTCCGGTCTTTTCCGTGGCGCTTCTGCTTCTGACGCTCTGCGACGCGGCCTTTGTTCAGGTCAACACCGCCGCCACCGCGCTGGACGACGTCTTCGGCGTACCGATGATCGTGACCGGCGTCAGCATTGCGGTGGTCAGCCTGATCATCTGCCTCGGCGGAATCAAGCGCGTCGGCGAAGCCTGCAGCGCGATTGTTCCTCCGATGTGCCTGCTCTACATTCTTGGATGCCTCTTTGTGATCTTCGCGCATATCGATCATGTCGGCTATGCGTTTGATCTCGTGTTCAAATATGCGTTCGCTCCGGCCCCGGTGGTCGGCGGATTCGCGGGCGCCGGCATCAAGCTGGCGATGACCAAGGGCGGATTCCGCGGCATCTTCTCGAATGAGGCCGGCGAGGGCACGGCGGCCACCGTACATGCCACTGCCAAGACGGATCATCCGATCCATCAGGGCCTCTACGGCGTGCTGGAAGTGTTCATTGATACCATTATTATCTGCACCCTGACCGGTATCGCCATCCTCAGCGGCGGCGAAGAGATCTGGGCGAGCGGAGAGACCGGCATCTATCTGACATTCCTTGCCTTCCGTCAGTCCTTTGGAGACGTCGGCATGTGGGTTGCCGGAATCGCCGTGTTCCTTTTCTGCTACAGCTCCTATCTCGGATATTTTGTCGAATTCCGCACCAGCCTGAAGTATGTATTCGGCGACAAGATCTCGAAGTGGGCCCGCTGGCTCTTCTTCATTCCGCCGGTCATCTCCTGCACGCTGCCTGTCTCCCAGATCTGGGATATGGCGGATATGGTCGTCGGATTCATCTTCATTCCGAACATGATCGCCCTGCTGCTTCTGAGCCCGCAGGTCGTCAAGATGCTCAAGGAATATGAAGTCAAAATTAAAACGGAAAAACAACTAAAGAGGGCCGATTGAGCATGGAAGAAACATTTGAGTATATCCTTCGCACCCGCGGCAGCCATGCGCCCGCGGATGTGAACATCGCCTCCCTCGAAGAGGCAAAAAAGGCGCAGAACTTTTCTGCGGGGTTCCCGGGGTATGAATTTACGCCGCTGCGCAAACTCGACGGGTTCGCCGAGGCGCTGGGCGTCGGAAGCGTGTTCGTCAAGGATGAGTCCTTCCGCTTCGGCCTCAACGCTTTCAAAGTGCTCGGCGGCGGCTACGCGATCGGGAACTATCTGGCCGGAAAGCTCGGCAAGAATATCGGAGAGACCTCATTTGAGGAGCTTACGAGCGACGAAGCCCGCGCGAAGATCGGCGACGTGACGTTTGTCACCGCGACGGACGGCAACCACGGCCGCGGCGTCGCGTGGATGGCAAATAAACTGCGTCAGCACTCCGTCATCTATATGCCGAAGGGCTCGGCACAGGAACGCCTCCAAAATATCCTCAAGGAGAACGCCGACGCCACCATTACAGACATGAACTACGATGGGTGCGTCCATCTTGCGGATAAGAATGCCCACGAATACGGCTGGGTGCTCACGCAGGATACCGCTTTCGAGGGATACGAGCAGATCCCGACATGGATCCTTCAGGGCTATATGACGCTCGCTTATGAATGCTACCGGCAGCTTCTTGCATCCGGAGAGGGCATGCCCACGCATCTGATCCTTCAGGCAGGTGTCGGGTCGTTTGCCAGCGCCGTGCTCGGCTTCTTCACCGCGGTGCTCGGAGAGAACCGTCCGAAGACGGTGATCGTCGAGCCGGAGAAGGCCGCCTGCGTCTTCAAATCGGCCAAGGCCGACGACGGGAAACTGCATTTTGTGACCGGAGACATGGATACCATCATGGCCGGCCTTGCCTGCGGCGAACCTTCCACCATCAGCTTCAAGATTCTGAATGCCTATGCGGATGCCTTTGTCTCCTGCCCCGACTGGGTCTCCGCCGACGGTATGCGCATTCTTGGCAACCCGTCGGGTTCCGATCCAAAGGTGATCTCCGGGGAATCCGGGGCTGTCGGAGCCGGACTCATCAGCGAGATCATGCGGAATCCCGTGCTGCGCGAGCTGAAGGCCCACCTCGGTCTCGACGAGCACTCCCGCGTGCTGCTCATCAGCACGGAGGGCGACACGGATAAGGAGAATTACCGCCGTATCGTCTGGGACGGCGCATGGCCCCGCAAGGCATAAACCATCTGAAAACCTATAATAAAAGCGGCATAGTCCTATCGACTATGCCGCTTTTTATGCTATTTTTTAAAAATCGTTTTATTTCAGAAAAGAGCGTTATTCCGCCGCGAAGACGTAGTAATAAACCGGCTGTCCGCCCGGAATCAGGCTGACTTCAATGGAAGAGGGGAGCTTCGTGCGGAGCGTCTCCGCCATGGCCTCGGCCTGCTCCATGGGGACGTCCTCGCCGAAGTAGACGGTGACGGCGGAGGTGGATTTGGTGAGCATTGCCCTGACAAGGCGGACGCAGACCTTTTCCATATCCTTGCCGGTATAGAGCATCTTGCCGTCCTTGAGGGCCAGGAATTCGCCGGCGTTGATCCGTTTGCCGTCAAAATCGGAATCCCTGGCCGCGTAGGTGACCTGTCCCGTGGTGACGCCTGCCATGGCTTCTTCCATGGCGGCCTTGATCTCGTCGGAGGAATATTCCTCGTCGACGGCGAGCATCGCGGCAATGCCCTGCGGCACGGTGCGGCTCGGGATGACGATCACTTCCCGGTCGGCAAGCAAAGCGGCCTGTTCGGAGGCCATGATGATGTTTTTGTTGTTCGGCAGTACGAATACCGTGACGGCCGGGGTGGCCTGCACCGCCGCGAGGATATCCTCGGTGGAGGGGTTCATGGTTTGACCGCCGGAGACGACGTTCTCGACGCCCAGCTCATGGAACACGTCGGTCA
>DAOTHJ010000026.1:0-24086 GCA_035447605.1 Oscillospiraceae bacterium | reverse complement strand
CGAGGCCTTCCTTTTGAAAGGCGCTTTCAAAAATCAGCGCAAACGCCTGTTCCCTTGCTTCTTTTCTTGTCATTCCTTTTCCTCCGAAAAAAAGATCCCTCCCCGTTTTTATCAAGGAGGGGAATCTTGTCCAAATTTTCAAAATGCACCGGCCCGCGGATTTCTTCCGCAGCCGTCGTTTTTTTGTAAAATTATTATATCATAATAAAATTCATATACAAGTTTTTGATGATAAGAAAATACAAAATTTTTGAATATACACAGATGTATAAAAAATAGAGCCTTGAGAAAAAACGCATGTTTTTCCAAAAGGCTCTGTCCGAATGTTTCGTTATTCAAATGTATATGCAGCGTTTAGCTTACTTCCACGATCGTGATATTTTCGACGGGGACAGTGGTTTCTTCCAGGATGGACGCCTTGATCTCCGCGGCCTCAGCGGCAAGCAGGCCGTCGGTCTTGACGATCACGTCCGCATATTCCTCCGTGATGTAGACAAGGCAGTCCTCGAACCCTTTCGCCTTAATCAAACTTTCAAGTTTCGTCTCGAGCTCCATGTTTGCGGCGATCGCGGAGGCCTGCTGCGCAAGTTCCGCCATCTGCTCTTCGGTCAGGTTTTCCGTCACGGAGAGATTCTGGATTGTCTCCACGGCTTCATCCCGGTTTTGCTCCTTGGAGATCCGGGCTTCGCTGAAATAGGCGTCCGCATCCATGGCGACGCCGTCCGCTCCCGTTGAGACGAGCAGCGAGTCTCCATAGTTCTTGGTCTCCGTCGGCGTGATGTCAAGTCCGTTGACCGAATAGAGATAATTGACATAAACCGCCGCGGTGAGCACCATCACCAGCGCGGCGACAATCACATGTTTTTTGCGCAGCACGAAACGGAATTTTGCCTTTTCTCCCGTCTTTTTTCCTCCGAAATGAAAGAATCCGCGTTTTGCTTTTGCCGGCACGGCGGCCAGCTCCACGCTTTCATAGTTGTTGACGCTTGTCATTGCCTACCCCTCCATATTCAAGCCTTTTTTGCCACAAAAACCTTTGAGGAAGAAATCCCCAGCGCCGTCGATACCGCCCGGATCACTTTTTCCGCAACCTGCGGATTTCCGCCGCCCTCACAGATCACTGCCGCACCGTTGATCTCGGGCACCAGGATTTTTCTGACCAGGGCAGAATCGCCTGCGGAGCCGTCAACGATTATATATGTTTGAGTTTCAGATTTTAATACGCTTTCGGCGTTTTCTTCCTCTTTCATTTCCGTATCGGAGAGGTATTCGTACTCATATCCGCCCGAGAAAGTGATCAGGACCTCCGCCTTTCCGGCACCGTCGATTCCCTCCACGAGCAGGCGGACCCGGTTCTCCAGCTTCGTCTCCAGTTCCGGCAGATAGGATGGAATCTCCCCCGTCTCCGTCGTTTTGGCGCTCCCGCCGCAGGAGACGAATTCAGAAAGAAAAATCAGCGCGATCCCGGCAAATCCGAGGATCAGGATGATTCTGCCGCCGGCCGCGGACGATTTGGCACCGGACAGCCCGAGCTTATTGAGGATTTTCTTCAGCGCTTCCATGCTCTTCCCCCTCATAAAGAATCTCCGGCTCGATGCCGGAAAGCTCCCGCACGGCTTCGGATACGGCGGCGGGATCGGCGGAGCTGTTTTCCGGAAGCCATACGGTGAGCGAATTGATCACCAGCGTGGCGCCGTCCTCCTGCAAAGAGATGCTTACGTTGATCCCAGAAATCGGAATTCCGGCGGACCGAAGCCCGGAAGCGAGCTCGGTTTCGAGATTGGATTCAAAATTAGAAATCACGACGGATTCCGCAGCCTTTTCCGCAATATCGGAAGCGGCGGAAGAGGGCTCGGCCAGATCGGAAAAGGCATCGGCGCCAAGGCCGGAGAGCAGCGGCGCCAAAATTGCGGTGAGAAAGAAGACGCTGGCCGCAATTTTAAAAACCTTTGCGATGCTTCCCTCCGGCAGCAGAATTTCACAAAGAAAGACGGCGATTCCCGCCGCGCAGAGGGAGATCGCCCAGCCGGCCAGAGATTCCATGTTATCCGCCTCCTACGGTCAGCAGCAGAACGCCGGTGGAGATGATGACGGTCAGCGCCGAGCATGCGAGCGCCGCGAAAAGAATTCCGGTCACATCGGAGGCCGCCGCGAACAGTTTTTCCATCTTCCCCTGCTCAAAGGAGGCACAGAAAGCCGCGCACAGGTTGAGGGCAATCTGCCAGAGAATCAGTTCGATGATGGAGGGCAGACAGGTCATCGCGGCGGCAAGGATTCCATAGGCACCGACGACGTTCCGCGCGAGCCGCAGACAGCCCTGCGCGGTATTCATTGCATCCGAGAGCGCGCCGCCGACGATCGGAACGAAGGTGCCGATCACGAATTTGGCCGAGCGGTCCACAACGCTGTCGGCGGAGGCACCGACCAAAGTTTTAAGCCCAAGGATGCCGGTATAAATGACCATCGAAAAAGAAAGCGACCAGACCGCCGCTTTTTTGAGCATGGCCGTGATTTTTCCGACGTCAAAAGGCGTAAAGGGCGCCACCATCGAAATCACAAGCAACAAGAGGGAGAGCGGCACAATGTATCCGGAAAACAGCTTCGCCGCAAGGTTTGAAGACAGCAGCAGCATGGAGGAATAAGCGGCGGCGGAAACCGGGCTCCCTGCCGCCGTGACGATGGAGGCAAACACGGGAATATAGCCGACGAGCATCTCCTGGCAGGAGGAGATCACTTCCGCGGCGGACCGGAAGGCCTCTTGTAACGGATAGAGCGCCATTGCGGAGAAATACAGCACGCCGGCAACGGAGAGAAGCCTGTCCAGCGTACTCTTGCCCGGTGAGATCGCCCCGACCGCGGAGATGACCATGCTACCGGAGAGCGCCGCGGCCATTGCACGGAGAGGCCCGATATACCGCTCCCGGACGGCATCCTTTACGGATTCAAACACCGTCTCGATCCGCAGGGATTCGATCTCCGCAGGATCGAGACTGTCGAGCCCGAGCACCTCCATCACGCTTTCCAGTTCCGGAGAAAAGTAATCCAGAAATGAGGCGAAGTCGAAGCTGTTGCCGATATCCGGTTCCGATCCGGCCGAATCGGTTTCGGGCGCTGCCGTATCGGCACCTGACGTCTCCGAGCCGCTTTCCGGTATAGGCTCGTCCGTTTCCGGCACGGCGGCTTCGGATTCCTGCATAGGCCCTTCAGCTTCCGATGCCCCTATACTGTCTTCGGGCGCGGATATGCTTGTTTCCTGTATGGCGGCCGCGGATTTCTGTACAGTATCGACGACGGTTGCCAATGCCTCTGCACTATCTTCAGATGCGGGCGTATTTGTTTCGGGCATGTCCGCACCGCCGACCGGCATGGCGGCTCCGGAAAGAAAGAGTGCCAGCATCAGCGGCGCCAGAAGCTTCAGATTCCGGGTACTCATAGGCCGGCGATCCTTTCCGCAAGATGCAGGTATTCTTCCAGAAGAGGCAGCAGGATCAGCAGCATGGCGATTTTGCCGCCGAATTCCGCCTGATCCGCGAGCGCGCGCTCGCCGCAGTCCCGGCAGCCGTCGGCAACGAAATGCGTAATCAGGCAGACGCCGGCGCACCGCAGAAGCAGGCCGAAATTCTCGGGAAATTCGTTTTCGACCAAACTGTTTGCAAAGTCAAACAGCTCGGTCATTTCTCCGGAGACGGCCAGCAGGATCAGCATTCCCGCACCGGCGGAGACGGCAAACGCAAGCTCCGGTTTATATTGCCGGAGCAGAACCGCAAAAATGGCGGCAGCCAAAATCACGCCGATCAATGTAAAGATATTCACCTTTTCATAGGCCGAAGACCGACTTGACCGTCTCAAAGAGGTTGCTGATCTCGGTAATGAGCATCATCAGCACCACGATCAGCCCGGCAAGCGTCGTCATCATGGCCTGCTCCTCCCTTCCGGAACGAATCAGCAGTTGGTTCAATACGGCAACGATAATCCCGATTGCCGCGATCTTAAAAATCATATCCACGTCCATGTCTCCGCCTCCGCCTCAAATCAGAACAAATGCCGCTGCAGCGCCGATACCGACTCCCAGGGAGCGGCAGAGCCTCGCTCTTTTTTCCGTCTCCAGCCTGACCTGCTCGCTCAGCTGCTGCAGGTTTTTCCGCATCGCCTCAAGCGTACGGGACTGATTTTCCGCCCGGCCCGCCCCGAGAAGATTCCCGAGCGGGAAGACGGCGTCATAGTATTCGGGACATCGGTTTCCCCGGCAGAATTCCGATAGCGCATCCTCAAATGCCTCCTGAAAGCCGGCACCGGTTTGCATGATCTCCAGCGTCCTGCCGAGGTACGAAAGTTCCGTGCAGTTTCCGGAACGGGAAACCCGGCTCAGCAGATCGGCGAGAGCGGGCGCGTCATATTGGAGAAAAGCGATCAGCATGCCGGTCATCGTGACGGTCTGCGCATAGATCCGCTCCAATTTCTTTTGCTTTGCCGCAAAAAACAGCCCGCATGCCGCGGCCGAAAAAAAGATCAGGATACAGCCGGTCACTCTCATCTTGCGCCTTCTTTGCAGAGATTCCGGATCTCCCGGATCCGGCAGTCCTTTCCCATCAAAACGGCCAGATCAAAAACCCCGCTCTCGATCAACGGGCGCAGATTTGGCCGCAGAAGAAAACTTTCGAGAGAATCCGCATGAACGCTCGCGGCAAGAAAAGCCCCGCACCTCGAAGCTTCCAGCAGGGCATCCATATCCTCCGGGCCGCCCAGTTCGTCACAGACGATCATCTCCGGGGCAAAAGCGCGGATGGCGGTGAGAATTCCATCCCGTTTCCCGAAACCGTTGAGCACGTCGCAGGTGGCGCCGACGTCGTTCTGCGGCTCGGATTCATAGACGGCGGCGAGTTCTGACCGCTCGTCGATCAAGCTTGTCCGGATAAAGGCGCCCGTTTCGCCGGAGGCGAGCTGGCGCACAAGATCCCGCAATACGGTCGTCTTGCCGGAACAGGGCGGCCCGACGATCAGGATATTCTGAAGCCCGGTTCGTTTCAGCTCCTCGAGAATCGGGTCCGCCGCCCCGAAAATCTGGCGGGCGATCCGGATGTTGACGGAGGAAATATGTTTCTGCGCCGTCGGGAACGGAATTCCCTTTTCGTAGACCGCGGTGCCGCAGATGCCCGCCCGGTGTCCGCCCCGGATCGTGACGAAACCGGCGGCGATGTCATCCGCAAAGGCGTGGATCGAATACTGGCAGACGGCACGGAAGACCGCGTCGATCTCGGCGGCATCCGGGTACCATCCCCAATCCGGCCCGGCGAAGGCCTCCCCTTTTCTGGAACAAAAACAGAGACCGTCGGCGGTAACAATCTGCATCGGGCGGCCCACGGAGAGGCGAATCTCCCTTGCGTCTTTCCGAATTTCCCGCCCGACATGAAGCAGAATTTCGGAGACGGCCTGCCCGCAGCAGCTCCGGATCTCATCAAAGATCTCATCGATGGTTTTAGGAGTTCTGCCGCCGTTTCTCATACGCTCACCGCTTTCCCGTCATGTCCCCATTCTATGAGGCCTGTCCGGAAAGTATTCCGACAAAAATGGGGCGCTATAAAAAGCTAGGAGCTTCTTTTAAGCGGCAGCCCGGATATATATTTCAAGGGGAACCTGCTGCCGAAAAGCCTGAGGCCTGTTCCATGAGGCAAGAGAAAACTTCGTTTTCGGAATACGGCCAAGCAGAACCGCATCTCATAAAAAAGAAGCCCGGAAAGAAATTCCGGGTACAAAAAAACGCCCCGCCGTAAGGCAGAGCGTTTTAATAATTATAGGAAGACTTTTGCAGAAAACGGTTTTTCGGCAGCGTTTCCGCACCGGAATAGGAAAGAATGGGCAATCGTGTCAGATACGAGGGAGGTATTTCTCCGGAGCCGGAGAGCATCGGAGAAGCGGCCTAATCGGTGTTTCCGTCCTGCCATTCTAAAATGCGCCGGGAACGGAGAGCATCATCAGGTAGGTGGCGAATGTTTTCCGAAGCCAACGGAGATTGGGAGGCTCCGGTTTATATTCCGCCCCGAAGAGATACCGGCATAGCGAAAGCCGTCCGTCACTCGCACATTTTAAGGAACTCATTCTCACCGATGATCGGAACGCCAAGCGCCTCGGCCTTGGTATATTTGCTGCCGGGATCCTCTCCGGCGAGGACGTAGCTCGTCTTTTTGGAGACGGAGGATGAGGTCTTTCCGCCCAGAGCGACAATCTTTTCCGTCGCCTGCTCCCTCGTCATGGTTGGAAGCGTGCCTGTGAGCACGAAGGTCAGGCCAAGGAATTTATCGCCGGTCGCCTTCGTTTCTGCGGCCATGGAAACGCCGTTTTCGCGGAGGCGCTCGATCAGATTGCGGGACTGCGGCAGAGAGAAGAAATTCACGGCGGAATCCGCCATGATCTGCCCGAAGCCTTCGATGGTGCAGATTTCGTCGGCGGAGGCGGCCATCAGGGCATCCATATCGCCGAAATGCTGCGCGAGAAGCTCCGCGGCCTTCTGCCCGATGTTCCGGATACCGAGCGCGTAGACCAGCCGGGAGAGCCCGTTCTTTTTGGAGCCCTCGATCGCCGCGATCAGGTTTGCGGCGGATTTCTCGCCCATCCGGTCGAGCTGCCGTACTTCCTCCGCTTTGAGATCATAAATATCCGCCTGAGAGCGGATCAGATTGGCGTTGATGAGCGCGGAGGCGAGCGCCGGGCCAAAGCCGTCGATATCCATGGCGTCTCGGCTCGTAAAATGGATGAGGTTGCGGAGAAGCTGCGCCGGGCAGTCCGGATTCGGGCACCGCAGCACCGCCTCGTCCTCCTCACGGACGGCTCTCGTTCCGCAGACGGGGCAATACTCCGGCAGGCGGAAATATCCCTCCAGCGGCCCTTTCTCCGATACGGCGACGACTTCCGGGATGATCTCCCCCGCTTTCCGCACGACGATGGTGTCGCCGATGTTGACGTCCTTTCCGGCGATGAAGTCCTGGTTATGAAGGACCGCCCGCGAGACCGTCGTCCCGGCGAGCTGGATCGGCTCAAAGACCGCGGTCGGCGTCAAGGCGCCGGTCCGGCCGACGTTGATCTCGATGTCAAGGAGCCTCGTCGTCTTTTCCTCCGGCGGATACTTGAAAGCGACCGACCATTTCGGGTATTTAGCCGTGCTGCCGAGCACGGCGCGGTCCGCAAGGTTGTTGACCTTGATAACGGCGCCGTCGATATCGAAAGTAAAGGCATCCCGGCGCTCGCCGATCTCCATGATATTCCCGACGCAGCCGGCGATGTCGTCGAACTGTTTATAGGAGACGGAGACCGGGAATCCGAGGCTCTTTATAAAATTTAAACTCTCGCTGTGCGTCTCAAAGGTGCGCCCCTCGCACTGCTGGATATTAAAGACGAAGATATCGAGTCCCCTGCTCGCGGTGATCCGCGCATCTTTTTGCCGCAGGGAGCCGGCGGCGGCATTCCGCGGATTTTTAAACGGGCGCTCGCCGTTTATTTCCTGCTGCTCCACAAGTTTCAGGAAGGTCTGTTTGGCGATGTAGCATTCGCCGCGGAGTTCCAGATAGGCAATCTCCGGGCAGTCGATCTGTTTGGGAATTGAGGCAATTGTCATCAGATTGTGGGTGACGTCCTCACCGACGAAGCCGTCCCCGCGCGTCGAGCCGCGGACGAACAGGCCGTTTCGGTATTCCAAAGAGACGGAGAGCCCGTCGATCTTCGGCTCCACCACATACTGCGGCTTCGGAATCACCGAACGGACTCGCTCGTCGAAATCGTAAAGCTCCTCGACGCTGAAGACATCCTGGATGCTGCCCATCTGGACGGCATGGACGACCGGCTCGAATTTTTTGGAGGCGGCGCCGCCCACCTTTCTGGTCGGGGAATCCGGCGTGATAAACTCCGGATAGGCGTCTTCCAGATCGAGCAGCTCATGATAGAGCATATCATATTCGTAGTCGTCGATTTCCGGCCGGTCCAGCTCGTAATATAGATAGCTGTAATACCGGATTTTATCGCGCAGTTCGGCAATTTTCTTTTCGGCTTCCTGTCTGTCCATCGGGCGCCTCCGGGAAATAAAAATAGCAGGCCAATTCATGGCCGCTTTACAGTTCTTACAATTATTATATCACAATCCCCGGTCTTTCGGAATATATTGCAGTGAAAACTTCGGGAGGCGTCCATGAGAAGAAAAGTCTTTTTTTTGCTGTTTTTCGCGACAGCGCTGCTGATTCTCACCTTTCATTTGATGAATATGGCGCTGCGCCCTTTCCTTGAAAAGACTTCGGTGTATTACGCCAAAGTGTGCGCGGAGGAGACGCTCAACCGCACGGCCGAGCAGGTCTTTTCCGAAAACCGGAGCATGGCCGAGGGAATCGTGCGCATTCGGACAAACGAATCCGGGGAGCCCGTCTCGGCGACTCTGGACAGCTTCGCTCTGGGCGTTTTAAAGGAGCAGATCTCCTCCGGCTTCATCCAAAGCATGGGAGACCCGGAGGTCTGTACGGTCTCCGTCCCGGTGGGAACACTTTCCGGCTATGCGCTGTTTTCCGGGGTTGGCCCGCCGGTGAAGATGAAAGTCGTCTGCGCAGGCGCGCCTTCGGCCGAAATTGAAAGCAAATTCGAGAGCGCCGGTATTAACCAAACCAAATATTCCGTCAAGTTAAAATACCGGATCAGCCTCTACGCGATCCTTCCCCTCGCGGTATCGGAAGTGGAGGCGACTTATGAGATCCCAGTCTGCGAGGTGATTATCGTCGGCAGCGTGCCGGAGGTGGCTATCCAAAAATAGCAGCATAGAAAAACGGCACCTGTTTTTTGGGTGCCGCTTTTTGTAATATCCGGAAATTTCAGCCATCCACAACCTGGCGGTTCTTGTCTGCCGCACGAATATCTTTGCGCATGATCTTGCCGCTGATGGTTTTGGGGAGGAATTCGACATATTCGATGATACGCGGATACTTATAAGGTGCCGTGGTCTTTTTGACGAAATCCTGAAGTTCCTTTGTGAGTGCGTCGGAGGCGGTATAGGCCTTTGTCAGGACGACGGTTGCCTTGACGACCTGCCCGCGGACGGGATCCGGAGCGCCGGTGACCGCGCACTCCATGACGGCCGGGTGCTGCATCAGCGCACTTTCGACCTCAAACGGGCCGATCCGGTAGCCGGAGGCCTTGATGACATCGTCCGTCCGCCCTACGTACCAGAAGTAGCCTTCCTCATCCATCCATGCGGTGTCGCCGGTGTGATAGAGGCCGTCGTGCCAGGCTTCTGCGGTGCGCAGCTCGTCGCGGTAATAACCGATAAAGAGGCCGGGGGTGGTCTTCCCTCTTTCGGCACGGATACAGATTTCTCCGACCTTGCCACGGGGCACCTCTTTGCCGTTTTCATCAAAGATGCCTGCGTCATAGAGCGGCGAAAGCCTGCCCATGGAGCCGACCTTGACTTTGGAATTCACGAGGTTTGCGAGAACGAGCGTTGTTTCGGTCTGGCCGAAGCCCTCCATGATGTCGAGCCCGGTTTGCTCCTGAAAACGATTAAAGACCTCCGGGTTCAGCGCCTCTCCGGCCGTTGTCGCATATTTGAGCGAGCTCAGGTCGTAGTTCTCCAGACCGTTCTTGACCAGGAAGCGGTAGACAGTCGGCGGCGCGCAGAACGAGGTGACCTTATATTTCCGGATCATCTCCATCAGATCCTCCGGGACGAATTTGTCCGCATAGTCGTAGACAAAAACCGTCGTTCCGCAGAACCACTGGCCATAGAGCTTGCCCCAGACGGCTTTACCCCATCCGGTCTCAGCCACTGTGAGATGAAGGCCGTTTGTCTCGACGTTATGCCAATGCCTCGCCGTGATGATATGGGCGATTGCATAGGTATAATCGTGGAGCGCCATTTTGGGGTTTCCAGTTGTGCCGGAGGAAAAATAGAGCAGCATGCCCTCTCCGGCATAGGTTTCCTGGCGAATGAGCTGATCGGAAGCGGAAGCCACTTCCTCATCAAAGTCGAGCCAGCCCTCTTTTTTGCCGTGGACGAGGAATTTTGCTCCGAGGGGCCCGGATTCCTCTTCCGCATGGTCGATTCGGTCCTCGACGCCGCCCTCCGCGGTTGCGACGATTGCCTTGACGCCGGCCGCCTCAAAGCGGTAGACATAGTCCTTCTCCATCAAAAGGTTCGTTGCCGGCACCGCAATGGCACCGATCTTGCACAGGCCCATCATGGCAATCCAGAACTGGTAATGCCGTTTGAGCACGAGCATCACGCGGTCGCCTTTTTCGATGCCATGCGCAAGGAACATGTTGGCCGCCTGATTGCTCAGCAGGCTGATATCCCGAAAAGTAAAGGTGCGTTCCTCGCCCTTATCGTTGGTCCAGAGCAAGGCCCTGCGGTCCGGTTCCATTTGCGCCAGAGCGTCGACGCAGTCGTAGGCAAAGTTGAAATTGTCTTTATATACCGGTTTAAACGCGTTTAAGACACCGTTTTCGTCAAAAGATTCCTCGCAGAACTGCTTATAAAAGTCCTCCGTTTTCATGTTGTTCCTCCTGCATGACCACAGCGATAAAGACACAGTCCCCGCCGCCCGTTGCGATCATTCCGTGCCCGTGGCCGGAATCATAGTAGATAGCGTCACCGGGGTTAAGGACCTCCGTGTGGTCCTCCAGCGCGACTTTCAGTTTTCCGCTGATGATATAATCGAATTCCTGACCTTTGTGGTAGGAAAGCTTAATTTCCTGGTTTTGTTCTTCTTCGCGGTAGGGTGCGGTGACGAGGAACGGCTCGGCGATCTTGTCTTTAAAGCAGGCGCCGAGATGCTCGTACCGGAAACCTTTCCGGCGGTTGATGGGGAGGCCTTCGCCTTTTCTTACAATGGAATAAAAGCGGAGCTTGGGTTCCTCGCCGGTGATGATCGTCATCACGTCGACGCCGAACTTTTTGGAGCAGTTGTACAGAAAGGTGAAAGAAAAATCCGTCTCTCCCGCTTCGTTCGCAAGGTATTCTTCCAGGCTGATGCCGATAGATTTTGCCATATCCTCCGCGGAGATCCCCAAAATCTCCCGGAGGCTTCTAATTCGCTGCGCCACTTCCGGTATGTTGTATTCCATCATTGACAATACCTCCTTTATTCTCCGGACATGACCGGGTTGGGTGATCCGGCCGGTCCGGGTTATGGCGTGTGGTGGGCTTAAGAAGATTTATGAAACGCCGGCGGAACAAAGAAGCGTATTCTTTCTCCCGACGGCGAGACTTTATAAAGAAAAAAACAAACGGAATTTTCCGGCGAGGGCCGGAAGCATCATTTCCGGTTAAGAATGGTGATCTGAAGGCCCTTTTCCATGATGTCGAGGCACTCCTCGTTGAGTTTCGGATCGGGGCCGGCCGTGCATGCCGCATCCACGATGATTTCGGCCTCGGGCTGTGCGGTTTTGATGAGCACCGCATTTGAGATGACGCAGATATAGGAGACAAGCCCGCAGAGCTCAATCTGGTCGTAGCCCCGCATCATCGCCCACTCGGCGAGATCAAAGCTGCCGAAGGCATGTTTGCCGATGGTCATACAGCCTTCGCAGAGCTTGCCGGTCTCTCCATAGAGCTTCCAGCCTTCCGTGCCGTTCTGGCAGTGGATGATCGGCAGCCTCTTGCCTTCCTGCATTTCGAGGTATCCCGGGCCGTGGGTATCCATCGTATAGACGACGTCGTCGCCGCTCTCTTTGTATTGTTTGATTTTCTCTGCAATCGGCCCGTCGAGAAGCTCCGCTCCGGGGAATCCCAGACTGCCGTCTACAAAGTCATTCTGATAATCCACAACGACCAAAAGCCGTTTCATGCGCAATCCTCCCGGTCCAGATTAAAATTAAGGTCTCATTCTAAGTGGCAGTGTCATGACAGCCATCGCCGTAGGCGGGGCAATAGAATCAAGATAGAATAGCCGCCTCGGGATATTTCGGCGATTCCATCATAGAGCGACAGCAATATGATGGAATAGGCCATCGCCGTGGGCGGGCCGATAAAATCATATAGAGCCGCCTTGGGATTTTCGGCTATTATATCATAAGCGATCCCATATGGCAAGAACCACCACGAAAAAATATAAAAAAGCAGCAGGCTATCAACCGATAACTTGCTGCTTCTGGAGGCGACAACCAGATTTGAACTGGTGAATCGAGGTTTTGCAGACCTCTGCCTTACCTCTTGGCTATGTCGCCATAGTACATACGCCCCAGAAATGAGGGGCGTATGTTCTGGAGCGGGTTACGAGGTTTGAACTCGCTACCTCCACCTTGGCAAGGTGGCGCTCTGCCAAATGAGCTAAACCCGCAAAAATGGTGCCTTCGGTCGGAATCGAACCAACGACACGGGGATTTTCAGTCCCCTGCTCTACCAACTGAGCTACAAAGGCGTTTTCAACTTCGTCGTCTTCCGACGGCGGTCGTTTCCCGGCGACGAGTGCTATTATACTATAAGGGGATTGAAATGTCAACCTCTCATACGCATTTTTTTCAGTCTATGTAACAGTATTCCGCGAGCCTTTCCACGGTCTTTTGGCCGATGCCGTCAATCGGCAAAAGGTCGTCAAAATCGGTGATGGTTCCGATCTGTTCGCGGTAAAGAATGATCTTTTCCGCCGTGACCGGGCCGATATCCGGGATCTGCTGAAGTTCCTCGCTGGTCGCCGTGTTGATGCCCAGCGGGAAGATCGCCGCTGGCTCGGATGCGCTCTGAGCGGCGGCCGGCGCGGGCGCTGCCTCCGTCTGAGCGGCCGCTTCATCGGCTGCGGATTCCGCCGCAGGAATGGGCTCCACGGCCGGGGCCACCGCAATTTCGGAGGAGAGAGCGGTTTCCGACGTCTCCCCAACCGCAGAGACAGACGGCTTCTCCCAACCCGGGTATTTGTTGACGTTTACGATGACGGTAACGGCCGCCGTCGCGAGAAACACCAGAAACATGGCGCGGACCGTTCTTCGGTAAGAGGCGGAGAGATTCTCCTCCTCTTCTTTCGGCTCGTCATGTTCAAGACCTTCCGGATGAATCTGAATGACGGTCTCGTTTTCTTCTTTCCGTTTCTCCGGTGCAGCGTTCGTTTCTTCCATACCGGCACCTCCGCCCGCATCCACCTATCTTATGTATCGTTCCTCCAGAATGTTGATGAGTTCCGCGATGGCATCCTTCTCGCACGGCGCGAGCAGATAATCGGCCGCCTCTTTGACGGCCGGAATTGCGTTTTCCGGCGCGGCGCCGATCCCGGCCGTCCGGATCATCTCAAGATCGTTTTCGTAGTCCCCCACGGCGGCGCAGTTCCGGATGGAGCGCCCGGTCAGCTCGCAGACCCGGCGCAGCGCCTTCCCTTTGGAGATGCCGACCGGCAGCAGTTCCAGAAAGAACGGGCTGGACTGCAGCACATCCGCTTCGTTCCCGACGATCTCTTCGGCAAACGCGCGGATCTCCGGCATCTCTTCCGGCGGGCAGGTCATGATGTATTTGTAGACAAGCTCCGGAATATCCCCGAAGCCGCAGGAATAAAACTCGCGGTCCGGAAGATACCGGCGAATCATGTCGCCGGAAGTCAGCAGATTGACCGCGCGATGCGTGGCGAAATGACAGTCGATCCCGGGATACCGGTCGAGCAGGAGCCGGACTTTTTCCGAAAAATCCCGCGGCATGTAATGCGGCTCAAGGATCTCCTGCCGTTCCCAGTCATAGATGTATCCGCCGTTAATATGGATGGACGGCGCCGTGATCGGAACGCCCTCCAAAAGCTCTTTCGTAACATTGATTTCCCGGCCGGTCGCCACCGTGAAGCCGCCGCCTTTTTCCGTAAAGGCGCGGATGGCGGCGAGATTTTTCTCCGATATGCCGAGCTCCGCCCGCATCAGCGTGCCGTCCACGTCGGTGACGATCAGAAAATCCGAATAGTTCAATCAGAGTTCCTCCAGTTTTTCAAGGAAGTTTATAAAATATGCCGGCAGCGGCGCCTCGAATTCCATGTATTCCCCGGTTCTCGGGTGCAGAAAGCCCAATGTGCCGGCGTGCAGGCATTGCCCCTCCAGCGAGGTGATTCCGTTTCCGGGGCCGTAGACGAGATCCCCTGCGACCGGGTGGCCGATGTAGGCCATATGGACGCGGATCTGATGCGTGCGGCCGGTCTCGAGCCGGCAGGCCACATGGATAAAGGACTTGTATCTGTGAATCACGGCATAGTGTGTGACCGCCTCTTTGCCGCCCGCGACGACGGCCATTTTTTTGCGGTCCTTCGGGCTTCGGGCGATCGGCGCGGAGACGACGCCCTCATCCGGCAGGTTCGTCCCGTAGACGACCGCCTGATAGATGCGCGTAATGCTGTGAACGCGGAGCTGCTCCGCAAGGCTGTTGTGCGCAAAATCGTTTTTGGCCACCATCAACAGGCCGCTCGTATCCTTGTCGATCCGGTGGACGATGCCCGGCCGGAGCACGCCGTTGATGCCTGAAAGGCTGTCTCCGCAGTGATAGAGCAGCGCGTTGACGAGCGTGCCGTTGTGGTTCCCCGGCGCAGGATGGACAACCATCCCTTTCGGCTTGTTGACGACCAGAAGATCGTCGTCCTCGTAGTAAATATCCAGCGGGATGTTTTCCGGTTCCACATCCAGCGGGACGGCATCCGGAATCTCGAGCATGACGGATTCCTCCGCTTTGAGCACGCGGCTTTTCCGGATCGACTCGCCTTCCACAAAGGCCAGCTGATTCTCGATCAGTTTCTGAACCGCGGAGCGGCTCATATAGTCGATATTGTCTGAGAGAAAGCGGTCGGCGCGCTCCCCGTCGGATTCCTCCGGAACGGTGAGCACGATCTTATTCATGGAGCTCACCGCCGGATTCCGTTTGGAGGGTTTCACCGGCGGCGGAAGATTCGGTATTTTCCGTTTCTTCCGGTTTTCCCCTGTTTTCCGCTTTTTCGGGATCGGAGCCGGGCTTCCCGCCGGATTCCGGAGCGGGTTTTTCAGAGGATTCCGTTTCTTCCGCCGTTCCCCCGTTTGCCACGTCATCCGCGGTCAGGCCGGATTCCGGTTTTCTTCTCCTCCAGCCTTTTACATAATCCTGATAGACAATCGACAGGCAGAGCAGCACCGCGCCGACCGTGATGCAGGAATCGGCGAGGTTAAAGATGGCGAAATGGATGGCGCGGAAGTCGACGTAGTCGATGACGTAACCGAGGCTCACCCGGTCGATCAGGTTGCCCACGCCTCCGGCAAGAATCAGCGAAAGAGAGGCGATATGCCACTTATTGGATACCCTGCCGGAGAGAAACGCCCCGAGGACCGCAAGCAGCATGATGCCGGTGACGATAATCAGCGGCCAGCGCATATCCCGGAACATGCTGAAGGCTACGCCGGTATTTTCGGTGTATTTCAGATATAAGACGTTTTTAATCAGCTCGATGTCGTCCCGGCCGGCAAGGTTCATCTGAACCCAGTTCTTGATGATCTGGTCCGCGGCAATCAGGACGACCGCGGCGATGGTCGCGAGAAACTGAAACATACTTCCTCCAAAAAACGCGGGCAGAACTCGAAAGAATCCCGCCCGTAATGGTTTATAAAACGACGTCAGCCAACGATCTCCGCGCAGCGGCTGCAGAGCGTCGGGTGTTTGGGATCCTTTCCGACCGTCGGACTCTGGATCCAGCAGCGAGTGCATTTTTCGCCCTCGGCGATCTCCACGCCGACCTCATAGCCGTCGTGTTCGCCGGGCAGGATCTCAACGGCGGAGACGATGAACGCCTCCGGAAGCTCCTCCTCGACGGATTTGGCAAAGTCATAGACCTCTTTGCCGCAGCGGAGAACGATCTCTGCCTCGAGCGATTTTCCGATCCGTTTGTCGGCTCTCGCATCTTCAAGCGATTTGTTGACGATGTCGCGCAGCTCGTCAATCTTCTGCCATTTCTCCATGAAGGCCTCGTCCGCGGCGATCCCGCTCTCTTTCGGGAGCTGGTTGAGAAAGACAGATTCGCCGTCGTCCTCGGCAGAGCGCGGCAGATAGCCCCAGATCTCCTCGGCGGTGAAGGAAAGCAGCGGCGCGAGATAAAGAGTCATCGTGCGCAGAATCCGGTAGATGACCGTCTGCGCGGCGCGGCGGGCTTCACTGTCCGCCTTTTCGACGTAGAGGCGGTCTTTCAGGATATCCAGATAGAAGTTGGAAAGATCGGTTGTGCAGAAATCACGGATTGTGGAATAGACGATATGGTAATCGAGCTTCTCGTAGGCGTCGTGGCAGTCCGCGGCGATCCGATCGAGACGGGCAAGCGCCCATTTGTCGATGCCGCCGATCTTTTCAAACGGAATGGAATCCGTATCCGGGTTAAAATCATAGAGGTTGGAGAGGATAAACCGCGCGGTGTTGCGGATCTTTCTATATACTTCCGCAAGCTGCTTGAGAATATCCGGAGAAATGCGGATGTCGGCGTGATAATCGGAGGAGGCCACCCAGATGCGCAGGATGTCGGCTCCGAATTTCTCCGTGACCTCGTCCGGCGCCATGCCGTTGCCGAGGGATTTGTGCATGGCCTTACCTTCGCCGTCGACGACCCAGCCGTGGGTGCAGACGGATTTGTAAGGCGCAATGCCTTTCCACGCGACGGAAGTGAGCAGCGCGGACTGGAACCACCCGCGGTACTGGTCGGCGCCCTCTAGGTAGAGATCCGCGGGCCAGTGCAGACCATGCGCCTCGTTGCAGACGGCCGCATGGGAGACGCCGGAATCGAACCAGACATCCATGATGTCCATTTCTTTTACGAATTCCCCGCAGCCGCAGGCGTCGCAGGTGAGATCCTTCGGCAAAAATTCCTCCGGCTCACGCAGATACCACGAATCGCTGCCCTCTTTTTCAAACATATCCGAGATGGCGGCGACGGTCTTTTCATTGATGATCGGCTTTCCGCAGTTTTTGCAGTAGACGATCGGAATCGGCACGCCCCATCTTCTCTGACGGGAGATGCACCAATCGGAACGGTCCGCGACCATCTTCTTGATGCGCTCGCCGCCCCATTCCGGAATCCATTCGACCTGATCGATCGCTTTGATAGCATCCTCTTTGAATCCGTCGATGCTGCAGAACCACTGCTCGGTCGCGCGGAACAAAATCGGGGATTTGCATCTCCAGCAGTGAGGATACTGGTGGATGATCTTCTCGCCGGCAAACAGCGCGCCGGTCTCTTTGAGATGATCGTAAATCTTGACGTTTGCTTCCTCGGTCGTGAGGCCCGCGAACATGCCGGCGTCCTCGGTCAGGCGGCCGTCTCCGTCCACCGGGCAGAAAACCGGGATCTCCGGATAATGGTTGACGCAGACTTCAAAGTCGTCCACACCATGGCCCGGAGCGGTATGAACGCAGCCGGTGCCGCTGTCGAGCGTGACATGGGCGCCGACGATGATCGGGCTTACCCGATCGGCGAACGGGTGGCGGTAGGTGGCATACTCGAGATCGGCGCCCTTGACGGTCTTTTCGGAGATTGTGTATTCCTTGATTCCCGCGGCGGCCATCGAGGACTCCACCAGTTCTCTTGCCATGATATAATACTCGCCGTTTGCGTGTACGGCGCAGTAGTCATATTCCGGCCCGAGGCAGATGGCGAGGTTTGCCGGAAGCGTCCAGGTCGTCGTGGTCCAGATGACGAAATAGGTCTTCTCCGGATCGACGCCGAGCGGATCGAGCTTGCCTTTGCCGTCCTCCAGTTTGAATTTTACATAGATGGAACGGCAGCTATCCTCCTGATACTCGATCTCGGCCTCGGCGAGCGCGGTTTTGCACTCCGGGCACCAGTAGACGGGTTTCAGGCCCTTATAGATGAAATTTTTCTTCGCCATCTCGCCGAACAGACGGATCTGTACGGCCTCATGCTCTTTTTGAAGGGTGAGATACGGATGGTCGTAGTCGCCGATGCTGCCCAGACGCTCGAATTCCCTGCGCTGGGTCTCCACATAATGAAGCGCAAAATCCTTGCAGACTTTGCGGAGTTCAATCGCGGAATGAATATTCTCGACGCCGACCTTTTTCATGGCCTTGAGCTCAATCGGGAGTCCGTGGGTATCCCAGCCCGGAATGAACGGAGCCTTGTATCCGCTCATGTTTTTATATTTGACGATGATATCTTTCAGCACCTTGTTGAGGGCCGTGCCGAGGTGAATGTCGCCGTTGGCATAGGGCGGGCCGTCATGAAGAACGTAGAGCGGAAGCTCCTCATTCTTGGCCATCATCTTTTCATACAGTTTTTCTTCCTGCCATTTTTTAATGAAATCCGGCTCGCGCTGCGGGAGAGAGGCCCGCATCGGGAACTCGGTTTTCGGCAGATTCAGTGTTTCATTGTAATCCTGAGCCATACGGCGTTATTTCTCCTCTTGCTTATGGTTTATTCTTGCACCGGGATTTCGATTTTCTTGGTCTCGGCGATGGATACTTCATCGTACTCCTCTTCCGGGAGCTCTTCGGTGATCTCCTCCGGCGGTTCTTCCGGGGCAGGTTCCTCTGAGGGAACGGGCGGCACGGCCTTCTCCTCCTGAACTTCCGGCATCGCGGTGATCAATTCCAGATGCTGACGGTAAATGGAAAGCAGATGCTTCTTGAAATCAGAGGTCTCTTTCTGGAGCTGCTCCAGAGCCTCTTTTTCCTTTTTAATCTTCCGTTCGGATTCATAATAGATCTGTTTCGCGTTGGCTTCCGCTTCGGAGAGAATCACCTCGGCCTTGCCTTTGGAATCGCGGATGATGCTGTCCCCGAGTTTCTGCGCGCCGATCAGAACGGTGCGGAGGCTGTCCTCGTTGGAGCGGTACTCCTCCAGCTTCTCGGCCAAAACCTCCAGCTTTTCCTCAGCCTCATCCTTTTCTTCTTCCAGTTTGGAGACGGCGAGGGCCACGTCTTTCAGAAAAATTTCGACTTCTTCGGCCTTATAGCCGAACGCGGCCTTTTCAAATTTCCGGTTGGTAATGTCTTCCGCTGTCAGCACTGCTACTCCTCCTTATTTTTCAGATCGGCTTTTTGATCAAAAAAACACGCCGCTGCTCTCCAGCTCATCCAAAAGGTCACCCATGATGTTGACGTTGTACGGGGTGATGATGTAGGTGCTGTTGGCGACGCGCTTGATCTGGCCGTTGTTTGCATAGGCAACGCCGCTGAGAAAATCGATCAGCCGGCGGGAAACATCCTTGTTGGTGGATTCCAGATTGAGCACCACGGTATGTTTGGAATTCAGGTGATCGGCGATCGGGCGCGCATCGTCAAAATGTTCCGGTTTGACCAGCACAACCTGAAGCTGCGTAGTGGTGTGGATGTTGACGACTTTATTCTGCTTGATCTGATCGCTGGAGGATTTGCCGAAGAGACTGGTTTTGATGGAATTGTCGGTCCCCGTCTTATCTTCATCCGTAAGATTGCCGTCGACCAGATCTTCCGCAGTATCCTCTACGTCTTCGTCCCCGTTTTCCGGAATTCCGAGAACATTCTTGACTTTGTCCATGAATGCCATTGCGATATCCTCCTGTTTTAGAGATCTTGAATTTCTGATTTTTTATATTCTCTTTCGCCGAACAAGGCCCTGCCGACCCGAACGATGGTCGCGCCCTCCCGGGCCGCAATCGCGTAGTCGCCGGACATGCCCATTGAAAGAATATTAATAGATATATTATGGGAGTTTTTAACCGCAATGTCAACTAATAGTTTGCGCATTTTGGTAAAATAGGCCGTTCTTTCCTCTTCCGCAGCATCCGGACGCCCGATCGTCATGAGCCCCCGGAGCCTCAGATGCGGATACTCCGCGATGCCTTCCGCAGCCGGAATCACTTCCTCTTCCGAAAAACCGCTCTTGCTTTCTTCCTCCGCAATGTTGATTTCAAGCAGCACATCCATGGTCTTTTGAAGCTTTGCGCACTGTCTTTCGATCTCCGCCGCGAGCTTCAGCGAATCCACGGATTCGATCATTGTCACCTTGTCGCAGATGTATTTCACCTTATTTGTCTGCAAATGGCCGATGAAATGGATCTCTGCGCCGCGCAGATCGTAGCTTTCGTATTTGTCGAGAAGCTCCTGTACCCGGTTCTCCCCCAGCAACACGCAGCCGGCCGCAACGGCCTCGTTGACCCGCTCCGGCGCGACCGTCTTGGTCACGGCCATCACCGTCACGGAGCCGGGTTCCCTACCGCCGAGCACGGCCGCCTGCTCCGCCTCGGAGCGGATCCGGAGGAACGCCTCCCCGACGGACATATGCTCAGGAGACAACTTTTCCGACATAGAGGTCACTTCCTTCGATCACGACTTCATCAAAGAGCTGAAGAGCCGTTTTCACGCCGCGTTCCCATTTGCAGATGACATATCCGGGGCCCTCATAGATCACATTAATGGTTTTGAAAACCACGGTTCCGCGGTCGATCACATAGACGCCCTTCTGCTGATTGGCGTCGAAGCGGACGGCGCTGTCGGAGATCCTCAGGCCGTTATAAAATGCAAGCGTGAGTTCCGCGCCGACTTTTCGCAGAGAGGCAAGCTCCGGAGTGAACGACTCGCACGAAAAAATCACGGCACGCTGCTCCGAGTCCCCGTCTTCCACAATTTTAATGACTTTCAGCGTCACGGAAGAGCCGGAAATTCCGTCGAATGCCGCCTCTACCTCTTTTCCGACATAGAAGCCGTCCGCCTCGGCGGCATCCATCGTGACCGCATAATCCCATTCGTAGCTGTCGGCGATCTTTCCGACCGCGCTTCCCCGGTAAGTCGCGTTGCTGCTGATCAGCTCCTCAATTCCGGAGACGCTCATATCCAAAAGGTTCTCCCGGTTTACCTTCTCCTCGTATCCGTCCACCGTGGAGATAAAATAGCCCATCATCGGGGCCTGTACGGTTTCACCGAAATCCGCCTGAATCTTCGTATTCAGCTCGTCGTACTCCACTTTCAGCAGCTCGATGCGGTCGCTGAAATCAGACACTTCACCGGTCAGAATCTGTTTTTTATTGATGAGCGTCAGCAGATTGTCGCGGCAGCCGGAAAAGCCGCCGAGCAGCTGCTGCGAGGCCGCGGCGGAATAGGAAATGAGCGCCGTGCCGAGCTGTTGGTTGAGCAGGTCGGAGACCCCATATACCTGAGAACCGGCGGAATTGGCCTCCTCAAGGCGGGCAATTTCCTTTTCGAGCACGGCGGCGCGCTCCATGCGGCTGACCGTATCGGCGGAGGAATGCGTATAGGCGATGCTGGTGTTTTTGAGCACTCTTGCGCCGTCCTCATACACATAGCTGACGCTTCCGGCATATTCGCTCTCGATCGGCGTCTCCGTACGCACGGCGATGCCTTGTACCCGGAGCGTATTGTTGACGCTGTATGAGACGGCGATTTCCGTCTCATACGGATGGTAGAAAAACTGCCACGCCTGATACCCGGCGTAGGCGATCAGAAAGAGGGACATGATAATGACCAGAATTTTACCGACCGCTGTTCTCATGCTTTTTCCCCGAATCCTTTCTTCCTAAGATCATTAAAGACCGCTTCCCGGAGCGAGACCGCATCCGGATAAGCGTCGACGGAATACCACTGAATCGCATCGTTCCGGCGGAACCAGGTGAGCTGGCGTTTGGCATAGCGGCGCGTCTCCTGCTTCAGGATCTCCGATGCCTCCGCGAGCGTCTGTTCTCCCCTGAGATACGGAAACAGTTCCTTGTATCCGATGGCCTGCATCACCGTGCCCGAGCCGCCCTGCTCCAGCAGCAGCCTTGCCTCGTCGAGGAGTCCGCTTTTGAGCATCTCCTCCGTGCGGCGGTTGATGCGCGCGTAGAGTGTCTCCCGATTCGAAAAACAGAGCCCGATCCATGTTGTCTCGTAAGGCGTCGGATGTTCTTTTGAGCGGCGCTGGTGCTCGGACATCGGGGTTCCGGTCAGCTTGCAGACCTCGATTGCCCGGATCACGCGCCCGGTGTTGTTGGGATGCAGCTTCGCGGCAAGCTCTGGGTCCAGTTCCCGGAGCTTCTCATGCAGCGCCTCAGGCCCATGTTCATCCAGATCATTTTTTAGTTCCGCCCGGAGCGCCGGATCGCTTTTGACCTCGGAAAACTCGATGTTCCCGAGCAGGGAATCCATGTAGAGCCCCGTTCCTCCGCAAACGACCGGCACTTTTCCGCGCGCATGGATCTCCGCAATAATTTTTCTCGCGTCGGAGACATAATCCGCGACGGAATAATCGTCCCGCAGCCCGGCAAATCCGACCAGATGGTGCGGAATGCCCTGCATCTCCGCCTCCGTCGGGCGCGCGGTACCGACCGAGAGATCTTTATAAATCTGCATGGAG
Source organism: Oscillospiraceae bacterium (assembly GCA_035447605.1). Lineage (GTDB taxonomy): Bacteria > Bacillota > Clostridia > Oscillospirales > Ruminococcaceae > UMGS1668. Next base: position 1,809 of record DAOTHJ010000026.1, on the reverse strand, counting down.
TCGCAGGAGACGATCTCGCCGCCGAACTCCTTGGCGATCTCCACGGCGAGCGCCGTCTTGCCGGAGGCCGTCGGGCCGGCGACCGCGATGACCGGTATCTTCTTCACAGAGGCTCCCCCCGTTCCTGCCGGAAATATCCGCCCGCTTGATGGAACGGACGCATTTATTTCTTCAGATATTTTCTGTCACTGCTGGCGGCCGAACATCCGCTCCAGCTTGCTTTTTGAGATACTGACGGTGATCGGGCGGCCGTGCGGGCAGTATTTGATCTCCTGCTCGTTGAGCAGCGTATTGATAATCTCCTCAAAGTCGCTCTCAAAGATCTTGTCGTTCGCCTTGATCGCCGCGCGGCAGGAGATATTCGCATAGAGGTGATCGAGCTTTTCGGGCGTCAGGTCATGTTTGCAGGCGGCGAGCGAATCCGCGATCTCCGCGATCACCGATTCGGCCTCCTTCGGCTTCACCCAGAACGGCAGCGTCCGGACGATGACCGCTCCCCTGCCGAAATCCTCGAGCGTAAAGCCGAAGCGCCGCATGACGTCGGCATGTTCCAGCGCGGCGTCCTTCTCCTCGTCGGAGAGAGAAATATTCACGGGCACCAGCAGGCACTGGCAGTCGAAGGCGCCGTCCTGCCGCTTTTTGAGACGCTCGTACAGGATGCGCTCGTGGGCGGCGTGCTTGTCTACAAAGATCAACTCAAGCTCCGATTCCAGAACGATGTAGGTACCGAACACCTCGCCCAGAATCCGGAGTCTGCCCATCGGGAAATCCTCCGGTCCGATGCTGTGGGGCACCTCCGGAACGGGAGCGCCGCTTTTTTTCATGGCGTCGAGCCCCTCGGCGCATTCCTTCGGGATCTCCCTGCCCTCGCAGGCCGCCTTTTCCGCCTCCTGACGGACCTTGTACTGCGCCGTGTGCGTGACGTCGGCGTCGAGATGATACGGCGTGATGCCGTCTTTGTTATTGAACTCCGCGGCGGAAAAATCCACCGCGTGAAATTTTACGTTCTGATTGGAGAAAGAAGCGGGTACGGGCTTCATCAGCTCATCGAGATACTTTCCGATGGTCTCACGGTCCTCTTCGTTCTGAACGCGCGAGAGATACTGGCTTTTCCGCCGCTCGGCATTTTCGGCCAGCGCCGAATGGTCCCCTGCGCCAAGCGCAGATTTGACGCCGTAATAAACGAGATCGAAAACCGACTTTTCGTTCTGGAAGCGGACCTCCGTCTTGGCCGGATGGACGTTGACATCGACGGCCTCCGGCGGAATCGTCAGGTTGAGGACGCAGCCCGGATATTTCCCGACCATCGAGGAACCCTTAAAAGCCTCCTCCACGGCGGCCATCGCGGTCCGCGTTTTGACAAAGCGGCGATTCACAAAAAAGATTTGGTAGGCGCGGCTGGTCCTGCAGCCCGAGGGCTTTGTCACATAGCCGGAGACGTGGAGATAGCCGGCCTGCTCCGGGGAATACGAAACCGGTACGCATGCGGAGGCGAATTCCCGGCCGAAAACTGCGGAGAGAACCGCCTCCAGATCGCCGTTTCCGGGCGTCAGGAGCTTCGTCTCGCCCTCCCGGATGAAGCGAAATTTCACCTCCGGATAGGAGAGCGCGAGCCGATCCATGACCTGCGAAACGGCGGTGCCCTCCGCGACATCCTTCTTTAGAAATTTTTGACGCGCCGGGGTGTTGTAAAACAGATCGCGCACGAGGACGGTCGTCCCCTCCGGGCAGCCGGCCTCCGAGACCTCGCCGATCTCCGAGCCGGAGGCATGACAGACCGAGCCGACGGCGCTGTCTTTGGTGCGTGTC
>DAOTHJ010000025.1:0-24826 GCA_035447605.1 Oscillospiraceae bacterium | reverse complement strand
CCGCGGCGGTGATGAGGAGTACTGGCAGGCCGTCATCGACGCCTTTGAAGCGGCGAATGCGGGCGTGGAAGTGGAGGCCTATATCGGCAAGGACGCAGGTTACGTTCTGCGGGACCGCATTCTCTCCGGGGATTCTCCGGATTTTGTCGTGCTTCCCTCCGATGAGGAGACCGGCGTCACGGCCGCGCTGATTAAAGACCGCGCCATGCAGCCGATCACCTCCCTCGAACAGGTGGCCTCCTCGCTGCTGATCGACGGCGCGTTCGACAACATCTACTGCATGCCTTACGACGACGGCGAAACCTATCTCGCTCCGGTATTTTTCGAGGTCGAAGGCCTGATTTACAATAAAACCCTGATGGATGGCAACGGCTGGACCGTACCTTCCACATGGGATGAATTTATCGCGCTCGGCGAGCAGGCGAAGACGAAAAAGATCAGTCTCTTTGCCTATGCGGGTCAGGATGCGGCATCTTTGACCGGCATGTTTGCCTCCGGCATCGCCTCTTCGGTCGGCACGGAGGAGGCGGAGAAGCTGTTCCGCTATGAGGAAGGCGCATGGGATTCCACAGCCGTGCGCACGTTCCTCGGTAATATCGATAAGCTGAGCTATCTGGTGGCGTCCGGCAGCTCCACAAAGACGGAGCAGCAGGTTCTGGATGCATTCTTGGCCGGAAACGTGCTCTTTATCAGCGGGGATTCCTCTCTGCTTGCAGATCTTTCCGGTGAGGAAACGGCGGAGGAGACATCGGAATCCGGAAGCGCCGCAGAGACGGAGACCGTCGTCGCGGAACCGACCTTTGAGCTCGGCTTCACCGGTTATCCGACCTTCGCCGCAACGGATAAAAAAGTCACAGCCATCACGTTTACGGAGATGTATATTCCGATCGAGGCGGAAAACGTGGATCTCGCGGAGAAATTCCTGATCTTCCAGTACAGCGACGCCGCCGCCTCTCTCTGCGCGGAAAAATTGGGCGAGGTCACCCCGGTCAGGAAGGCCGCGGATCTCGCCGCCGCTTCCGGCATCACGGGATCGCGGCTTCAGGCATATTCCGTTCTGGGCGACCTGGTCTGTGCCGATAACTTTGCGATCGAATCCGGCGCCAACGAGACGCTTTCGGATGAATTCGCGGCGCTGCTGGTCTCCGTCTTCAAGGGCGAGACCGACGCGGATACGTTCATCAGCGAAATGAACGGGTACGTCAAAGAAATGCAATAATACGTTCTGGTAAGGAGACATCAACATGGAAAAACAGAAATTTTATATCACGACGCCGATTTATTATCCGTCGGACAAGCTCCACATCGGCCACAGCTACTGCACCGTCGCCGCCGACGTCATGGCGCGCTACAAGAGGCTGCAGGGCTATGACGTGATGTTCCTGACCGGCACCGACGAACACGGCCAGAAGATCCAGCAGAAGGCCGAGGCAGCCGGTGTCACGCCGCAGCAGTATGTTGATCATATCGTCTCCGGCATCCAGGATCTCTGGAAGCTGATGAATATTTCCAATGACCGTTTCATCCGCACGACCGACGACTATCACGTCGAGAGCGTCAAAAAGATTTTTAAAGAGCTTTACGACCGCGGCGCGATCTATAAAGGCACCTACCGCGGCAAATACTGCACGCCCTGCGAGTCCTTCTGGACCGAGACGCAGCTCGTCGACGGCAAATGCCCGGACTGCGGGCGCGACGTCATCGACGCCGAGGAGGAGGCCTATTTTTTCCGCCTTTCCGACTATTCCGATAAGCTCGTCAAATACTATGAGGAGCATCCGGATTTCCTGCTGCCGCCGAGCCGTCTCAACGAGATGGTCAACAACTTCATCAAGCCCGGCCTCGAGGATCTCTGCGTCTCCCGCACGAGCTTCAACTGGGGCATCCCGGTCGAATTTGACCCAAAGCACGTCGTCTATGTCTGGGTCGACGCGCTGTCGAACTATATCACCGCGCTCGGTTACGGCAACGAGAAATATCATGATTTTGAGAGATATTGGCCGGCGGACGTCCATTTCGTCGGCAAGGAAATCGTCCGCTTTCATACGATCATCTGGCCGGCGATGCTGATGGCGCTCGATCTGCCGCTCCCGAAACGGGTCTACGGCCACGGGTGGCTGCTGATCGACGGCGGCAAGATGTCGAAATCCAAGGGCAATGTTGTCGATCCGGTGATCCTCTGCAACCGCTACGGCAGCGACGCCCTGCGCTACTTCCTGCTCCGGGAATTCCCGTTCGGCAGCGACGGCATCTTCACCAACGAAATTTTAATCAGCCGCATCAACAGCGACCTTGCAAATGACCTCGGCAACCTTGTCTCCCGCACGGTCGCGATGGCGGAGAAATACTTCGGCGGGCCGCTGCCTGTGGGCAGGGAAGCCGATCCTTCGGACGACGAACTCATCGCCATGACGAAGGAACTGAAACAAAAATACGAAGAGCAGATGGAGGTCTACGCCTTCCAGAATGCCCTTGTCGAGATTTTTAAAGTTATCTCCCGCTCCAACAAATATATCGACGAGACCGCCCCATGGGCGCTCGGCAAGGATCCGGCAAAACGGGACCGCCTCGCGACGGTGCTTTATAACCTGCTGGAGGCTATCCGCGTCTGCGCGATTCTGCTGACGCCGTTCATGCCGGTCACCGCCGAAAAGATCCTTACTCAGATCGGCGCGCCGGAAACCTGCCGTACCTATCAGAGCGCCGATACGTTCGGCATGCTGCCTGCGGATGTAACAGTAGCCCGCGGGGAGACGCTGTTCCCGCGCATCGACGCCGAAAAGGAACTTGCCGAGCTTGACGCTGCGGAGAAGGCCTCCAATCAGGCCGCGCAGCCGCCGAAAGAGGAGGAAAAGCCGAAAAAAGCGGCTGATCTGCCGCCTGAAGAGATTACGGTCGACGACTTCTTCAAGGTTGAACTCCGGGTCGCGAAGGTTCTCTCCGCCGAAAAGGTGCCGAAGGCAAAGAAGCTTCTGAAAATTCAGCTCGACGATGGCGCAAACGGGCGCCAGATCGTCTCCGGCATCGCCCAGTATTACGAGCCGGAGGATCTCGTCGGCAAAAAGATCATCCTCGTCGCCAACCTCAAACCGGCCAAGCTCTGCGGGGTGGATTCCTGCGGCATGCTGATCGCGGGCGAGCGAGAGGACGGCTCCATCGCCGTCACGTTTATCGACGACTCCGTGCCGGTGGGCACAAGGCTCCATTGATACCGGCAGAAGAACGCTGCGGCAAGCCTTTTTCGGGCTTCTGAAAAAATATTCCCCGTACCGCCTTTTTCCGGATCCCCGGGGAACTGCGGGAACGATCCTCGGAAATCGGGGAAGGCCGCAGTCAAGCCGTTTCTTTGACTCCTGCGGGGGAGAAGACCCCTGCCCGCCGTCTTTTCCCCGAATACGGGGAGAGAAGACCGGAATCAACATCAAAAAAGGGAAGACAACCATGCAATACCACGGGATTTTTGATACCCACGCACACTATGACGACCTCAAGTTTGAGGCGGATCGCGACGCCGTGCTCAAAGCCAGTCCTGAGCACGGCGTTTCCCTGATTGTCGATCCGGCCTGCGATCTCAAAAGTTGTGCGGCGGTTCTTGATCTTGCAAACCGCTACGACTTTCTCTATGCGGCGGTCGGCGTCCATCCGGAGGCCGCCGTCGAGGACGGAAACGGAGACTATCTCTCTTCCGTCGCGGAATACGCAAAGGCGGAGAAAGTGGTCGCGATCGGCGAAATCGGCCTTGATTACTATTACGATATTCCAAAAGACATCCAGCGCCGCGTCTTTGAGGAACAGCTTGCCCTTGCAAACGACCTCGGGCTTCCGGTGATCGTCCATGACCGCGAGGCGCACGGCGACACCTATGAGCTCCTGAAGCGGTACCGGCCGAAAGGCATCGTCCACTGCTATTCCGGCTCGGCCGAAATGGCGGAGGAGTTGGTCAAGCTGGGGTTTTATATCGGCTTTACCGGCTCCGTCACGTTCCAGAACGCGAAGAAGCTCCTGCTGGCCGCAAAGGTGGTGCCGGACGACCGGATTCTGCTCGAGACCGACAGCCCCTATCTCTCGCCAATGCCGTACCGCGGCCTTCGCAACGACAGCAGCCGCATTCCGGTGATTGCCGAGCGTCTGGCGGAGCTTCGCGGCACGGATGCGCAGACGCTGATCGATCAGGCGCGCGAAAACGGCTGCCGGGTTTACGGAATAAAGGAGACAACGGTATGAGGATACGCAGAAAGCCCTGGGCGCGGCCGGAACTTGCCGAATGGAAGAACTGCATCGACGAGCCGAAGGAGCTCCGCGGAAAATGGCATCAGGCTTTTCCAAAGGATCAGCCGCTGATGATCGAATTCGGCTGCGGCAAGGGCGGCTTCATCTCGCAGCTTGCGGTTTCTCACCCGGAGATCAATTTTCTGGCCGTCGACATCAAAAGCGAGATGCTCGCGCTTGCCATGCGCAACATCAAGCGCATCTATGCCGAGGCGGGCAGGGAACCGGACAACGTGCTCATCTTCAGTCAGGAGATCATGCTGATCGGCCAGGTATTCGCGCCGGAGGACGCCTGCGAGCGCATCTACATCAATTTCTGCAACCCGTGGCCGAAATCCCACGACCACAAGAAGCGCCTGACCCATTCCAAGCAGCTTCTCCAATACCGGGAGTTCCTGCGCGATGGGGGAGAGATCCACTTCAAAACCGACAACGACGACCTTTTTTGCGCGTCAAAACGCTATTTCTGTGAGGCCGGCTTCGAGATCACCTATGAAACAGGGGATCTTCACCATTCCGGTTATGCGGATAACATCCCGACCGAGCACGAGCATATGTTTTCCGAGCAGGGCATTCCGATCAAGTTTTTGATCGCGCGAAAGCTGCCGAAAATCCGCAAGATTCCGGAAAGTCGGGAAGAAACCTGTGAATAATTTGAAAATTTCAGAAAAAAGTATTGATTTTTAGATGCGGATAGTTTAGAATAATGCTGGCACTCGAGAATAACGAGTGCTAACAATCTTCATCAAAAAATAAATTTTTATAATGGAGGCACTGTTATGAACGTGAAACCCCTTGGCGACAGAGTCGTGATCAAAATGATCGAAACCGAAGAGCAGACCAAAGGCGGCTTGTACCTTTCGGGTGCGGCAAAAGAGAAGCCGGAGGTTGCCGAAGTCGTTGCAGTCGGCCCGGGCGGCATCGTTGACGGAAAAGAAGTCAAAATGCAGCTGAAGCCCGGCGATCACGTCTTGATGAGCAAATATGCGGGCACGACCGTCAAGATTGACGGCGAAGAACTGATCATTCTCTCCCAGAATGAGATCCTTGCCGTTGTTGAGGAATAATCTTTTTAAAAGTGAGATTCAGGAAAAAGAGTATTTGGAGGTAACAGAATATGGCCAAACAGATTAAATACGGGGACGAGGCCCGCAAGGCGTTGCAGTCCGGCATCGATCAGCTTGCCAACACCGTAAAGATTACGCTCGGTCCGAAGGGCCGCAACGTCGTTCTCGACAAGAAATTCGGAACTCCGATCATCTGCAACGATGGTGTCACCATCGCGAAGGATATCACGCTTGAGGATCCTTTTGAAAATATGGGCGCCCAAATCGTCAAGGAAGTCGCCACAAAGACGAACGATTCCGCAGGCGATGGCACCACCACCGCCACGCTGCTTGCGCAGGCTCTGGTCCGTGAGGGCATGAAGAACGTGACCGCCGGCGCCAACCCGATGCTGATCAAGCACGGCATCCAGAAGGCCGTCGACGCCGCCGTGGAGTCGATCCACGCCAACGCGAAGAAAGTCTCCGGCTCCAAGGATATCGCCCGTGTCGCCACGATCTCCTGCGGCGACGAGTTCATCGGCAACCTGATTTCCGACGCGATGGACAAGGTCTCCGCCGACGGCATCATCACCGTCGAGGACAGCAAGACCGCCGAAACCTACATCGACGTCGTCGAGGGCATGGAATTCGACCGCGGCTATCTGTCTCCTTATATGGTGACGGATACCGAGAAGATGGAAGCCATCCTCGAAGATCCGTATATCATGGTCTATGAGAAAAAGATCGCCGTCTTCCAGGACATGGTGCCCTGCCTCGAGCAGGTCATGCGTTCCGGACGTCCGCTGCTGATCATCGCGGAGGACATCGAGGGCGAGGCTCTGACCAACCTGATCCTCAACAAACTGCGCGGCACGCTTTCCGTTGTCTGCGTCAAGGGCCCGGGCTTCGGCGACAGAAGAAAAGAAATGCTTCTTGATATTGCCGCGCTGACCGGCGCCACCCTGATTTCCGAAGATATCGGCATGACGCTTGCCGACATCAAGATCAGCCACCTCGGCTCCGCCAAGAAGGTCAGAGTCACGAAGGACGCGACCCTGATTGTCGACGGCGGCGGCGATAAAGAGGCCATCAAGGGCCGTATCATCACGATCAAGAACTCCATTGAGAATACGCACAGCGATTATGACCGCGAGAAACTTCAGGAGCGTCTGGCCAAACTCGTCGGCGGCGTGGCCGTCGTCAAATGCGGTGCCGCGACCGAGACCGAGGCCAAAGAGAAGAAGCTCCGCATCGAGGATGCCCTGAACGCGACGAAAGCCGCTGTTGAAGAGGGCATCGTTGCCGGCGGCGGCGTCGCCTTCCTGAACATTATGCCGTCCGTTGAGAAGCTGCTCGGAACCGTCCACGGCGACGAGAGAACCGGTGTCCAGATCGTGCTCAAATCCCTCGAAGAGCCTACCCGTCAGATCGCTATCAACGCGGGCCTTGACGGCTCCGTCGTGATCGACAAGATCAAACGCAGCCACAAGGTCGGCTACGGATTCAACGTCTTTACCGAGGAATACTGCGACCTGATTGAGAACGGCGTTGTCGACCCGGCCAAGGTCTCCCGTTCCGCGCTCCAGAATGCCGCCTCCGTTGCGGCCATGGTCCTGACCACCGAGAGCCTTGTTACCGATCTCCCGGAGGAGACCCCGGCACAGAACAAACTGCCCGGTTCCACGCCTCCCCAGATGTACTGATTTAGTTTCAATCAAAAAAGAGCCTTCCGCAGGGAGGGCTCTTTTTTTGTATGAAAATATAGAGGAGCGGATGGTTCCCCATATACGCGGTGCATTCTGGATGAGGGAGAAGGGCATCCTTCCTGTGGCAGGATGAAAGGGCGTGGAAGGCTGGCTTTCCGCTAAATCGCCATCCGACTGGAACGAGCCGGAGAACAACGCTTCACCGTACTGTGTAAATTTCAGCTTGTGTAGATGCTTCCGTCTCCGGAATAGGCATCGATCTTTGCTTCGCCGACGAGTTCCGATGAAAAACCATCCGACCGGAACGGGCCGGGGAACAGTACTTTGCCGTACCGAACAAAACTTTAGCTTGTGTAGATGCTTCCGTCACCGGAATAGGCGTTGATTTTCGCTTTGCCGATGAGCTCCGGATAGACGGATTCCTCCGAGTTAAGTTCCTCGAACAGGGCATCCTCGATGCGGAGGTGGATCTTGACATATCCGCGGCCGGGCAGGACGGAGACTTTTTTATAGACGCAGTCCGAGCCCGTCTCGGAGGAGAGGGTGCAGGGGGCGTAAACCTCCGCTTCATCGACGGAGCTGCCGTTTTGCAGCCGCAGAGAGGCTTCCTCATCCATCGTGACGGAGGCGACGGAGAGGGAATCGAGCGTCACGGAGATCTCTTTTCCCAAAACGGCGACGCTTCCGACCGAACAGCCGCCGTCGAGCGCCTGAACCGTGCAGCCAGCGGTCAGCTCCAGCGCGCCGATGCTGCTGCCATATAGCTTGAGCATCGCATCTTCTCCGGATTTTACTCCGACGGAAGCGGCCGTGCAGCTTTTGAGCACGAGCGATCCGCCGCCGGTGAAAATTATGGTTCCCTGAACATTACAATTTTCGAGTGTGACGGATCCGCTTCGGATATACAGATTTTTCAGGATGGTTTTATTCTTCAGCACCACGTCTTCGGCCTGAATTGTAACCGTATTGAGGGACTGCTCATAGTCGAAGGTGCCGGCTTTTCCGTATTTTGCGTCGTAAGGTTTCGCCACGTCGCCGTCGGAGCTGCTTTCGGAGCCGGAGAGTTCCTCCTCTCCGGATTCTTCCGACGGGCCGGATTCGTCTTCCCCGGAAACGTCCTCTTCTGAGGGGGCGGAAGAAGTTTCCTCGCCGGAGAGGCTTTCTTCGGATGAGGAGGAAGAATCTTCCTTCCCGTTTCCCGCGCCGTTAAAATAGATGTTGACGGTCACACACCCGGAAAGAGATATTGTGAGGAAAGCAAGCAGAACAACAAGCAGTTTTTTCATAGCCGGTCTCCGAAGATTATACTGATACCTCCATTATACGTCCGGAGAAAATGCAAACAAAGAGAAAATTTCCGCCAAAAAAATCCCCGGGTTTTCCCGGGGATTTTTGGTATCCGGATTTATTCCTCTTCAATGGGACCAAGCTGGCGGTCGAGCCACGCGGCGGCGAGGTCGAGCGAATTGTAGAGGCCGACGCGCTCGCTGCGTTTCAGAACCATTTCGCTCGGATCGGCCTTCGGGTTGGTGGACATCATCTGCATGACGATGCGGCCGGCGGTCTCTTCGTCTCCGTCCTGTTTTGTCTCCATGATCTGCAGCATCACGACGTAGGGGTCGCGCATGTCTCCGTAATACAGGATGTTTTTGCTGCGGACGAGGGGACGGCCTTTATAAATAAGAAATTCTTTTTTTTCTTCTGCCATGGTTTTCCTCCGTCAGTCGTTAAGATAGTTTTTTACGAGGATCTGCAGCAGCTCATCGCGGTCAATTTTCCGGATCAGACTCCTGGCATTGTTGTGGGTGGTGATGTAGGTCGGATCCTCAGAAAGGATATATCCTACAATCTGGTTGATCGGATTGTAGCCTTTCTGACGCAGGGCATCGTAGACGGTGGTCAGGATGGCCTTGATCTCCTTTTCCTTATCCTCATGAAGAGAGAATGAAATCGTAGGTTCGTTCATGGAAGGACTCCTCTCTTTTCGGCGATTCCGATTCTGCCTTTAGTTTACACCAAAAACGGATCTTTCGCAAGTATTATTCTTGCGCAGTGCGTGGAACAGGCCCTTTTTCACGGAAATCACCGGGAGCCGGAGAACCTTTCAGAAAGAAGAGATCAGGATTCCGGTTGCCGTCCCGGGGAGAGGACTCCGGATACGCGCGCATACTTGGCGCAGTAGAGCAGAAAGGAGAATACAACCATAAAAGAACAGACCATCACGGCGGTCTCTGTGATGAAAAAGGGAATATTTCTGCTGAGCATGTGCGCGAGCACGGTCATGTTGGTCAGAAACGTCGCGGCTTTTCCATGCCAGCCGGCGCTGTAAACGATTCCACTCGTCAGATAGGCGGCGGACCCGGCGATGCCCATAAAAAGCTCTTTCAGAATCAGGATGAAAAGGAGTTTCTGCATGGTCGGGTAGGCGGAGAGCAGGCAAACCATCACAGCGGCGAGCGTGGCCTTATCCGCGACCGGATCGAGCACCTTTCCAAGGTCGCTGACCATATGATATTTTCTGGCGATCCTGCCGTCCACAAGGTCGGTAATGGCGGAAAACAGCATCAGTCCGAACGCGGGGAGCGGGCTTTCCTCATAAAGATAAAGCAGCACGATCTCCGGGATCAGAATCAGGCGGAGCAGGGAAATCAGGTTTGGAATGGTAAAAATTTTTTGAGCCGGTCTCATAACGTTCCTCCGTTTCGGACGGTCTTTTTCTCAGTATTTCCGCTTTCTTTCCGCAGGATTCAAAAAAGAGGAGGGGAACGGGGATTTTTTCGCGGCGCCGTCTTGTATTATTTTGCGAATTTTGCTATACTCTCTTTCGCTCGCCTTAAAAAGAATGCGGCAACGCTGCTTTTGCCCGTTTTTTTTGAAAAGGCGCTCTGGATACCTTCTTTCGCAAAGAAAAAGGCAGGTGAGGATGGAACGGAAAAACGGGTTGATTTGACACAGGGCGTGATCTGGAAGGGCCTGATGACCTATTTTTTCCCGATCCTGCTCGGCGCCTTTTTCCAGCAGCTTTATAATACGGTGGATGCCGTCGTCGTGGGCAATTTTGTCGGCAAGGAGGCGCTGGCGGCGGTCGGCGGATCGGCGTCTCAAATTGTCAATCTGATGGTGGAGTTCTTCATCGGCCTCTCCTCCGGTGCGACGGTCGTGATCGCCCAGTATTTCGGCGCAAAGAACGCCTCCGGCTTACATACCGCACTTCAGACGACCGTGGCGTTCGCGCTGATTACCGGCGCGGGGATCACGGTGGTGGGCATTGTCATCTCCGGGCCGATGATGCTGCTGATGGATACGCCGGACGACATCATGGAATTCTCCACGCAGTATGTGCGGATCATCTTTGCGGGCATCCTGCCGAGCATGCTCTACAACATGGGCGGCGGAATCCTGCGCGCCCTCGGCGATTCAAGAAGGCCGCTCTATTATCTGATCGTCTGCTGCGTCACGAATATTTTGCTGGATCTGCTTTTCGTCGCGGTTTTCAGATGGGAAGTCATCGGCGCCGCACTGGCGACGATCCTTTCGCAGGCGGTCAGCGCCGTGCTCGTGATGCGGGCGCTCAGCCGGCTTGACGATGCCTATCGTTTCCGCAGTAAAGAGATCGCCATTGATCGGCCGGAGCTCGTCCATATTCTCCGGATTGGTCTGCCTTCCGGGGTTCAGGCCTCCATGTATTCGATCTCCAACCTCCTCATTCAGACTTCCGTCAACAGCCTCGGCACCGATACCGTGGCGGCATGGACGGCCTGCAGCAAGGCGGACAGTATTTTCTGGATGATTATGAATGCTTTCGGCGTGACGATCCTGACGTTTGTCGGCCAGAATATCGGCGCCGGGAACAAGGCGCGCGCACATCAGGGCGTTAAAGTCTGTTTTAAAATCACAATGACGACCGCACTGGTTCTCAGCACGCTGCTGTTTTTTGAAGGGAAAATTCTGCTGACCGTCTTTTCCTCAGATCTGGAGGTCCTCGAAATCGGCTTCCGCGCCATGCGGCATCTGGTGCCGTTTTATTTCACATGGGTATTTGTGGAGATTCTCTCCAGCGCCCTCCGCGGCTCCGGAAACGCCTTTGCCCCGATGGTCATCACGGTGCTCGGCATCTGTGTGCTCCGGGTGATCTGGGTCTATGCGGCCATCCCGCTCAACCCTTGTATTGAGATGATCTGTTACAGCTACGGCCTGACCTGGTCGGTGACGGGAGCGGCGTTTCTGGTTTATTATTATAAAGTCGGCCGCTCGCGGTTCTTCACTTAACGGGGAAAAACCCATATCGATACAAGTATGGGGAGATAATAAAAGAAAAAGAGCGCAATTTCCGCTCTTTTTTCTTATTTTGTTTCCGGTCTCGGGATAAACGCGGGGTTGTAGGCATAGTAGTTTTTGCTGTTCAGGCCGTCGCGGATCTTCTCGAGGCTTTCGCCGAAACGCTGGTAATGGACGATTTCTCTTTCCCGGAGGAAGGTAATCGCATCCCGCACGTCGGGATCGTTGGTCAGCTTCAGAATGTTGTCGTAGGTGAGGCGCGCCTTTTGTTCGGCGGCCATATCCTCGTTGAGGTCGGCGAAAGGATCGCCGGTGGACTGCAGGGAAGCGGCACTGAACGGCACGCCGCTTGCATCCACCGGATAGATGCCGACGGTATGATCCACGAAATAAGGCGCGAAGCCGCTGTTTTCGATATCCGACATTTTGAGATTCCTTGTCAACTGATGTACGATGGTACTGACCATCTCCATATGGCCGAGCTCGTATGTACCGTTAAATGATAGGTAATGAGCTTTGAGTAAACAGGGAAATGCAACGGGATGGAAATAAATAAAGCCTGAAAAAATACAAGGCACTCAACGAAATTGATCGCAGAGTGCCATTTTATATCCAATTTACCCGCTTTCAAGCATTGACTATTTCATGCAACACCCGACATCTAACCTGCGCTATCACCGGAGTAGGACATCTGAACTGCTCATTCATTTCCCGGCGTCCTGCTTCTCCATTTCCATCTCAAGCGCTGAGCAGAAATTTGATATGTTTCTGTCAACTTCCGCTTGAATGCCTTTGAGCGGTTCAACCAGTCTGAGAGTTGACACCACGGTGCAGTCGCCTGTTTCCTTCTTCAATTGTGCAAAGCACTTTTCAGCCGGACCACCGGAGCAGCTTGCGAACAAGGCAACTTTTTTTCGCCTTAACTTATTTTCTTGGATAAATGTGCGCAGAGGTGGTGTGAAGGTTTCTGCCCAGATAGGTGTACCCAGTATGATCAGGTCGTATTTGTTCTGATCAAAGCGGTACGGTTCCAGTCTGGGCGATTCCCGAAACATTGCGCTTTTACCGCACCAGAAATACTTGCTGACTTTGCCGGTCGGATATTTTTTAACCGGTACAAGAGGGATGAGATCAGCGCCAAGCCGGGCCGCAATTCTTTCTGCGGCATATTTGGTGTTGCCTTCCAAGGAATAATAAATTACTGCGGTCATCATACAATTCCTCATTTCTATCGCATTTGCAATTAGACCTGATCGAATTTCTTTTCACCTTTTTCAAGCGCATCAGACTTCTTTTTAGAAAGCCTATTTAAAAATATAGTCGTATAAGACAAGGTTTCTGTTGTGCAAGCATCCACACAATGGCCGCACCCCACACATCTTAGCGAAGTAACCGGCTGTCCGTTTAAGGCTTTGCTTTTTATATCAATCGTCATCGGACATGCCAGATTGCACTGATTACAGCTGATGCATTTTGTGTGATTCGTAATAATTTTTTGACCGACTAATTTACCTATTAAACCCAATAAAGTGCCTAAAGGGCAATAATAACAATATCCTCTGCCGATAAAAACGATCCAGAAAGACATCATCATCAACAATTCCGCGCATAAATATTTGTAAATTTCTAATTTGCTTATGAGGTTATAATCTCCAAATACGGGCACTCCAAATAATAAGAGAACCCAGTACACAGTAAAAAACAATGCAAGACTAAAAAAAATCCATTTGATGATGGTCAATATCCTGAGTGTTTTTGGCTGAACCCTTTTCTTTTTTCCGATCAGAGGGAATGCAGGTGCAAACACTTCGGAAGCAAAACCGTTAAAGAGACATATTGTTGAGCACTGCCAACGTCTGCCAAAGAATACGGTACCAATGAGTACAATGCAGCTATATAATAAATAAAAAATCAAAGATGCCGTTATTCCGGTTGCCCCCCAGAGCGGGAACCTGCTGGCATAAAACGATGAATCCTCAACCAATAACTGCAATGGGGTAGTAGTCCAAGGCAAAGGCATGGTAAAAAAGTATAATTCATTATTATTAAGTACCCAGGGTGAAACGATATGAACAATAAGGGCAGCGATAATAAAGCCGATCAAATTCCTTTTTCTCATTTGTGTACGCTTGGATTTTTTTATGATTCTGATCGTCAGAATACTCGCTAAAACTATAAAAACGGTTTTTATCCAGTTTTCATAAAAATGCCATACCCATGCAATCGTTTTTGCAATAGATTCAGGTGCAGTTTTAACATAGCCATAGTTTAATCCTGCAATAACAAAGCAAAAGATGATATATATCCAAAGGGTTGTTTTAAGAATAATTAATTCTTTATTTGAATCTTTTGACATAAATATACTCCTTTGCAACTAATATCGCGTTGATTATACTAAAAAATTCAATGTGATGCAACCATTGTAAAGAGATTGTCGACACAACAGCCCTCTGCGGCCGAAATAATGGGCTTCTGAGGGCTGATATATTAAGTTAAACCGTCCGGCTGATGTCAGATTCCAGCTGGACAGCAGCCGCATACGTTAACCATTTCTACAAATGCAGTGGTTTGCAGCGGAGTGAATTCGCCTTCAGACTCTTATGGAAGGCGGATATTGGGGTGAGCAGTATATTTGTATGTACGTCAAATTGTAGGTGACGCGCCTTTATAAGGCAGCTTCGGAGAAATCGTGATGAAAAGGTCACTTTCACGGTACCGGCCGCCGACGGATTTATGATATTCTATATAATCGAGCACGCTTCGCAGCAGATCGTTCTTTTCCTTTGCGGTTTTGGCAAGGTCATAGCTATCCAACACGCGGCGCACCGCGGGCGCAATCTCTCTTTTCGCCTGAATAACGGCTCCCAGCTTGGCTTGAGAGGCGCGGATGCCCTGAAGCTGCTCAAGCGCGGCCTGCCGGCGCCTTGAAAGCTCGGCCATGCGCCCGGTGAATATTTCGGGGGTATACACGCCCTGCTCAGTCAAATCATAGGCTTTCATTTCCTGCTCGTCGATCTGCTGGAGCTCCTTTTCCCTCTCGGCGGCGAGCCGCGAGAGGGAAGCTCTCTCTGCCGCCTCGGCTGCGGAATCGGCCTCCAGCGGAGTACTCTCAAAATCGGTGAGCCATGATTTCAGGCTCCGAATCACCAAACGCTCGACGACATCCAGGTCGGAGGCGACCGTTTGGCAGGAAGTGTACGGACAGAGCAGCGTATCCTTTCGCCCGTTGCCGTAGGGACGCCGCACCATCGTCCGGCCGCACTGGCTGCATCGCACAAGGCCGGCCAATGGGTTTTTGGTTTCGCAGTTTTTAGGGCCGGGGCGGCCTTTATTTTTTGCCAGTAAATTCTGTGCAAGGTCAAAGGTTCCCTGAGAGACAAGAGCGGGGTGGATGCCGTGCGTCAGCTTCAAACTGTCTTCACCGGCGTGGGGACGGGATTTTACGACTTCGCCGTCTACGACGCTTTTGCGCTGCGCACGGTAGCCCCACCGGATCCAGCCGGCATAAGCCGGGTTGCGCAGGATCGGTGGGACAGCGCCGTCGGTCCAGTCTTTGCCGCCCGGAGCGGGAATATGGTGCTCATTGAGCCTCCGCACAATCCGTGAAATCCCAAGGCGCTGAAGAGTACCGTCCTCCTCTTTGGCACCGGACGTATACCAGCGAAAAATATCCTGGACGACTGCCGCGTGTTCATCAGGTTCCAATGTCCAGCCCTTTTGCTTTTCGAGCTTCACGCGCCGATACCCATAAGGCGTCTTGTTCGCCACCCATTTTCCCTCGTTGAGGGAGGCGATACGGCCGGCCTGCTGTCTGCGGTTTATGGTCTTGTATTCGCGGCGGGACATGTAGAGGCCAAACTCGAAGTATTCCTGATCGAATTCATTCTGCGGATCATACGTTTTTAAAGGGGTGATAATTTTTGTGCCGGAGAACTGGAAGGCACGCGCGACCATACCCTGATCGATGGTATCCCCACGCGCAAGCCTTTCGATCTCCATGACCAGCACGCCGGCATACAGGTTGCTTTCAACATCATGGAGGAGCTGCTGCATCTGCGGTCGGGAAGTGATCGTATCGCCCGAAACGACCTCCTCATAGATTTTGACGACCGCAAGTCCGCGCTGCTCGGCCAGCGCCAGAAGATGCACCCGGTGCCGCTGCAAAGTATCTCCCTGCCCATGGGCCTCGGCCTCCATATCGACTCTGGATTTGCGCAGATAGATGGCATAATCGGACACGGCAATACCTCCTGGATGAACTTTTCGGAATCATACAATTATAGATATCGTTCACCTTTGGTATGACCGCTGGAACCGCGGTGCCGCCCGTTTCCGGCTGCTATCCGGAGGCGGGCATTTTTTGTTCTGTACTTTTAATCCACCAAAGGAAAAGGGCGGAATTGTATGACGACTTGAGTCTCCGTTATCGGCGAATCACTTTACCGTCGAAATATAATAAACCGCACTACCCAGAATACGCACTTCATCAAGTTCCGGTCCCGTGATACGCCACAGGGCATATTTTGGGTTTGCGGCAACCAGCGTGATGCCGTTTTGTCTTTATAAATCTTCTCGAGCGTTGCCACTCCAGTGGCACGGGCAACCGTCTCCGAATAATCTAACAGGGAGGGGGAATGAGCATGGAAAAGGGCAATATCGTTGCCGAATACATGATAGACGGCCACCGGGTGTTGGTTACCGATGCCGGATTTGCCGGTAAATCCGAAGCGGAGCTTGAAGCCGTTCGAAAAAACGCCCAGCAGGTGGCGTGGAAAATCCAGCTCGCATATATGGAGAGGATGAAAAACGAACCGCCGAAAGCGGAAAGCTGAAATACGGGAATCATGCGTGGCGCTGCTGACGAAGCTGCGGAGGACCCTTGATATGGAAGAAGACGACCCCCGTGGAAATTTTCATCGAGGAGGACGCCGTCATTATACAGGACCGGATGCTTTTGCGGCAATATGGACAACCTTTTTTACATAAATAACAAAACCGTCCGCAAAACCTGTGTGAAAAAAAAATATCCGGATAGCTTTCGGCAGAAACGCAAGAACGCGGGGCATAAAAAAACCGCCCATCCGGGCGGCGGGAAAATTATAAATCCTGAAGATCGGCGGCGGGAATGTCGTTTTCGACGTTATCCCGTGCAAGGTCGGTGTCAAGTTCCGGATAAACCTCATCCCGGATGGGCTTCTCGATTTTATCGTCCGGGGTAATCCGTTTTTTCTTTGAATCCATTTCGTTCACCTCGGATTTAGGATACCCGAAAAAGAAAATGATATTTGTAAAACAAAATAAATCTAAGGAACCAAGAGCCGCGAGTTTAAATTTCGATACTCCGACCCAAAAAACCCGCTGAAATGTAAGTTTCAGCGGGTTTTTCTATCAGGTTTCTTTTGTGCTCAGGGCTCCAAGTCAACCCTTTTTATTTGCTTTGTTGATCTTTGCAATGTTTTTGAATTTCTTTTCCTTTTCGGCCAGATAGCTGCTGTGATCGTCGGCAAAAGCGGCTTCTGTTTTCAGCTTGCGGTAGGAATCCCAGCGCTCCAGCGAAAGCTCGCCGTTGGCAATGGCCTCATAGACGGCGCATCCCGGCTCCGAAGTGTGCGTACAATTCCGAAATTTGCACTTTCCGAAGAGCGCTTCCACATCGTTGAAGCTTTTTTCAAACCCCGCCGAAACGTCCCACATGCCCAGTTCCCGCATGCCGGGCGTGTCGATGACAATTCCTCCATTCGGAAGCAGCAGCAGTTCTCGGGATGTGGTTGTATGCCGGCCTTTGTCGTCCATACCAATTTCATTCGTCTGCAGACGGTCTTCTCCCAGCAGGCGGTTGATCAGCGTCGATTTTCCCACGCCGGACGAGCCGATAAAGGATGCCGTACATCCCGGCTTCAGATATTCCGCGATTTCCTGATAACCGTCTGATTCCATGGCGGAGGTGACGAGAATATCCGTGCCGATCGCTACGGAACGGACAGCATAGAGCTTTTGATCGATGTTCTCGCACAGGTCGGCTTTGGTCAGCACCACGACCGGCGTCGCGCCGCTTTCAAACGCCAGCGACAAATACCGTTCCAGCCGGTGCAGATTAAAATCGCTGTTCAAAGACATACAGATAAAAATGATGTCGACGTTTGCGGCGACGACCTGTTCCTCCTGAACTTTCCCGGCGGCTTTGCGCAGAAACAGGCTTTTTCTGCTGAGGATGTGGTGAATGATGGCGTTGCCGTTTTCGCTGCTGGGACGATCAATCAAAACAAAGTCGCCGACGGCAGGGAAGTCGGAAGGCGCCGCTGTCTCAAACCGCAGCTTTCCGGAAACTTCTGCGTACAATTCGCCGTTTTCACAGACGACTCTGTAGATGCCTTTTTCCTGCGAAACAACGCGCGCAAGAATCAGAGAGTCGTCATACGCCGAGGCCAGCGCAAGAAAACGGTCATTCAGTCCATATTGTTTCATCTCTGTCGTTTTCATTCCGGCACCTCCTCTTTAGCAATCTGTTCCAGCGGGAATGGCGGCTGCGCCAATGGCCTTAGGGCAATGGAGATCAGTTTCACCGGGTTGTCGTCCGCCGCAATTCGGTTGGAGCTGAGATGCCCGCAGCGGGTGCAGCGGTGAATAATCGCCCACTCGCCGTTTTTGCGGACCCAGACGGCAATCGGTTCCATAATTCCGCCGCAGTCGGCAGCCCGGTCGCCGGGTATCCTATCCATATGAAGGCTGGATAAGCAATAAGGGCAATGATTTCGATGCTCACTTCCGGTCACGCTTGGGGGAACAAATTTTCCGCAGACCTTGCAAATGAAGCCGTCACAGCAGGCATCGGTTTGATCGTATCCATGTTT
This sequence comes from Oscillospiraceae bacterium, assembly GCA_035447605.1. Classification (GTDB taxonomy): domain Bacteria; phylum Bacillota; class Clostridia; order Oscillospirales; family Ruminococcaceae; genus UMGS1668. Next base: position 6,676 of record DAOTHJ010000025.1, on the reverse strand, counting down.
TCTATTTGAAGTATTCATAGTATCCTCCTAAAAGTTGCTTTGCTGCTTTTGGGAGGTATTGCGGAGATTATAATTCGCAAACCTCCCGGTTTTCGACAATCTCCGATGCGGTATTCTGTTTCAAAAAGCAAATCTCCTTTTTTCATGATTTATGGGTTCCGGGGAAGTTTATTTTATGTTTTCTTCCGCAAAACTTGCAAGATGGGTGCGCAGCATGGCAAGAACGTCTTCTTTGTTGTCCGTTTCGTCATACATCCTGTATAGCATAAAAACCGGCGCGTAGTAAGATAGGGCAAGCATGCTCGCATTCCCCCCGGAATGGGCCATTTTGCCAAACAGATCGGTCATGTAATGCAGCGGTCCGGCAGAAAGATAGTTCCGATACAGCTCCGACATCTCTTTATTTCGATACTGTTCGAGAGTCAGCATCTTACGGAAATTTGAAGAAAATTCATTCTCCGTCCAATACAGAAACTGCGCCTCCGTATAAGCCGCTATATTTTGAAAGGATGTTGCGCGGTACGCGTCCGCCATTTGCTCAACAGGCCCTTCCGGTACGCCGTATTCTTTGGCATGATCGGTGTCCATCCGGTTCATCCGGGCGACAATGCTATCGAAAATATCACGCTTATTTTTATAATGCTTATATACGGCGCTTTTCGTCATGCCAAGTTCGCCGGCGATTGCGCTCACGGAGACCGCTTCGTAACCATCCCTGGCGAACAGGCGCAGTGCTGCCAGCAAAATGCGTTCCTTTGTATCAGCCATACCAGAGCCCCCAAATCCATCCGACAAGTGACCGACCGTTCACTCTGCATTATAGGAAGCGGTCGGTCACTTGTCAATAGGGGATTTAAATTTGCAAAAGCATCGGTGCCGGAATAGGTCTCTGAAGCCTGCCCGTTGATCGTGCAAATTCGAAAATATTTTATGGCGGATAATTGGATGGTTCGGATTCCTCCGTACCGATATCGGTCAGAACCGCTCTCACCATGTCGTTCGGCATGGCATACCGCTGGGAGAGATAGCGCATGGCCGCACCGGACTCCCCATCCGGCCCTCCTGACTGCAATAAGTGATGATGATTTTTAAAGGAAAAATATGTTAAGCATAATAGCTTTACATATACACGAAACCACCCGAATAAACGGCTTTATTAAGCCGTTTATTATTTTATGCGAAGAGGTGGGGAAGAGCGGAAAAACACCCCTTCATAATCGCAGACAACTTCAAAGGAACTTTTTTTAAAATGGGCCTTGAAAAACATTTTAAATGAACTTATCCTTTGTTCAAGGATATCCTTCAACATGAAACGGAGGAGACTGATTGTATGAATCAGGAAAAAATCAGAGATCTTGAACAAATGATAAGCAGCGATTACGGCAATGTCGCGGGGATTGTTGTACGGAAAAATGGCGAAAAACGATATGAAGGTTACTTTCATGGCTATACCGCCGATGACGCCGTTCACGTGTTTTCCGTGACAAAGAGCGTATTTTCCATATTGATCGGCATTGCCATAGATAAAGGATATATTCAGAGTACGGAGCAGAAGGTGTTGGACTTCTTTCCGGATTACACCGTAAAAAGAGGAGAAAAAACCTTACAGAACGTCAGGATCAAGGACATGCTGACCATGACAGTGCCCTATAAGTTCAAGTCGGCGCCCTATACAAAGTATTTTACAAGCGAAAGCTGGGTGAAGACCGCGCTGGATCTGATGGGCGGCAAAGGAAAGATCGGAGATTTCCGCTATGCGCCGCTGGTGGGGCCGGATGTCTTATCGGGCATTCTTTCAAACGTAACCGGTCAGTCGGCGCTCGCTTTTGCAGCGGAGAATCTATTCTCTCCGCTGGGGATCCGGGAGATGCACAAGATCGTATTTAACAGCAAGGAAGAGCAAATTGCCTGGTCAACCAAAGATACGCATACTCCCGGCTGGGTCGCCGATCCACAGGGGATCAATACGGTGGGATGGGGGCTTACCCTGACTCCTTCGGATATGGCGAAAATCGGGCAGTTCTACCTGAACGGCGGGCTATGGGACGGAAAACAAATCGTTTCGTCCGAGTGGGTTACCGAGAGTACAAGGGAACACAGCCGGTGCGTCCAATGGGGGAATCTGGGCTATGGCTATCTCTGGTGGGTTCTCAGCGAAAATACCTACGCGGCTATGGGCGACGGCGGCAACGTCATCTATGTCGATACCGAGAAGAACATGGTGGTTTCGATCGCTTCCCTCTTTAAGCCGAATGCAAAAGACAGGATCGCGCTCATCAAAGAACGGATTGAACCGATCTTTGAGGATAGATGATGTTCAAGCGTGGTAAAATATGTTAAGCATATTCGCTTTACGGTCAAAAGTAATCTTGCGAATGAACTGCCTGATAAAGCCGTTTTTCTCTTCTGCGGAGAGCTCGGGACTCCGCAGAAGGGCAGGAGCGTCCCTCCATTTTTGAATAAATTCCGCGGGGGTGTGCTTCTCGTCGGCGGCCGTGATCTGTTCCAGCTCGGCGCGGAGCTGATCGATGCGTTCCCGGATTTCTGCCTTGTATTTTTTATATTCCTCGAGGGTATCCGCGCCGGCTTGAAAGGCTTCCGCCACACGCTCAAGCCTTGCGTTCTCCCGGCGGATCGCGGCCTCGATCTTCTCCGTGTCCTTTTTCGTCTCGGGGGAATCGATCAGGATGTCGATATGTTCGTTTGAGAAATCCTCCTCCAGCTTCTGAAGGAAGGCTTCCGTGAACCGTTCCAGCGTGATGCTGTGGCTCTCCTTACATACGCCGCCGACGTAGTTTCGGCACTGAAGGCCAGGATGGGTGCCGGAGCTGTACGTCTGGATCAGCACGCCGCCGCAGGAGGAGCAGCGGGCGATCCCGCGGAACATGTTCTTGCTGCCTGGCTGCGCGGTCTTTGCCTTGGGCGGATATGCCGAGACGAGCCCGGAGATCCGCTGCTGCGCGGCCTCGTACATTTCCGGGGAAATGAGCGCCTCGTGCTTGCCCTTTACAAGTGCGTTCTCCGGCGTGCCATTATAGTTGTAATCGTGCTTGCCGGAGCCGGAGAAGCGGACCATACCGGCGTACACCTCGTTGCGCAGGATGTAGCGCACCGTCCGGTTCTCGAACGGCTTTCCCCGGCGGCTGCGGATGCCCATGGCGTTGAGCCGCTGAGCAATCTCCACATAGCCGGTGCCGGCGAGAAACTCCTCGAAGATGCCTTTGACGATCGGCGCGCGCTCCGGATCCGGGACGAAGATGCCGTCCGAGACCGCGTATCCGAACGGCGCGCTGGTGACGACCTCCCCACGGGAGAATTTCTCCGTCATCCCGCGCCGCACCTCTCCGGAGAGGCGGATCGAGTAGTATTCGTCCATCCACTCAATGATGCGCTCGATCAGGCTGCCGAAGGGCCCGTCGATGATCGGCTCAGAGACGCTGATCACGTCGATGCCGCATTGCTTCTTGAGCAAGCTCTTGTAGACGATGCTTTCTTCCTGATTTCGCGCGAAACGGGAGAACTTCCATACGAGAATCGTATCAAAAGGATGGGCGGCAGACTTTGCTGCGGCGATCATCTTTTGAAACTGTGGGCGCTTTTCCGCTTTCCGACCGCTGACGCCGTCGTTCTCCCGGTAGATGTACCCGGTCGGCAGAAGCAGGTCGTGGGCGCGCGCATAATCGTTGATGAGCTTGAGCTGACTGTCCGGGGAATACTCCAGCTGGTCGTCCGTGGAGACGCGGATATAGGCCGCCGCAACGTTCAAAAGAATCACCTCCTTGACAGAATATTCAGAAATAATATAATCGTAGATACAGTCGCCCCTTGGTTTGACCGCTGAGGCTCACTGTGCGCCCGCTTCCGGCTGCAATCCGGAGGCGGGCATTTTTAGTTTACCGGGAAAATACCTTTAACCGATAAACCAATAAATTCCCGTGATAAAGACATGGCGGCATCCGCAAGGCTTTGGGGCAGGTAGAACGGGGACAAGCGGCATCCGAATACTCTGCAAAGAGGGGGAATGAGCATGAGATATCCACCACTGCGGGCGGAGTCCTATATTTCCATCGATGGCGCGGAGCCGATTCCATTTAACAGCCTTTCCGAAGAGGAGAGAGCAAGATACCGAAAGATCATGACCGAAAGAGGTAAGAAAGCTCTGGAGGACGCAATCCGGCAGAGACCCGAAATGCGCGGGGATCTTATTTAGAGAATATGCAAAATATATCGAGGCTGACGAGCGCTTCAATGACGATTTCTGAAAAAAGGCGCAAAAAAGAAGCGCCTCATTCGAGGCGCTTCTTCAGAAATCACTTATTTAATTTCTGGAAGCACTCGCTGCAATAAACGGGGCGATCGTTACGGGGCTGGAAAGGAACCTTGCAGGGCCTTCCGCACTCGGCACAAATCGCATCGTACATCTGGCGAGAGCCGCCGTTTTCGCGGGAGTTGTTCTTACGAGCGTCGCGGCAGGCTTTGCAGCGCTGGGGCTCATTCGTAAAACCTTTCTCAGCAAAAAACTCCTGCTCGCTGGCAGTAAAAGTGAATTCTTGTCCGCAATCCTTGCAGACCAGGGTTTTGTCTTTGTACATGGAATACCTCGATTAAAAAATTCTACGACGCGGATTTCACATCGCATAAAAATATTATATCTTGTGGAGATCAAATTGTCAATATGTGTAAAGGTATTAGAGCCATTATATTTTTAAGAAATAAATCATGATGATTTTCGAGCGAAGATTTCTTTTATACCCCGTTATTGTGGATCTGCAAATCGGAAATATACATACATCTTTGAGGAGAAATCCGGCAGACAGGGGAAGGACAGCAAAAAAATAGAGATATAGTTCTTAAAATAAGGGTACCTCGGCTAAAAAGGCGGGTACCCTTATTTTTATGTTAATTTTCCGAGCCATAAATACTATAATTTTACAATTGTATAGATTTTTTGACAGAGATCGGAAAAAGAATAATGGGAAAATAAAAATGGAGGTTAATTATGACGGACTATCCTTATATGATATCAAACAATAAGATTTCATTAATTATTTCAAGCCTACAATCTGCTGCGAAACCCGTGAAGTTTACTTTGGAGTTTTTGAGAAATTTGGGGTATACAAGCACAAACGATAGAGGAGTCATACCATTGTTTAAAAAGCTCGGTTTTTTAACAGACGACAGTGTTCCAACAGTATATTATGATCAACTCAGAGATCCGACTACATATCAACGAATACTTGCTTTGAGAATAAAAGAACTATATGCCGAATTGTTCACAATAAATGTTGAAATTTACAAAGATATCGAAGCAAACATCAAAGGTGCAATATCGAGGGTCACTGGTGGTGATGAAGAAGCAGTCAAACGAGTATATAGCACATTTAAAGCATTGTGTACAATAGCTGATTTTTCGCAGCAACCACAAACTTCGGTATCGCAAGAGACGCCTATAATCAGCCAGCCGTTACCTGAGAAAAATAACGAAAATTCTGAACAAAAGCATTCTTTGCAATTCCATTACAATATTCAGATACACTTACCAGCTACGACTGACATTTCTGTATATAATGCCATTTTTAAGAGCTTAAAAGATAATCTCATAATATGAGGTGTTTACATGAGTGAGCGAAATATAAAAGAATTTGTTTTTAATGCTCTTCTTGTCTAAGATACCTTTCAATCCTTAGATAAAGAGGGCATATCTATAACCAAAGCAGATGATTTTTCTCCAGTTAGTAGGGTCATAGAACATGATTTCAACCCACGAGTTTGGCACGAAGCGGTAACTATGTCTTCTGTTTATACAGCCCTTTTCTGTATCGAGAATACAATTCGCAATTTTATTGTTGAGCGCATGTCTGAACGCCACGGTCTTGAATGGTGGGAAAAGGTGCCCAGTAAAATTAATGAATCTGTAGTATCATTAAAAAGGCAAGAAGAAAAAAACAAATAACACTCAAGCCGTTCTGGAAGCGACATCGGTTATACAATGTTAGGAAATCTCGGACAGATAATCATTGCTAATTGGGGTGATTTTTCGGATATCATTCCAAATCAAGCATGGCTAACATCAAGAATGGATGACTTGGAAATGTCCAGAAACATTATCATGCACACCGGATCGCTTCCGTCTGATGAAATTGAGAGGATTGAAAGTATTGTTAGAGATCTTCTTAGACAAATCGGATAATTATTTCAACTGCCTATTATCTTTAATATATTCGTTTTATTACGGTGAAGCATGGGCATCTCACCTAAAACACGGCAAAACATATTGGCTTGGACGACCCGAAATTTGCAAGTTTTGCTTGTCCATTATGCAAGCGAAATTGGAGCCCGTTTTTACCCCTCAAAAAGCCGCATATTTCCGGCGAATGAGCACGGAAAATACCCCTATTTTTTGGCTTAAGCATGCCGAAAAATAGGGGTATTATAGCTTATTGCAGCCCGGCCCTCCAAGCTGAGTGATCACAATTTTGGCAATGCCGGGATCCGGGTTCTGAATCTTAATGGGGTACTGTAGTCTCTTCTGATACATCCACATATGCTTTAAGCCTCCTCAATATCCCAGGGCCACGGGCCGCTCACCCATTGCCAGTTTCCGGTCTCACCGAGATCCGACCGTGACAGCATGCCATATTTTTCGGCGTATGCCGCGGCGGCTTCTTTATTCATC
>DAOTHJ010000024.1:0-24856 GCA_035447605.1 Oscillospiraceae bacterium | reverse complement strand
CCCGCCGCAGCAGGGGACTTCCATCCGCACCACCGTGACACTTTTAATGGAATTGTTTCTTATAATGGCGGTCAGCTTTTCGCCGTAATCCACGCCGTCGAGCTTTGGGCAGCCGATCAGGGTCACCCGATTCCGGATAAACCTGTCGTGGAAGTCGCCGCAGGCGTACGCCGTGCAGTCGGCCGCGACCAGAAGGTTTGCGTCCGTGAAATACGAGGCGCTTACCGGAGCAAGCTTGATCTGGACGGGCCACTGGGAGAGCCGGCTTTTGGTTTCGCCGGAGTCGCAGCAGGCGCTCTCGCAGCCGCCTTCCCGGCAGATGCTTTTTGACTGCGTGCCGGGGCATCCGCAGGGCAGGGGAGCTTCGGAGTTTTTCTGCCGGTGTTCCTGCACGGCCGCCTCGTTATATTCCGCCGCATCCCGCTCCACGAAGCGGATGGAGCCCGTCGGGCAGACCGGCAGGCAGTCTCCCAGACCGTCGCAGTAATCGTCCCGAAGGAGTTTTGCTTTTCCATTCACCATGCCGATGGCTCCTTCATGACAAGCCGCAGCACATAATCCGCAGCCGTTGCAGGTCTCTTCGTCGATCTCGATGATTTTCCGGTTCAATCCGGTCACCCCTTTTTCATAAATTATTTTGAAATTCTGTTGACTTTACGAGCTCAGTCTACTATATTTGAGAAAATAAGTATGTTGGAATTCCAACAAAACGCGGCTCCGGAAACAAGTTTCAGCGCTTTGGTTTTTTGATAAAAGAAGATGCTTATGGACGCTGCCGCGACCGTCATTGCGGTTTGGCTCTTCGCCGATGGTACGAATTGAGTTTACAGGATTCAGAGAAATAAGTATGTTGGAATTCCAACAAAAGAGGGACTTATGGAAAAAAATCTGGAGATGCTGAAAGCGGTAAATTTGTTTCAGGGCATTGAGGAATCGGATCTGAGGCCGCTTTTATCCTGCCTTTCGGCAGAGACGGCGCATTACGACAAGGGACAGACCGTGTTTTTCGGCGGAGAGAATCCAAAGCGCTTCGGCGTTGTGCTCTCCGGGGAGGTGCAGATCGTCAAGGACGATTATTACGGAAACCGGAGTATTCTTGCCAAAATCGGTCCGGGGAACCTGTTTGGGGAGTCCTTTGCCTGCACGGAGATCCGGACGCTTCCGGTCAGCGTAATCGCGACGGCCGACAGCGAGCTTCTGTTCATCGACTGCCGCAGGCTGGCAACGCCCTGCGCAAATGCATGTGAATTTCACGGCCGGCTGATCCGGAATCTGCTCAATATCGTGGCCATGAAGAACATTGCGCTCACGCAAAAGATCGAATTTACTTCAAAGCGCACCACCCGCGAGAAGCTGATGGCCTACCTTTCGGCCGAGGCAAAAAAGGCGGGGAACAGCCGCTTTCATATTCCGTTCAGCCGTCAGGAGCTTGCGGATTATCTCTCGGTCGAGCGCAGCGCCATGTCGGCGGAGCTCTCCCGCCTGCGGAACGACGGTGTGCTGAAGTATCATAAAAATGAGTTTGAACTGTTATAGGGTTCCGGCGCAAAAGGGGTTTCTTTTATCATCTTTCAGATATGGTTTATAGGACGGCGGTCTGTAACCCGTTTTCTGAGAGACGGAAATTTAAAATAAAAAAGCCGGCGTCCCATGCGGGGCACCGGCGGAAAGAGGAACAACATGAAACTGTATATTCGCCAGAAAGTTTTTTCCTGGGTGGATAAGTTCACCGTAAAAGAGGAGTCCGGGGAGGACAAGTATTTTGTGGAAGGCGAGTTTTTCTCCTGGGGAAAGAAGCTGCACGTTTACGACGCCGCAGGGAACGAGACGGCCTTCATTCAGCAGAAAGTATGGAGCTTTCTGCCGAAGTTTCTTGTCTTTGTGGATGGCCGTCAGGTTGCCGAGATTGTCAAGGAATTTACCTTTCTGCGGCCGAAATACAGCATCGAGGGGCTTGGCTGGGAGATTGACGGCAGCTTTATGGCCCATGATTACGAGATTACGCAGCAGGGACGTCCCATCGTGACGATCCATAAGGAATGGATGACCTGGGGCGACTGCTATGAACTGAATATCGATGACGCGGGGGACGAGATCCTCGCGCTGGCGGTGGTGCTGGCAATCGACTGCGTCATGGCTGCCGCCGCGGCCGCGGCCGATTCCTCCGGCGGTGCCAATTAAACTCGGGATCCGGATGGATGCCGCCGGGAAATACCGCGTGAGATCTGCTTTAATACGGGCAATTTTAGGCGTTTTCCAAAGCTTTATACTTAGTTGCCATAACAATCCTCTTTTTCTACAAAAATCGACAAAAAGTATTGTAACTATCGTAATAATTTATTATAATTAGCTGCATAAATATTCTACGCATATAAAGCAATTTTTCCCATAACTTAGGCCATAAATGTCCATATGGGACATACAGCGCCGTAATGGCGGTCGCCGGATGTAGGACATTGTGCAAAGCCAACACAATCCGGTCAAAATGAACCGATGAGGAGGAACATGCACCGTGAGGATTCAGGAAGCAGGAAAGAAAGAAAAGAAGAATCTTCAGCTTGTCTGTAATCTGATTGCCCGTTTTCCGTTGGGGTGTGCATGTTATCAGGCCATCTTCAATGAAGAAGGAAAGGTTTCCGATTACATCATTGTGGGGATGAACCAATGCTTTGAGGCGCTTAGCGGGCTTAAAAGAGAGAATGCGCTCGGGAAGAGCGTCACCGAGATATTCCTGCGTTTTAAACCTCAGGTTCTCGAACGATTCATGCAGCTCGGCAACGAGGCCCTTTCCAGAACGGAAAAGACGGCGGAAATCAACGTCAGTATCTTTAATCATCCTTACCGGATTTCGTTCTTATGTGTGAATGAAGAGCTGATGCTTGGGATTTACGAGGATATCCAGTCGCCGGTCTATCGGAAGTATTTCCGGCGTGCGATTCCGCGGGAAGTCATCGCGCGGAGCATCTCCGAGCGAGCGGCCGATCCGGTCGTCAGTGTGGATCATATGAAATCCTGCGAAATCCGGAACAGACTGTGGGCGGAGGACAACGACCCGCTGAAATTTTTCCCGGATACCTGCGATCTCCATGAGCAGGCCGACGCGGTCTTTCACGATTCGCTGACGGGCCTGTATGACCGCCGGTTTGCCATGGAAACGCTGAAGATGTATCTCGATCAAAAAGCGGTTCTGTTATCCATCGTACTGGGCGACGTCAACGGGCTTAAGAAGATCAATGACGCAAATGGTTACAACGCGGGCGACGAGGTGCTCATAAAAATCGCATGGATTCTTCGGGAACGATGCCGTGGGAGGGATATTGCCGCGCGCTGGAGCGACGACGAATACCTTCTGGTGCTTCCGTATACTTCCGCGGAGGAGACGCAGCTGCTTCTGAACCAGCTGAGGGAGGCGCTGAAAGAGGTATCCGATGATATCGGGGACGGCAGCATCATGACCTTCGGGTATGCGACGAGCAGCGCCGATATCCGGGGCGCGGAAGAGCTTGTCAGGGAAGCCGAAAAATGGATGTACCGCAAGAAAATGCTGGTCAGCCAGAGCTACCGGGGCAGTGTCCTGAGGCTGTTATTGTCGACGCTGCATGAAAAAAGTCCGGAGACACAGGAGCATTCCAACCGGATGGCGGATTACTGCCGCTGGGTCGCCGGAAAGCTTGGCCTCTCCGATGAGGCGATCAATGATCTCGTTATTTTGGCGATGTTGCATGATATCGGAAAGATGGGAATCAACCGTAAAATTCTCAACAAGCCCGGTCCTCTGTCTGTCCGGGAGCGCCGGGAGATCGAGCAGCATCCGGAGATCGGATACCGGATCACGCGGAATATTCCGGAGCTTTCTCAGGTATCCCAATACATTCTGGCGCACCATGAGCGCTGGGACGGCACCGGATACCCGAACAGACTGCGCGGAGAGGAGATTCCGCTGGCCAGTCGGATTATCGCCGTGGTCGATGCGTACGACGTCATGACCTCCGGCAGGGTTTATCGGCCGGCCCGCAACGCAGAGGAGGCCCTTGACGAATTGAAGCAGTGTGCCGGAACGCAGTTTGACCCCAAAATTGTGGATATCTTTACGGAACTGATCGCCGAAAAGGTGCTCCATGCGAATTCCACAGAGATAAAAGAAAAGGTTCCCGGCAGCCGGGCCGACGGGCATTCATCCGAAGAAAATGGCCGCCCGAGTTCAGAAAAAGAGTAAAGAATTTTTAGAATACACTTTGTCGCCAAGCCGGGAAAGTGGACAAAAAAATCCGCACGGGAAAGCCGAAAACGGCCTATCCATGCGGATATTTTGGTGGAGACAACAGGGTTCGAACCTGTGACCCCCTGCTTGTAAGGCAGGTGCTCTAACCAGCTGAGCTATGCCTCCGTGCGACCTTAATACTATATAATATTGCAGAAAAAAAGTCAATAAAGAAAAAAAGAGACTTCCATTTTTGCTGAAAAAGTGTATGATATTACTATTATTTCTCAGGAGGTGCCGACATGGCCGATTATGAAAGTATCAGTCTGCTGCTTCAGCAGGGAAGAAAAGCAAAGGTTATCGAGGCAGTACAGGCCGCCATGGATGAAGGTGCTCCGGCACAGGAAATCCTCGACGAAGGCCTGATTGCCGGCATGAATGTGGTGGGGGAACGCTTTAAAAACAACGAGGTCTTCGTCCCGGAGGTTCTGATCTCCGCCCGCGCGATGAATGCCGGCGTGGAGGTTCTGAAGCCCGCGCTGACCCAGGCAGGCGTTGCTTCCAAGGGAACCGCCGTCATCGGTACGGTTCAGGGCGATATGCACGATATCGGAAAGAATCTGGTCCGCATGATGCTGGAGGGCAAGGGCCTCAAGGTTGTCGATCTCGGCGTGGATGTTGCCCCGGAGCGGTTCGTTGAGGCTGCCGCGGAAAACGACGCGGATGTGATCTGCTGTTCCGCGCTGCTCACGACCACGATGGGCGTGATGGCGGATGTGGTGAAGCTCGCAAAAGAAAAGGGAATCCGTGCGAAGGTTCTGGTCGGCGGTTCTCCGATCACGCAGGCGTACTGCGATGCCATCGGCGCGGACGGATATTCTCCGGATGCGGCCTCCGCCTCCGATCTGGCGCTTTCCTTCTGCAGCTAAAAAATAAAGGCAAGAAGCTCCGGGCCCTGATCCGGAGCTTTTTCTTTTCGGGTCCGACCGGGCCGCGTTCCGCTGTATCTTAAGTTGAGCATGGCTTATGTGCGGAAGGCCTGCATCCCGCCGCCCTGAAACGACGGTCGGCTCATATGCAAAGGCATCAAACGGCTGAGCACCTGCCTTACGAGCAGGGGGTCACAGGTTCGAGCCCTGTTGTCTCCACCAAAATGTCCGCTCATTCCACAGAGCGCATCATGCCAGCCTTCCGTCTCTGACGGAGACTTGAGCTGCCGCGCCTGTTTTTCCGGGAAAAAGATTCGCCTTTCCTCGCTCTTTATGGTAAAATGGGTATAGAGATCCCGCCGGCCGCGTATGATTTCCCGATCTTGTTTCGGGAAGGGATTACATGGAGAATTATATGCTGCGGCTGCTCGGGATGCTGGTCCCACTTCTGCTGGTGCTGACTGTTGCAAATGTGATGGCAGGAAAAGCTGTTCCGGCTTCGGCGGAAGCGGATTTTTCGAGCGGAGGACCTGTCGTTATCGTGGATGCCGGGCACGGCGGAGAGGATGGCGGCGCCGTCGGGATCGGCGGTGTTCAGGAAAAGGACCTCAATTTTTCGATCGCCTTAAAAACGGCGGATCAGCTCCGCTTTTTCGGCTATACGGTGCTCATTACACGGACGGCGGATCAGATGACCTGCGACGACGGGCTTCCCACACTGCGGCAGCGAAAGAAAAGCGACATCCAAAATCGCCTTGCGCTGCTGGAGGAAACGGAGAACGCCTTTCTGGTCTCGATTCATCAGAATTTCTTTGGCGGATATGCGAAAGGCGCTCAAATCTTTTACAGCGGAAACAACCCTGAGAGCAAGACGATCGCGCAGATCATGCAGAATGCCTTCGCCTCAATGCTTCAGCCGGAAAACGAGCGCCTCCCAAAAAAGGCCACCACGGATATTTATCTTCTTTATAAGGCAACCCGGCCCGCGGTTATGGCGGAATGCGGGTTTCTTTCCAACGGCACGGATATTGCAAATCTCACGGACTCCGGCTACCAAAGCAGGATTGCATTTGTGATTTCCTGCGCGATGACGGACTATTTCGGCGGCGGGCAGGCCGCACAAGATGTTGCATAAAAGGATGATTCGGAATGGGAAAGCTCAAGACGATCTATGTCTGTACCTCCTGCGGCTATGAATCGCCGAAGTGGTACGGCAAATGCCCGGACTGCGGTGAATGGAACAGCATGACCGAAGAGGTCCGGGAAGAGGCGGCTCCCTCCAAACAAAAAACCGTCGAGACAAGCGAGCCGGTGCCGGAGGCGGTCTCCAGCATTCTGGAGGTCTCCGCGGAGGAAGAGGCGCGCTATCCGACGCATATCGACGAGTTGGACCGCGTGCTCGGCGGCGGCATCGTCAAGGGTTCCGTCGTGTTGCTCGGCGGAGATCCCGGCATCGGCAAGTCTACCATGCTGCTTCAGGTATGCGGCAAGCTCTGCGGGCAACTGAAAATCCTGTATGTCTCCGGCGAAGAGAGCAAGGCTCAGATCAAGCTCCGTGCCCGGAGACTCGGCGTCGACAGCCCCAATCTGCTGATCGCGCCGTATACGGATATCGGACATGTTATCAACGCCATCGCCTCTGTGAAGCCGGATATGGTGATGATCGATTCCATCCAGACAATGAATTTTTCGGCGCTGTCCTCCTCGAGCGGCAGCGTCTCGCAGGTGCGCGAGTGCACGGCGATTCTGACAAGAACCGCCAAAAAGACCGGGATTCCATTTATGATCGTCGGCCACGTCAATAAGGACGGAGCGATCGCGGGCCCGAAGGTGATGGAGCACATCGTCGACACGGTGCTTTATTTTGAAGGCGAAAAGACGATGAACTACCGCATTCTCCGCGCGGTGAAAAACCGTTTCGGTTCCACCAACGAGATCGGAATCTTTGAGATGGGAACGAACGGCCTCTCGGGGGTCGAGAATCCCTCCCAGATGCTGCTTTCGGAGAGGCCGGAGAATGTGTCGGGAACCTGTGTCGCCTGCGTTATGGAGGGCTCCAGGCCGATCTTCGCCGAAGTGCAGGCGCTGGTCTCCAAAACCGGATTCGGCATGCCGCGGCGCACCTCAACCGGATTCGACATCAACCGAACGACGCTGCTTCTGGCCGTACTCGAAAAACGCGCCGGCTATTTCTTCGGTAGCATGGATACTTATATCAACGTGGTCGGCGGCCTCTGGCTGGACGAGCCCTCGGCGGATCTGCCGGTCGTGATTGCGCTGATCTCAAGCCTTACGGATACGCCGGTCGCGAGCGGGATCGTTGCATTCGGCGAGGTCGGTCTGGCGGGCGAAATCCGCAGCGTGGGCAGCGTTGAGAACCGGATCCGTGAGGCGGAAAAGCTCGGCTTCACGACCTGCATCCTGCCGAAACCCTGCCTGAAGAACCTCAGCGCAAAGGACTATAAAATCGGGCTCGTCGGCGTCCGCTCGGTCGGCGAGGCCTTCCGGATCGTCCGGGATGCCGCGGAAAAAGAGACCGCGGAAAAAACCGGCGCTGCGAAAGAAACCGCCGGAACGGCCGCCGAATAGAAAAACACGCTTCGGTTTCCGCCGGAGCGTTTCTTATATTTCTAATCTGTATGCCCGGCATGGGGCCCGGGAAAAATCGCCGCGTTTGCAAAACCTTCGAGAGGCCTTTACATAGCCGATCAGCGGGAATTGGACGGAAACGCGCCGATCATCGCGGCAGAAGCCGCAGAGCCTCGGATGGGTTTAGAGTCTTCGATCATCGGATTCAGAGGGATACTTCTGCCGTGTCATGATTTAGGCGGAAATTTCTTGAGCACCGGCGTCTTCAACTTTCATTTAGGATCCTCCATCGAAAATAGAACATGCGGAGCTTTTTCTTTTCGATTCCGGCGGCGATAATGCTGCTAAGATGGCCGAGGCTGTCCCGATCGGAGCAGAAGGATTGGGCCGGGATAGTTCATTTTCTGTGGAGAATTAAAAAAAGATAAAAATTCATCGCATTCGGGTTGAAAAAACAGTTCAGAAAGCCTTTTTGGAGGAATTATGAATTTCGTAAAATCCCCAAACCTTCCGGAGGGGGAGGTCTGTTTCGCCGCGGTCTCCGAAGAGGAACAGGAAATCATCCGATATTTGCAGAGCTGCGGGATTGAAACCGTGCAGGTGCCGCCCTGTGAAGAACTGCCGCGGGGGCTTCAAACGCACCCGGATCTGCGGCTTCTGCATCTCGGCGGAGACGAGCTGCTGACGGCCTCATGCCCCGAGTCGGTCCGAACGGTGCTCAAAAAAGCCGGGTTCCGTTTTCTGAAAGAGGATATCATGCTCGGTGCCCGTTATCCGGAGGACTGCCGGCTCAATGCGGCCATCTTCGGCGCAAAAATCATCTATAACCCGCGGACGGCCGATGCGGCAATCGCGGAGCTTGTCGAAAAAAGGAATATTATGGAAATTAAAGCGCGGCAGGGATATGCGAAATGTTCGGTCTTTGTTGCGGCGGAGGATGCGGTTATCACGGGGGATCCGGGAATTGCGGCGGAGGCCGAAAGGGGAGGGGCTGAGGTTCTGAGGATCCGGCATCCGGAGGATATTGCGCTGGAAGGATTCGATCATGGTTTTATCGGAGGCTGCTGCGGGCTGCTTGAGAAAAAGCTTGCGTTCTGCGCGGGTAATATCAGACAGCTGCGCGACGGTGAAAATCTATTGAGCTTTTTGCGTAACCGCGGAATTTATCTGGAATCCGTGTGCGGCGGCGTGCCGAAAGACATCGGCGGAATTCTGCCGCTTGGCGAAAAGAGCCCCGGCGCGTGATTTTTGCGGCTGCGGCTTGACAAAGGGGAAAGGCCGTGCTACTATTTCAATAGCACATCAATTTCGCTAAATAGAAATTTAGCGAAATTTAGGGGAGGCGAAATGCCGTTTGAATCAAAAAAACCTGGATGACTGCCCGGATTATCTTCGGGAGTTCCTCTTTTATATGGAAACGATCAAGGGCCGCTCTCCGCGCACGGTTGACGGATATTACATAGACCTGCGTTCTTTCTTTCGTTTTCTGAAAATCAAACATGGGTTTGTTTCTTCCGAAGATTCCTATGCGGAAATCAAAATCGGCGATCTGCCGTTTGAATTGGTTAAGGCCGTCACCCGCTTCGACGCAATGGAATTTTTGAGCGAGTTCCAGCGGAATCACGACAATCAGGCCAAGGCGCGTTCCAGAAAGGTATCCGCGCTGCGTTCTTTTTATAAATACCTGAGCGTCTCCGCCGGAAAGATTGCGGAGGATCCGATGCGGAATCTTGAGACGCCGTCGCTCAAAAAGTCGCTGCCAAAATACCTGACGCTTGAGCAGGCGCTGGAGCTTCTGGCGCACATTCAAACGGATTTTACGGAGCGGGATTATTGCATGATTACGCTGTTTTTGAACTGCGGCATGCGGCTTTCGGAGCTGGTCGGCATCAATCTGAACGATATTCATGAGAACCGGCTAAAGTTGCTCGGCAAGGGCAACAAGGAGCGGATTGTCTATCTCAATGATTCCTGCCTTGCGGCCATCGACAGTTATCTTAGCGTGCTGAATAGCGGTGCCAAGGTCAAAAGAGCGGATAAAATTGCGCTTTTTCTGAACCGCAGCGGCAAGCGGATCGGTGCGCGCAGGGTTGAGCAGATCGTGAATAACTGCCTCAAAGAGGCCGGGCTCGACGGAATGGGCTATTCGCCGCATAAGCTGCGGCATACGGCGGCGACGCTGCTCTATCAGGACGCCGGCGTGGACATCCGCGTGCTTCAGGAGATGCTCGGCCACGTCAGCCTTTCTACGACAGAAATCTATACGCACGTCAGCAACCGCCAGATCGAGGAAGCAGTCACAAAATCGCCGCTCCGGAATGTGAAGCCGAAAAAGCCGCCGGAGAAAAATCCTGAAAATTCCGAGGAAGAACCTTTGCCGGAAGATTCCGAAAATCCGGGGAATCCTGCGGCGAAATCCACAGATTAAAATCCGGAGTCCTAATTTTATGTATTTGAGCACGGTCGCCGTTTCTGCATATTTTCAAACTGTTTCAGTAAACGATTTGGCATGATTGTATCTCGCCGAAAGCGCCATAAAGTAAAAAAAGAGGGGGTCTCTCCCCTCTTTTTTAACACATTTTTTATTGGGAACACAAAGCGTTCTATATCCGTAAGATGCTGCTCGAAGAGACAGATCCCGGATAATTCGTTGTCCGGACCGGACCTGCCGCCGAGTTCGGTTTTATAGGTACGACACTATGCCGCGGGAAGCATTGGATTGACGGCGAGGATGAATCCGTTATGCCGGACAGAAAAAACGGTCCCTTTGATACCGAAAATCCATGAGGCCGCGCAAATTTATAAAAATAACAGTTTAAAAAACGCAGACAACGCCGAAATCAGCGCACAAAATGATGCAAAGATAAAATACTTTACAATATAATCTATCGCGTAATCAATGGCTTGTTCATGCGATTTCTCAATGGATACAGCCCCGGAATCCGGCGAAATGACGACGGACTCTCCCCTTCCGAAAACTTGCCGGAACAGATTGCCCGAAAGCCGGACGGAGGCCTCTGAGGCGATCAAAAACAGGAACGCGAACAGAAATCCGTCGGCAAACAGGAGCTCCAGCGCCTCCGGAAGCTGCACGGAGCCGCTTTTGAGAAAGAAAATTCCGCAGAGCAGACCGTTTGCGGCGGCCTTGAGCGCCACGGCAAATACGGTGACGGTTTGACCGAACGCGCAGAACCCGGAGAACATCACGACGGTGAGAAACAAGAGCTCGGAGCAGAATTCGGACAAAAACATCGGAAAAAAGGAGCCGCTCTCCACGGTAAAGACCTTTTCCGCAAGGGTACCGATCTCTGTGAGCATCGCCTCCGGGAGATAGGAAATGCAATAAATCCCGGCCGCGCTTCCGGAAATATAGACCAGCGTCAGGATGAAAAATAGACCGTTGCCCCGGATATCCCGCTTGATTTTCCTGCTCATCTTTCCATCTCCGTTCTTTGGGACAGGCTTTTCATCTCACTATATGAAGAAAGGCCCCGGCATAGAACCGGGGCCTTGATTTTCTTCAGGAGGTTTTATCCCTGCTCGAGGCTGAAGATCAGAACGACTTTAAATAGATCGCCGTCCAGATAGAGGTTCAGCGTACCGCCCATCTGCTCCGTCAGGGATTTGGCGATGGAGAGCCCGAGGCCGCTCCCCTCCGTGCTGCGGGAGGAATCGCCGCGGATAAAGCGTTCCATCAGCTCATCCGCCGGGATGTTGAGCGATTCCCGGGAGATGTTTTTCAGCGTCAGAACGGCTTTTCCGTAGGATTTTTTGAGATCTACATAGATCCGCGTCCCGGGCAGCGCGTATTTGACGGTATTCTGGAGCAGATTGTCGAGCACGCGCCAGAGCAGCCGTCCGTCTGCGGAGACGGTCGCCTCCTCTTCCGGCAGGCCGACGACCGGCTCAAGGTTTGCGGCTGCAAATTTCTCCGCATATTCTCCTACGGATTGGCCGACCAATTCCGCAAGATCGAGATTCTCCTTGTTGACGGCGATCGTGCCGGAGGAGGCTTTGGAGGCTTCCACCAGATCCTCCGTCAGCTTTTTGAGCTTTGCGCTCTGGCGGTCGAGCACGTCGATATATTCCAAAGCATTCTCGTTTTGAATATCTTCTTTTTTCAAAAGATCGATATAGGAGACGATGGAGGTCAGCGGCGTTTTGAGATCGTGGCTGACGTTGGTGATCAGCTCGGTCTTGAAACGCTCGCTGCGGAGCCGCTCGTCGACGGCCTTGGACATGCCGATGCCGATGTTGTTGAGGTTCAGTCCGTGTGTTTTAAAATCCAGCCAGAGTTTCGTAGTATCGACCTTGTACTCCAGATTGCCGTCCGCCAGCGCGGTTCCGGCCTTTTGAAGAAGACGGAGCTGCAGCGCAATCCCGACCAAGGCGCAGAACGCGGAGAAATCGATCATGAAAAGCAGGAAGAGAAAGAAAAAGGATCCGTAGTTGAAAGCCGCTCCCGCAAAAATCGCGCTGAAAATTAAAAACATCGCAGCGGTTACCGCCGTTTTCCAGACCAGAGGCAGCGCCCCGAAAAATCCGGAAATGGTGCGGAAAAAGAATCTGAGCACATAATAAATGACGGTGTTTTGCCACCACTTGCCCGCCTTGAGCCTCGCCGAAACGGTGATGCAGAAAGCAAGGCCGATGATGGACCAACCGATCAGCCCAATGACGATGCTGGCAGTTTCAAACAGAATTCGGGTGCTGTAGCCCCAAAGAAGATCATCGGCCGTCCAATAGACGCCGGCTCCCAAAAAGAGGCACAGCCCGGCATAGAGATCCAGCGGAATTTTATTGTGACCGCGGAGCACGATGCCTTCTTCCCCGTCTTTATGTCCGGCGGCTGCCATCAAAAAGAGAAACAGAAACACAAGAAGCAGCGCCGAACCGATGCAGATCAGGAGGAATTCGTCTTTTAACCCATATACCCAATTATAAATCATGGCGGCCGTATGGAATTCTCCGCTCCCGACCGGCAGCGTGACATATCCGTCGATGGTATAAAGGATTCCGTTTTCCGTATCGCCGAACTCGCCGTCCTCTTCGTCAGGAAAATCCTCCATAGTCGTGGTGGTGATATACGTAGCCTGATCCGTCGTTGTATCGGCAAGCGATTTTCCGTCCTCCGTATGGATCACATAGGAGAAGCCTTCTGCCAAAAGATCCGGCTGTTCCTCCAGAAAAGTGATCGCATCGTCGACCCCTTCGGAATCGATCGTGTTGACAATCCGATTGAGATTATCATAGGCACAGGAACGGCACCATTGACTATCTGTAAAGGAGATTTCCTTTCCAGAATACCAGTTCTCCTCATAGCCATAATACAGGCCCAGAGCGCTGCCGACAGCGACCGGTACCAGCAGACAAAACAAAAGAAAGGCCAACGCCTTTGCCCAGAGTTTTCCCGTCAGTTTTTTCATTTTCCCGCCTCCAGTTTATAACCCTTGCCCCAGACCACTTTAAGGTACCGCGGATTGGCCGGGTCGATTTCCAGTTTTTCACGGAGGTGGCGGATATGTACGGGGATCGTGCTGTCGGCCCCGAGCGGCGTATCCTTCCAGATCAGGCTGTAAATTTCCTTGGAAGAATAGACCTTGCCCGGATTTTCGAGCAGCAGCTTCAGAATGTCGTATTCCGTTGGCGTCAGGGAGACCGCCTCTCCATCCAGCGTGACGGATTTGCCCTCATCGTCAAGCTCGATACCGCCGGCGCAGAGGGCCTTCGGTTTCTTTTCCATGCCGCCGAGATAGGCGTACCGGCGAAGCTGGGCCTTTACGCGCGCAATGACCTCCAACGGATTAAAAGGCTTCGTGATGTAGTCGTCGGCGCCCACGGTCAGCCCGAGAATCTTATCATTGTCTTCGCTTTTTGCCGTCAGCAGGATGACCGGTACGTTGCTGGTCTCCCGCAGTTTGGTGGTAGCCGCCATGCCGTCGAGCTGCGGCATCATGATGTCCATCAAAACGAGCTGGACGTCTTCCCTGCCGATCACCTCGAGCATCTCACGCCCGCTTTCCGCTTCGAGCACGTTCCAGCCCTCGCTGGCCAAATAAATTTTCAGAGCATTTCGGATATCTGTCTCGTCGTCACAAACCAGGATGTTGTACATTTCCTCGCCTCCGAAGATCATTTTATCGGAAAAAGGTTTAAGAAAACAGCGGCGGAACCTTTAAGATTCCTTTAAGATGATGATTTTCCGGGGAAAACGGCGCTCTTCCCGCCTGAGAAGGATTCTTTTTGCATGGAGAGAGAGCTTCGCGGAGGAACGTACAGCCGCAGCGTTTTCCGAATGCCATTATACCACAAACGGGCCCCAGGCCAAAGTTAATCAAAAAGCCCCCGCCTTTCCGTTTCCGGAAGCGGAGGCTTTTGTCAGCGGATAAAATTCGTGCGGAGGCGTGGCTCCCGCTCGGGAAGCGCGATGCCGGCTCTCTCTCCGGCTTCCTTGCATTTGAGGAACCAGGCGAGGTTTCTTGCCAGCACCCGCATCGTCTGAAGGCCTTCCAAATCCTCTTTTACCTGCTCCGGCGTATTCCCGTGTACCATGTTCCAGTACTCCGAAGAGATCACTGGCATCTCGGCGATGGTAAAGTATTTGTTGATCTGGTCGAGAGCCGTCGTCGTACCGGCGCGCCGTGCGCTGCAGATGGAGGCACCCGGTTTGAGGAGGAAGGTTCCGGCCGGCGCCGCATAGAAGACGCGGTCCAAAAAAGAGGTCAGCGCCCCGGAAGCTGCGGCATAATGTACCGGGGAGCCGAAGACGAAGCCGTCCGCCGTCTGTGCAAGATCAAGGAATTCGTTGACCGGGTCGTTTTTGATCACGCAGCGGCCGGTCTTGGCGCAGCCTTTGCAGCCGAGGCATCCGGAGATTGGTTTTGTGCCGAGCTGAAATATTTCCGCCTCAATGCCCTCTGTTTTCAGGGTTTCAGCGATTTCACAAAGGGCTGTAAAGGTGCATCCCTTTTCATTCGGACTTCCGTTTACAAGCAAGACTTTCATGCCCATTCTCCCTTCCAATCCGGTCAAAAATATCCGCCGCGCCGCAGAAAAATACCATTTTCTGAAAGAAGCCACATTTACGTCAGAATGAAATCCCATCCCGACCTAAAACGGCTTCTTCTTGCCTTGGGGGAAAAGAAAGCCCCGTTCTCCGTCTTGCGGCGGGATGGGGCTTTTCGGCATTTTTATGCGTTCTCCGCCATAGCGGCTTTTATCATAATGGAACACTCCACGCGCTTGCGCTCAATTTCGCAGGAGAGCTTTGTCGGGATGTTGATATCGCCGTTATGCTCGTAGTTGTTGGCATTGCATCCGCCGGAGCAGTAGAATTTTGCCCAGCAGTCCCGGCATCCCTGTTTTGTGTAGACGTTGGAGCAGGCGAATTTATCCTTGATTTCGGTGTTGAGCTCGCCGGTTTCGAGGTTGCCCATCTTCCATTCCTCCTTGCCGACAAACTGATGGCAGGGATAGATGTCGCCGTCGGGCGTAACCGCGACATACTCGTTGCCGCAGCCGCAGCCGCGGAGCCGCTTGATCGCGCACGGCCCCTGATCGAGGTCGATCATGAAGTGGAAGAAATTGAAGCAGTTCCCCTCTTTCTTCCGACGGATCATCTCTTTGGCGAGTTTTTCGTATTGCTCGAAGATCACCGGCAGATCCTCCTCCGTCAGCGCATATGGCTCGGAGGGATCGGCGATGACCGGCTCGACGCTCAGCTGGTCGAAGCCGAGCGCGTCGATGTGGTAGACATCTTCCGTGAAATCAAGGTTATATTTCGTAAAGGTGCCGCGGGCGTAGTATTCCGGGAACGGGCCGTTTCGGCGCTGTTCCACCAGCTTCTGAAATTTCGGCACGATGATGTCGTAGCTGCCGCCGCCGTTTATGGTCACGCGCAGATTGTCGTTGACCTCCTTGCGGCCGTCGAGCGAAAGGACGACATTTTTCATCTCTCTATTGATGAAATCGATGTTCTCGTCGTTGAGCAGCACGCCGTTTGTCGTGACCGTGAAGCGGAAGACTTTATTGTATTCCGCTTCTTTGGAGCGGGCATATTTGACGATTTCTTCCACGGCGCCCCAGTTCATCAACGGCTCGCCGCCAAAGAAGTCGAGCTCGAGGTTGTGGCGGTTTCCGGAGTGCGTCAGCAGAAAGTCGATGGCCTTCTTTCCGGTTTCGACCGGCATGAGCATGCGGCCCGTTCCAAAATCTCCGGTAGAGGCAAAGCAGTATTTGCAGCGAAGATTGCAGTCGTGGGAGATGTGCAGGCACATGGATTTAATCGGTGCGCCCTTCATCAGATCCGTAAAGCGCTCGTAATCGTCCTCGCTGAAGAGCTGTCCGTCCTGCTGGAGCCGGTACAGCTCGCCGTAGATTTCGCGGATATCCTCCTCCGGATATTTCCCGGAGAGCGCCGCAACGACATTTTCCCCACACTCCTCCGGAATCGGCCCGGGCAGCAGCGCGTTTAAAATATCGTAGGTCTCCTCGTCGAGCACATGAACGGCCCCGGAGTTGACGTCGAGCGCAAGATAATATCCATTGAGAAAAAACGTATGTACCATGATTTTTTTATCCTTTTTCAAGAAAAACGGGCGCGCTTTCCGCGTGCCCGATTCACGTCGATTTCCGAAGTTATTTGGACTGGATTCTGGACTGGTTCTCACATTCCTGGTTGGCAACCGTGCAGGAAGTTTTGCAGGCAGACTGGCAGGAGGCCTGGCATTCGCCGCAGCCGCCCTTCGCGCAGGATTCTTTCAGATTGGCTTTGTTAATGGTTTTAATATGTTCCATGATTGACATCCTCCTATGTTTTTTATAACGCAGAAATTATACCATACATGTTGCGTCTTGACAACAGATGATTTATCGGATCCGGTTGACCCCGATGATTCCGCCGATCAGGGCGGCACATTCGGTCAGCGCGAGCCGGACGAAAGCCTGAAAACTGAAATCTCCGATTCCAAAGATCCCGCCGGCTGCCCAGATCACCAAAAACATCAGTATGCCGGCCACAGCGCCGCATAAAAGGCCGTTGCTGCCGTTGATCTGTGCGGCGAGAAATCCGCCGGCAAAGCTCCCGGCGCCGATGGCGACCATGGCCATCGGAAAGACGGCCGCGGCGGGCAGATCGATCTTTGCCATCGCGAGCGACATCAGCGCCATCAGCGCGGCGGCGATCAGAATCCCCAGCCCCGCACCGAATAAAGAGGACAGAAACGCCCCGGAAATCCCGTTGTCTTTTATACGCAAGTCGATCCCTCCCGAAAGCAGCCTGATTTACTGTATGCTTTCAGGAGCCGGTTTATGAATTGAATTATTTGTTCTGATCCTCGTGAACGGTGTTATTCTGCTGGATGGCCCATTTGGCGATTCTCAGCTTGCTGCGGTCGCCGCCGGTTTCGATGATGATGTTGTCCTCTTTGATAGAGAGTACTCTGCCGATTACGCCGCCGGCAGTGATGATTTCATCGCCGACTTCCAGCGAATTGCGCATCTGGTCCGCTTTTTTCTGCTGCTTCTGCTGCGGGCGGATCAGCACGAAATAGAAGACGATCAGGACGGCAACGATCGGCAAAAAACTGATCAGACTCTCGCCGAGAGTACCTCCGGAAGCAGCGTCCGCTTCCGTTCCTTCGGCAAGCGCGGTGACAAAAGGTAAATAATTGAGCATCGGTTAACTTGCACCTCCGTTTTGGCCCTTTCCGGGCTATGTGTTTCATTATAGTATAAATATTGAATCCTTGCAAGAAAAAATCAGATTCTTCTCCCAAGAATCGGCACATATTTCGCGCGGAATTCCTCAAAGGTCCCGGTTTCGATGGCCGCGCGGATGCGTTCCATCAGCGTATTATAGAAAAACAGGTTGTGCTGAACCGTGAGCCTGTGCGCGAGCAGCTCCTCAGAACGCAGCAGATGCCGGATATAGGCGCGGCTGTGGAGACGGCAGGTCGGGCACTGGCATTCCGGGTCGATCGGGCCGTCGTCGCGGATATAGCGTTCGTTATTGAGGTTCCGGATGCCCTCCCATGTAAAAAGCGTGCCGTGGCGGGCATTGCGGCTCGGCATCACGCAGTCGAAGAGATCGACGCCGAGATGGACGGCCTCGATGATGTTGACCGGCGTGCCGACGCCCATCAGATAACGGGGCTTATCCGCCGGCATGTAGGGCTCGACATCGCCGATAATCCGGTACATCTCCGAGGCAGGTTCCCCCACCGCAAGGCCGCCGATGGCATACCCGTCGAGATTCAGCTCCGCGATCTCCTGCATATTTTCGATGCGCAGATCGGAGAACGTGCATCCCTGGTTAATGCCGAAGAGCATCTGGTTCGGATTGATCGTCGTATCCAGCGCGTTGAGGCGCTCCATCTCGTCCCGGCAGCGGTAGAGCCAGCGCACGGTTCGCTTGCAGGACTGGGCCGCGTAGGATTTCGGCGCGGGGTTCTCGACGCACTCGTCAAACGCCATGGCGATCGTGGAGGCGAGGTTCGACTGGATGCGGATGCTCTCCTCCGGGCCCATAAAGATCGCGTGGCCATCCAAATGGGAATGGAAATAGACGCCCTCCTCTTTGATTTTGCGCAGCTTTGCGAGAGAAAATACCTGAAAGCCGCCGCTGTCGGTCAGAATCGGGCGATCCCAGTTCATAAAGCGGTGCAGACCGCCGAGGTCGCGGACCACTTCGTCGCCCGGGCGGAGCGAAAGATGGTAGGTGTTGCAGAGCGCCACCTGACAGTGCAGATCCTTGAGATCGAAGGAATCAATGCCGCCCTTGATGGCACCGCAGGTTGCGACGTTCATAAAAGCGGGCGTCTGCACGGTGCCGTGGATGGTCTCCAGCGTTCCCCTTCTTGCCCGGTCCTCGGTTTTGAGTATAGTAAACATGTTTTCTCCTTATCCAATGAACATGCTGTCGCCGAACGAGAAAAAGCGGTATTTCTCCTCCACGGCGACCTCATAGGCGTGCATGACGTTTTCGTAGCCGGCAAAGGCGGATACCAGCATAATCAGCGTGCTCTCCGGCAGATGAAAATTGGTAATCAGCCCGTCGAGCACCTTGTATTCAAATCCGGGATAGATAAAAATACTAGTGGTGTCGTCGTCGGCCTGAATCTTTCCGCATTTTGCGGCCACGGATTCGAGCGTCCGGCAGGAGGTGGTTCCAACCGCGATCACACGGTGGCCGGCGGCCTTCGTCTCGTTGATCCTGTCGGCAGTTTCCTGCGACAGCATATAATGTTCCGAGTGCATGATGTGGTTCTCGATGTTCTCCGCCTTGACCGGGCGGAATGTCCCAAGCCCGACATGCAGCGTCACAAACGCCGTGCCGATGCCCTTGTCGCGGATTTTATCGAGCAGCTCGTTCGTAAAATGGAGGCCGGCGGTCGGCGCGGCGGCGGAACCCACCGGCTCGGAGTAGACGTTCTGATAATCCTCGTTGTTCCGGAGTTCCTCCGTGATGTACGGCGGCAGCGGCATCCGGCCGATCTGATCGAGTACGTTGTAGATACTGCCTTCGTGCTCAAATCTGACGATTCGGTTGCCGTCCTCGATGATATCGGTCACCTCGGCGCGGAGCAGGCCGCCGCCGAAGACAAACCGTTTTCCAATCTTGGCATGTTTGCCGGGGCGGACGAGCGTCTCCCAGTCATCCAGCTCATGCTGATTCAGGAGCAGAAACTCAATCGGAGAGCCAGTATCCTCCCGCTGCCCGATCAACCTCGCCGGCAGGACGCGGGAATCGTTGAGCACCAGCAGGTCGCCCGGCTCGAGAAGATCGGGAAGATCATAAAAATGCTGATGCCGGATGGCTCCGGTTTTCCGGTCGAGCCAGAGCATCCGGCAGGAATCTCTGGGATCGACCGGGTGCTGGGCAATCAGCTCTTCGGGCAGGTCGAAATAAAATTCGCTTGTTTTCATTTTTTCCAAAACACTTTCCATAACAATTGACTTTCGGGGGTAACCAATATATTATATTGCATATATATTTTGATTTCAACCGATTTTTGAGGAGGGATGTCACATGAAAGAGTATAATGTCGGCATTTTGGGGGCAACCGGCATGGTCGGCCAGCGGTTTATCACCTTGCTGGCGGATCATCCGTGGTTCCATATCAAAGTACTTGCCGCTTCCGCCCGGTCCAAAGGCCAGACGTATGAGGAGGCCGCGGGATGGAGATGGGCGATGACTTCCCCGATGCCGGACTCCGTCAAAGATATGGTGATTTACGATGCCGAGGCCGATGCGGAGGAGATTGCCTCCATGGTCGACTTTGTTTTCTGTGCGATCGCTCTAAAAAAGGACGAAACAAAAGCGCTCGAGGAACGCTACGCGAAGCTGGAGTGCCCGGTCCTTTCCAACAACAGCGCCAACCGCATGGTGCCGGATGTGCCGATGATCATTCCGGAGCTCAATCCTGAGCACACGGAAATCATCCGCGCCCAGAGGGAACGCCTCGGCACCAAACGCGGTTTTATCGCCGTCAAATCCAACTGTTCGATTCAGTGCTACGTTCCGGCGCTCCATCCGCTGCGCGAATTCGGCATCACCAAAGTTCTCGCCTGCACCTATCAGGCGATCTCCGGCGCGGGAAAGACCTTTGAGCGCTGGCCGGAGATGGTCGACAACCTGATCCCTTATATCGGCGGCGAGGAAGAAAAAAGCGAAAAGGAGCCGCTGAAGGTTTGGGGAACGATCGAGGGCAACGAAATTATCCCGGCCGCCTCCCCTGCCATTACGACCCAGTGTCTCCGCGTTCCGGTCAGCGACGGCCACATGGCGGCGGTATTCGTCTCCTTTGAACGGAAGCCGTCCATAGAGGAAATCAAGGAGAAATGGGCCTCTTTTTCCGCAAAGCCGCAGGAACTCGGCCTTCCGAGCGCGCCGAAACAGTTTCTCAAATATTTTGAGGAGCCGGACCGCCCGCAGGCAAAGCTCGACCGTGATTACGAAAACGGCATGGGCGTAACAATCGGCCGTCTCCGTGAGGACAGTCAATATGATTATAAATTTGTTTGCCTCGCGCACAACACCCTGCGCGGCGCGGCGGGTGGCGGCGTCCTGTTGGCCGAACTGCTGGCGGCCGAAGGTTATTTCGACCGTTAAGCGTAAGGAGACACAAACCGAATAATTAAAGCCTCCGCAGCATAGGAATTTATGATTCTGACTGCGGAGGTATTTTTATATGAAACAAACCATTTTTACGGGATGTGGAACCGCTCTTGTGACGCCGATGAAAGACGACCTGTCCGTCGATTATCCGCGTCTTCAGGAGCTGATTGAAAATCAGATCGCAGCCGGCGTCGATGCGATCGTCGTGAATGGAACGACCGGAGAATGCGCGACGCTCTCCGACGACGAGCAATATAAAATCACGCTTGTGGCCAAAGAGACGATCGCGGGCCGGGTGCCGCTGATCGCCGGCGCCGGCAGCAACGACACGGCGCATGCGGTGAGGCTTGCCATGAGCGCCCGGAATGCCGGAGCCGACGCCATTCTTGTCGTAACCCCATACTACAACAAAACGTCCCAGCAGGGCCTCGTGGAGCATTACAACCGAATCGCAAACCATGCATGTCTGCCGATGATCCTCTACAACGTCCCTTCGCGCACGGGCATGAACATCGCGCCGGAGACCTGCGCCATCCTCGCGGAGAACGAATATATTTATGCGGTTAAGGAGGCCTCAGGCAATATCGCGCAGGTGGCCCGCATCCGGGATCTCTGCGGCGATGCGCTCGAAGTCTATTCCGGCGGCGACGAATATATCGTGCCGATTCTCTCTCTGGGCGGCAAAGGGATCATCTCCGTGCTCAGCAATGTTGTGCCGGAGGAAGTACATCAGATGTGCGTGGACTATTTTGCAGGAGAAACCGCCAAAGCCGCAAGAAAACAGATTCTTCTGATGCCGCTGATCGACGCACTTTTCAGCGATGTGAACCCGATTCCGGTCAAGGAAGCGATGTGGCTGATCGGCTTCAATGTCGGCGAATGCAGGGCTCCTCTGTGCCGGATGGAATCCCGAAAAGCTGAGCATTTGGAAGAAATTCTTCGAAAATACATGCTTATCCCATAAATGTAAAGCCAATTAACTTCACAATGAACTTTCGCATATACTTCACGGAAACGACATTTTTTATTAAAAAAATAGTACTTGACTTCCCGGACGTGTAGGTTATAATAGGAAACGCGCAAAAGCGCAGAAAAGAGGATTTTTTGAATGAAAAAGATTATTAGTGCGATTCTTGTTGCTACGCTGCTTCTGATGATGTTCACCGGATGCAAAGATTCTGAAACCCCGCCGACCTCCGAGCCGGAAACCTCCGAATCTGAAGTTGCAACCGAGCCGGAATCCACTGAAGCCCCGGAATCTGAAGCCGTAACTGAGCCGGCCTCCACCGAGACCCCGGTTGAAGAAACCTCTGAGACCGAGACTGCTACTTCCGAAACCGCTCCGGAAACTTCTGAAACCGCTCCGGAAACTGCGGAGACTGAGACTCCGGTTGAATCCGTTCCGGCCGACGCGACTACTTCTACCGCTGCCTGATAAGGTTCAACGACAGAACACAGAAAAGAGGATTGTGGAATGAAAAAGATTCTTAGTATAATCCTCTCCGGTATGCTGGTTTTGGCCATGCTCGCCGGATGCTCGGATTCCGGGACCCAATCCGTACCGGAGCAGGAAACTTCTGAGACGGAGATTACGGTTGAGCCGAACTCCGTTCCTGAAACTTCGGAGGCGGTATCCGCTGCAACGGATCCGTTTCCCGCGATGACCGCGATCCTGAACGACATCTCTGCGAATTACTGGCCCGGTACTGCCGGCTGTTCCCTCTCCGCCGCGATCAAAGCCGCCGCGCTTCTTGACTGGTACGCAAAGAATCAGCCGGAACCGGATGCAATCGCTTCCGCGGTGCAGGGATGGTTCGACAATCTGACGGAAGAAGACAAAACATTGTTCGCCCAACAGATCAGCGACATTTATTATGCCGCAAAAGAGCTCGCCGGCGAAAATGCGGCCGGCCTGATGGAAGACGCCGGAATTACCTCGGACTACTATCCTTGGCAGGAAGACGCCGCAAAGACCCTTTTCGGCGCAATTTATACCGGAGTCGGTATGGATCTGCCGGAGGATTCCGATGAAAGCTATCGGAGCGAACTGGGGTATTCCCTGGTGTATGATCCCTCCTGCTTCAGCGCGGAGAACGATCATTTCCAGGCGATTGAAAACAGCGAGCCGCTGAATGGAACATATTTTGCCGTGCAGGGTTACCCGGATTCCTCCGCAGCGGAGCTTCAGTCCGGACTTGTCCTGCAAAGCGGCGTGGATGATGCCAAACAGAGCACTTCCTACATGGGAACCGGAGCCTATCCGGTTCTTACCGTCAGCTATACGAAAGACGGTGCAGAATACCGGTTCTTTGTCTACGACACCGGAACGACGCGCCTGCTGTTTGAATACAGCTTCGCCGCGGGTAACACCGAATGGTCCGATCGTCTTGACACGATGCTTTCCACCGTCACTATCGAAACAGCAAAATAAAACAGGCCCCGCCTCAATTGCGAAGCCTGCCGAAAGCATTGGAATTGCCCGCCCTGACCGGCGGGTAATTTTTATATGCCGAAATCCCGCCATGTCGGCCGTTTTGCCGCATCTGCGCCACGATAAAAAAAACATCCGCACCGAAAAGCCTGAAACGGCTCTCCTGTGCGGATGTTTTTTTATTTATGAGTTTGGAAAGCATGCTTGGAAAATACCGCTGACGGTTCCAAACGAATCACGGGCGCGACCGAAAAATCTTCCGCGGGAGCGCCGCGTCCGGGATGGGATCGGGACCAAGATCGACTTTTGTACCGACGAACAGGAATTCGTCCCTATTCTTCAAAACCGCATTGAAGCGAATCGACGTCATCTGCCGCCTGAAACGCAAGTACGGCCGAACTGATTTTTTATTCCAGAACGAGCTTATAAAAAATCTTTTTGCCCTTTTTGAGAATGACTTCGTTTTCAAACGCCGTCTTTTCGATCACGGCGGATGCATCGGTGATCTTATCCTCATTGACGCAGATGCCGCCGTCCGCAATCAGGCGTTTGCCCTCGCCGCGGGACTTGGTCAATCCGGTCTTGATGAGCGCGTCGGTGACGAGAATCTTCCCGTCGGTAAAATCGGCATCCGAAAGCGGAGTGGTGGGCATGTGTTCGGAGGAGGCGTTTTCGGAAAAGAGCGCGCGTGCGGCCTCGAGCGCTTTGGCGGCTTCCTCTTCCCCATGGACGATCTTCGTGACCTCGTAGGCGAGCGTCTCCTTTGCCTTGTTGAGGTCGCTGCCGGTCATCGTGCGCTCCATCTCCTCGATCTCCTCAACCGGGATAAACGTCAGGAATTTGAGGCATTTGATGACGTCCGCGTCGGCGACGTTCCTCCAATACTGGAAGAAATCAAAGGGAGATGTCTTGTCGGGGCTGAGCCAGACGGCACCGCCCTCAGTCTTACCCATCTTTTTGCCTTCTTTGGTGGTGAGCAGCTGGAAGGTCATGCCGTAGACATCTTTATCCTCCACCCTGCGCACAAGTTCGACGCCGCCGAGGATATTGGACCACTGGTCGTCGCCGCCAAGCTCCATAAGGCAGCCGTATCTGCGGTTGAGCTCCAGGAAGTCGTAGCTCTGCATGATCATGTAGTTGAATTCGAGGAAGGTACAGCCGCGTTCAAGACGGGAGCGGACACATTCCGCAGTCAGCATCCGGTTGACGGAAAAATAGGCGCCGTAATCGCGCAGGAATTCGATATATCCGAGTTTTTTAAGCCAGTCGCCGTTGCGCGCGACGATGCATTTGTCGATATCGACGATCTGCCTCATCTGATCGAGAAAGCGGTCGGCGTTGAAGTCTATCTCTTCCGGAGAGAGCATCTTGCGCATGTCGGTTTTGCCGGTCGGATCGCCGACGAGCGTGGTTCCGGTGCCGAGCAGCAGGATCGGCGCATGCCCGGCGTTGATCATCCTGCGGATAATCAGCAGCTGGAGCAGGTGCCCGACGTGCAGGCTGTCGGCCGTGGCGTCGAAGCCGATATAAAATGTAACTTTTCCCTCGTCGAGCTTCTTCCGGATGTCCTCCTCGTTGGTGAGCTGAGC
>DAOTHJ010000023.1:0-25258 GCA_035447605.1 Oscillospiraceae bacterium | reverse complement strand
CAAGGTACGAGAAGGGATGGAATTCCTGAAATAATGCGTGGGGCAGATTGTGGCAGGTTAAAACAGTCCTTCTCTATATAGGAACATTTGAGATGACCATAAAAACTTGCCCCATACCTGCCCCAGCGTGGGAAAGGAGGTGGTGACTATGATTATGGCACTTCAGAAGCTATGCAGAGGTCACGGATTTCTGCACTAAGCGTGAATACTGGTTTCTCCAATAAGGGCTTTGTCCCAGAAAGGATGCTGCAAACATGAATCACAGCTGGTCAGAGTGCGTGATAGCACTCTATAAATCAAAAATCCACAAAGGCATTTATCGTAAAATGCTTGCCGACCACACCATCGAAAGCGCCAGAAACGCCGGAGCTGACTTTTATCTCAGGGAAGATAGAAGCGGTGTGTTTACCCTCGGCAAAACAGGTAACGGCTTGCCCGTGAATGCCAAGCATATGCATGGACGGTTACGGCCCGACTCAGATAGCCAAGGAATTCAGCAAAAGGCACATAATGAATCCTACGGCACACGCCAAAGCGATTGGCGTAGCTATTCCAGACAACATAGGCCATGATGATGACTATATTTGGCGTGGCAGCACCATTGTCCATATGCTCTCTCGGCAGGAGTATCTGGGGCATACGGTAAACTTCAAAACCTACCGCAAGTCCTACAAGAACAAAAAGCAGCTCAAGAACGACCCATCCGAGTGGCAGGTTTTCGAGAATACCCACGATGCAATCGTCGAGCAGTCGGTGTTCGAGGTAGTGCAGAAAATACGCGATGGCAGGCGGCGCGTGACGCCGATGGGTGAGATGCCGATCCTCTCCGGGATGCTGTTCTGCGCTGACTGCGGAGCCAAGCTGTACCAAGTCCGGCATCGCGGCTGGGAACACGATAAGGAGTATTTCGTTTGCGCTACCTATCGGAAGGTCAAGGGCGGCTGCAGTTCTCATCAGATACGGAATGTGGTGGTCGAGGAGGCACTCCTTGACGGTATCCGCCAGATAACGGCGTTTGCGTGTGAGCGCGAAAGCGAGTTTGTGCAGATGGTGACTTCCAAGTCAAGGGCAGACCTCGACAAGAGCCTGCGGGACAGCAAGCGAGAGCTGGAGCAGTCACAGGCGCGTATCGCCAAGCTGGATGACATTATCCAGCGTCTTTAAGAGGATAATCTGTCCGGCAAGATTTCCGATGAGCGCTTCGCCAAGATGACCGCCAGCTACGAAGCCGAGCAGCATACCCTGGAAAGCCGTGTGGCGGAGCTGAAAGGCACCATGACCGCCGAACACGACAGTTCGCTCAATGTTGACCATTTCATCGCCTTGGTACAGAAGTACACTGACATTCAGGAGCTTACGGCGGAGATGATACGCGAGTTCGTTGAGAAAATCCTCGTTTACAAAGCAGAACGCATTGATGGCAGACGAGTACAGCGCATCAAAATCGTCTGGAACTGTATAGGCGAGTTCACGCCGCCAGCAACCGCAGCCACACAGGAGCAAGAAAAATCGGCATAGCCGGTACATACATACCAAACTATGCCGATTTTTTTCCGGGATAGTTAATCCCTAAGACGCACCCTCAAAAGGCGGGATATTTTTTTATGGAGTCCAGAGAAACAAAATGAAGAAATCAATTCAAAAACGGCCGCGGCATAATGAAAAGCCATATTTTAAACGCTCATAGAACAAACACAAATTATGAATGTCTTTCATATAAAAGTGAAAAATTGTCGGAAAAGAGCGAGGAATATTTTTGCTTTCCCACTTTTTGATAAATAATTTTGGTATAATTAACCAAGAAGGGGGAGGACAATGTTGGCAGGACAGACGAAGGAAAAGTTTCTTTATATCCTTGACATTCTCAAAAAAACCGATGAGCAGCACCCAGTCAATACGGTGGAGATCCTAAGAAAATTGGAAAACAAGGGCCTTGTCGCGGAGCGAAAATCCATTGCGCGGGATATCTCGGTCCTGAGAGAGGCAGGATATTCGATTATTTCCTGCGATGAGCTGAAAAAGGGCTTTTATATGACCGACCAGCCGTTTGAGGATTACGAGCTCAAAATGCTGGCGGATGCGATTGCTGGAGCCAAATTTCTTACGGAACAGGATACGGAAAACCTGCTGGAAAAACTGACCCAGCTTGCGACGCCGACCGGGGAGGAGATTCTCAAAGAACAGACCATCATCGATCCGGAGATCAAGACCGACAACCGGACGGTGCGTTACAATATCGACAAAATTATCACCGCGATCAAACAGCGCCGCCGCATTCTGTTTCGCTATTATGAGCGGACGGAGGAGGGGAGCCTCAAATTCAAAAGAAACGGTCATATCTACGAGATTTCGCCGTATTATCTGGTCTGGTCGGAGGACGAATATTATCTGATCGGAAACAGCAAGAGCCACGACCATCTGACGCATTTTCATGCGGATATGATCACCAATGTCGAGATCAGCGAGTTGCCGGTCCGGCCCTGTTCGGAGATCGAGGAACTCCGCGGCGATTTTTCCATCTGCGACTATCTGCGGCGGAATGTCAATATGTTTACCGGACCGGATGCGGATATCGAGCTGATGGTCGGTTCTTCCGTCATCAGGGATGTCGTTAAGCGCTTCGGAAACGGGCTTCAGTTTGAGGCAATGCCCGACGGCATGTCCAAGGTATCCATCCACGCCGTGGAGGGGGAGGGCACGCTTCGCTGGCTCTGCGGCTTTAACGTTGAGGAACTGAAGGTCATAGGCCCGGAGAGCATCCGGCTTGCGATGGCCAAACGCGCTTCTGCGGCGGCGGAAGCTTACTCAGAATAAAATTCGTTTCGGGCCTTTTTTCAAAAAATACGGTTTCGCAAAAACACCCGCCTGCCTCCGGCCGGAGACAGACGGGTTTCTTTTTTAGGTCCATGCATTTCCACAAGCGCGCGTCACTACGGTTTATGTAGTGACGGCGCTGTCCGCAAGGCCGAAACTGATCGACAGGGCTTCGTCTATTCTCTCCATGGCGCCATCGTCCAGGCGGCCCATTTTTTCTTTCAGCCGCTGCTTGTCGATGGTGCGGATCTGTTCAAGCAAAACGATCGAATCTTTTGCCAGACCACAGTTTTTGGGCTCCACTTCGATATGTGTCGGAAGTTTCGTCTTTTCTCTCTGGCTGGTGATCGCTGCGGCGATGACGGTGGGGCTGTATTTGTTGCCGACGTCGTTCTGCACAATGAGAACCGGACGGATGCCACCCTGTTCCGATCCAACCACCGGGCTCAGGTCGGCGTAAAAAATGTCTCCCCGTTTAACAGTCACGATTCTATCCTTCCTTTCCCATTTTTAGGGCAATATTCCCTATTTCTTTTAGGGATAGTATTGCCGCGCGGGGGAACGGATAATCACGTCGGCAGTGAAATTATCCGAAGATCATTGCCCGCGCGCACGGAAAGCGGCCCACGCATGTACGGGCGGGATTTTTAACCATCCGCTTTGATTCAAGCCAAATAATCAAGCGGCCCACGCATGTACGGGCGGGATCCTATGCATTCTATCCTATTGTCAAAACGGCATCGCCGTGATAAAATGTCAGTATTGTCCGAAAGGGGGGCCGCCCGTGACCGGAATGGAAGAATCCGCCGCAAAAGTGCGTGCGCTGCTGAAAGAGAAGGGCGGCGTCCACCGTGCGTTTGTCCGCACATACGGCTGCCAGCAGAATTTTGCCGACGGCGAAAAGCTCGAAGGTATGCTGCTGGAGATGGGCTATTCCCTTGCAGACAAGATGGAAGACGCGGAATTTGTGATTTTCAACACCTGCGCCATCCGGGAAAACGCGGAGCGCCGCGTATTCGGCAATGTCGGCATTCTCAAAAAAGCGCACCGCGAAAATCCGGATATGATCATCGCCGTCTGCGGTTGTATGGTTCAGCAGGAGCATATCGCGGAAAAATTTCGCCGCAGCTATCCGTTTGTGGATATCGTATTTGGCACGCACGCCGCGGAACGAATGCCGGAGCTCGTCTACCGGTATCTGACGCAGAAAAAGCGCCTTTGCGACATCGGAGAAGGGGAAGGCTGCATGGCGGAATACCTGCCCGTTCACCGGGACGATCCCCTGAAGGCCAATCTTCCGATCATGCACGGCTGCGACAACTTCTGTTCTTACTGCGTCGTGCCGCTGGTGCGGGGCAGGGAGAAGAGCCGCGAGCCGGAGGATATCCTTGCCGAGGCGCGGAGAATTGTCGAAGCCGGTTATAAGGAGATCACGCTGCTCGGCCAAAACGTAAATTCCTACGGAAAAGGGCTTGAGCATCAGACAAACTTCGCCGAACTCCTGCACGCGGTCAACGATATCGAGGGCGATTTCCGCATCCGTTTCATGACTTCGCACCCGAAGGACTGCACAAGGGAGCTGCTCGAGACGATCGCGGACTGCAAAAAGGTCTGCCGCTCGATCCATCTGCCGGTGCAGAGCGGTTCCGACCGTATTCTGCACGAGATGAACCGCAGATATACGGCGGAGCACTATCTGGATCTGCTTCGGATGGCAAGGGAGATTGTGCCGGAGATCACGGTCACGAGCGACCTCATCGTCGGTTTTCCGGGTGAAACGGAGGAGGACTTCGAGGCCACAATGGCGCTTTGCAGAGAGGCGAGGTGGCTGATGACCTACAGTTTTATCTATTCAAAGCGCGAGGGCACCCGCGCCGCGCAGATGGAGGATCAGGTTCCGCCGGAGGTCTCTTCCCGAAGATTTCAGGAACTGCTCTCCCTTCAGACTTCCATCAGTCGGGAGATCAACGCCTCCTACGTCGGAAAGACGGCGACGGTGCTCTTTGACGACGAAGCGGATGCCGGGGAAGGCTACATCAGCGGCCGCAGCTCGGAAAATCTCGTGGTGCGGATTCCGCGGGAGGATGCGCCGGAAGGATTTGCGGACGTTTATCTGAAAGAGACGCTCGGATGGGCGCTCGACGGGGTACTTATCAAATAGGGAAAAAAATCATTTCTAATACAGGAGGAATCGCAATGGATATCATTGAAATGGCACGGGAGCTCGGAAAGAAACTGCAGGAAGAGGAAACCTATCTGCATCTGAGGACCGCACAGCAGGTCATCGAGGACGATGCGGGGCTTCAGGACCGGATTTCGGAATTCAATCTGCAGCGTGAGGCGCTCGGCCAGGAGGCGGCGAAACAACTCCGCGATCAGGCAAAACTCGACGCGCTGGACAGAAAAGTCCGCGGCATGTATGAGGATCTGATCCACGACGCGAAGCTCACGGCATACAACGACGCCCAGGACGAATTCAACGAGATCTTCGGCTTTATCGTCCATATTCTTCAGATGTCCGCCGCGGGCAGCGATCCCATGACGGTCACGAAGGATACCATGGGCGGATGCGGTGGTGAATGCGGCGGCGAATGCGGGGACTGCGGTTCCTGCGGAGGCTGCCACTAATGGAGCGTGCGGAACTGGCCAAGCTGATCGACCATACGATGCTGAAACCGGATGCCACTCACGCCGATCTCCACGCGCTCTGTGACGAGGCCAAAAAATACGGCGTCGCGTCGGTCTGTGTCAACTCCCTGAATGTCTGGTTTGTCCATAAAGAGCTCGCGGGGACCGGAATCCGGACCTGCTCCGTGGTGGGGTTCCCGCTCGGCGCAATGGCATCCTCTGCAAAGGCCTTCGAGGCCTCCTGCGCGGTTGAGGATGGCGCGGAGGAGATCGATATGGTCATGGATATCGCTTCCGCCAAGGCCGGAAACTGGCGCAAGGTGAAGGAAGATATCGAGGACGTGCTCGATGCCTGCGAGGAGAGCGGCGGCGCGCTGCTCAAGGTGATCCTCGAGTGCTGCCTGCTGACCGATGAGGAAAAGCGGGAGGCCTGTCGGATCGCCAAAGAAGCGGGCGCCGATTTCGTCAAGACCTCGACCGGCTTCGCAAAGGGCGGGGCGACGGTGGAGGATGTCCGGCTGCTGCGGGAAGCCGTCGGCCCTGAGATGGGCGTCAAGGCGGCCGGCGGAATCCGGGATTTTGAAACCGCCTGCGCGATGGTCGAGGCCGGTGCGAGCCGGATCGGCACCTCCGCCGCGGCAAAGATTCTCGGAGACGAGGAATAAGGATTCTCCCATAAATGAATCAAGAAAGCCGGAAGACCGATCGGGTCCTCCGGCTTTTTGTTATCTTGCGGATGGGTTTGAGAAAAAGAAAGCTGTCACCACACAGGATGTTCTGTGCCGGCCCGACGGGAAACATCGTCGGCGCCGGAGAAAAGACCGTCTGCGGCGCATGCGGGCTCATAACGGGAGCCAATGTTTTGAAAAACACCGTGAGCCTGTCTGAAAGTTTTCCGATGAGCGTAAGGTATTGGAGCGGAGTTGACCATGTTTTTTTCCGGCAGATCGGTTCCGCCGCAGAGGCCATTTTTATCGGTCGTTTTGAGTCAATGCCGGTTCGTATTCCTACATCTATCTGTATGGCCGTTTTCGATGCGGTACGGCAGGGGACATGAAACTGCGGAAAACAAAAAACAGACGCCGGGATTTCCGACGTCTGTTTTTATCATTTACATCGCAGCAGCAATTACAGGAACAGCGGCACAAACACGAGGGCGACGATCGTCATCAGTTTGATGAGGATGTTCATGGACGGGCCGGAGGTATCCTTGAAAGGATCGCCGACCGTGTCGCCGACAACGGCGGCCTTGTGGGATTCGGAGCCCTTTCCGCCGAAGTTGCCGTTTTCAATATACTTCTTCGCGTTGTCCCAGGCGCCGCCGGCGTTGGACATCGTGATGGCCATCAGCACGCCGGTGACCAGCGCGCCGCCCAGCAGGCCGCCGAGGGCTTCCGGCCCAAGGATCAGGCCGCAGGCGATCGGGCTGACGATGGCGAGGATGCCCGGAAGGAGCATCTCTTTGATCGCGGAGCGGGTGGAGATATCCACGCATTTCGCGTAATCCGGCTTGGAGGTTCCGGCAAGGATGCCCGCATCGGCATGGAACTGACGGCGGACTTCCTCGATCATCTCATTCGCGGCTTTGCCGACGGAATTCATAGTGATCGCGCCGAAGAGCATCGGCAGCATACCGCCGATGAAGAGGCCGGCGACAACCAGAGGGTTGAGCAGGTCGATCTTGGTCAGGCCGGCGACGGTGGAGTAGGAGACAAACAGGGCGAGGGCGGTCAGAGCGGCGGAGCCGATGGCGAAGCCTTTGCCGACGGCAGCGGTGGTGTTGCCCACGGAGTCGAGGGTATCGGTGATGTCACGGACGCTCTCCGGCAGATCGGACATTTCGGCAATGCCGCCGGCGTTGTCGGAGATCGGGCCATAGGCGTCGACGGCGACGACGGTACCGGTGGTGGAGAGCATGCCGACCGCGGCGATTGCGATGCCGTAGAGGCCAAAGCTCATGTAGGAGAGAATGATGCCGACGGCGATCAGCAGGATCGGGAAGACGGTGGAGTTAAGACCTGAGGCGTAGCCGCTGATGATAACGGTGGCGGCGCCGGTCTGGCTCTGACGGGCGATTTCTTTAACCGGCTTATAATCCGCGGAGGTGTAGACTTCCGTCAAAGCGCCGATGGCGACGCCGACGACAAGGCCGACCACAACCGCGACAAAAGCGCCGAGTTCATGGAACATATAATTGGAAAGGAAGAAAGAGGCGACAATTACGATTCCTGCAGAGATGTAGGTGCCGAGATTGAGCTGTTTGGCCGGATTCTGGCCCTCTTTGCCGCCGACCATGAAGGCGGCGACCACGGAGGCGCAGATGCCGATTGCGGCAAGAATCAGCGGGAACAGGGAGCCTTCGATCGGCGGAAGCTCGATATCGCCAAAGAATTTGGAGCTGACGCTCGGAATCGTCACCGCAAGCGTGATGGCGGAGACGATGGAGCCGACGTAGGATTCAAACAGGTCGGAGCCCATGCCGGCGACGTCGCCGACGTTATCGCCGACGTTATCCGCGATGACGGCAGGGTTGCGCGGGTCATCCTCAGGGATGCCGGCTTCCACTTTACCGACGAGGTCGGCGCCGACATCGGCAGCCTTCGTATAGATACCGCCGCCGACACGTCCGAAGAGGGCGATGGAGGAGGCACCGAGCGAGTAGCCGGTGATGATCTCGGAGATCAGCGCCGCATTCGATTCCGTAATGCCGACCATGGCATCAAACAGGCAGAAGAGAGTGGAAATTCCAAGAAGGCCAAGGCCGACGACACAGAGGCCCATGACCGCTCCGCCGCGGAATGCGACTTTCAGAGCGCCAGCCATGCCTTTGGTGCGGGCTTTGTTGGTGGTACGGACGTTGGCAAGGGTGGCGGTTCTCATGCCGATGTATCCGGCAAGAACGGAGAAGGAAGCGCCGAGCACGAATGCGCCGGCAGCGAGCCAGCTGATCGCAAATCCGAGAACCACGATCATGATGCCCGCGAAGATGACGATGGTCTTATATTCGCGTTTGAGGAACGCCATCGCGCCCTCGCGGATATAGCCTGAGATCTCCTTCATCCGGTCGGTGCCTTCCTCCTGTTTGCCGATCCAGGACTTGAACGCAAATGCGATCACAAGTGCCAGAATCGCCGCAAACGGGACTGCATAGAATAAACTTTCCATGTTTGTTCACTCCTGTTTGTGAATTTTCTTTGGGGATATGACCCCTGTGTTGAATAGCAACAACTTATTATATAGAATCTAAAGAAAACAGTCAATAAAAAACGACAAAGAAAAGCTAAAATTTAGTAAAAAACTTTTTTAAGTTATAAAAAGCACCGGAGAAAAAATCCCGGTGCTAATGGCATTTTCTTCCGTGCTCACGGATCTGAGAGTACCTTTTTGATCCGTTCGTAAAGTTCCACAACGGCAAAACGGACCTCATATTTGGAGCCGGTGACAAAGGCTTCGTCCTCTCCGTAGGCCTCCGCCGCATCCGTAGCGGAGGAGACGCAGAGCGGGGGATACATGACGCACCACCAGTTGGCGCCCTCTCCGGCTCCGATTACAATGCGGACGGTGTCGTATTCCCCGGCCGGCAGAGTGAAGCCGTCGTAGCTGCGGGTCTCAAACCAGTCCTCCGTCAGGGCGACGCTCACGTCGTATTCCGCGCCCTCTTCGGCGATCACGTCCTCGGCCAGCGCTTCGATTTTGTTGAGGCTGATCTTTGTCAGGGCCACGGCGTCGGATTTGCCGTTCACCTCCGCAAAGAGTTCGCCGGTTTCCTCCAGAATCCGGTCGCGGACTTTGAGCTTCAGCGCCTGATCCTCTTCGCTGTCCGAATTGGCGATGATATGGAGGCGCAGCGTCTCGTCCCGGACCTCGGTGCTCTGGGCGATCGCCCGTTTGGCATAGCTGTTTATGCCCGTAATCATTAACCCTGCAAGGACGACAAGCTCAAAACCACGCAGCTTGCCGCTCTGATGAAACGTCCTAAAATTGCTCAACCGCAAGGAAAAAGCCGCCTTTCCTTTTTTCTGGAGTATGGGCGGCTCTTATAAAATATATTCAATTTATAAATTGATGTAAGAGATCGGATTGCCGTTTGCCTCGACGAACCGAACCAGATCTTCAAAGGAGAGCCAGACCACGCCGGTATTGTCGTTCGGATGCACGCCAACCGAGGAGCAGCCGATGAAGTCCCGATCGAAGACGATCTCCACGTCCGCATCGAGATTATAAAGGACGCCGAGCGGGGAGACGCTGCCTTTTAAGAGGCCCAGATGGCTTTCGAGCCTCTCCGCGGAGCCGAAGCTGAGCCGCGTAGAGCCGATTTTTTCCTTCAGCGCGGCGAGATCGACTTTTTTGTCGCCATAGACGAATACCAGAAAATGCCGGAGGCCCTTCGCGTCCCGTAGAAACAGGTTCTTGCCGATAATGCCTTTTTGTTCGAGGCCGATTTCAGTGAGCATTTCCATGGTTTCCGCCGGTTTGCAGCGGACGAGCTCATAGGGAATATGCAGTTCCTCAAGCCGGCGGACGGCGTCTTCGATTTTACCCAACGATCTCCACGCCCCTTCTCGCAGGCCCGGTGAGATGGACCTCCGGGTATTTCTCCGCAAGCGTCCGGACGGCGGAATCCGCTTTTTCCCTGCTATCGAAGATGCCGAATACCGCGGTTCCGCTGCCGGTCATGGAGGCACCGAGCGCGCCGCCTGCCAGAAGGATCTGCTTGATGGCGGCGACAGGCCCCTGCGGCGCGGCAAATTCGAGCACGTTGCTCAGATGGGAGGCAATGCCTCCGATATTTCCGGCCGCGACGGCGGCGAGCATGTCCTCGTTATCCGGATGGGCGGAAGGAGAAATCTCCAGCGAATCGTAGCGCCGGTAGCATTCGGCGGTGGACATACCGGCCTCGGGCTTCGCGATCACGAAGAGACAGTCGGGAATCGGGGAAAGGGGCGTCAGGAGCTCGCCTACGCCCTCCGCGAGCATCGTGGAGCCGCATAGACAGAATGGCACATCCGCGCCGATTTCAAGGCCCAGTTCGCACAGCTCTTTTTCGGAGAGCGGCCGGCCGGACAGGACATTCAGCCCGGTCAGAACGGCGGCGGCATCCGCGCTGCCTCCGGCCATACCTGCGGAGACCGGGATCTGTTTCTCAATCCGGATCTCAAGCCCGGGATTCGTTATCCCCGTCTTGCGGAAGAATGCCTCCGCCGCCCGAAAAGCCGTATTGCAGGCAGGCTCAACCACGCATTTTGCGCAGACGATGCGGATTCCGCCGCCGTCATCCGCGGAGAGCGTAACCCGGTCGAAAAGCCCGACGGACTGCGTGACCATCCGCAAAAGGTGGTATCCGTCCGAGCGCCTGCCGGTGATATCCAGCGTCAGATTCACCTTGGCGAAGGCTTTCAGTTCACAGGAGGTTCCCGGAGATAGTTCCATGGCGCGGCGCTCCTTTCCAAAAAAATAAATAATTCCGATCAAGGCTCTTTGCGGCTTTTTTCTCAGAGAAAACCAAACCGTGGCCGCGCCCGAAAAGCGTGACCGGTGGATTCAGTCCTGAAAGGCACTGCGACGATGCAGGGGATACTGCCTCCCGCAAAGTGCTTATCTCTGCCTCATAAGTGCCTCGGATAGCTTTGTATCGTTCGTTTTGCGGGGAATCGCCCGTATAGCAATCTTCAAAAAAGGCGGGCGCATCCGGAGATCCGCCCACCTTTCATCCTAGAAAAGATCCGCTGCGGGCGCCCTTCGCAGAAATCCGCGGTTTTGCCCAAGCGGTCAGGCGCCGGCACTCTTCATCCGGCATTCCTCCACGAATCGGCCGATGCGCTGCAAAGCCTCCATCAGGTGATCCAGCGAATAGGAATAGGAGATGCGGACAAAGCCCTCTCCGCAGTCGCCGAAGGCATCGCCTGGAACGACCGCCACATGCTGGCTCTGGAGCAGCTGCTCGCAGAATTCCGTGGAACTGAGCCCTGTGGACCGGATGCAGGGGAAAACATAGAAAGCGCCCTGCGGCTCAAACGTGTGCAGGCCGAGGTTGTTAAGGCCTTCCACCAGAAAACGCCTGCGCATGTCGTATTCCTTGACCATCGCGGCGACCTCCTCGTCGCAGTCCCGCATGGCGACGATCGCCGCATACTGGCTGGTGGTCGGGGAGCTCATGATCGCAAACTGATGGATCTTGAGCATCTGGGAGATGACCGGAGCGGGCCCCGCGGCATAGCCGAGCCTCCATCCGGTCATGGCGTAGGCCTTGGAGAAGCCATTGACCACAATGGTACGTTCCCTCATGCCGTCAAGCTCCGCAATGGAGACGTGGCGCTCGCCGCCGTAGGTGAGTTCTGAGTAAATTTCGTCGGAGAGAACAAACAGGTTATATTTCCTGACGATCTCGGCAATGGGCTCGAGATCTTCGCGCCGCATGACTCCGCCGGTCGGGTTGTTCGGGAAGGGGAGGACCAGCAGCTTCGATTTCGGCGTGATGGCGACCTCCAGATCCTCGGGCGTCAGGCGGAAATCGTTCTCTTCTTTTGTCACGATCGGAACGACGGTGCCGCCGGACATCCGGCAGATCGGGTCGTAGCAGACAAAGCAGGGTTCCGGCAGCAGCATTTCGTCGCAGGGCTCGATCAGCGCACGGATGCAAAGATCGATCGCTTCCGAGCCGCCCACCGTGACGAAGAGCTCATTTTTCGGGCTGTATTCGAGCCCGAGGCGCCGCTCCAGATACTTGGAGATTTCACTGCGCAGCTCAACAAGACCGGCGTTCGCGGTGTACCAGGTCCGGCCCTTTTTTAAGGAGTCGATGCCGGCCTCGCGGATCAGCCAGGGTGTGCGGAAATCCGGCTCACCCACGCCGAGCGAGAGGACGTCGTCCATCTCGGCGGCGAGGTCGAAAAAGCGCCGGATGCCGGAAGGCTTCAGCGAAAGGGCCTTTTTCGACAAAAAATGATTATAGTCAATCAAGACCGTAGAGCCTCCTTTCATCCTTCTCCGGGTCCTCGATCAGCAGATTGTGTTCCTTGTAGCGGCGGAGCACAAAGTTGGTCGCGGTGGAAGTGACGGAATCCAGCGTGGCAAGGCGTTTGGCCACGAACATGGAGACCTCGCGGAAATTCTGTCCGCGGACGACGACGGCGAGATCGTAGCTGGAGCTGCTCATCAGCCAAACGGCCTCGACCTCTTCAAAATGGGTGATTTCCTCGGCAATTTCTTCGTAGCCGCGGTCGCGTTTCGGGCGCACTTTCACTTCGATATAGGCGGTGCAGTCGTCCGCATCGACTTTCTCCCAGTTGATCAGCGCGTTGTATCCAAGAATAATGCGGCCTTTTTCGTATTGTTCAATTTCTTTCCGGATCTCTTCCTCCGGCAGGTCCAGCAGGGCCGAGAGCTGAGAAT
Source organism: Oscillospiraceae bacterium (assembly GCA_035447605.1). Lineage (GTDB taxonomy): Bacteria > Bacillota > Clostridia > Oscillospirales > Ruminococcaceae > UMGS1668. The sequence goes on along the minus strand of DAOTHJ010000023.1, from coordinate 12,424 downwards.
CCGTCAGTTTTGCATTCGTTTCCAGAAGTTTTAATAATTCTTTCATCATAAAATCTCCTTATGAAATTATTTCAGTTCGGCCAGCTGAGGCTGACGGTTCATATAATAGGCAAAATACTTGTATCCCGCTTCACAGGCGCGGTCCATGCCCTCCGTGATATCGATGCCGAGCGTCTCCGCATCATGCGCGCCGGAGCCGATGGTAACAAATTCGCCGCCGAGCTCACGGAAACGCCGGATATAGCGCACGGAAGGCTGCACCGCATGCGCGCAGCCGTGCAGCGCGGAGGTGTTGATCTCCAGGGCGATCCCTTTTTCTGCCGCCAGACGGAGGATCTCTTCGATGCGGTCCTCGCAGGGCCTCAGAAATACATCTTCCGCGTCGGCATCCTCCAGATAGCGAAGAGGAAAGGTGAGCTGGGAAAGGACGTCGAATTTTCCCCAGAGCATCATCCGGTAGACCTGGTCAAAATAGCCGGAGATCAGGCCGGAGAGCTCCTCCTCCGTAAAATCGTACTCTTTGAGATGGGAGGGTCTCCTGCCGTCCGCAAACGTTTTGACGGAAGCAAGCACAAGATCGAAAGGGTAGAGTGCAGCGATTTTTTCCGCGTGTTCCGGGTCGGCAAGGGGCTGGCTCAGCTCGATGCCGCAGGAAAGGATCAGGCTGTCGCCGAAGGCGGCCCTGGCCTTATACACGCTGTAAACGGATGCTCTCACACGCTCGCCGAACTGTTTTTCCGCATACCGGTCAAAGTCACAGCAATCGGTGATAGCGATCCCGGTGAGGCCTTTGCGGACTGCCTGCTCACACAGGGCCATCACCGGATCACGACCTTGGGGAGAGCAATCGCTGTGGACATGGCTGTCAAATTTATTCAAATAAAACAAGCACAGTCCCTCCCATCTATATTTTTTTAATCCTATCATATTTTTTTCAGTAATGCAAAGATTTTATTGATGCAATTTCCCTGAAATCTGCAGCCGGAAGTGAAAAAAAGAAAAAGGCCGCCCTTGTTTTTTTGCCGGGGAATATGTTGACAAAACCCGTTTTCTGTGATATTATCATTCCCGTCGCTGAGATGCTGGTGTAGCTCAGTCGGTAGAGCAGCTGATTTGTAATCAGCAGGTCGGGGGTTCGAATCCGTCCACCAGCTCCACTGTTCCGACACGAAAATTGGATATATGGGAGTGTACCCAAGTGGCTAAAGGGGGCAGACTGTAAATCTGTTGTCTAACGACTACGGTGGTTCGAACCCACCCGCTCCCACCAGAGAAAACCCTCAAGGACCCTTGATCTAATCAGGTTCTTGGGGGATTTCCATATCAGGATATCGCCCGAAATGCGGCAGGGCCTTAAAGCACTTTCAGGCGTAAATAACATATCCATCGTGTCAAAATCGTGGCAAATCTAAAGCGAATAAAAAAGCGGAGTGTAGAAAACTCCGCTTTTTTCTATGTGCAAAATGCAAATGAAGCTGGAAGTTTGGTAGGTGTTGCGGCGGGTCCAACCGTTCTGCACTGTAGATACGAAGTTTGAAGGACATACTCATGTCTAAAAAAGTTCTTGGTGTTACATAGGCCATCCCAGTGTTGATTCCAATGACGAAAGTTGTATAATGTAGAATAATCCATGTACTTTTTGCATAGAAAAACGTTTACCGGGGGAAGCGTTTTTAAAGGGACGCCGCCCGAAAGGACAGAATTTACAGACAAAAGCCGGAGTGCATATGAGCGAAACAAATGTGATTGTGGAGGCATACAGCGGCGTCATTTCCATGCTGCTGATCTCATGCGTTGTCTTTTGCAGAGACTATAAAACAAAGCTGGGGCGGCTGTTTCTTGCGATGCTCATCGTAAATGTGCTGATCCTTGCAAGTGATATCGTCACGTGGGTATTTGACAAAAATCCAAACTATAACACGCTGATGATGGCGGCAAACTTTTTTGTCTATCTTTGGAGCTACGTCTTTGCCGCGCTTTATACTACATATCTGACGGCCTGTGTGGAACAGAAAAAAAACGCTTCACCACGCAAAAGCATTTCTGTATGCGGTTTACGGAACATGCGTGCTCGCGAGCATCATGCTCGTGGTATCCCTGTTTAACCATATGTATTTTTATCTTGATGAGCACGGCGCCTATATCCGCGGGCCGCTGTACAGCGTTTCCCTGATTTTTTCGATCTGTCTGGATGTCGTCAATATGGCGATGGTTCTTATCCATTGCAGAGTGCTCAGGCTGCCGGATACGATTGCTCTGATGTCCTATGGAATCTTGCCTCTTATTGCGATGGCCGTGCGTATTTTTGTCTATGATGTTACCTTTTTATATTCTTCTACAACATTGTCTTTGCTTATTATTTATATATATATTCAGAGCAAACAGCGTCAGCGACTTTATCGGCAGGAACGGGAGCTTGCGGAATCAAGAATTGAACTGATGATTTCTCAAATCCAGCCGCATTTTGTTTTCAATACGCTGAATTCGGTCCGCGAGCTGATTTACAGCGATGCCGATAAAGCGGATCGCATGATCGTCAATTTTTCCAAATACCTCCGAACCAACATCAATTCCCTGCAGGGTACGTCGGTCGCTTTTTCCGACGAACTGCAAAACGTGGGAATCTACCTGTCGATTGAAAAGGAACGCTTTGGAGATAAAATCCATTACGTGGAGGAGATCGGATGCCGGTCCTTTTTCCTCCCGCCGCTGATTATCCAGCCGCTCGTGGAAAACGCGGTAAAACACGGAATCTGCCCAAAAGCGGAGGGCGGCACCATCAAGCTGACCACGCAGACGGAAGGGAACGATATCAAAATCATTGTCGAGGACGACGGAGTGGGATTCAACATTGCAGAGAAGAAAAATGATTCCATCGGAATTGATAACGTAAGGATGCGGGCAAAATATCTGCTCGGTACCGATATGAAGATCGAGAGTGAGCCCGGCAGGGGCACGAGGGTGGAAATCCTGATCCCTTCAAATTATGCAGGAAAGGATGAGCACCATTGAAAGCGATCTACGTCGATGATGAGAACTTGGCCCTGAGTCTTTTTCGCCGGATGACGGGAGAGATCGCCGGCGTGACCTTCAACGTATTTTCCAATCCCGGTGAGGCTCTTTCCTATGCCGAAACAAACCGCATCGACCTTGCCTTTCTGGATATTGAAATGCCGGATCTCGGCGGGATCGAGCTTGCCAAAAAGCTGAAAGAACAGGATCCCAATATCAGCGTGGTATTTGTGACGGCCTATGCGAAGTATGCGCTTGACGCCTTCGAGGTGGATGCGATCGGCTATCTTTTAAAGCCGTATCTCCGGGAGGATGTTGATAAGTTCATTGAAAAGAAAAGGCATATCCTGCCCACCTATGATAAAAGCGTGCGGATTCAGACGATGCCGGATTTTCATCTTTTTGTGGATAATACGGAGATCCGTCTCGGCAATACGAAATATGCGGAAATGCTGGCGGCGATCGTGGCTTTCGGCGGAAGCATCTCCTCCTCCAATTTATCTTTTCTGCTGTGGGAGGATTCCGCGCTGACGGAAAAGACGATGAATGCCTTTCGGGTCGCTTTCAGCCGGCTGAAAAATATCCTGGAGGAAAACGGGATCGGCTATATTCTATCCAGCAATAAGACCATGAGGTATCTCGATAAAAATGCCGTATCCTGCGATTTCTTTGATTTATTGGACGGAAAAGAAGAGGCGATAAAAGGCTATAAGGGATTCTTTTTGGAAGAATACGCATGGGCGGAACCCATTAAGGAAAAACTGCAAATCCATAGATGACGAAGAATTTTAGAATATCCTGCGGAAAAATCGACTCCACAGGATATTTTTTTGTCCTTTTTGCTGACATTCTGTCGAAAATGTAACGGTTATGTAACGCTGCCTTTTTTATAATATAAAAAGAAAGATACGGATATTTACAGGGATGATTCTGAATGAAGCGGAAATAAAAAGGCCCCCGCATGTTGTCCGGGCGCCGCTTCATAGTTGCAGAAAGGGACAGATGATGGTGAAAACAACCAGAGCTGGCGGCTTCGCGGCCCAAAACGGCGGCACAATCCGTAACTGTTATTGTACCGTTGCGCTGAGGGCAAAATGTACCGCGGTCGGCGGCTTTGTTGGAGAAAACGATGGAACCGTCTCAAAAAGTTTCTGCGGCAGTCGGCTCGGGTATCTGACCGGCGGTTTTGTCGGGACGGGCGGCGGCAGTCAGAAAGACGGCTGTTACTTCTTTTATGCGGGAAAGAACGACGACAGAAAACTCGCGGCGCTGTTTGACGGCTATCTCGGGCAGCAAATTGAGCAGATAAAAGACGCGCAGGACGCGGAGAATCTTGGCTACGATCTTGAAACGATCTTTGAATATGCGGAAGGGGAGAAAGTCCCACTTCGTTTTAGGCCCGAAAACTGGCTGTTTCCTATAAACCCGGATTCCGGAACAAAACCGCCGGTGCCGATAAAAACGACGGATGAGCTGTATGAGCTCGCCGAAAAAATCAACGGCGGCGACCGCGGTCTTGCCGGCGCCCATATCGTCTTGGAAAACGATCTGGATCTGGGCGGAAAGGAATGGACGCCGATCGGTCCGGACCGGACAAACGCCTTTACCGGAATATTTGACGGCGCGGGGCATACGGTCAAAAACTTTATCATGAAAAACAAATCCGTTCAGGATAAGGGCTTTTTCGGCTTCCTGAAAGGAAAAGTTTATAATCTTTCGGTGGACGGCATCCTGAAGGGCGGCCTGTGCGGCGGCGGAGCCGGTGCAGGCATCGGCGGCAGCGGCGGTACCGGCGGGACCGGCGGCAGCTAAGGAACAACCAATTGGAGCGGCCTTTTATGGAGTAAAGGGAACAGAGACGGCAATGCTGGCGGCGCAGGAAACAGCGGCGGCAGCGGCAGCGCCATGGGAACTTTATTTGTTCTCGGAAGCGTGACCGTCAACGCCTATGCGGGCACTTCCTACTCCACTTCGCGCGGTGCAGGCGGCCCGGGCGGCAGCTCCGTGGCAGGGTATTATACCTCTTACGGTGAGTATGCGTCTGCAGCGGGCGGTGCCGGCGGAGGAGGAGGAGGAGCCGGAGGCAATGCTGCGAACATCGGCGGCGGTGGTGCCGGCGGTGGCGGCGGAAGCTATCACTATAAAACCGGCGGAAGTTACTGCTACATGATCCGCGGCGGTTCGGGCGGCGGAGGCGGAGGAGCTTCCGGCTACGGCGGCTATGCGGGCGACCTCTCATACAGTATCTACCAGTATTGGCGCGAAGGCTACTTTGGCAGCAATACGATTCAGTGGAAGGGCGATACGGGAAATACCGGAACGACCAGCGGCGGCACCGGCGGCGCTAGAGGGACACTGGATAATTACTGGGGCGGCACCGGCGGCACCGGAGGCTCTGTGGGGAGCGGAGGCAGCGGAGGAACGGTCTATGTGGCATCCACTGCGAGCGTGACGACGCCGAGCGGAAGTTCGGCTTCGACCGGGAACGGCGCCGCGGCAAGCAAGTCAATATTACGATATCCGCGTGACAAAAACGGTGACCACAGTCGGAAGCAGTACGGAATACACGCTGACGGAGATTCCCTCCGCCGTGGAGGTACTGATCCCGATTACCGGCGATCTTGCCGGGCAGGAATCATATTTTGTCTACCGCTATCATGACGGCGCCGCGGAAAGGCTTCCGCTTGGCCTGCTTGCGGATTCATCCGACAGTTCGGAATATTATTATGTCGATTCCGCGAACAGCCAAATTGTCATCGTAACACGCAAGTTTTCCACTTACGCGGTGTACAGCTCGGCGCTGTCCCTCACGGGAGAAGGAATCTTCTACTCCGGGAACAACAACGTCGACGTTCAGGCGCGCATTGCGGAAGATACCAGCCCGGTATATAAAATCGATATCGGCTGGGGCAGCATGAAATTCGTATATTCCACGGATTCGGAATGGAACGTGGATACCCACATGTATTCGGAAGGCTCCTACAACGACTGGCTGCCGGCCTATTTTGACGGCGCGAATAACAAAATTACCATGTTGAATCACAGCAACAGCGCCGTGAAAATCACTCTGGCAGTTACCGAAAACGATCTGGCCGGCGTCGATATGTCTCTGCATCTCTATAATGAAGGGACCTCTGCTGAAGCGGGAAGCTATCTTCTTGAAGCGGCCGCAACGGGCGCGGCCAATGGGGATCTGACTCCGGCGAACGCTTACCTGTTCTTAAACGGTACGCCGGAGAGAAGCTGGATCAACAACAGCGAAAACCTGACTTTTAAAAATGTCGGCATCATTACGGCTACGGTGGAGCCGTATACAAGCTGAGATTACGGGGACCTGCGAATCATAAAAAAGGAGACCGCGGCATTTTTTATGCAGCGGCCTTCTTTTTTGCGGCCGATGAATCGGCAGTTTCACAGACAGGGATTTCCGGTAAGAGATGGCGGAAAAGATTCGGTAAAACCGGCCGTGCCGCGGGTAAGGACTGATTTATCAGGCGGCAGAGGCTTTATCCGGTAAAGAAGAGCCTGCAAGGAAGAAATCCGCATGAGCATGAAAAATATCACGGATTTGAATATAGTGAGCACGGCATGGGAATTTTTTTGTGGGGATGAGCAGGATGCCGGGGATTTATTATAAAAATGATTATATATATTATCTAATTAGAGGAAACCCATGGGGATAATTTTCTATAAAACGGAGAAAAATATGGAATGGGCTTGTTTTTTTAGCGGAAGATGATACTATTATACTGTTCTTTTATCTTTTAACAAATGGAGCGAAGAAATATGAAGCCCCGAAGTTCTGCTATGAGAACCGAATCCTGTAGTTTATCCGCGGTGCGCAATAGGTACTACGGGAAGGGGAGCTACAACCATGAGCATACACCGACAAGATAAGAGCACCATTTTGGCGCTCTTTTTTTTCTTTTTTGAATGGAAAGGGTGACGGATATGCACGATTTCTATGAGAGTCCGCTGGAACATCGCTATGCAGGCGAGGAGATGCAGCGAAACTTCTCGGATCAGAAGAAATTCTCCACCTGGCGCCGGCTCTGGCTCGCGCTTGCGGAGGCGGAGCAGACGCTTGGCCTCCCGATCACGGATCTTCAGCTGAATGAGATGCGCGCCCACCTCGACGACATCAATTTTGAGGATGCCGAGGCGATTGAGGCGCAGATCCGCCACGATGTGATGAGCCATGTGCAGGCTTTCGGGATGCAGTGCCCGGAGGCAAAACCGATCCTTCACCTCGGCGCCACTTCCTGCTATGTGGGAGACAACGCCGATCTCATCATCATGCGCGACGGGTTGGAGATTTTAAAGAAAAAGCTCGTCAACGTCATCGCTCTGCTCTCCGATTTTGCCGAGAAGGAAAAGGATCTGCCGTGCCTCGCCTATACGCACTGCCAGCCCGCTCAGCTCACGACGGTCGGCAAGCGCGCCTGTCTCTGGGCGCAGGATTTTGCCGAGGATTACGACGTGATCAGCGAGGCAATCGGGAAGATGAAGCTGCGTGGCGCCAAGGGTACGACCGGCACGCAGGCCTCTTTTCTCGAGCTGTTCGGCGGAGATACATGTAAAGTAAAAACGCTTGACAGCATGATTGCCGAGAAGATGGGCTTTGAAAAGACCTTCTCCGTCACCGGGCAGACCTATCCGCGAAAGCAGGATTACCGGGTTCTGACCGCGGTCGCCGGAATCGCGCAGAGCGCGCATAAATTCACGAACGACATCCGTCTGCTGCAAAGCTTCGGCGAGATTTATGAGCCTTTCGGCGGCAAACAGGTCGGCTCCTCCGCAATGGCCTATAAACAGAATCCGATGCGCAGCGAGCGGTGCGCGGGCCTCAGCCGGTATCTGACGAATCTGGTCTTGAATCCGGCGGAGACCGCTTCCGAGCAGTGGTTCGAGCGGACGCTTGACGATTCCTCCAACCGCCGCCTTGCCATTTCCGAGAGCTTCCTCACGGCCGACGGCATTCTCAATCTGGTGGCCAACATCGCCGGCGGGCTTCGCGTATTTCCGAAGGTCATCGCGGTCCGTGTTCGCCGGGAACTGCCGTTTATGGCGACCGAAAACATCCTGATGGATGCGGTGAAACAGGGCGGCGACCGTCAGGAACTCCATGAGGCGATCCGCGAATATTCGATGGAGGCGTTCCGCAGGATCCGGGAGGAGGGCGAGGAGAACAACCTGCTCGACGTCCTTGCCGCGGATGGCCGCTTCGGTCTCGACGAAGAGAGCCTCAAGGCCAACCTGATTCCGGAGAGATACACCGGCCTCGCGGCAAAACAGACCGAGGACTATGTGGCGGAGCTGCGCGAGACGATCATCGAACCAAACAGAGGGCTGCTCGGCATAAAGGACGAAGTAAAACTGTAACCTCGCTCCGGAAAGGGGCAGGCTTTTTCTGCTGCAGGGCGGCATCCGCTGCCGGGCCGCGGAATAGAATTCTCAGGGCAAACGGGAGGCCGCCCGCGGGCAAAAGCGGGAGCGGCTCCCACAAAAATATATTGCAAAGGAAGAAAATTATGGTACACGCAATCGTTGGAGCTAACTGGGGAGACGAAGGCAAAGGCAAGATCACGGATATGTTCGCACAGGATGCGGACGTCGTTGCGAGATTCCAGGGCGGTGCGAACGCCGGCCATACGATCATCACCGATAAAGGAAAGGTCGTACTGCATATTCTTCCTTCCGGTTCCTGTTATGAAAAAACGGAAAACCTCGTCGGAAACGGCGTCGCGCTCGATGTCCATAAATTCCAGAAGGAGATCGAAAACGTCCGTGCCGCGGGATTCAACCCGAAAGTTCTCGTTTCAAACCGCGCGCAGATCCTCATGCCGTATCATGTCGATTTCGACAAGTGGGAAGAGGAACGTCTCGGCGCGAGATCCTACGGTTCCACCAAATCCGGCATCGCTCCGTTCTATTCCGATAAATATGCCAAAATCGGCATCACGGTCGATTCGCTCTACTACCGGGATTTCCTCAGAGACAGAGTCTCCGAGGTTCTGGATCTCAAGAACCAGATCGCGCAGGCCGTCTATCATAAGGAACCCTATGATCTCGACCAGATCATGCAGGAGCTTGCCGAGTATGCCGAGATCCTGAAGCCTTATGTCTGCGATTCCGTCCGCTTCATGCAGGACGCCGTCCGTGACGGCAAGAACATTCTGATTGAGGGCCAGCTCGGATCGCTCCGTGACCCGGATTTCGGCATCTATCCGATGTCCACCTCCTCCAACACCATCTCCGGGTACGGCGCGGTTGGCGCCTCGGTTCCTTCGTCCGCGATCACCCGGGTCACCGCCGTCGTGAAAGCCTATTCCAGCGCAGTCGGCGCCGGCCCGTTTGTCAGCGAGATCTTCGGCGACGAGGCGAACGAACTGCGTGAACGCGGCGGCGACAAAGGCGAGTACGGCGCCACCACCGGCCGTCCGCGCCGCATGGGTTGGTTTGACTGCGTGGCCTCCCGCTACGGATGCCTGGTGCAGGGCGCCACGGATGTCGCCTTTACGGTTGTGGATGCGCTGGGCTATCTCGACGAGATCCCTGTCTGCGTCGGCTACGAATACAAAGGCGAGGTTCTGCGCGACTTCCCGACCTATCCGGTTCTGCTCGAGGCGAAACCGGTGCTCAAGGTCTTCCCGGGCTGGAAGTGCGATATCCGCGGCATCCGCGAATACGACAAGCTCCCGCAGGCGTGCCGGGATTATATTGAATTCATTGAGAAAGAGATTGAAGTTCCGATCAAGATCGTCTGCAACGGCCCGAAGCGCGAAGATGTCATCTTCCGCGGCTGATTCTTAAAAAACAGAAGAAAAACGGCGGCGCACGGTCCGGCCGGAGCGGCGCAGAGCGCAGGCTTCCGGAATGGATCGCCCGCCGTTTTTTTGCCCGTTTTTCATACTGACACGGGCGGCGGGGAAAACGGCGGTTCGCTCGCCTTCGGTCAAGAAGGTGGCCGCGCCGTAGAGAGAGACCGAATCGCACGAAGCCACTTGGTGTTCGGAAAGCCGTGCAACTTGAAAGCTTTCATGCTCGACCTTCCGGGACCAGCCGGGCGGCAAGGAAAAAGCGGCGGTTCGCTAGCCGTCGATCAAGAGAACGATAATGGTTTTTGCGGTACAAAAAATGCCCGGAGTTGGATTGCTGTTATAAGCTGATAATCGGGCCCTGCCGGGGCAAATTATGGATATTGATTTCGTAAAGGAGACTGCGATATGGAGGAATCCCCCGAACTGAAAGAAAAACTGGAAAAGCTGGCGCTGCTGCAAAAACAGCTCTTTGCTTACAAATACGCCTGTTCGTCCATCGAATTGGACAGCGTCACCGTTGCGCCGCCGGATACGGAGGAGGGCCGTTCCGAGGCGCTGGGCATCCTTTCCGGGTTCCAGTACCTGCTCTCCACCTGCCCGGAGACGGTCGAACTGCTGGAGTGGCTCCGCGCCAACAAGGAGCAGCTGACCGTCCATCAGGCGAGGGAAGTGGAGCTGCTTCTCCGCGACCGGGACTATGTCGGGAGCATCCCGCAGGAGGAGTTTGTCGACTACCAGAGAACGCTCTCCAAAGCCGAGGCCGTCTGGCACAGGGCCAAACCGGCAAACGATTTTGCCATGTTTAAGCCCTATCTCGAGAAAATCTTCGACGCCAACATCCGGTTTGCGAAATATTATAAGCCGGATCAGGCGCCCTATGATACGCAGCTCGATCTCTATGAGCGCGGTCTCACGATGGAGAAGGCGGATCGCTTTTTTGCGGTTCTTCGGGAGGGCATCGTTCCGCTGCTCCAAAAGATCGCAAAGGCGCCGCAGATCGACGATTCGCCGCTTCTTGGAAAATATCCGGCGGAGAAGCAGAAAGAGCTCACAAAATATCTGATGGATTTTATGGGAATCGACTCTGAGCACTGCAACTGCGGCGAGACGGAGCATCCTTTCACGCTGGAATTTTCCAATGAGGATGTCCGCATCACGACGCATTATTACGAGGACAACGTAACTTCCTCGATGTATTCGGTGATCCACGAGGGCGGTCATGCGCTTTACGAGCTCGGCGGCTCGGATGAGCACCGCTATACGGCGGTGGCCGGCGGGGTCTCGATGGGCATTCATGAGAGCCAGTCCCGCTTCTTCGAGAATATCATCGGCCGCAGCGAGCCGTTCATTGCCGCCATTTTGCCGAAACTCCGGGAGCTCTTCCCGGAGAAATTCTCGGGAGTCACGTCGCGGGACCTCTACCGGATGATCAACCGCGCAAAGCCTTCGCTGATCCGGATCGAAGCCGACGAGCTGACCTATCCGCTGCACATCATGGTTCGCTACGAGATCGAGAAAAAGCTGTTCGCCGGAGAGCTTTCCTATGATGCCATCCCGGCCGAATGGAACCGCCTGTATAAGGAGTATCTCGGCGTCGATGTGCCGGATGATACGCACGGCTGCCTTCAGGATTCCCACTGGGGCGGCGGCAACGTCGGGTATTTCCCGTCCTACGCATTGGGCAGCGCCTACGGGGCGCAGATGTTTGAAGTCATGAAAGAGGACGTTGACGTAAACGCGGCCATCGCCTCGGGCAGCCTCAAACCGCTGGTGGACTGGCTGAACCGGAAGATTTACCAGTACGGCAGCCTCTACGATCCGGAGCGTTTGTTCCGGATGGTGTGCGGCGCGTCGTTCGATCCGCACTACTACGTCGATTACCTCACAAGAAAGTTTACGGATCTTTACGGCCTCTGAGCGAAAAGGCGTCCGTCGCGTTTGCCGGAGAAAAAAACTCCGGAATCCGTGGTACCTTCCTGAAAATTTGATTTATAAAAAAGCCGCCCTTCTGCCTGTGCAGGAGAGCGGTTTTTCTGTTCCATGATATGGAAAAACAGCATGCTCACAATATTTTTGAGCATAAGAGATGCTTTTGGCGCTTATGGGTATCCATGCTTCCGAAGCGGGCCGCAGTTTATAATCCGCCTGATTTTGCAGGAGAAAAAACATCCGAAGCATGGATTGCATACAGGTTACACGCGTTTCAGCCTGGATCATTTTTAAAATTCGTTATCCAGCGGAAAAAGTGTCAGCATGAATTTGCATACACGTTACATGCGTTTCCGCCGGGGATTATTTCTTAAAATCCGCATATTTTTCCGCGATCTTCACAACGGTCTCCGCGGCAAGATCCATGTCCTCCACACAGGCAAACTCATATCTCCCGTGGAAGTTGTAGCCGCCGGTGCCGAGATTCGGGCAGGGGAGGCCCATGAAGGAGAGCATGCAGCCGTCGGTTCCGCCGCGCACGGCGACGGATTTCGGTTCGCCGCCGACCTCGCGGATGGCTTCATAGGCGGTATCGATCAGGTGCGGATACTGCTCGATGACGACGCGCATGTTCTTGTAGTCGTAGCCGGTGTCGGCGGTGG
>DAOTHJ010000022.1:1776-26531 GCA_035447605.1 Oscillospiraceae bacterium | reverse complement strand
GAAGATCGGCATATTTGGTGACGTCCGCGTCGAGGATCGCGCCGTACATCGAGGCGAGTTTTTCGTTCAGGGCCGTGAAATCCGGATAGGCGCCGCAGCCTTTGCGGAGCAGAAACGGCACCAGCGCGCGTGCGGTGGCCTTCGTTCTTTCGAGCGGTGCGATCAGAACGGCGGTCATCCGGTTGGATTTGAATTTCGGCTCGCGGACCGCGGTGAAATAGATGCCTTCGCCGATTCTGCGGCGGACAGGCCTGTCTTCCATAGATCAGTCTCCTTTGTTTTCTCTGAGAAATATCTTTTAGTATCTGCAAAAACCGGGATTTGATGAATCCGGCATGAGCCTGAACCTCATTACGGCTTGGGTGAATCCTGTTTCATGTGCACGTCGAGCTGCGGATACGGGAAATGGATTCCCTCCTGATCGAAGCGCGTCTTGATCTGCTCAAGGATGTCGTAGCGCGTGCTGTAATACTCCTCCCATGGAACATAAGCCATGGCAAGGAGGTCGACGGAACCGGAATTGAGCTTATTGACCCGGCAGAAAGGCTTCGGCTCCGGATCGATCTTCGGATGGGTGGCAAAGATGTCGGTAACGATCTGTTCGGCTTTTTTGAAATCATCGTCGTAGCTGATCGAGATGGTCTCGCTGATTCCGCGCTGGCCCATGCCGGAGTAATTGATGATGGTTCCGGCGACGACGCTGCCGTTTGGAATATAGATCTTGCTGCCTTCGGGGGTGCGCAGCTTCGTATGGATGGGACCGATGTCGGTGACATAGCCGCTGGCGTTGTCGTTGGGGAATTCGATCTTATCGCCGATGACAAACGGCTTGGAGGTCAGAATGATGATGCCGCCGGCCACATGTGTCAGGCCGTCTTTAATGGCCAGCGTGACGGCAAGGGCTAACGTGCTGAACAACGTGAGCGTCGACGTGATCGGAACCCCGAGCTTGGAGACGGCCGTCAGCACGACGATCAAGTAGAGCAGAAATTTTGTGATGGTGGTGATGATCGTGAAGGCGCTCTTCTCCATTTTGGAGACATGGAGCCGCCGTTCAAGGAAGCTCATGATTAAATGAACAAGAATATAGCCGAGAACCAAAATGATGCCGGCGGTCAAAAGATCCGTCTTATAGGTTTCCCAAATCTGGGCGAGCGTTATGCCGGAAGTCTTATCCGTGATAATATCCACCGGGCTCCCCGAACTGGTCTGTGTCTCAAAAACCGCGGCAATGGTGCTGTCCGTATCGTCCAACAACTTTAAGAGCCTCATCTTATCGCCTCCAAAACGGATATTTTTATAAAACAAACAATCGGCATGCCTATTTTAAGTGTCTGAAAACCACACCCGCGCTGCCAATGATTTTCTCCCAGCCGGAAACGAGCCGACGGCTTGTTCCGCATAGGCGGAGAATGTGACATGAATAGATCACCCGACCCGCTCCATGTATGCAAAAATACAATGCGAATGAATCGTCCGGCCTGCATAGGCGGAAATATGACGCTGATGAATTACCTATCTCGTTCTGCATAAAGAAACATGGACGGATTGCCCGGCTCGTTCCGCGTATGTGGAAAACACGATGTCGGAAAACCCGGTGCCTTTGTTCTCCGGGCCGCCTTTTGCGGTTTCAGAGCTTCCGGAGCTTTGCAAAGTTGGCCATCAGTTTTTTGGTACCGACCGTATCGAAGGCGATCTCCAGCAGAAAATCTCCGGACATGGCGGTGACGTTTGTGACGGTGCCCTCCCCAAAGACGCGGTGTTTGACCCGGTCGCCGGTGTGCCAGCTGCCGGAAGGCTCCTTTTTCTCCTCCCGGTAGGGCGTAAAGGTGACGTCCGCCCGGATATGGCCGGACTCGTCCTCGTCGCCGAAATGATAACTCTGCCGCATCGGCTGGCGCTGGGAAGCGGTCTCGTCGGTGAAATCCGTCAGACCGTCCGCGACCTCGGTGATAAACCGGGAGATTCGGTTGCGCGTCGTCTGTCCAAAAAGCATGCGTGAGGCCGCGGCGGTCAGATAGAGATGCTCCCTGGCGCGCGTCATCGCGACGTAGGCAAGCCGGCGCTCCTCCTCCATCTCCTCCGGGTCGTAGATCGCCTGCATGCCCGGGAAGATGCTCTCCTCCATGCCGACCGCGAACACCTGCGGGAATTCCAGCCCCTTTGCGGAGTGGACGGTCATCATCAGTACCGCGTCGCCCTCCTCCAGCCGGTCCATGTCGGTCAGCAGGGTGGTCTCCTCGAGGAATCCCCCGAGGCTCGGCTCCTCCGCGGCATCCATGTATTTTATAATGTTTGTTTTTAATTCTCCGACGTTTTCGACCTTGACTTCGCCCTCTTCACCCATGGCTTTGAGCATGGCGGTGTAACCGGTTTTCTCGCAGACTTCGTCGAAAAGCTCGTCGGGATCCAGTTTTTCCGCATCGGCGGAAAGCGCGGAAATCAGCTCCGCGAACTCCTTGAGCACGGCTGATTTGCGGCTCAGCGCGGCATATTCGTCGGCGTGCTCAAAGATATCAAAGAGCGGCAGCCCCGTCTCTCCGGCGATCTCCCTCGCGGCATTCAGGGTCGCGTCGCCGATGCCGCGCTTCGGCTCGTTGAGGATGCGCTCGAGGCGGAGGTTGTCGGCGTGGTTGGAAATGAGCGACAGGTAAGCCATCAGATCCTTGATCTCCTTGCGGTCGTAGAAGCGCAGCCCGCCGATGATTTTATACGGCACGGAGGAAGAAATGAAGGTCTTTTCAAAGGCGTTGGACTGGGCGTGCATGCGGTAAAGCACGGCAAAATCACCGTATTTTCCGCCCTTCGCCACATGGTCGAGGATCGTGTCAGCCGCAAATCGGGCCTCGGCCTCCTCGTTTTCGCAGCGGCGGACGGTCACTTTTTCGCCTCCGGCTTTCGCGGTCCAGAGCGTCTTGCCCTTTCTGCCCTGATTGTTGGCGATCACCGAGTTGGCGGCGTCGAGAATATACTGCGTCGAGCGGTAATTCTGCTCGAGCCGAATGACCTTCGCCCCCGGAAAGCTGTTTTCAAACGACAGGATATTTTCAATCGTGGCGCCGCGGAATTTATAGATCGACTGGTCGTCGTCGCCCACGACGCAGATATTGTTGTATTTTTGCGCCAGCAGCGAGACGAGCTCGTACTGGACGTGGTTCGTATCCTGATACTCATCCACCATGATATAGCGCCAGCGGTTGCGGTAATACTCCAGCGTCTCCGGCGACTCCCGGAACAGGCGGACGGTCTCGGTCAGCAGCCCGTCGAAATCGAGCGCCTCGGCGGTGCGGAGTTCCTTCTCATAGGCCACATAGACCTCGGCTGCGATCTTTTTACGGAAATCGGAGGAAGCCTGCGCCTCGGCCTTTATCTCGTCCGGGCCGCAGAGCTTCTCCTTCGCATGGCTGATATCTCCGAGAATGCCCTTTGGCGGAAAGCGTTTTTCATCGTAGTTGAGCGCCCGGAGACATTTTTTCACGACGCGCAGGGAATCGTCCTGATCGTAGATCGTGAAGCTGTGCGAGAGGCCGATTTTCTCCGCATCCCGGCGCAGGATCCGGACGCACATGGAATGGAAGGTGGAGGCGAACACTTCCTCCGCCTCCGGGCCGAGCTTCGCCGCAAGACGGTCGCGGAGCTCGCCGGCGGCCTTGTTGGTAAAGGTGATGGCGAGAATGTTCCACGGCCGCACCCCGTTTTCGATCAGGCAGCCCACCCGGTCGATCAGGACGGTGGTCTTGCCGCTCCCAGCCCCGGCCAGGATCAGCAGCGGCCCG
Organism: Oscillospiraceae bacterium; assembly: GCA_035447605.1. Taxonomy (GTDB): domain Bacteria; phylum Bacillota; class Clostridia; order Oscillospirales; family Ruminococcaceae; genus UMGS1668. Next base: position 22,755 of record DAOTHJ010000022.1, on the reverse strand, counting down.
TCTTTATGAAAGACCGCCTCGCGCTGCATGTCGTTGAGCTTTTCGTAATCCAGTTCCATGTTTACCTCTCTTGCGTTTCAATATGCTAAAAAGATATTATACTATATTTTTCCGCAGGCCGCAATCATCTTTCCGCCGCAGAAGGGTTTCCGCCGCGCGGATGCGCCGTACAAAGATCCCCCGCCGTCTCCCCGGCGCAAAGGGCGGGCATGCCGGAAAACCCTCTCTTTCCCCATCGTTGGCCTGAAACGAATTTGCGGAAAAACCGCATTTTTTGCGCGGAGGAAGAATCGCCGCGAAGTTTTTGCGAAGCAGCTGCCGGAGAAGCGGAAAAACGGCGGAACCTTCAAGATTTCCGCCCGGCGGGTGCAGACTTTCCTGCAGGAAACATGCCTATCCTATAAAAACGGGCGATATCTCCATTTAAAACAAAAAAATCTGAAATTTACGTTTGACCATCTTGCATCTTTCCTGTTGCAAAATGGATAATAATATGATATATTAAAACGTATTGACGGCCGAACCGCCTAAAAACGCAACTGGAGTGATTGAAATGAACAGAACGGAGCTGAGGCTGATCAACGCCTCGCCGGAAAGCTACGCCGCCGCACCGGTTAAAATCTGCGGCTGGCTGCGCACTTCCCGCAACTCCAAATCCCTCGGCTTTATCGAACTCAACGACGGCACTTGCTTCAATAATTTACAGGTCGTCTATGAGGAGAATGAGCTTGGGAATTACAAAGAGATCTCCAAGCTCAACGTCGGCGCCGCCGTCTCTGTCGTCGGGAATATCGTCCTCACCCCGGAGCTCAAGCAGCCCTTTGAGCTGCACGCGACGGAGATCACCGTCGAGGGGCAGTCCACGCCGGACTATCCGCTCCAAAAGAAACGCCATTCCCTCGAATATCTGCGTACGATCGCCCATCTGCGCCCGCGCACCAACACCTTCAGCGCGGCGTTCCGGGTCCGCAGCGCGGCGGCCTATGCCATCCATAAATTCTTCCAGGAGCGCGGCTTTGTCTATGTGCACACGCCGCTGATCACCGGCTCCGACTGTGAGGGCGCGGGCGAGATGTTCCGCGTCACCACGCTCGATCCCTCGAATCCGCCCCGCAATGAGGACGGCTCCGTGGATTTCAGCCAGGATTTCTTCTGCAAGTCCACGAGCTTGACCGTCTCCGGCCAGCTTGAGGGTGAGGCGATGGCGCTCGCTTTCTCCAATATCTATACGTTCGGGCCGACCTTCCGTGCCGAAAAGTCCTATACGCAGCGTCATGCCGCAGAATTTTGGATGATCGAGCCGGAGATTGCCTTTGCCGAGCTTGCCGACGAGATGCAGCTCTCCGAGGATATGATCAAATCCATCTTCCGCTATGTACTGGATACCTGCCCGCAGGAGATGAAGTTTTTCAACGATTTCGTCGACCCGGAGCATCATTTGATCGAACGGCTGGAATCCATCATCCGCGCGCAGTTCGTCCGCGTCAGCTACACCGATGCCGTCGAGATTCTGCTGAAATCCGGGCATGAATTCCAGTACCCGGTCTACTGGGGCTGCGACCTCCAGACCGAGCACGAGCGGTACCTCACCGAAGTGGTTTACAAGTCTCCGATCTTCGTCACCGATTATCCGAAGGAGATCAAGGCCTTTTACATGCGCATGAACGACGACGGAAAGACCGTCGCGGCAGCCGATCTGCTGGTGCCGGGCGTCGGCGAGATCGTCGGCGGCAGCCAGCGTGAAGAGCGCCTCGACGTGCTGCTTGACCGCATCCGCGAGCTCGGCCTCCATGAGGAGGATTACGGCTGGTACCTCGACCTGCGCCGCTACGGCGGATGCAAGCACGCGGGCTTCGGCCTCGGCTTCGAGCGGGTCATCATGTACCTCACCGGCATCGAGAACATCCGCGACGTGCTTCCCTTCCCGAGAACGACCGGAAGCGCAGAGTTTTAATCGGAACCACAGCCTCTTCAGAGGCGTTAACGAATGATCCGATAAGGAGCTCTCTCAGAAATGAGAGGGCTCTTGTCTATGGAATCTTTACGACGGAAAAGCTTCATTTTTGAATTATTTTATTGTAAATCCTGCAAAACGAGCCGCTTTTCCGAGGCATTTCCCCTCCCTTTTGCCAACAATATGTTTGGAATAGAATCCCACTTTGCAAAAATGTGCACGATTATGGAAAACCTATTCTGTATAAGAAAGCAGGCTGAATGATGAAAAACTATCTGGAACTTTCCCATAAAGAGCTTCTTGCCGAGCAGGAGGCACTGAAAAAAGCATTTGAAGAAAAGAAGGCCTTGGGTCTTAAACTCGATATGAGCCGCGGAAAGCCCTGCAAAGAGCAGCTCGATATCACCAGCTCCCTGCTCGACAACGTCACGTCGCGACCGGGCAGCTACATCTCCGAAAACGGGATCGACTGCCGCAACTACGGCTGCCTTGAGGGCATTCCGGAGTGCCGCAGGCTGATGGCCGAGATTATGGGCGTCAAGGCGGACGAAGTTCTCTGCGAGGGCTCCAGCTCGCTGACACTGATGCACGATATGATCTCCCGCGCGATGACGCACGGCGTCTACGGCTCCGAGAAGCCGTGGTACGAGGTCAAGGACCGCAAGTGGCTCTGCCCCGCGCCGGGTTACGACCGCCACTTCGCCGTCACCGAATTTTTCGGTTTTGAGATGATTCCGGTCGCCATGACTCCGGACGGCCCGGATATGGATGCCGTCGAGGAACTGATCAAGGACCCCTCCGTCAAGGGCATCTGGTGCGTGCCGCAATTCTCCAACCCGCAGGGCATTGTCTACTCCGACGAGACCGTCGAACGCTTTGCCAAGCTTCAGCCCGCGGCGAACGACTTCCGTATCTTCTGGGACAACGCCTACTCCGTGCACGACCTCTATCCGGATCGCCGCACCCGTATCCCCTGCCTGCTCCGCGAGGCCGAAAAATACGGCACCGAGGATCATGTCTACATCTTCTCCAGCACCAACAAAATCACCTTCCCGTCCGCGGGCGTCGCGGCCTTCTCGGCTTCGGCGAACAACCTCGCGCTTATCAAAAAGCAGCTCGCCGTTCAGACCATCGGCCCGGACAAGATCAACCAGCTCAACCACGCCCGCTTCTTCAAGGATCTCGACGGCATCTATGAGCAAATGGAGCGCATGGCCGTGATTATCCGCCCGAAGTTTGAGGCGGTGCTGGAAATCCTCGACCGCGATCTCGACGGCTCCGGCGTCGGCACCTGGGTACGTCCGCAGGGCGGCTACTTCATCGGCATCGACCTGATCCCCGGCACGGCGAAACGCACGGTTGCGCTCTGCAAGGAGGCCGGCGTCACGTTGACTTCCGCCGGCGCGGTCTACCCCTACATGCATGACCCGAAGGATGCGAGCCTTCGCCTTGCGCCGACCTTCCCGCCGCTTGCGGAACTGGGGCAGGCCATCGAAGTCTTCTGCATTGCCGCAAGGCTCGCATCGACGGAGGTTCTTCTGAGTAAGTGAGGCGGAAATTTCACCCGGGATTCAGACAAATAACCGCCGTTCTGCAAGGCGGGCAAGACCAATTCGCAGCACCGTAGGTTTCGCCATTTGATATTTAAAAAAGAATCAGGTATAATAAAGTGCCGGTCCGCATGAGGCCGGCACTTCTTCATATCTATCATTTAATTTGAACGGATCTGATTCGGAAAGGCGGCGGCTTATGGTCATCCTCGCATCCGGTTCCCCGAGAAGGCAGGAACTTCTAAGGCTCATCGTGCCCGAATACGCATGTATTCCCGCAAAAAGCGGCGAGACCGTCCCGGAAGGAATGGCATGGAGCGAAGTGCCAGAATTCCTTGCGCGGCAAAAGGCGCTTGAGATCGCAGCGGACCACCCGGACGACCTTGTGATCGGCGCGGATACCGTCGTCGTGCTCGACGGGGAAATCCTCGGCAAGCCGAAGGATGAGGCGGACGCTTTCCGCATGCTCAAGTCACTTTCCGGCCAAAAGCATCTGGTTTTGACCGGAGTCGCGGCGGCGGAGAAGGGCGGCATCCGCTCCTTCACGCAGACGACGGAGGTGGAATTCTATCCTCTCTCCGACGAGCTGATCCAAAACTACATCGCCACGGGCGAACCGATGGATAAAGCCGGCGCCTACGGCATTCAGGGGCAGGGCTGTGTACTCGTCAAGGGCATCCGCGGCGACTATTTTAGCGTCGTGGGCTTCCCTCTTGCGGAGACGGCGCGGCTGATCGGTCTGTTATAACTCCGGAGCCGGGTTTCCGGGGGCCGCCGATCTGTCGACACCATAAGCGGGGATAAGGCATGGAAAAAATAGTGCTTCATTGAAAGACCGGAACAGAGATTTCCATTCCTCGGGCGCATCACCGCCCAAAGCACCGTTTTCGATTATAAAAGCCCATACGAAAAGCAAGCTGCTGTATGAAGCTTTGCAGCAACCGTCCCGCTTGGAAGCCAACCGGGCGGGCTCTCCTCCAACATCGCAAACAGACAACAAAAAGCGGGGACCGTTTTCGGTTCCCGCTCATTTTTTCCTATCCTTTATCCAAGCAGACTCACCGGGGTCATTTCCCCGTTGATCCGAAGCCGCCGGCCCCGCGCCCGCTCTCCGGCAGTTCCTCCGCAACCGCCCACTGCGTCTCCGGAACCGGCAGAATCGCGATTTGAGCGATCCGATCCCCGGGCATAATCGTATAGGGCAGGCCGCCCCTGTTCCAGAGGCCGACTTTGACCTCGCCCCGGTAATCTGAGTCGACGACGCCGACACAGTTCCCCGGCGCGATCTCCTTTTTAATGCCGAGGCCGCTTCGCGCAAAGACAAACGCCGCGTAGCCCTCCGGCACCGCCATTGCAAAGCCCGTGGGGATGAGCTCGGTCCTACCCGGCAGGATCGTGACCGGTTCATCGAGACAGGCGGAGACATCCCGGCATGCGGCGCCGTCCGTCGCCTTCTCCGGGAAAACCGCGTTCTCCGAAAGGAGCTGAATCTTTACCTCGACCATTTTTTCTTCAGGTCCTCAAGTTCTTTTTCCAGTTTATCGGAACGGCGGTTGGCCTCGTCCACTTCCATCCTGGCGCGGGCGGTGTCGCCGAGATAATCCTTGAGCTGGGAACGGATGTGGTCGCTGTTGGAGGATTCCTTTTTGTACTCGTCCAGATAGCTCAGTGCGCACAGAACCAGCGCATCGTTGAGCGAAAGGGCGGGATTCCTGGACATCAGGGACTGAATATCCTCGTTGATCTCACGCGCAAGGCTGAGGACATAGCCCTCCTCCTCGGCGGAATTGATGCTGTAACTGGCACCGGCAATATCGATTTTAATCTTTTTTACCTGCTCCATCTCGGATCCCCCCGTAAGATACAATATTTTATTTTATTATAGCGCATTTTGTCGGTTTGGCAAACTCTTTTTCCGTAATTTGATCAACTTGTCAAACCGGCGGAGTTTGAATATAATAGAAGATATTCTTCCATCACGAACCGTTTAAAAAGGAGCCGTTATGTCCGCATTCGACCAGTCCTTTTTCACCGAAAAGCTCAAAGCCCTGACGGAGGCCTATTACCTGCTCTCCCCGGATCACGCCGACGACTCGCAGGTCTACAACGCCTCCGCCATGCTGCTGCGCGGCATTCTCGCGGAAAAAGAGCGCCACGCCAATGCCGCCCATGCCGCCCACGGCGATAAGGAGATCTACTATCTCTCGATGGAGTTCCTGCTCGGCCGCTCGCTGAAGAACGATCTCTACGACCTCGGCCTGACCGATGCCTATGAGGAGGCGCTGCGTGGCTTCGGCATCAGCCCGGAGCGCATTTATAACAAGGAACCGGACGCCGGTCTCGGCAACGGCGGCCTTGGACGTCTGGCCGCCTGCTTTATGGACGGCCTTGCCACGATCGGCAAACAGGCCATGGGGTATTCCATTTGCTTTGAATACGGCATCTTCCGCCAGATTCTGACCGACGGCTGGCAGAGCGAAAAGCCCGACGACTGGCTGCCCGGCGGCGGCGTCTGGCTCGAGGCACAGAACGACAAGACCGTCGACGTGCATTTCGGCGGCGACGTCCGGGAATTCTGGGAAAACGGCTCCCATCTTGTTGAATATAAAAATTATGAATCTGTCCGCGCCGTGCCTTACGACGTCATGCTCCCGGGCTTCGATACGCCCGAGGTGAGCCGCCTTCGCCTCTGGAAGGCGATGACGCCAGAGATGGACATGGATCTTTTTAACGCCGGCAACTATCCTGACGCCTTCCGTCAGGCCTCGATGGCAAAGGCCATCTCCTCCATTCTCTATCCGAACGACAGCCACGCCGAGGGGAAATTCCTGCGCCTCAAGCAGCAGTATTTTCTGGTCTGCGCCTCGCTCTCCGACATCATCCGGCGGCACCTCGCCAACTACGGTACGCTCGAAACCCTGCCGGAAAAGGTTGCCGTCCACATCAACGACACGCACCCGGCCCTCGCGATCCCGGAACTGATGCGGCAGCTGCTCGACGACTGCGGCTACGGCTGGGAAAAGAGCTGGGATATCGCGCTGCGTACCTTCAGCTACACGAACCACACCGTGATGCCCGAGGCGCTGGAGTGCTGGGATGCCGGCGCGCTCAAAGCCCTGTTGCCGCGGATCTACGGGATTATTCTGGAGATCGACCGCCGCCTCTGCAAAGACCTTGAGGCGAAGGGTTTCCGGGAGGAGGAGATCGGGCGCATGGCCATTCTCTCCGGCGGAACCATCCGTATGGCGAATCTCTGCGTCTGGGGCTGCCACAAAGTGAACGGCGTCTCGGAACACCATCTGGCCGTCATGAAGGAGAACGTCTTCCGCGACCTTTGCCGCGCCTATCCGGAGCGCTTTACCAGCATCACCAACGGCATCGCAGCGAGACGCTGGCTCTGCGTCGCAAACCCGCGGCTCTCCGCCTTCGCTAAGGAACTCTGCGGCGATTTTGAGCACGAGCCGGAGCGCCTGCGTCTTCTGCGGGACTATGCACACGACTCCGCCGCGCTTGAAGCCCTCGGAACAATCAAGCGGCTCAACAAGGCCGATTTTGCGGAACGTTTCCGGGATGTCTCCGGCGCTTCGCTCGACCCGGATTCCGTCTTTGATGTGCAGGCCAAGCGCCTGCATGAATATAAACGGCAGCATCTCAACGCCCTGCGCATTCTCGCGCTGCTCGGACGGCTGGAGGCAAACCCGAGCGCCGACATCCTGCCGCGCACCTTCCTCTTTGGAGCGAAGGCCGCGCCCGGCTACCACCTTGCCAAGCGCATCATCCAGCTGATCTGGAGAATCGGCATCGAGCTCTCGCGCTGCCCGGCCGCCCGCGACCGCCTCCGTCTCGTCTATCTGGAAAATTACAGCGTCACCGCCTCGGAGCTGCTGATGCCCGCCGCCGAGATCTCCGAGCAGATCTCCCTCGCCGGCACGGAGGCCTCCGGAACCGGAAACATGAAACTCTCGCTCAGCGGCGCGGTCACGGTCGGCACCCGGGACGGTGCAAACATTGAGATTTTCCGGGAGGCCGGCGAAGAGAACAATCTCCCCTTCGGCATGACTTCCGACGAGGTCTCGGCACTCCGCGGAAAAGGATATGATCCAAAGGTCTTTCTCGAGGCGAACCCGGAGCTTCAATATGCCGTCGGGCGCCTCAGGAGCGGCGTCGGCGGCGAGGATTTTTCCGACCTCGCGGAACTTCTGGAGACGGTGGATTTCTATATGGCCTGCGCCGATTTCCGCACCTATATGGATGCCGAGGATGAGGCCGACCGCCTCTACCGCGACCGGGACGCATGGAACCGCATGTCCCTGATGAACATCGCGGCCTCGCCTGAGTTCTTCGTCGACCGCACCGTGCGGGAGTACTGCGAAAAGATCTGGAACGCATAGAGGTTTTCTTCCATTCCCGGCGGCATACGGAATGAAACGCATAAAACCCTTCTGCGGCTTTGCTTCGGCTGAAATTTTCCCGGGAAATAGAATTTATAAAAAGGTCCCGGCATACTGCCGGGGCCTTTTTTGCGGCTTTTATCAGTCGGTTTATCTCTGCGGACCGGAAGGCGGTGCGGTCGGAGCCGTCCCGGGACCGGAAGGCGGTGCGGTCGGAGTCGTCCCGGGACCGGAAAGCGGCGCGGTCGGAGTTGTCCCGGGCCCGGAAGGCGGTGCGGGGATCGCCGGGGTTCCGGCCCCGGGCATCGCGGTTCCCACGCCGGGGGCTTCGCCGGCATTCTTCATATTGGCGCCTACAATCTCCCGGACGCCGTCGATATGGATAAAGCGAACCTCTTTGATGGCGTAGCTTGAGAGCGGCCGGCAATCACAGTCGTAGGAATGAGCGGCCACCCAGATATTGGAATAGGTCCTTGCGTTGCGGCCGACGGCGATGATGACCGGCGTGTGCTGCCAGTCCGCTTCGTCGATGATGAGCTGACAGACGTCACCCGGCCGCACCTCCGAGATCGACACTTCCCTGCCGTACGGGCCGGCTCCGGTATTGTTGACGAGAAAATTGTAGAGGTACTTGACGCCGGTCCAGGCAGGCGCCCGGTCGTTGATGTCGATGTAGTACCACCCGAAAGTCGGCGTGAAATTCATCACCCCGCTTCCGGCAAAAATGCACTGCGAGGCGTAGTTGGTGCAGTCTCCGCCGATGGCGGAAAAATCATAATAAGCCGGATTGCGAAAATACGCCCACCGGTGGGCGTATTCGACAGCCTTCGCCCGGTCGTATTCTTTATTTCGCAGAATCATGGTGCCCTCCCAAATCAGGTTTTTTCACCTCATTCTATGCGAAGCGCCGCCTTTTTGGGTATGAAATACCGGAGGATCACCGGTTCTCCGGCATTTTTGTTTGGTAAAGAGGCTGTTTTTCCGCGCCGCCGGAGAGGCAGACTTCCCCTTTTCCGTAAAAAAAGAAAACCGGTTCCCGGCCCGGAAGGGCACGAAAACCGGCTCAAAACATCCAATTTCATTCGCAGGGCTTTCGCCCCGCGCCATTTTATTTCGCGTAATCGACCGCGCGGCTCTCGCGGACAAGGTGCACCTTGATCTGGCCGGGATAGTCGAGATCGGTCTCGATCTTCTGGGCAATTTCGTGGGCAATGAGCACCATGTCGTCGTCGGAGATAAGCTCCGGCTTGACGAGAATCCGAACCTCGCGTCCGGCCTGAATGGCATAGCAGGAATCGACGCCGTCAAAGGAATTGGCGATCTCTTCGAGCTTCTCGAGACGTTTGATGTAATTCTCGAGGTTCTCTCTTCTGGCGCCGGGGCGGGCGGCGGAAATGGCATCCGCGGCCTGCACGATCCATGCGATGGTGGTGTGCGGCTCGACGTCGTTGTGATGCGCCTCGATGGCATGGATGACGTCCTGCGGCTCTTTGTACTTCTTTGCCACGTCAACGCCGATGCTCACATGGCTGCCCTCGATTTCATGCGTGAGGGCTTTGCCGATATCGTGCAGCAAACCGGCTCTGGTGGCCATGGCCACATCGACGCCGCCGATCTCGGAGGCGAGCATGCCGGAGAGTTCCGCCACTTCAATCGAGTGGGCAAGCACGTTCTGGCCATAGCTTGTACGATAACGCATTCTGCCGAGCAGGCGCACAAGCTCCGGTGCCAATCCATGGACGCCGCACTCGAGCACGGCTTTTTCGCCGTCCTGCTTGATCTTCGCGTCGACTTCTTTTCTGGCCTTCTCGACCGTCTCTTCGATTCTCGCGGGATGGATGCGTCCGTCCTGGATCAGCTTCTCAAGCGAGAGACGCGCGATCTCGCGGCGGACAGGATCGAAGCTCGACAGCGTGATGGCTTCCGGCGTATCGTCGATGATCAGATCGACGCCGGTCAGCGTCTCGAGGGCGCGGATGTTGCGGCCTTCACGGCCGATGATGCGGCCCTTCATCTCGTCGTTGGGCAGCGGAACGACGGATACCGTGGCCTCCGCCACATAATCCGGCGCACATCTGCTGACCGCGGCGCTGAGAATCTCGCGGGCTTTATCTTCCTGCTCATCCTTGAGCTGCTGTTCATACTGCATCACGCGCAGCGCTTTTTCGTGGGCAAGCTCCTGTTCAACGGTCTGAAGGAGTTGGGTCTTCGCCTGCTCCGTCGTGTAGCCGCTGATCTTTTCGAGCATATCAAACTGACTCTTTTTAACTTCTTCCGCTTCAGCAAGGCGCTCCTCCGCAGCCTGCTGCTTTTCGGCCAGGGACTCCTCTTTTTTATCGAGGTTGTCCATCTTTTTATCAAGAGACTCCTCTTTTTGCTGGAGACGGTGTTCCTGACGCTGCACTTCCGCGCGGCGGTCTTTCAGTTCCTTCTCCGTCTCGCTGCGGAGTTTGTGAATTTCGTCCTTTGCCTCGACCAGAGCCTCCTTTTTCCTGCTTTCAGCTGTTTTGATCGCATCGTTGACAATTCTTCTGGCTTCTTCCTCAGCGGAGCCAAGTTCCGCTTCCGCGACTTTGCGCCTATACAAAACGCCCAAGGGGAAGGCGATACCAATTCCGACTAGCAAAGCAATTCCGCCAATGATCACACAGGCAAGGATATCCTCCGAGGTAAGCCCGGCAAATACCCCCAGCTTTGAGGTAATCGCTAAAAATTCCATACTATTCAATTGTCCTCTCTATAAGTTAAATGTGGCTTATGCCTGCGCATAATTACACATATTGTATTTAATATATTACAAGAATCTGTCATTGTCAATAAAAAAGTGAAAATGATTCCTACTTCTTTCGCTTTATATAATGTGCAATATTATATTTTATTTGCGTGAAAAGAAAAAAGTCTTTGGTGAAATCTTTCCGGTACTTCCCCCGAAAAAAGCGGCTTGCGGATGCAAAAAGCGCCCTTTGGAGGAGGGCTCGTCTAAATAACGAATATTTCTTCTCTTTTTCTCTTATTCTGGTGAATGTTGTTGTTTTCCGTTGACTTAAGAAAGTAAAGTGCGTATAATAAAAGCGAATTTTAGGAAAAAAAAGAGGAAATTTAAAATGAAAAAATGGGTATCTCTTGTGGTATGCCTTTTCATGGTGCTTACCTTGCTTCCGGTCGGCGCGGCGGCCTATGTCAGCACCGTCAGCATCGCCGGGGACGATCTGATGAATGGGTATTATCTTCCTTCTGTCGGCGGCACGCCCACTGAAATCGGAGCAACGACGCCGGCTTCCTATGTCGCCATGTATCAGGATGGCGTGCTCACGCTGAATCATCTTGAAATCACGGATTGTTCCGGCGGTGGTTCTAGTTATGGAATTTTTTGCAGCCAAGATTTGACTGTTATTTTAAAAGGTGACAATGTCATCGGCAGCGAAATCCAGTGTCCCTCCACAGCCTCGATCTGTTCTGAGGGAACCCTTACGATCCAAGGCAGCGGCTCCCTGACGGCATACGGCGGTTATGAAGCGCTGAACGGCTTCGACGGAGTTCATATTGAAAGCGGAGATTTGACCCTTTATGCCCAATACCCGATCGACGCATATGACAATTCCCTCGAAGAAGGTCGCTTCCTGACGATCAGCGGCGGCACGATTCTCGCAGATGGTACCTACATCGGAGTCTATTGCAGCGACGGCATGATCAGCGGCGGAAATCTTACCACATCCGGCAGTGATACCGGAATCTATGCGGGAAAGACTCTGACCGTCACCGGCGGCTATGTCACTGCGAACGGCGGCAACGCTGCCATCTTTGTGAAAGATATGGAACTCGGCTCCCGTGTGACCGTCCGCACCGGCGGCACCATCAGAAAAACCGTTGTCTATACCGATGTTGAAGGCAGCGCCGTCTACGCCAAAACCGAGACGGAGGGCGGGCTGACAAAATATTATGAAGGAACCACGGAGGGCAATGACTTTTCCGAGATCACGGAAGAAGCTTTTTTAAGCGCGATAAGCGCTCCTGCGGAAGAATCCGGATATGCTTCTACGTTTTCCGACAGCGATGAGGTCTATTTCTCGATCATCAGCGACAGCTTTGTCAATGCCTCCACGAAAGTCGTGCTCCGCACCCGCTCTGCAAGCAGCAGAGATGACGACGATGACGACGAGCCCGTCATCACCGGAAAGGTCACTTCCTACGAGGAACTGAGCCGCCTCTCGAATGACTATAAGGCCATGAAGGAATATGCCGACACACTCGGCCTCGGCGATTTTCAGGTGATCGGCACCTGGGATGTTGAAACGAAAGGCTTCGGCCCGTGGAAAATCATCTTCCACCTCGACGCGAAATACCTCGGCGATACCCTCACCATCATCCATAAAAAAGACGACGGAACGTTTGAATTTTTCACGGCCGTCGTCGATAACAGCGGCGAAGCGACCATCACCGTCACGAGTGCTTCCCCGTTCCTTGTCGTCCGCGGCGAGACCGCGGGTAGTGCAGCAACAAGCGGCACTTCCGTCACGGAAGAGAATCCGAACACCGGATTCGATTTCGGCTGGTGGTTCTGAGCCGTTACTTTCTTCTTTCTCGCAAAAAGCCGTTCTGACCATCAGGCGGCTTTTTTATTCGGAAAAACAGCGCCGGAATCCTTTTCCGTCCTCCAGTTTTTTTAAAAGAGAATGCCTTCATATAATCCCGTTTTGTTTTCTATGAAAACGGCTGTGCCAAAACCGCCTTTTTTCGAAAAGCGCGGCGAAAACTATAGACCTCTTTCCATAAATTCCAAAATTTTTTGATAATTAATACTTTCGTCGTATTGATTTATAATGGAAATTAAAAAAAAGAGGGAATCAACATGAAGAAGTTACTTTCTCTTGTCATTTGCCTGATTATGGTATTGACTTTGCTCCCGGTCGGCGCGGCGGCGCTCGATGATTCTGTGGAAATCATCGGCAAGACCCTTTTGAGCGGTCAGTACCTCGCCACTGTGGATGCGGATCCCGCCGATATTGTCGGCACGACGCCGGATTCTTACGTCGCCATGTACCGGGATGGCGTCCTCACGCTGAACGATTTTGAAAAACCCATATATAACGCCAGTTCGGGCATCGTCTCCGAAAACGATCTGACCGTTGAGCTCAGGGCAATAATGTCATCGGCAGTGCCGGTGAGGGTAACTGTCCCACTTCCAAAGCAATCTACTCCGAAGGGAAGCTCACTATTCAAGGCAGCGGCTCCCTGACCGCCTATGGCGTTTTGGAATCTCTGAACGGCTACACGGGGATCGATATCAAAAGCGGAGATCTGACTCTCTTTGCTTATTATCCGATAGATTCCTGGAATTATGACTCAGAAAGTGGCTCCTCCCTGACGATCAGCGGCGGAACCATCAACGCAACCGGTGGCTATACCGGAATCTATTCCGGCGATCACCTCACGATCAGCGGCGGAACGATTCATACCAGCGGCAACAATGGATATGGAATTTATGCTCATACCGACCTCACAATCACTGGAGGCGACATCACCGCAAACGGTATTCCGGATGGGATCTACGCACGCTCCGGTGCGATCACGATTGAAGGCGGTACGGTCAACGCAACCGGCACCGGTCATGGAATTTACGCCCAATACGGCGCGATCACGATTGAGGGAGGCAGCGTTACAGCGGAAGGCGATAATTACGGGCTTTATGCATACAGCGGCGCCATAACCATCAGCGGCGGAACGGTTGACGCGGCCGGCGGAAATTCTTTTGGGATTTATGCTTATGACACTCTAACGATCAGCGGCGGCGATGTCACTGCAAGCAGTGATCATTACTTCGGAATTTATGCTTATCATACCCTAACGGTCACCGGAGGCTCCGTCACCGCAACCGGCAAAGAAGACGGTATCGTCGCGGAAGATATCGAGCTCGGTCCCCGTGTGACCGTCCGCACCGGCGGCACTGTCCGAGTCGCTTCTCTTTATTATTCCGATGGGTATATTAAAACCGTGGTGGAAAACGGACAGACAAAATATTTTTATAACAGCACAGAACTTGAAGTGGGAGACTGTCCCGCAGTATTTTCCGATACCGAAGACCTTCACATTTCCACCTTTGCATCCGGAGACGACATTTACTATGATTCATGGTTCTCTACTTTTTTCAATGCCTCCCCCGGAGGTCGTGCTCGACACCAGCTCTGTAAATAGAAGCCATGATGACGACAATGACGATGATGACGAGCTCATCATCACCGGAAAGATCACTTCTTATGAGGAGCTGAGCCGCCTCTCGGGCGACTATAAGGCAATGAAAGAATACGCCGCCACGCTCGGCCTCGGCGATGCTCAAGTCATCGGCAGTTGGGATATTGAGATGAAAGGCTTCGCTCCGTGGAAGATCATCTTTCACCTCGACGCCAAATACCTCGGCGACACTCTCACCATCATCCATAAAAAAGACGACGGAACGTTTGAATTTTTCACGGCCGTCGTCGACAAGAGCGGTGAAGCGACCATCACCGTCACGAGCGCTTCCCCGTTCCTCGTCGTCCGCGGTGAGGCCGCAGGCGGCACGGCGAGCGGCACGCCTTCCGCCACGGAAGAAAATCCGAACACCGGATTCGATTTTGGCTGGTGGTTCTGAGCTGTTACTTTCTTCTTTCTCGCAAAAAGCCGTCTGACCATCAGGCGGCTTTTTTATTCAGGAAAACGTTCCTTACATGTCTTCCTATCCGCGGGGATAGAATGAGCTGCTTTCAGCGGGCCAAGCGATCTCTCTTGGCCATCCAGAACACGCTACCGGGGCCGCGCATAAAACAGGATGGCCAAAGAAGGCCAAGTATGGTAAAATGCAAAAAAGAATAAACTAAAAACCGGCCGGCCGAAACGGCAGATCGAACTCATCTGTACGGCATCCGGGTATGCATGGGGGAAAAGACGATGAAACCTTATCGCTTATATCAGGTGGATTCCTTCACAAAAGAAAAATTATCCGGCAATCCCGCAGGAGTGATCGCCGACGCGGACGGCCTTAGTGAACAGCAGATGCAGAAGATCGCCCGGGAGCTCAATCATTCGGAGACCGCCTTTCTCTTTTCCTCCGCCGACAGCAGGTATGACGTGGAGGTGCGGTTTTTCACGCCGACAAGGGAGGTCCCCATCTGTGGCCATGCGACCATCGCCGCCCATTATGTGCGGGCAATGGAAAAGCAGTTGGAGACGGGAACCGTGATCCAGAAAACGGGCGCCGGGATCCTGCCGGTGCACATCGTGCGAAAAGGGGACGACTATTCCATCGTGATGACGCAGGGGCAGATTGCGGTGGGAGAGCCGCTCCAAGATGCGGCGGTTGAAAAGATTGCAGAGGGGCTCGGCATCTCCATCTGTGATCTTCGGGAGGACTGCCCGGTCTGCATCGCCTCAACCGGACATTCAAAAGTGATGATCGGTATCCGGTCAAACGAGATGCTCCATCGGCTGAATCCAAATATGGATCGGCTCGCCCGCCTCAGCGCGGAGATCGGCTGCAACGGCTACTATGTGTTCACCCTGAACCCGGGCGAGGAAATTCTCGTCCACGGACGGATGTTTGCCCCGGCCATTGGGATCCCGGAGGACCCCGTGACAGGAAACGCCAACGGCCCACTTGGGGCGTATCTCGTGCAGCACGGCCTCTTTCAGAATCCGGATGAGGGCACGTTTTCCTTTACGGCCATGCAGGGAGAGGCCATCGGGCGCACCGGAACCATGAAGGTATCCGTCAAAAAACAGGATAGTCACCCGGCGCTGGTACAGATCGAGGGGGATGCCGTGATCGTTTTTTCGACCGAGCTTGTGCTATAACGTCTCCTTCTGCGGAAAAGACAGACTCTTGCGATGTATGTCAGCCACCGGTGAAACGGGCGGCTGACGCAGGTACAGAAAGGACGTACGGCAGGTAGATTGCTCCGGACGCACCGGAATGATCCGCCGGCCGCATGGCCATCGCAGGCCCTTGCTCGGACGGCCTGTCTTTCCCATTACCAAAGTGCTATAAAAAAGTGGTGAGGACAAACATCCCCACCGCTTTTTATTTGGTTTCTTTTTGCCGTCAGGAACAGACCTTGTTGTCGTTCTCGACGCGGATCTTTGCGATGAATTCCTCAAGCGTGCACGAGGTCTGGCTGCCGTCGCGGCGGTCGCGGACCGTCACGGTACCGGATTCCTTCTCTTTGTCACCGACGACGACCATATACGGGATCTTTTCGGTCTGCGCCTCGCGGATCTTGAAGCCGATCCGCTCGAAGCGGAGATCGCTCGCGGCACGGAATCCGGCCTTGGCGAGCTGCTTCCGGATCTCCTCGGCGTAGTCGTTCTGATCCTCGGTGATCGGCATCACGCGGACCTGCTCCGGAGCGAGCCAGAGCGGAAGGGCGCCGGCGTATTTCTCGATCAGCAGAGCGATCGTGCGCTCATAGCAGCCGAGGGAGGTGCGGTGGATGATATACGGCGTGATCTGCTGGTTGTTCTGATCGGTGTAGGTCATGCCGAAGCGCTGGGCAAGCATCATGTCGATCTGGACGGTGACAATGGTATCTTCCTTGCCGTAGACGTTCTTCAGCTGGCCGTCAAGTTTCGGGCCATAGAAGGCGGCCTCGCCCTTTGCCTCCACATACGGGATATGCAGGTCGTTCAGGATGCCGCGCATCGTGGTTTCGGCCTCTTCCCACATCTCCGGGGTGCCCTCGTACTTTTCGCGGTCTTCGGGATCCCATCTGGAGAAGCGGAAGGTCATGTCGTTGATCAGGCCGATATCGGTCATAACTTCCTTAATCAAGCGGACGCAGCCGGCAAACTCCTGCTCGAGCTGATCTGGGCGGACGATCAGGTGTCCCTCGGTGATCGTGAACTGGCGCACGCGGATAAGTCCGTGCATCTCGCCGGAAGACTCGTTGCGGAACAGCGTCGAGGTCTCGCCGTAGCGGATCGGCAGGTCGCGGTAGCTGTGCTTATCGTTCAGATAGACCTGATACTGGAACGGGCAGGTCATCGGACGGAGGGCATAGACTTCCTTATCCTTTTCCTCATCGCCAAGGACGAACATATTCTCCTTGTAATGATCCCAGTGGCCGGAGACCTTATACAGGTCGGATTTTGCCATCAGCGGCGTACGGGTCATCACATAGCCGTACTCGTATTCCTCTTTATCCTGAATATAGCGGTTCAGAATCTGGAAGAGCTTGGTGCCCTTCGGCATCAGGCAGGGCAGGCCCTGGCCAATGAGGTCGCTGTTGCAGAAATATTTGAGCTGGCGGCCGAGGACGTTGTGGTCGCGGCGCTTGGCATCCTCAATGGCGGCAAGATACTCGTCAAGATCGGCCTTCTTCGGATAGGAGATGCCGTAGATGCGGGAGAGCATCTTATTTTTTTCGCTGCCTCTCCAGTAGGCGCCGGTGGTGGAAGTCAGCTTAAAAGCCTTGATCGGAGCAATGCTCATCAGGTGCGGGCCGGCGCAGAGCTCGGTGAAGTCGCCCTGTTGATAGAAAGAGAGAGCCTCGCCTTTTCCGGCGTGTTCCTCGATCAGCTCCAACTTATATGGCTGTTCCTTCATGAATCCTCTGGCCTCTTCCACGGTCATGGTGAACTTCCGGACTTCGAGGCCGGTCTTGATGATTTCGGCCATCTCCTCCTCGATGCGGGCAAGGTCGTCGGCCGTAAACGGGCGGTCCACGTCGAAATCATAATAGAAGCCGCTGTCGATTGCCGGGCCGATGGAAAACTTCGCGTTCGGGAACAGGTGCAGCACGGCCTGAGCCATGACATGGCTGGTGGTGTGCCAGAAAGCCTTTTTTCCATAAGGATCGTCGAAGGTCAGGATTTCGACGGCGCAATCCTTTTCAACCGGCGTGCGCAGATCGCAGGGTTCCCCGTCGATCCGGGCGGCGCAGGCGTTTTTGGCGAGTCCGGCACTGATGCTCCGGGCAATCTCATAGGCGGTGGTTCCGGCTTCATACTCCCGGACTTCGTCACGCAGGGTTACTTTAACCATAGCTCATTCCTCCTATAAAAGCTTTTCGGCTTCCGGGCTCCGGGAACGATGCCCGCAGAGCCGAAACGGGAAAGCAAATTAACGTCCATAAAATTCGATCTGATGGTCCCGACATGGACCCTCGGGAACCTCATGCCTACGAAAGCGGCCCCGCAACAGTGCTCCACCACCGGAAATATGTGCCGCAACCGAAGCATGAATCGGAAAAAGAAAACAAAAAAGCTTCGCTCCTTGCAAAAAGGGGCGAAGCTTGATGCTCCACGGTTCCACCCTTGTTCACGGAGAGACGCACTCTCCGCACTCAAAAGCCCGCCTGTAACGGTGCGGTGCCGGCGTGTTCACAGAAAGCTTGCACGCGCTCCGGGGCTGGTACGTACACGGTTTCCACAGGCCCTTTTCAGAATACCGGGCCCTCTCTGAGCGGAAAATCCGGATTGTTTTCCCCATCTACGCTTTTTCAAATATTGCGCCTATCATAGCACGTTCTCTTCATGCTGTCAAGAACCGGCCTGAAATTTCAGCCTTTTACCGCGCCGGCGGTGGTCTTTGCATCGAGCATCTCCGTCATCCGGTCGAGAATGGCGTCGGCGAGCGCTTCCTTCGTCATCATCGGAAGGACGGTCTCCTCCTCCGCGGAGAGCAGGACGGCCTTGTTGGTGTCGGCGGCAAAGCCTGCGCCCTCCTCCGCGATCGAATTCGCGACGATCAGATCGGCATGCTTCGCGGAGAGCTTCTTGCGGCTGTTCTCCATCAGGTTTTCGGTCTCCATCGAAAAGCCGCAGAGCACCTGCCAATCCGGCTTCTTCTCGCCCAGCGCCGCAAGAATATCCTTCGTGCGCCGAAGCGAAAGAGTCAGCTCCCCGTCGGATTTTTTAATCTTGTTTTCAGCATATTCCGCCGGCGTATAATCCGCCACGGCCGCGGCCATGACCACAAGATCCGCCTCCGCAGATTCCTTGAGCACGGCTTTTGCCATCTCCGCCGCAGTCTCCACGTTGAGCACGGAGGTCCCGTAAGGCACCGGCAGGTTTGTCTTTCCGGAAATGAGCACGACATCCGCGCCGCGCAGGGCCGCCATCTTTGCAACGGCATAGCCCATCTTGCCGGTGGATCGGTTGGTCAGATAGCGCACCGGGTCGAGCGGCTCAATGGTCGGGCCCGCGCTGACGACGACTTTTTTCCCGGCAAGGGAATCGTTCCCGTGCAGCGCGCACTCTACGGCGGCAATCAGTTCCTCCTCATCGGCAAGGCGGCCTTTGCCGTCATCTCCGCAGGCAAGGTGTCCCATACCCGGTTCGACGATGCCAAAGCCGTCCGCCCGGAGCTGCGCAAGATTTCTCTGCGTCGCCGGGTTTTCAAACATATGCGTATTCATGGCCGGCGCGGCCAGCTTTTTGCAGGTCGCCGCCAGAACGGCCGAAGTCAGCAGGTCGTCCGCGATGCCGTTTGCGAGCTTGGCAAGGACATCCGCGCTTGCCGGCGCGATCAAAACGAGATCGGCCTGCTTCGCGAGCGCGATGTGGGCGATCTCCGGCTCGATCCCGGAGTCAAACAGCTGCGTCAGGGCCTTGTTCCCGGTCACTGCGGTGAACGTGAGCGGCGAAATGAATTCGCAGGCGCCTTTCGTCAGCACCGGAAGGACGTTATAGTTCCGTTTTGTCAGTACGGAGGCAAGCCCCGCCGCCTTATACGCGGCGATTCCGCCCGTGATGCCCAGCAAAATCGTCTTTTTCCCGGCCATATTCAGTCATCCTCGGTCTTGATGGACCCTTTGATGATCCGGCATTTGTCCTGCACGAATTCACCGATGGCAAGCTTCAGCGGCTTATCCGTCATGATCTCATGCTGCTCCTCATACGCCTCGGAAATCTCTCTTGCGCGTTTGGAGACGGCGATTACGTTGGCATAGGGGCTGTTTTTTTGATTGAGGTTGTACATATCCGCAGGATTAAGCAAGGCTGATGACCTCCTTCAATATCTGTTCCCCGGAACCACGCGGCAGGGACCTTCCCATCCGCTTGAGCCGGAGGATCGCTTCTATTTCATCGGCCGCATTTTCGATGCAGTCGTTGACGACAAAACAGTCGTAGACTTCGGGAGCCTCGGAAAGTTCCCGGATTGCGGCATCAAGGCGGAGCTTCATGGATTCCTCGGTCTCCGAGCCGCGTCCCGCCAGCCGCTTTTTCAGTTCTTCAAAAGAGGGCGGAACGATGTAGACAAGCAGCGCATCCGGCATGATCCGCCGGACGCTTCTGGCGCCCTGAATCTCGATATCCAAAACCAGATCCCGGCCCTCATTCAGCGCGTGTTCCGCTTCTGCTTTCGGCGTTCCATAGGAATTCGCGCTGAAATCCGCATATTCCAGCAGCCCGCCGCCGTCCCGAAGGCTGTTGTATTGTTCCCGCGTGAGGAAACAATAATCCACTCCGTCGATTTCGCCCTCACGCGGCTTCCTCGTGGTCACCGAAACGGAAAACGACAGGTTTTTATCCAATTCAAAAAGCCGTTTAATGATAGTGCCTTTTCCGACGCCCGAGGGGCCGGAGATCACCAGTAAAATTCCTTTATTCATCCGGTTCTTCCGCTATCCTCCCTGTCACAGTATCCAGCGGGATCCCGGAAAGCACCACGTGCCCGGAATCCATGATGACGACCGCCTGCGTCTTCCTGCCGTACGAGGCATCCACCAGCATGCCCTTCTCCCGGGCATCCTGAATGACGCGCTTGACCGGCGCGGAATCCGGCGCGATCATCGCAACAATCCGGTCCGCATTGACCATATTGCCAAAGCCGATATTCACCAGCTTCATTGGACACCAGCTCTCATAAAACAAAAATAAGGGAATCGCATCTCCGATGCTGTGAGTTTTTCTTCGCGGCCGTAAAAAATGGCCGCGATTTCCTTCGGAAACCGCAAAACTCGTCGGAACATAAACTCGGCTTTATGCTTTACGACGAGTTGGTCGGTTTTGGCGAAGCCAAAATCGTGCTCCTACTTTTGGAGCACGAAGGTCAACCGCATCTCCGATGCTGTGAGTTTTTCTTCGCGGCCGTAAAAAATGGCCGCGATTT
>DAOTHJ010000022.1:0-1676 GCA_035447605.1 Oscillospiraceae bacterium | reverse complement strand
CCTTCGGAAACCGCAAAACTCGTTGAAAAAAGCATCTCCGATGCTGCGAGTTTTCTCGACGGCCAAAAGTGGGCCGTCGCCGTGCTTCGCACGGGCGCAAGCTCGTCGGAACATAAACTTTTCGATGAGTTGGCCGGTTTTGGCGAAGCCAAAATCGTGCTCCTACTTTTGGAGCACGAAGGCCAACTCGCAGCATGCGGCTCTGCCGCATGCGCTATTCAATATTCTGGATCTGCTCACGGATTTTTTCGATATCGCATTTGATGTCCACGACGGCGCGGGTGATATCGGCGTCCGAGCATTTGGAACCGGTCGTATTGGCCTCGCGGTTCATCTCCTGCACAAGAAAATCCAGCTTCTTGCCGACCGCGCCGCCCTTGCCGAGAATATCCCGGAACTGGGCGATGTGACTGCGCAGGCGCACGGTTTCCTCATCCACGGCGACCTTGTCCGCATAAATGGCGGCCTCTGTCAGAATGCGGTTTTCGTCGATGCCGGCGCCCTGAAGCACCTCCTGCAACTTTGCGTAGAGGCGGTCCTGATATTCTTTGACGGTCTCCGGACTGCGGCTCTCGACATAGCCGACTCTTTCTTCAATCTCCGCGGCCTTCATAAGCATGTCGGCCTTCATCTTTTCGCCCTCAACTCCGCGCATGGCGATGAAGTTTTCTATGGCGGCGTCGGCAACCTCTTTTACGAGCGTCCAGACGGCGTCCTCGTCCTCCTCCTCCTGCACGACCGTAAAGACATCCGGCAGGCGCGCAACGGAATTGAGCGAGAGATCGTCCCGAAGATCCAAATCATGCCGCACCGAGCGCAGGGCTTCGATATAGCTCTTTGCCAGGTCTTTATTGATGCAGACCTTCTCACTGCCGCCCTCGATGGTCTGAACGAAGACGCTGCAGTCCACTTTCCCCCGTGAGATACATTCGGAGAGCAGGCCCTTCATCTTTTCTTCCAAAAATCCATAGGCACGCGGCACCCTGGCGGAGAACTCCAGATAGCGGTGGTTGACCGACTTGATCTCCACACGGATGTATTTTCCGCCGACGGTTTTCTCCGCGGCACCATATCCGGTCATGCTCCTGATCATTGCAACATCCTCCCGGGCATAAAAATCTATTTAAATAGTTTAGTCTATTTACCGGAAAAAGTCAATGTTTTACCGGTTCCTCCACAGACTTTCCGGCGTCTTTCCGTGCTCACGGGCGGACGCCCGGCACCCGAGATTTCCGGAATGTTTCCTCCGCCTCCCTTCCCTCTTCCGAAGGATGAAATTTCGACAATT
The DNA here is from genome assembly GCA_035447605.1 of Oscillospiraceae bacterium. Lineage (GTDB taxonomy): Bacteria > Bacillota > Clostridia > Oscillospirales > Ruminococcaceae > UMGS1668. The sequence continues at coordinate 388 of DAOTHJ010000022.1, read as the reverse complement.
CCCTGGCCGAGATTGCTTGACTATTTCTTTTTTGAGGAATAATATGTGAATGTATATTTCCAGTTTGAGAAAACGGAGGGATTGTCTAATGGACAGCAAAGCCTACACAATGGATAAGATCGTTGCACTCTGCAAAAACCGCGGGTATGTTTATGCCGGCTCCGAAATCTACGGTGGCCTTTCCAACACCTGGGACTACGGCCCGCTCGGTGTGGAATTCAAAAATAACGTCAAGCGCGCCTGGTGGAAAGCTTTTGTACAAGAAAGCCCTTACAACGTCGGCCTCGACGCCGCCATCCTGATGAATCCGCAGGTATGGGTCGCCTCCGGCCATGTCGGCGGCTTCTCCGATCCGCTGATGGACTGCAAACAATGCCGCACCCGCCAC
>DAOTHJ010000021.1:0-31771 GCA_035447605.1 Oscillospiraceae bacterium | reverse complement strand
TCGACATCGACTTCTGCTACGAGCGCCGGCAGGAGGTCATCGATTACGTCAACCGTAAATACGGCGAGGACCATGTCGCGCAGATTATCACGTTTGGAACATTGGCGGCCAAGGCGGCGATCCGCGACGTCGGGCGCGCGCTCGGCATGCCTTACCAGAGTGTCGATAAAATCGCGAAGCTTGTGCCGTACGACCTGCATATGACGCTTCAAAAGGCGCTGGAGATCTCATCTGATCTAAAAGAGCAGTACAACGCCGACCCCAAGATTAAAGAGCTGATCGACACGGCGCTCAAGGTCGAGGGTATGCCGCGCCATTCCTCGGTGCATGCGGCTGGCGTCGTGATCGCGCCGGAGCCGGTGACGAATTTTGTGCCGGTTGCGAAGCCGGAGGAATCCGTCGTCACGCAGTTCACGATGACGACGCTCGAGGAGCTCGGCCTGCTCAAAATGGATTTTCTCGGACTCCGGAACCTGACGGCCATCCGCGACTGCGAAAAAGCGGTTCAGAAAAAAGATCCGGGCTTCGATATCACCAAAGTGCCGGAGGATGATCCGGCGGTCTACGAGATGCTCGGAAAAGGGCAGGCGCAGGGGGTGTTCCAGTTCGAGTCTGCGGGCATGCGCAGCGTGCTCGTCGCGCTCGGGCCAAGATCCATCGAGGATCTGACGGCCGTCATCTCGCTCTATCGCCCCGGCCCGATGGATTCCATCCCGAAATATGTCGAAAACAGCCATCATCCGGAGCGCGTCGTCTACAAGCATCCGCTGCTCAAACCGATTCTCGAGGTGACCTACGGCTGCATCGTCTATCAGGAGCAAGTCATGGAGATCGTGCGGAAGCTGGCCGGCTATTCTTATGGCCGGGCGGATCTCGTGCGGCGCGCGATGTCGAAGAAAAAGGCCGACGTCATGGCGAAGGAGCGCGAATATTTTATCCATGGCAAATATGCCGAGGACGGGAGCCTTGAGCTGCCGGGTGCGGTGCGCAACGGCGTGCCGGAATCCGTCGCGAACGAGATCTTCGACGAGATGAGCAGCTTTGCGTCCTACGCCTTCAATAAATCCCATGCGGCGGCCTACGCGACGGTCGCTTACCGGACCGCCTACCTTAAATGCCGCTATCCGGGTGAATACATGGCGGCGCAGCTTTCGTCCGTACTCGACAATACGGATAAAGTCATCGAGTATATCGGCGAATGCCAGAAGATGGGGCTCAACGTGCTTGGCCCGGATGTCAACCACAGCGAGATGGGCTTCATTTATGAGGAAAACGGCGTCCGCTTCGGTCTGCTGGCCATCAAGAACCTTGGAAAGGGCTTGATTGCAGGGATGCTCAAAGAACGGGAAGATAATGGCAAGTATAAAAACTTTACAGATTTTTGCCGGCGGGTTTACGGCCGGGAGCTAAACAAACGTGCGTTGGAGAGCCTGATCCGGTCCGGCGCGCTAGATTCCCTTGCGGAAAACCGGCGCCAGATGCTCGACGGATACGAGGGCCTGCTCAGCTCGATCGACGCGGAACAAAAGAGCAATCTGTCGGGCCAGATGAGCCTGTTCGGAGGCCCGCAGGAGAGTGCGGCGGACAGCTTTGTTCTGCCGAAGGTGGCGGAATACTCGCTCCGGGAGAAACTGAGCATGGAGAAGGAGACCACCGGTCTTTACCTCTCCGGCCACCCGATGAACGAATACCGTTCGCTTTCGGAGAAACTCGGCGCCAATACCATTCTGGAGGTCAAGACGATGGCCGCGGAAGGGGGAGCCGGCGACCGCACGGTATTGATCTGCGCGATCGTGCTCACCAAGCGGATGAAGACCACAAAGAGCAACGACGTCATGGCGTTCATCACGATGGAGGATACGACCGGCAGCCTCGAGGTGCTCGTTTTTCCGAAGGTGCTGGCCGCATACGGCGGCGTGCTGAATCTCAATGAGGCCGTTGTGATCGAGGCGAGGATCAGTTCCCGCGACGAAGAGGATACCAAGCTCGTGGCCTCCCGCTTTTTTGCGCCGGAGGATGTGAAGAACGGGATTCCTTCCGCAAGATCCGGAGGGCTTTCTTCCGCCGAAAACGCCGGAGGCGCCGGCAGATTCTCTTCGGAACCGACGGCTCCCGTATCGGCGAACAACAAGGGGCTCTACATCCGCGTACCGTCGCAGGAGAGCAGGGAATACCGCAGAGCCATGGCGTTCCTCGCCGTATTTTCCGGACTGACGCCGCTGTATATTTATCTTTCGGACAGCAAAAAGACATTAAAGGCGCCGCCGGCGCTTTGGGTGGATACCTCCGAAGGCGACGGCTATGTGATAAAAAGGCTCTCAAAACTGCTCGGCGAAGAGAATGTCAGGATAAAATAGGAAATCATTCGCATAAAATGATGGCCGGGGAACCAATCCCGGGCCATTTTTTTGTCTGTCTTTTGGAATTTTATCCTTCCTTCTTGCAATAAAATGTAGAATCATATATACTTTTATAATATAATGACAGGTAGAGTCATACATCATTGTCCAGCATTCGGAGGTACAGAATGAAAGCAGCTTTGTCCGCAGCTTTGGCGTTTCTTCTCATGCTTTCCCTGACATCCTGTGGTTCTGACAGCTCGGATCCGACATCGCTTCTCTCTTCCGAGGCGGATCTTTCCGTTTCGGCGGACTCTTCTTTTAAGGAAGAAGCAATTCCTGAGAAGTCCCTTTCTGATACCCCGGAACTTTCGTCCGGACAAACTTCGGAGCAGACCTCCGTCTCCGCGGAAACGGAACCGGGTTCCTCGGCGGCGGTTTCCTCTCAGACGCAGAATTCCACTTCCCCGGCGGCATCTTCCTCGGTGGTCTCTTCTTCCGCACCTGCCTCTTCGGAGACGGTCTCGGAAAAAGAGTCCTCTTCGAATACGGGGAAAAAGAGCTCCGTCTCCTCTTCCGACGAGGTCCGCGCGGTCTGGATCTCCTATCTGGAGCTTTACAACATGCTGTGCGGCAAGACAAAATCCCAGTTCCGCAGCAGCATCGGCACCGCCTTTGACAACGCCGCGGAGCTTGGGCTCAACACGGTTTTTGTGCACGTCCGTTCCCACAGCGACGCATTCTATGACTCCGATCTCTTCCCGTGGTCGGTCTACTGCACCGGAACGGAAGGGAAGGACCCAGGATTCGACCCGTTGGAGATCATGGTGGAGGAGGCACACGACCGAGGCCTTTCGATCGAGGCGTGGATCAATCCCTACCGCATTAAAGGGACGGCCGATACCTCGAAAATCTGCAAAAGCAGCCCCGCCTACGACTGGCTCGATACGGACAAGGTCGTAATTCTCTCCGGCAGCGGAATTTATTATAATCCGGCGGATGAGGATGTCATTGATCTGATCGTCGAGGGCGTCGAGGAGATCGTTCAAAATTACGATGTTGATGGCATCCATTTCGACGATTACTTTTATCCGACGACCGATAAGTCGTTCGACGAGGATTATTATGACGACTATCTGGACGACGGCGGCACAATGAGTCTTTCGGCATGGCGCAGGGATAATGTCAACCGCATGATCAAGCGCGTTTATAAGGCGATTAAATCGATCAACAGCGGCTGTCAGTTCGGCATCAGCCCCGCCGGAAACATGGATAACAACTACAATACGCTGTACTGCGACGTATATACTTGGGTAGAGAATAAAGGATACGTCGATTATATCTGCCCTCAGATCTATTTTGGATTTGAGCACGGCAGCGCGCCGTACCTGGAGGTGCTCGAGACCTTCGACGAGATGATCTCCGTCTCCTCCGTGCGGCTGATCTCCGGTCTTGCGGCATACAAGATCGGCGTAAAGGATACCTATGCCGGCGATGGCGCAAAGGAATGGATCCAAAACAGCGATATCCTCGCGAGACAGGTGGATGCCGCGAGGGATGCGTCCCATTACGGCGGATTCGCCCTTTATACATACAGCTCCCTGTTCACCCCGTCTTCCGATGTGGAATCCGGCGTGGAGGAGGAGTGCGGCAATCTGGAGGACATTCTTTCCTGACATCACAGACAACAGAGATTTCTGAAACGAAAGGATCGCCAAACAGGATGAAACGATTGTTCCTGAACAAACGACTGACATTTCTGATACTTTGTATTACGCTCACCCTTGCCATCGGAGGAATCGGCGCCTATGCGGCCGTCACCTGTGGGCTGCCCGGCCTTGATCTTCTCAAGACCGCAGCCGAGTCCGGGCTGAGCGAAGAGGAGGATCCGGACCTGTCGATTACGCCGTCCGAGTCCGGAGATTCGGAGGAGCCGGTGGTGATTGTTCAGCCGACCACCTCGGAGACCGTGACGGAAATTGAGTACGACCGTCCCGACCGCATGATGGCGGTCACGCTGACGGCCGGCGTGGATTATTACACGGACTCTGCCATGACGGATGAGCAGATCATGGCCTCCGTCGATACCGCGCTTCAGGATGCGAACAATCTCGGCGCCAACACCGTCATCTTTGACACGACGTTTGGGGACAAGGTACTCTACCGCTCGAGCGGAATGCCGCAGGCGGAAGTGACCTACGATATCCTGAATTACGCCGTGTCGAAGGCAAAGAGCATGAATTTTTATGTCTATGTCATTTACGACATGCTGCTGACCAATCAGGACGGCGCCGCGGTTCCCGTCGATTATGCGGACCGCGAACAGATCAAGCTGATTGATTCCAACCTCCGTCAGTTGGCCGACAGTTACGACATCGACGCCGTTCTGCTCGACGACTTCACCATCGTGCAGGACAGCACGACCTATCAGGATTACACGCAGTTCGGCAACGGCATCGGTTACGAAAACTATCTGCGCTCCACGACGGAATCTGCCGTGGAGACCGCCTATGCCAGCGTCAAGAAGAGCAATCCCGCCGTGGAAGTCGGCCTGATGGTCGACGCGGTCTGGGCAAACAGTACGAGCCTTTCGGAAGGCAGCGATACCGAGGCGGATTGGGAGAGCTACGGCGACGGCTGTGCCGACACGAAGAAATTCGTGGAGAGCGGATATGCCGATTTTGTCGCCGTAAAATGCCCGTATGCCATCGGCAACACAAATGTCTCCTTCACCGAATATATGACATGGTGGAACGGCGTTGTCGCGGACAAGATCCCGCTTTATGCCTTCCAGTATGCCACCAAGGCCTGCACGTCGGAAAAGGGCTGGTCCGAGCCGTCCGAGCTTTCGGAACAGGTCATCGCGGCGGAAGGGTTATCCGGTTTCTGCGGCAGCATGTTCGATTCGCTCTCCGCGCTGAAAGCAAACCCGGAGCAGTCCACCGACGCGCTGATCCAGTACCTGACCGATAAAACGGACCCGAGTTTTCTGCTGACGCAGCTCGAAATGACGCGTCCGGCCAAGACCACCTATTCCACCTTTGAAACGCTGGCCATCTTTGCCGGCGCTTCCGATATCAATTTCCCGCTCACCATGAACGGCGAAGAGGTGGAGCGCGACGAAAACGGCGCATTCTTCCTCCGGATCGACCTTGAGCCGGGCACCAACACCTTCACTTTTTCGCATAAGGAAAAGACAATCACCTACACGATCACGCGCCAGGTGCAGATCATCAAGGAGATTTCGCCGCTCGGCAACGTCACGATCAACGGCGGCATGGATATCACGATTTCGGCCACCGCCTACGAGGGCGCCTCGCTCACGGCAAAGCTTGGCAGCACGACTGTCACGCTGACGGAGAGCAAAGAGGACGACGACGACACCGATAACGAGTCCACGTACGTCCAATATACCGGAACCATCACGGTTCCTGCGTCAACCGCCTCCGCGCAGAAGCTCGGCAACATCGTCGTCAACGCCACATGGGAATCTTCTTACTCGGAGAGTGCGACCGGAGCGTACGTGACCGTCGCCGCAAAGGCGGGGGATGGCGACCTTGTAAAAGTGACCGCCAGTTCGGCGGAGACTTTCCCGACGAACACCCTGAACGACCTCTCGGATTACGACTGTTATCCGCTGCCGAAGGGCGCGCTCGACTACACCGACGGCGACGAGATTGTCTATAAGGAAGGGGACAACACCTTTACATATTACAATCTTCAGTCCGGCCAGAGGGTCTATTCAAAGGATGTCACCTCGGCGGGCAGTGAGGATCTCGGCGGCAACAGCATCAACGGCGTGACCGTCAACGCGAACAGCCGCTATACCTATGTCATCTTTAATATGGATCAGAAGGTCTCGTATGTTGCAAAATACACGTCGGGCGCCTTCACGATCGATTTCCAGTACACCTCCGAGGTGCCGGATAATCTATCCCTGACGAAGAATCCGCTCTTCAGTTCCGCCAACTGGAGCGGCACGAAGGTTTCGCTCAAATTCAATACGACCAACGGTTTTCTCGGCTATTATGCCTATTTCGACGGGGACGACCTGATTTTCCGTTTCAACAATCCGACCGGTGAATCGAGCGTCGACGGGGTGACCGTCGTCGTCGATGTGGGGCACAGCAAGCTCGGCGTCGGCGCGCTCGGCTTCCTCTCCGCTTACGGAGAATATGAGATCAACCTCGCGGTCGGCGGCTACCTCAAAAAGGAGCTCAAGAGCCGCGGCGCAACGGTCTATCTGATGGATACGGAGAGCCAGCGCCCATCGCTTGCGGATCGCGTCGCCTATGCGGAATCCGCGAGGCCGCTCGTCTTTGTCAGCGTTCACTGCAACTCGAGCACGTCAAGTTCCGGGAAAGGGACCGAGTGCTGGTATTTCAACCGCTTCTCCGCCTCGCTCGCCTCGTATTTCTCCGATGCGGTCTCCGACTCCCTCAATACGAGCAACCGGGGCCCCATGATCGGGCGATATTATGTCACACGAGTTTCCCAATATGCGGCGGTGCTCGGCGAGCTCGGCTTCGTCAGCAACGAGAGCGATTACTACAAGCTGATTAAATCCTCTTATCAAAAAGATATCGCCGATGCCATCGCGGATGCGATAGAGAGCTATCTCGGCGCTGTCGGAGACGACGGAAACTACAAATATGGCACGCAGTATGTCGGCGAGAAATCCTCGGTTCCGGACGACGACTATGAGGAGCCGGAGGATGAGGAGGAGAGCAGCTCTTCCGCAGCATCCTCATCCAAGACGGAAAAGAGTTCCTCCGAGGCGGCTTCCTCCTCCAAGACGGAGAAGAGTTCCTCCGCGGCGTCCTCCTCCAAGGCGGAGAGCAGTTCCTCCGCGGCGGAGTCTTCCAGCGGGGAAGAACATTCCTCAGAGAGCAGCTCGGAGCCGGGTTCCGAAGGGGATTCCTCCGGAGAAGGGGCGTCCTACTGAGGTTCTCTCCGGCTTGCATTTCCCAAAAAGCCGAACCGGCCAAGGGAGTCCGCTTTTTTCCCGTTCGGGCTTCGGTTAAAAAATAATACGGATTTTATCTTCCTGCCGCAGTCCCGAAAGGGCCGCGGCATTTTTTTATCCCGTCTCTCATATTTTGGGGGGAACGGGGGATGGGATGATGAGAAGAAAGACTTTGAAATGGATCGCCGGCTCCTTGATCATGCTGCTTTTGCAGATTCCTTTTCTCTGCAGGGATATGCCGCTGCTGGTTTTCCGTTTGATGTCGGAAAGCCCGCTTGCGTGCGGTACGGTGACCAGCGGATACGGCCTGCGGATTGCGCCGATCCGCGGCGGGATCGAATTTCACGACGGCGTGGATCTTTCCGCGCCGGAGGGTACGCCGATCGCCGCCATCGCGGACGGAACGGTCGTGGAGACCGGTTACGGCTCCGGATACGGCAACTATATCGTGCTCCAGCATAAATGTAATGTGAAAAGCCTTTACGCCCATTGCTCCGCCGTTTTTGCAGAAAAAGGGGACAAAGTCGAGCGGGGCGAGATCATCGCGGCGGTGGGCTCCACCGGGCTTTCCACCGGCAGCCACCTGCATTTGCAGATCGAGTACCGCGGCAAGACAATCCCGCCGCGAAAGGCGGTGCGCTATTGATTTCTTTTCGGATCGGACGGACGAAAATATCGATTTCGCCTTACTTTTTTGCGCTTTTAACGCTGTTTTTGCTTATGGACCGCAGCGGGCTTGCCGGGATTGCGCTTGCCTCCATGGCGGCGCATGAGGCGGCGCATCTTCTGGCGGCGCTGATAGCCGGAGATCCGCCGGCCGCGCTGCGCTTCTCCGTCTTCGGCATGGTGCTGCGTCAGGAAGCGGAGATTCCGCTCAAAAGCCATATTCTGATCTGTCTCTCCGGCCCGGCCGCCAATCTTCTTCTGGCAGTGGCCTTTTTTGCGGCAGGGGAGATGTCAACCGCCGCTGTCAACGTGCTGCTCGGCCTTTTCAGCCTGTGCCCAATGCGCTCCACGGATATGGGCAGCATCCTTTCTGCCATGATGCCGGAAAAGGCCTTTTCCGTTCTCAGCGCGGCCGTATCCGTCACGCTGTTTTTTTTGCTGGTCTATGCCGCCTTTCGGCTCAAAAATCTGTTTTTGCTCCCGGCGGCGGCCTATCTTCTGCTCGGAGGTCTCTTGAAATAAGCGCGGGAATCGTGTATAATTTTTGAATCATGATTTCCGAGGTGGTTCCATGGCGTCGATACCGGAAAAAATCTTCCGGATGGTTGAGAAGCCGGCCCGATACACGGGCGGCGAACTCAACAGCATTGTAAAAAAGAAAGAGGATGTCAAGGTTCGGTTCGCGTTTTGCTTTCCGGACTTATACGAGGTCGGCATGAGCCACCTCGGGATGAAAATTCTCTACTCTCTCCTGAATAAAGACGACGAGGTCTGGTGCGAGCGGGTGTTTGCGCCGGATGTCGATATGGAGAAGCAGCTTCGCGAAAACGGCCTGCCGTTGTTTGCGATCGAGAGCCGGGATGGGCTCGCGGAATTCGATATGATCGGCTTCACGCTCCAGTATGAGCTTTGCTATACCGGCGTGCTCAACATGCTGGATCTCGCGGGTATTCCGATCCGCCGCGAGGACCGCAAAGGGCTCAAAAACCTCGTCGTGGCGGGTGGGCCCTGCGCCTGCAACCCGGAGCCGATGACGGATTTCATCGACCTCTTTATGCCCGGCGAGGGCGAGGAGGTTTTGCCGGAGATTGTCGCCCTCTATAAAAAAGCGAAGGACGAGGGCTGGACGAAGGAACAGTATCTTTCGGAGGCGGCCCGGATTCCCGGCGTCTATATTCCGTCGCTCTATGAGGTGTCATATCACACCGACGGCACGGTCAAAGGCTTTCTTCCGAAAGAGGATGCGCCGATGCCCGTCCGGAAACGCATCATCAAGGATTTGGACAAGGTCTTTTTCCCGGAAAACTTCGTCGTGCCGTATATCGACATCGTCCACGACCGCAGCATGCTCGAGATCATGCGCGGCTGCATCCGCGGCTGCCGTTTTTGCCAGGCGGGATTTATCTACCGGCCGGTTCGGGAAAAACATGCCGATACGCTCTGCCGCAACGCTCATGACCTCTGCGACAGCACCGGCTACGAGGAGCTTTCGCTGACTTCGCTCAGCACGAGCGACTACTCGGAGCTCGAGCCGCTGCTCGACGGGCTCATCCCGTGGACGGAGAAGGAATATGTCAACATCGCCGTGCCGTCGCTGCGCATCGATAATTTCAGCGAGAGCATGCTCGAAAAGATCACGAAGGTGCGCAAGAGCGGCCTCACCTTTGCCGCCGAGGCCGGAACCCAGCGCATGCGTGACGTTATCAACAAAAACGTGACGGAAGAGAATATCCTCGGTACCTGCAAACGCGCCTTCGAGGGCGGCTACACTTCGGTTAAGCTCTATTTCATGATCGGCCTGCCGACGGAGACCGACGAGGACGTCCTCGGCGTCATCGATACCGCGCAGAAGGTGGTCGACCTCTACTACAGCCTCAAGAATCACGCAAAAGGCAAGGCCGTGCAGGTGACCTGCAGCGTGGCGAGCTTCGTGCCGAAGCCGTTTACGCCTTTTGAATTTGAGCCACAGGACACCATGGAGGAATTGCAGCGCAAGCAGCAGCTGATGCTGCACCATCTGCATACGCACAAGATTTCGCTCGATTGGCATGACGCAAGGACTTCCTTTATCGAAGCGGTTTTCGCGAGGGGCGACCGCCGTCTCGGCAAGGCCGTCGAATGGGCATGGCGGCACGGCTGCAACCTCGACGGATGGGACGATCATTTCAAATTCGACGTCTGGATGCAGGCATTCGCCGAGACCGGACTGGACCCGGCTTTCTACGCGAACCGCCACAGGGCCTTCGACGAGGTGCTACCGTGGGAGCTGATGGATTACGGGGTCTCGAAGGAATTCCTGATCCGGGAGAACGAAAAGGCCCGGAACGCCGTGACCACGCCGAACTGCCGCCTCCAGTGCGCCGGCTGCGGCGTCACCGCGCTGAAAGGAGGCCCCTGCTTTGAATGACGTCCAGAATTTTACGGAGATCCGGCTGTTTTATACGAAAACCGGCAGCGCAAAATATATCTCGCATCTCGATGTGATGCGGGCCTTCCAGCGGGCGCTCAAGCGTACCAAAATCAAGTTTTGGTATACGGAGGGGTTCCATCCTCACCTTTATTTAAACTTTGCCTTGCCGCTCTCCCTCGGCTACGAGAGCCTCTGCGAAAGCGTGGATTTCCGCCTTCTGGAGGAGATTCCGCCCGAGGAGCTCGCAAAGAGGATCGGCGCGATGCTTCCGGTCGGATTTCAGGTTCTGTCCGCCGGCCTTCCGGTCATGAAAGCCTCGGAGATCGCTTCGGCGGACTATGAAATCACGTTTTCCGTCCCCGGCAGCGGGGAGGAGGACGTGCTCGCGGCCTGGAAGGAATGCTTCGGCCGGCCGGAAATTCCGGTGCTCAAAAAGACCAAACGCGGGGAGCAGATCGTCGATCTGAAGCCGCAGGCGGAGATTTCCGCGCTTTCCTGCGAGGATGGCCGGTTCCGTTTTCGGGTGAGGCTCGTTTCCGGCTGCAAGGAAAACATCAATCCGGCGCTGCTGTTCGAGGCGTTTTCCGGGTTCTCCGGGATCTCCGCGGACGATATTTCCGTAATAAGGACAGCGGTTTATCACGAAAACGGGGAGATTTTCCGGTAATTCGGTAAAATGATGCTTGCAATTTAAAAAACGATATGATAATATAATAAGGCTGTCGGTATGTCGACAGCTTCCGTCGTGTTCCAGCGACGGGAACGGCACATGGATGCCGGGCGGGCAGTCCTCTGTCACAGGATGATATCCGTGAGCATGAATGTCTGAAAAACAAGTAGGAGGATATTTTATTATGGATGCATTGAAACTGATTACAGAGAGCTGCATGAAGCAGGATCTGCCGGAAGTTGCCGTCGGCGACACCGTGCGCGTATACTGCAAAATCAAAGAGGGAGACCACGAAAGAATTCAGATCTTCGAGGGTTCCGTCATCGCAAAACAGCACGGCGGCATCGCCGAGAGCTTTACCGTCCGCCGCGTCGCTCATGGCTGCGGCATCGAGAGAGTTTTCCCGATTCATAGCCCGCTGATCGACAAAATCGAGCTTGTCCGCCACGGCCGCGTCCGCAGAGCGAAACTGTATTACCTCCGCGACAGAGTCGGCAAGGCCGCCAAGGTCAAACAGGTCCGGTAATCGAATCTTGGAATTTCGTACTCCTCCATTTTTTCATGGAGGAGTATTTCTTTCTGCCTCTTTTTGAGGTATAATTACAATATTATGGATACATGGATGCAGGGAGGCGAGTGTATGGAAGGCGAAGAGATCAGTATTCAGTGGTTTCCGGGGCATATGGCAAAGACCCGGCGTCTGATGAAAACAAACCTGCCTCTCGTCGATATCGTCGCGGAGGTGAGGGACGCAAGGATTCCGATCTCCAGCAGCAACCCGGAGATGAGGAATCTCGTCGGCGGAAAGCCGAGGATCATCCTGCTCAACAAATGTGATATGGCCGATGAGCATCTGACGAACGAATGGGTGGAGTATTACCGCGGCAAGGGCATCCCGGCGATTGCGACGGACTGCCGCAGCGGAAAGGGATTTAAACAAATCTCTCCGCTCGTGAAAAAAACGCTGGAAAAAGAGCTCGAAAAACGGGAACGGAAGGGCATGGCCGGGAAGCCGATCCGGATGATGGTCGTCGGCATCCCGAATGTCGGAAAATCCTCGTTCATCAACCGCTTTTCCGGGACAAAGAAGACAAAGGTCGAGGACCGCCCCGGCGTGACGAGAGGAAAACAGTGGGTCACTCTGGATAACGGCGTGGATCTTTTGGATATGCCGGGCGTGCTCTGGCCGAAGTTCGAGGATAAGACCGTCGGCGAGCATCTGGCATTTACCGGCGCCATCAAGGATGACATCATGGATACCGAGTCGCTGGCCGCCCGGCTTGCGGGTCTGCTTGACCGGGAGTACCACGACCTGTTCTGCGCGCGCTATAAGCTCGCGGAAGGGGAGACGGACGGAAAAGAGCCGCACGATCTGCTGAGGCTGGTCGGCGAAAAGCGCGGCATGAAGATCGCCGGCGGAGAGATCGACATGGATCGAGCCGCCGCTATGTTGCTTGATGAGTTCCGCGGCGGAAAGATCGGCCGCATCACCTTGGAGAAGCCGAATGAGTCTCTATGAATTTGAGCGCGCGAAACGCGTGGAGGGATATTCCGTCATCTGCGGCGTGGACGAGGCCGGAAGAGGGCCGCTCGCCGGTCCGGTCTATGCCGCAGCAGTGATTTTATCTGCGGATTATGAAATCGAAGGCGTCAACGACAGCAAGAAACTTTCCGCACAGAAGCGCGAGCGGCTTTTTGATGAGATCACGGCGCATGCGCTCGCCTATGCGGTCATAAGCTGCGATAACCGCGTGATCGACGAGATCAATATTCTGGAAGCCACGATGCAGGCGATGAAACAGGCGGTGGAGAGCCTCTCCATCCGACCGGAGATCGTCTACATAGATGGCAACCGTACTCCGAAGCTCGAGATTCCCTGCAAGGCGGTGATCGGCGGCGACGCCGTTTCGGCAAGCATCGCGGCGGCCTCGATTCTGGCCAAGGTGAGCCGTGACCGCTTTATGCTGGAGATGGACCAACAATATCCGGACTACGAATTTGCAAAGCACAAGGGCTATCCGACGGCGCTGCATTACGAAAAGCTCCGGGAGCATGGTCCCTGTGAGATCCACCGCCTGACTTTTTTGAGAAAGATGCACTGACACAGGCGAAGGAAGATTCCACCGGCAGGCGTCGGCGAAATGCCCGCGGAGACGGGGAATCGTGGTACGCGAAAGGACATGGGAGGGCGTGTTTTCCGGAGAAAATGACTCTCCCGGCCCGATCATGAGAAAGCTGGAACGGATATGGCGACGGAAAAAAGGCGGCGCGGCGACCTCGGCGAGGAATTTGCCGCGCAGTGGCTGGAGCAGCAGGGCTATCAGATCCTTGCGCGGAATTTCTTGACGAAGATGGGAGAACTGGATATCGTCGCAAAAAAGGACGGGATCGTCTCCATCGTCGAGGTGAAAGCCCGCGCGGAGGACTGCCTCTATGCGCCGCGAGAGGCCGTGACGGCTTCCAAGCGCCGAAAGATATGTAAAGCTGCGATTCTTTACACAATAGAAGCCGGTGAAAAAGCCAAAATCCGCTTCGATGTGTTTGAAGTGATCTACGATAAAACGACATTGGAAATCAAATCACACACGTTTATTTTAAATGCTTTTGAGATGGAGGCCGGGCTGTAAATCCGCTTTGGCCGTTCCATAAAACCGGAGAACAATCCGCTTCGTATTTGAAGTGGCTACGATAAAACGACATTGGAATGCTTTTGAAATGGAGGTCCGGGCTTGAATTATTTTGATCTTCACTGCGACTCCTTAACCACCGCCCTGCAGCACAGCGGGGATATGGATGCCGACCAGTTGCAGGTTTCCCTTGGCAAAACGGCTTCGTTGGAGAAGTACTGTCAGTGTTTCGCCGTCTTTCTTCCGGATACGATCCGCGGAGAGGATGCATGGAACTATTATCAGATTGTCCGGCATTATTTCGGCCGTCAGCTTGAAGAACTCTCCGGCCTCTGGGAGCAAGCGAAAACCGGCTCCGAGATCGGCCGGATCACCGCCGCCGGAAAAACCGCGGCTGTCTTTACGCTGGAGGGCGGCGCCATCCTCGGCGGAAAGATGGAACGTCTCGCCGAAGTGAAGGCCGACGGCGTGAAGATAATGACCCTTACATGGAACGGCGAAAACGAACTCGGTTTCGGCGCGCCGGATCCGAAAAAAGGGCTTAAGCCTTTCGGCATCGAGGCAATCCGGGAGATGGAGCATATCGGCATTGGGATCGACGTCTCCCACCTCTCCGACGCGGGGATCGAGGATGTGTTCCAAAACGTCTCCGGTCCGGTGATCGCCACCCATTCCAACAGCCGTCCGCTCTGCGGGCACAAGCGGAATCTGGAGGACGAATATTTCCGTGAGATCGCGAGGCGCGGGGGACTTGTCGGCATCAATTTCTACAAGGCTTTCCTGAACGACGATCCGGAGAAGTCCACCCTAAAAGATATTGCCCGCCACATCGCTCACTTTGTGGAGCTCGGCGGAGAGGATACGGTCTGCATGGGCAGCGACTTCGACGGCTGCGAAGTCGTACCGGGCCTCGAAGACCTGACGAAGCTTGAGGATCTTTCCGCCGCATTAAGAGAATCCGGTTTTACGGAAACTCAGGTGGAAAAATTCTTCTGGAAGAACGCCTATCAATATTTTATCGGTCATTTTTGAGGACGGAAGCATGAAATTTCAAAGCACCAGAAATGTAAACGGCAAAGTAAAGCCTTCGGAGGCCATTTTTTCCGGTATCGCGCCGGATGGGGGCCTCTATGTCCCGGAGGAGTTCCCGGTGCTCTCCATGGAGGAGATCGCCGCCTTCGCCGGCAGGCCCTATTATGAGAACGCCGCGCGGATTCTCGGAGCCTTCTTTACGGATTTTACGGAGGAGGAGATCCTCTCCTGCACGAAGAGCGCCTATCTCGGCAGGTTTGAAAACGATATCCCGGCGCCGCTCACGATGCTGGGGGAGAACTGCTGCCTGATCGAACTCTGGCATGGGCCGACCTGCGCATTCAAGGACATTGCGCTTCAGCTCCTGCCGCATCTGCTGACGAAGGCCGCGGAAAAATGCGGCGGCGGGAAAAAATCCGTGATCCTTACCGCAACCTCCGGCGATACCGGAAAGGCCGCGCTCGAGGGCTTCTGCGACGTCCCGGGAACGGAGATCTTCGTCTTTTATCCGGAGGACGGCGTCAGCAGCATGCAGAAGCTTCAGATGGACTCCCAAAAAGGCGAAAATGTCCACGTCCGCGCCGTAAAAGGAAATTTCGACGATACGCAGACCGCCGTCAAGCGGATTTTTACGGATGAAGCCGTAAAGGCCGCGCTTGCGGAGAAAGGCATGGCTTTTTCGAGCGCGAATTCGATCAACATCGGCCGTCTCGTACCGCAGATCGTCTATTATCTCGAGGCCTATGCGAAGCTCGCCGCCGATGGCAAAATCAAGGCGGGGGACGAGATCAATATCGCCGTGCCCTCCGGCAACTTCGGCGACATCCTCGCGGCCTATTACGCAAAAAAAATGGGCCTGCCGGTCCATAAGCTGATCTGCGCCTCCAACTCCAACCATGTGCTGACGGATTTCATCCGCACCGGCGTCTACGACCGCAACCGTCGGTTTTATGCCACGGTCACCCCTTCGATGGATATTCTGATCTCCAGCAACTTGGAGCGCCTGCTGTACGACTATTCCGACAGAGATGCCGCCGCCGTCCCCGCGCTAATGAAGGCGCTTGCGGAAAAGGGCGTCTACGAGGTCTCCGACATAGTGAAGGCAAGGCTTCAGGCCGATTTCTGGGCCGGCTGGTGTTCGGAGGAGGATACCTTCCGGACGGTCGGGGAAATCTTTGCGGACTATCATTACCTCTGCGACACCCATACGGCGGTCGCGCTGGAAGTCTGCCGCCGCTATCAGCAGGAGAACGGAGACCGCCGTATGACCGTAACCGTCTCGACGGCGAGCCCCTATAAATTCCCCGCAAGCGTGCTCAAGGCCGTCACCGGGGAGACCACCTCCGACGAATTTGCCGCCGCAGAGAAATTGGAGCAAATTTCCGGCATGCTCATGCCGGAATCGCTGCGCGCGCTCAAAAACGCGGAGATCCGGTTCACCGGATTGAGCGGGAAAGAAGATCTGAAAGAGTACGTTTTGAGCACGATAGGAGGGTGACATGGCGCTTTTTGCGATTGGGGACCTGCATCTTTCTCTCGGCACCAATAAACCGATGGATTCGTTTTACGGCTGGGACAACTATGTCGCCCGGCTGGAACAGAACTGGCGCGAAACGGTCGGCAGCGGGGATACTGTCGTGATTCCGGGGGACTTTTCGTGGGGCATTTCCTTGGAAGAGGCGCTGCCGGATTTTCGGTTTCTGGAATCCTTGCCCGGAAGAAAGCTGCTCCTGAAGGGCAACCATGACTACTGGTGGAACACCCGTCATAAGGCGGAGGCCTTCTTCGAGGAACAAGGTCTCAGGACGATTGGGCTTCTGCATAACGGCGCGGAGACCGCGGACGGCATGATCCTCTGCGGCACGCGGGGCTGGGTTTTCATGCCGGATGAGGAGCACGATCTCAAGATTTCCGCAAGGGAGGCGCTCCGGCTGGAGTTATCCCTGAAAGACGCGGAACGCTTTGGCGAGGGCGAAAAAATTGTCTTTCTTCATTATCCGCCGGTATATGCGAACGAGATCGTTCCTAATATGATTGATATGCTGCTCAAATACGGGGTCCGGCGCGTCTATTACGGCCATATCCACGGCGCGGCAAGAAGCATGGCGAACGAAGGGGAATATATGGGGATTTTGTATAAACTTGTCTCCGCCGATCATCTCCGCTTTACGCCAAGGAGAATTGATCCCTCCGACACATAATCTTTTAGAAAATTTATAGAAATTTAATATTTCTTATGATATAATAATCAAGTTACTGAAAAACGCAACTATCGGGAGGAAACAGAATGGAACTGACACATTTCGAAAAGACCGGAGCCAATGAGTGCAAACTCACCGTCTCTGTAAACGCCGAGGAATTTAACCGCGCGATCGAATCCGCTTATCAGAGCAACGCGAAGAAGCTGACCGTTCCGGGATTCCGCAAAGGGAAAGCGCCCCGCGCCCTGATTGAAAAATATTACCCCAAAGAGCATTTCTATCAGGATGCTATCCGGGATTCCTATCCTGAGGCCTATGAGTATGCGGTCGAGCAGGCGGGTATCGAGCCGGTTGACCGTGCCGAGATCGAACTGCTGGACTGCAGCGCCGACGGCTATTCCTTTACCGCGACCGTAACCGTAAAGCCGGACGTCGAGGTCAAGAACTATACAGGCATCGAAGCGAAGAAAACCGTCAAGACTGTTACCGACACCCAGGTCGAGGCCGAGCTGGACAAGCTCCGCACGCGCAATGCGAGACTGGTCGACGTCGAGGACCGCCCGGCACAGATGGGCGACCGCGTGACGCTGGATTATGACGGCTACAAAGACGACGTCGCTTTCGACGGCGGCAAGGGCGAGAATTACGAGCTGGAACTCGGTTCCAATACGTTTATCCCGGGCTTTGAAGAGCAGATCGTCGGCCACGGCGTCGGCGAAGAGTTCGACGTCAACGTGACCTTCCCGGAGGATTATCACGAGGAGTCCCTCAAGGGCGCGGCCGCGGTCTTTAAGTGCAAAGTCAACAAAGTCCAGTTTAAGGATGTCCCGGCCGCCGACGACGAGTTTGCGAAGGATGTCAGCGAGTTCGACACGCTCGACGAGCTGAAGGCCGAGATTAAGAGACGCAACGAGGAGCGGAACGCGTCCGAGAGCGACATGGACGTGGAGAACCAGCTGGTTGACGCCGTGCTTGCGAACACCACCGTCGAAGTGCCGGAAGTCATGTATGAGATCCGCATGGGCGACATGATGGAGGACTTCGAATCCCGGCTCAGACAGAGCGGACTTGACCTTGAGAGCTATCTGATGTATACCGGCTCCGACAAGGAAAAGTACAAGGAAGGCTTCCGTCCGCAGGCCGAGCGCCAGGTCAAGATCCGTCTTGCGCTGGAGAAGATCGCGAAGCTTGAGGGCATGGATGTCACCGACGAAGAATATGATGATGAATATAAGAAACTGGCCGAAAAGTACGGCATGAAGGAAGAAGAAGTCCGCGCCGCCATCCCGGCCAAGGATCTGAAGCAGGATCTCCTTGTGGAAAAGGCCATTAAATTCGTCCGCGACCACGCGAAGATCACGGAAGCGGCGGAGGGCGAAGAAGCCGCTCCGGCGCCGAAGAAGCGCGCCGCCAAGAAGAAGCCGGCCAAAGAAGCGGAGACCGCCGCGGCGCCCGCAGAAGAGACTCCGGCTGAACCGGCTGTGGAAAAACCGGCGGAGGAAGCTGCCGCCGAGGAAGCTCCGGCTCCCAAAAAACGCACCGTCAGAAAGAAAAAATCCGATATCGACATGGATATCGACTGATTTTGCACCGGCAGAGACATGTTCAAGCATTGAAGAAACGAGGTAAGGCAAATGAGTTTAGTCCCAATGGTCATCGAGCAGACCAACCGCGGCGAACGTTCGTATGATATTTTTTCCCGCCTGCTCAACGACAGGATCGTGATGCTTTGTGAGGAAGTCAACGACACCACGGCAAGTCTGGTTGTCGCCCAGCTTCTCTATCTGGAAGGACAGGATCCGGATAAGGACATCAGCCTTTATATCAACAGCCCGGGAGGCTCTATTTCCGCCGGTATGGCGATCTATGACACGATGCAGTATATCAAATGCGACGTCTCCACCATCTGCGTCGGCATGGCGGCCTCGATGGGCGCGTTTCTCCTTTCTTCCGGAGCTAAGGGCAAGCGTTTTGCCCTGCCGAACAGCGAGGTTGTGATCCATCAGCCGCTTGGCGGCGCACAGGGTCAGGCCTCGGATGTCAAAATCCACGCGGATCACATCATCCGCATCCGCGAGAGACTGAACCGTCTGTTTTCCGAGCAGACCGGCCAGCCGCTGGAAGTGATCTACCGGGATACGGACCGCGACAACTTTATGTCCGCGGATGAGGCCCTTGCATACGGTCTGGTGGACCGTGTCATCACTAAGCGCCAAGAGGTGTGACGAATGGCAACAAAAGACGATCATAACAAAATGCTGCGCTGCTCCTTCTGTGGCAAGACGCAGGACATGGTCTATAAAATGATCGCCGGCCCCGGCGTCAGCATTTGTGACGAATGCGTCGAGTTGTGCCGTCAGATCATCGAGGAAGACACCAAAGAACAGGTGCACGGAAAAAAGAATCATCGCCCGAAAGAGATCATCGATCCGGCGGCGATTCTGAAGCCGGCCGAGCTCAAGGCTGTGTTGGACGAGTATGTGATCGGCCAGGAGGCCGCGAAGATCACGCTCAGCGTGGCGGTTTATAATCACTACAAACGCATTCTTTCGCGTCTGGATACGGAGGACGTCGAGCTTCAAAAGAGCAACGTCCTGCTGATTGGCCCGACGGGCACCGGAAAGACGCTGCTTGCGCAGACGCTGGCAAAGACGCTCGGCGTTCCGTTCGCCATCGCGGATGCCACGACCATCACCGAGGCCGGCTATGTCGGCGAGGACGCGGAAAACGTCCTGCTCCGGCTGATTCAGGCCGCGGATTTCAACATCGAGGCGGCTCAGCGCGGCATCATCTACATCGACGAGATCGACAAAATCTCCCGCAAATCCGAGAACCCTTCGATTACGAGGGATGTCGGAGGCGAGGGTGTGCAGCAGGCGCTGCTCAAGATGCTCGAGGGCACGATTTCCAATGTTCCGCCGCAGGGCGGCAGAAAGCATCCGCAGCAGGAATTCATCAAGATCGACACGACCAACATCCTGTTTATCTGCGGCGGCTCATTTGACGGAATCCTGCCGATCATCGAGAAGCGCATCTCCAGTTCGGCGCTCGGCTTCGGCGCCAACGTGCGGAGCAGCAAGTCGAAGGAATCCTCCGATCTGCTCCGGCAGGTCAATCCGCACGATCTCGTAAAATTCGGCATCATCCCGGAAATGGTCGGCCGCCTTCCGGTGATTACGACGCTTGACGATCTCGATCTCCATGCGCTGGTGCGCATCCTGACCGAGCCGAAAAACAGCCTGGTCAAACAGTATCAGAAAATCTTTTCCCTTGACGGCGTCGATCTTCAGTTCACCGACGATGCGCTTCATGCGATCGCGCAGAAGGCCATCGACCGCAAAACCGGCGCGAGAGGCCTGCGCTCCATCATGGAGGAGACGCTCTCCGGCCTGATGTTCTCGATCCCGTCCGACCCGACGGTGGAGATCGTGGTGATCGGCTCCGGCTGCATTACCGACGGAGCCGCGCCTGAGATCGTCCGGAATCCGGCAAAGAAGGCCGTTCCGCTCGCGATCGCCGCGGACACCTCCCGGGACGCCGCCGATTTCTGAACCAAAAACCCAATACACGAAAACCGTCCGTTATGATAAATGCGATGCGTTTGTCGTAGCGGACTTTGTTCATCTCCCGAAAATCAAGACCCGAAACGGAGGTTTCGAACATGGATGAAAAAATCACGGAAAACCCCTCGGTTATCATGCCAATGATCGCCATGCGCGGCATCGTGCTGTTCCCGAAGGTCGTCCTGCATTTCGACGTGGGACGCAAAAAATCCATTGCGGCACTCAATGACGCCATGAAGAAGGACCAGCTGGTCTTTCTTTCCGCACAGAAAGATATCAAGGATGAGGATCTGAAGCCCGGTCAGATGTACGACGTCGGCGTTGTGGCGGAAGTCCGCCAGGTCATCAAGACCGGCAGCGACGTGATGCGCATTCTTGTGGAGGGCAAATACCGCGCGAGACTGATCGAAATGGTCTCCGAGGAGCCCTATTTTGAAGCAAAAATTCAGGAATATCCGCTGCACAGTCTCCGCCCGAGAAAGAGCATCCTCTGCGATGCGCTG
Organism: Oscillospiraceae bacterium; assembly: GCA_035447605.1. Lineage (GTDB taxonomy): Bacteria > Bacillota > Clostridia > Oscillospirales > Ruminococcaceae > UMGS1668. Next base: position 10,794 of record DAOTHJ010000021.1, on the reverse strand, counting down.
ATGCGCACGGTGAAGGAACTCTTCAACGAATACTGCTATCTGATCCCTAAAATGCCCAAGGAGATCGTCGTCAGCGCCCTTGGCACGGACGATCCGATCTTCCTCGGCGAGTACCTGACGGGGAACCTGAACCTTGAGGTCGACGACAAACAGGCGATTCTTGAGGAATCGAGCTATGTCAAGCGGCTGGAGCTGCTCGCCTCCGTGCTCGAAAACGAGAACTCCATTCTCAATGTTGAGCACGATATTTTTGAGAAGGTCAAGGATCAGGTCGACCAGAACCAGCGCGAATACTACCTGCGCGAGCAGCTCAAGGCCATCAACGAGGAGCTGGGCGAAGGGGAGAATGTTCAGGAGGAAGCGGACGTCTACCGCGACAAGATCAGCGCCATGCACCTCAGCGACGAGGTACATAAAAAGCTGTTGGAGGAGGCGGACCGCCTTGGCAAACAGCCGGTCGGCAGCCATGAATCCGACGTGATCCGCAGCTATCTGGATACCTGCCTCGCGCTGCCGTGGAATACCGAGACGACGGACCGTATCGACATTGACCGGGCAAAAAAGCTCCTTGACAGAGACCATTACGGCCTTGAGAAGGTCAAGGAACGGATTCTTGAGCTGCTTGCGGTACGCAAGCTTGCCCCGGATGTCAACGGGCAGATTCTCTGCCTCGTCGGGCCTCCCGGCGTCGGCAAGACCTCCGTCGCCAAGTCCATCGCCAACACGATGGGCCGCAAATACGCCCGGATCTCCCTCGGCGGCATGAAGGACGAATCGGATATCCGCGGCCACAGAAAGACGTATATCGGCGCCATGCCGGGCCGCATCATGAATGCCGTGAAGCTGGCCGGCAGCAAAAATGCGCTGATCCTGCTTGACGAGATCGACAAGATGGGCAACGATTTCCGCGGCGACCCTGCCTCCGCCATGCTGGAGGTACTGGATCCCGAGCAGAACGTCGCCTTCCGTGATCATTATATCGAAGTGCCGTTTGATCTCTCCAAGATTCTTTTTATTACAACGGCAAACGACATGAGCGCGATTCCGGAACCGCTGCTCGACCGTATGGAGGTCATTAACCTGACGACCTATACCCGCGAGGAGAAATTCCAGATCGCAAAGCGCCACCTGCTGAAGAAGCAGATGAAGCGCCACGGCCTCACGGCAAAGGAATTCAGGGTCACGGATGAGGCGCTCTACGCCGTCATCGATTTCTATACAAGAGAGGCGGGCGTCCGGAACACCGAGCGCAACATCGCCGCTCTCTGCCGGAAGGCTGCGAAACAGATCGTCGGCGGGAGTACGGAAAAGGTCGTCGTCACGGATAAAAATATCCACGACTTCCTCGGTGTCAAAAAGTTCAAACCCGAGAGCATCCAGAAAGAAAACGCGGTCGGCCTCGTCAACGGGCTCGCCTGGACGGAAGCCGGCGGCGAGATGATGCAGATCGAGGCGGCAATTCTCGACGGTTCCGGCAAAGTGGAGCTGACCGGAAACCTCGGCGACGTGATGAAGGAATCCGCCCATGCGGCGATCAGCTTCGTGCGTTCCTGCACGGAGAAATACGGCATCGATCACGATTTTTATAAGACAAAAGACATTCATATCCACGTTCCGGAAGGCGCGGTTCCGAAAGACGGTCCTTCCGCCGGTGTGACCATCTGTACCGCAATCGTTTCGGCGCTCTCCGGCACCGCGGTCCGCCGCGAAGTCGCCATGACCGGCGAGATCACGCTGCGGGGCAGGGTGCTTGCCATCGGCGGCCTCAAGGAGAAGACCATGGCCGCCTATGCCGCGGGAATCAAGACCGTCATCATTCCGGAGGACAACCTCCCCGATCTCGAGGAGATCGACCAGATCGTGAAGGACGGGGTGGAGTTTATCCCGGCCGACAACATCGAGACGGTGCTGAAGGCCGCTCTGGTGCATCCGCTGGAGCCGACGGTCGTCAAGGAGCTTCCGTCTCTGGAAGATCAGCTCCCGGTGCTCAGCTACAGTCCGAATCAGCCGGTCGGCACGACTATCGCACAGTAAGGAAGCATACGGGCGGCTGCCTGTTCGGAAAAAAGCAAAGCCACGCATGGAATCGATCGCGTGCGCGGATGTGAAAAAAGGAAGAAATATGGATTTCAAAAATGCGGTCTTTGAAGCCGCTTACGGGACATCAAAACAGCTTCCGCCGGATAATGCCGTGGAATTCGCATTTGCCGGGCACTCCAATGTCGGCAAATCCTCGCTGATGAATAAAATTTTCGGGCGAAAAAATCTTGCGCGCGTCTCCTCCCAGCCGGGCAAGACCGCCACGGTCAACTTCTTTGACGTGGACGGCGTAAAGTTCGTGGACTTGCCGGGATACGGCTACGCAAAAATTTCGCTCAGCGAGAAAAAACGCTGGGCCGATCTGGTGGAAGGCTATCTGATGAGCGGGCGGGATATCCGGCTCGTCGTCCAGTTGGTCGACAGCCGGCACGCGCCCACGCAGGACGATCTCGACATGATCAATTTCCTGATCGACAATGAGATGCCGTTCATCATCGCGCTGACAAAGTGCGACAAGCTCAATAAGTCGGAGCGGCAGAATCGGGCGGAGGCTTTCGCGGAGGAGATTCCCTGCGCGGATCAGATTACGATGCTTTTTACCAGTACGGAAACCGGGGAAGGCATCGAAGAGCTGAAGACGATTTTTGAGGATCTGGCAAAAGACGACGAATAAATCAATGAAAAAACTCCGTGGCAATGGCCGCGGAGTTTTTTATGGTTTTGTTTTCCGAAGGGGGCCCTATACCGTTTGGTTTTGGCAGGAAGCATATTAACGATCGGCCGGTACAGCGAAAAGTTTCTGTTCGGTAATGATAAAAGTCTATTCCCACTTAAAAAAGCGGAGGGAAATCGTGGTGCATACCCCTGCAAGTGCAACCATTACAATCACCGGAATGAAAACACGATCTGTCGGCAGACCGAGCGAAGCAGCCTTGAGAAGCTTAATTCCCTGTGTCAACGGCAGGATATCCGCGATTTTTTGCAGGGTCGGCGGCATCACTTCATAAGGCAGAGTGGCACCCGAAAAAATAAGCATCGGAAAGTACAGCAAACTGGCGATAACACTTGCGATTTTCATATTAGGCGCGATACCTCCCACCAACAGCCCGATGCTGAACATAGACAGCATAACCAGCAAGTATGCGCCTAAGAACGGAACCCATGAACCGTGTAACTGATAGCCGAAAAAGACCGCGCTTGTCGCATAAACCAGGATAAGCGAAACAATCGAATAAAGTGCGTAGATGACAATCTGTACCGCCAAAATAAGAACGGGGCTGATCGGTGTCACCTTGAACCGTTTTAATATTTTTCGGCTTCGGTAATCGGATACCACTAAAGGAAGCCCCATCACGCCTCCGGCACAAATGGCGATGGTTGATACCGCACCAAAGGATTGTTCCAAAAAGGTATATGCCGTGCCATCGAAAGCAGGCTTGTTTCCAAACACCGCTCCTAAAATAACAATGACAACAACGGGCATGCAGATGGCAAAAATGAACATATCCATCCCGCGAAGGGAGAGTTTGATTTCCGTTTTAAGCAAAGCTTTAAATGCGTTCATTTTCTGCCTCCTCGTCCGTATACCAAAGATAGGCATCTTCAAATTTATCATAAGGACTGGATGCAACCGCTTCCTGCACCGTTCCATAAAAAACGCTTTTCCCATTTTTTAAAATCATAATTTTGTCGCACAGGGCTTCTACCTCGTCCATAAAATGAGAGGTCAGTAGAATCGTAATTCCTTTTGTTTTTAATTCGGAAAGGTTTTTCCACACATCCCGCCGCGCCTTGGCGTCCAAGCCGGTGGTCAGCTCATCCAAGAACATTACCTCAGGGTTTGGAATCAACGCAAGCACGATAAAAAGCCGCTGCTTCTGACCACCCGAAAGCTCGCCGATCAGGCTTTTCATCTTGTCGGAGAGTCCGAATTGTTTTAGAAGTTCGCCATAATCCAGCGAAGTTTTGTAAAGCGAAGCCGTAACCTCACAAAGTTCAGCAACCTTGATTTTATCCTGATAACTCGCTTCCTGAAACTGAACGCCAACGCTCTCGAACAATTTTTTTCGCTCTTTCTGCGGATTCATCCCCAAAACAGATACGGTTCCGCTGTCTTGTTTCTTTGTTCCTAAAATACATTCGATGGTTGTACTTTTACCCGCCCCATTCGCACCCAGCAGGCCGAATACTTCTCCGCGGCAAACGGAGATATTGATATTTTCCGCCGCTTTGATGCGGCCGTAAGACTTGCATAGGTTTTTTACGTCGATCGTTGTTTCCATGCGATGAAATCCCTCCTTTTCTTTGCAGAAAAAGAATAACACCGGAACAAAGTCTGGTGTTAAAGTGTAGGGTTTGCCTGAAATTGTTTTTTCATGGTTTCAAGATGAGCAAGCATCATTTTTGCGTTTTGTTCGGCGCAATACAATGAGGTGAGCAGCTTATCGCATACGGAAATGATATCGTCGTTTTGCTTTGGGGTATCGATCACCTGCCGGATGTCCGCTTCGGGATTTCGGGATAGGGTATTCAGCATTCGCAGAATTGCTGAAAGAGAGTAGTTTGCGCAACGCAGGGAACGTATGATTTTCAGCCGCCGAAGATCTTCGTCACCATAAACGCGATATCCGTTCTGTTTCCGTTTTACGGTAAGCAATCCGTTCATTTCCCAATTCCTTAAAGAGTCGATTGAAATTTGCAGATCGTCGGCCGCTTCTTTTCTGGTTAAAAACGCAGAACCTGTTTCCTGATTGCCGCCTGATAACAGCTTTTCGGTAATCGCGATGGCTTCTTCGGCATTTCTTTGCTCATTTTCAATCTGCCGCAGATAAGATTCCGTCAGGCAAATTGCCTTGTCGAAATCCCCAAGCGCGGAAGTTTTAATAATCGTGATCGCTTGCTTTCTCAGGCCGTTTTGCAGGACTTCAACCTTTAAAGCAGTTCTCGCCAGTTGAATCTGCTCCATATGAAAATCCGTAAAGATGCGGTAGCCGTTTTCTTTACGTTCCGGCTTGGGGATAAGCTCAAGTTCTTCATAAAGCCGCACGGTGTTGGGATGGATTCCAATGCGCTGTGCAATTTCGGATGTCCGGTAAGTACTCATTTTTTTCACCGCCGTTCTGTTTCACCATCATATCACCCTGTCAAAGCCTGGTGTTATAATGGAGGGTTTTCATTGTACCTCATGAAAATAAAAAACGCAAGCATATAAAGACGATGGTTACCCGATAAAATAAAAACAGACGTGTCGTCCATTTGGAACGATACGCTTGTTTATAGACATTTTACTTAGCGGGGCCCGGAAACAGTTTGGTTTTATACGGTTTATACAGGGCTGCCGGAGGCACTTACATAATTTCAAAAAGAATTTTTACTTTTTCATCTTGATTTTCACAAACTAAAGTATTAAAATTTTATTGAATGAAAGCAGGAGGCGTTTGAATGAATAACAAGTTGAAAAATTCCAACATGGATTTTTTGTTTGATGCGGTCCTGACGCTGAAAACACGCGAAGAATGCTACAATTTTTTTGAGGATCTCTGCACCATGCCGGAGATGAAGGCGTTATCTCAGCGTATCGTTGTGGCGAAGATGCTGACCGAGCATAAGGTTTACAGCGATATCGTCAGCGAGACCGGAGCTTCCACGGCAACGATCAGCCGGGTCAACCGCTCGCTGATCTATGGAAGTGACGGATATGCGGTCGCCTTCAAGCGGCTGATGGAAAAGGAGGCCGACGGCCAAAAGGAGCCGGCCGATCCCGCAGAAAAGGATTCTCCGGAGGATGCGTTTTATCAGGCCGAGGAATGACCGCCCGGGAGATAAGATTAAACTATAAAGGGCTGTTTCGGACAGCCCTTTTTCATGCGGAGGAGTTCAGATGTCAGATTATTCCGGATTTGCCCCATATTACGACCGTTTCACCCAAAACGTGGATTATCCGGCTCGTGCCCGGTATTTCGACGCGGTAATCCGGCGGTATGCACCGGGCGCAAAGCTGGTTCTCGACCTCGCCTGCGGAACCGGCAGCCTAACCTTCGAGCTTGAACAGCTCGGGTACGACATGATCGGGGTGGACGGCTCCTGGGAAATGCTCTCCGTTGCCGCGGCAAAAAGGGGAGAGCAAAAAAGCGAGGTGCTCCTGCTTTGTCAGGAGATGCAGGCGCTTGACCTTTATGGCACCATCGATGCCGCGGTCTGTGCGCTGGACAGCCTCAACCACATCCTCGACGAGGCGGAGCTGCGGGAGACATTCAGGAAAGTGTCTCTGTTCTCCAATCCGGGGGCCTGTTTCGTTTTCGACGTGAATACGCCTTATAAACATCGGGAAATCCTCGGGAACAACAGCTTTGTCTACGAGGATGAGGGCGCGCTCTGCGTCTGGCGCAACAGCTGCGATCCCGGGGACGATACGGTGGACATCACGCTGGATTTCTTTGAGCACGAGGATGAACACGGCCTTTATCGCCGCAGTACCTCGGAGTTCTCGGAGCGGGCATGGCCGCTGGAGGATCTCCGCTCCATGCTCGAAGAGAGCGGCTTTGCGGTGGAGGCGGTTTTTGACGAGGACAGTTTCTTTCCGCTGCGTCCGGAGAGCCAGCGGGCCGTCTTTGTCGCGCTGAAAAAGTGAATTTTTTAGCGGATTGCCATGCTGATTTTTATCGTATATTGATCGGAAACAGGAGGGGAGAGCGCCATGCAAAGTCGGCTGGGAAAACGACGAGCAGGCCGTGCTTGACGCGATCAACAGCGGCCGCAGCGATATTTTGGCGGCTTCCTGCCTCATGATTTTTCGGGAATACCAAAAGACAAAAAAGAAAGACGGTTCCAAACAGGAGCCGTCCTTTTTTATTTTTATCGGACAAACGGATGCGGCCGCGGATGCAGGGCGGGAGAAAACGCCCGGCAGGACGAAAGGATGGAAACTCGTTATGAATGCGCCTCGTCGGGCGTCTGCGTATGTGAGAGAGTTCCGTTTGCTCGAAGCTCCTTGATGATCAGGACGCTGACCGGCAAACCGAAGAGCCCAATCACGCCGAACAGTTTTGCGCCGAGCCACATGCAGAGAAGCGTTGCCAGAGGATGCAGGCCGACTCGCTGCCCCACGATTTTCGGCTCCATGATCTGGCGGACGATTACGACCACGACATACAGGACAATCAGCGCGATGCCGTGACCGACATTGCCCTGCACGAGCGAAATGATCGCCCACGGCAGGAGGATCGTACCGGATCCGACAATCGGCATAATATCAAATACCGCGATAATCAGCGCGATCAGAACGGCCTTTTTATAGCCGACCAGCAGGAGCCCGACGGAAAGCTCCGCAAACGTGAGGAACAGGATGATGGCGTAGGATTTTGCATAGTTCCCAAGGATATTCCCGAGGCTTCTTCTTGCCGAGCGGAGAACGGCAATGGCCTTTTCCGGAAGATGTTTTTTGATATAAGCGTTCACCGTACCGAAATCCGCGGCCATAAAGACCGTCGCAATGATGCAGATGACGGCGGCCATCAGTTTGGCCGGGAACTCCACGGCCGTTCCGGAGGCCCATGATACGGCCTGCTTGGAGAATTTCGTCACCGCGCTGCCGAGAGAGGAGAGCGCGTCGGGGACCATATCCTCGATTGTTTTTACGGTGGAGGGGTCAAGATGGGAGAGCATATCCAGAATCTTGTTGCCGAGCGTATCGAGAGCGGGGGCAATGCTGGAGGTATAGTATTCCGGCATGCCGCTTACGAGATCCACCACTTCCGTGACGATACCGACAGAGAGCAGGATCAGCGCGCCCGCAACAAAAATATAGACGAACAGAGCCAGTACCACCGAGATCGGTCCGCTGCGGATATGCAGCTTTTTTCCCAGCCAGACAACCGCCGGACGCAGCAGGCTCGCGACCGCATAGGCGATCAAAAACGGAAGCAGATATACGAACAGATACTTCCAGATCAGATAGACGATCAGCGCAATGGCGGCCCAATATCCGAATTTCAGCAGAAAATCCTTATATTTTTGCGTTTCCAAGGAGTCACCTCTTTCAGCTCTCTTCTTTTCAGGATTCAGTATACCAAAAATTCGGGAAAGTTTCATCAAAGAATAACTTTTTTAACGGAAAAAACCTGTCCAGCCAATCGGTTGGGCAGGTTTCGTTTCATACGCAGAGAGTTATATTTTCTTTCAATGGGGCTTTGACGGTCCTTTTCTTGCCGGTGGGGAAGAGCGGATTCGGTGAGATACCGGTGATTGCGGCTACCAATGCCAAAAAGCTGAGCATCCCGGCGCAGGTACAGCAAAGAATAAAGGCCGCAGTGCTTTTTTGCAGAAACCACATCACCCTGCGGACGATCACGGCGGCTGCCTGTGCGGTCGGCACCATGGAGAAAACGAGAAATCGGGTATGCCGAATTTCTCCACGAGGATGTTTACCGTTCGGAGAGAGAAAACCGGGGAGCGTTGGCTCGGGAGAAAATGGGATCAGTTGTTGATCAGCAGATCGATGTCGTTGTCAACGGTGCCGATGCCCGCGATGCCGAATTTCTCCACGAGGACGTTTGCCGCGTTCGGAGAAAGGAAGCCCGGGAGCGTCGGCCCGAGATGGATATTTTTGATACCCAGATAGAGAAGCGACAGCAGGACGATCACGGCCTTTTGTTCATACCACGCGATGTTGTAGACGATCGGCAGCTGGTTGACGTCGTCGAGGCCGAACACCTCCTTGAGCTTGAGCGCGATCACCGCGAGCGAGTAGGAGTCGTTGCACTGGCCGGCATCCAGCACCCTCGGAATGCCGCCGATGTCGCCGAGACCGAGCTTGTTGTAGCGATATTTCGCGCAGCCGGCGGTGAGAATCACGGTATCCTTCGGAAGTTTTTTGGCAAACTCGGTGTAATATTCCCGTGAGCGCATCCGCCCGTCGCAGCCGGCCATTACGACAAATTTGCGGATGGCGCCGGATCTGACGGCGGCGACGATTTTATCGGCCAGCGCGAGCACCTGATTGTGAGCGAAACCTCCGACGATGCTACCGGTCTCGATCTCCTCCGGGGCGGGGAGGGCCTTTGCGAGCGCGATGATCTCGGAGAAATCTTTTTTCCCGTTTTCGTCCGCTTCAATATGTTTGCAGCCGGGGTAGCCGGTGGAGCCGGTGGTGAAGATCCTGCCGCGGACCTCCTCGCTTCTGGGCGGCACAATGCAGTTCGTGGTGAAGAGGATGGGCCCATGGAAGGAGACGAATTCGTCGAGCTGCTTCCACCAGGCGTTGCCGTAGTTGCCGGCGAAGTTCTCATAGTTCCGGAAGGCGGGGTAGTAGTGGGCGGGGAGCATCTCGCTGTGGGTATAGACGTCCACGCCGGTGCCTTTCGTCTGTTCCAGAAGCTGCTCAAGGTCGGTCAGGTCGTGGCCGGAGATCAGGATGGCCGGGTTCTTCCGGACGCCGATGTCGACTTTGGTGATCTCCGGATTGCCGAATCTCGACGTATTTGCTTCGTCGAGCAGCGCCATGGCTTTTACGCCGTACTCGCCCGTCCGGAGCGTCAGCGCAACAAGATCGTCCGCGGTGAGCGAATCGTCGAGCGTCGCGGCCAGAGCCTCATAAATGAAGGCGTCGATGGAGAGATCCTCCTTGCCAATGTTGTTCGCGTGCTCAGTATAAGCCGCCATACCCTTGAGGCCATAAGTGATCATCTCCCGCAGGGAGCGCACATCCTCATTCTCGGTCCTCAGCACTCCGACGGTGGTCGACTTTTCCGAGAGGGAATCGGCGGAGAATATGGGGAAAGTTGCCGCGTCATGAAGGCCCTCGGAGGAGACGGATTTCCGGAGCTCGTTGCGGATCGCGATCATTCTCATGATCTGATTCTTGATTGAGGCAGCGTCAAAATTCGCATTGGTGATGGTCATAAAGAGACTGTTGAGCACCTCGTAGTTCGTACTGCCGAGCGAAGAGACGTCAAGTTTTCCCTTGACGACGATCTCCGCAATGCCCTTCAGCGTGTAAATTAGGAGATCCTGCAGATGCGCTACATCCTCGGTCTTGCCGCAGACGCCGCGCACTGTGCAGCCTTTTCCTCCGGCGGTCTCCTGACACTGGAAACAAAACATGCTCATTTTGCGTGTTCCTCCTTTTTAGATTTCGTCTTCGACAGGCTCAAAATCTTCCTTGCCCACGAAGCAGATCGGGCACTGCCAGTCGTCGGGCAGATCTTCAAAAGCCGTGCCGGGCGCGATGCCGGCATCGGAATCGCCGAGCGCGGGATCATAAACATAGCCGCAGACCACACATCGATAGCGTTTCATTCGATCTTCCTCCTTTTCTCGTGTTCAGTTCTTTGGAGCGGGCGCCTTTATGACAAGCAGCTCCAACGTTTCCGGATACAGGTTTCTGGCGTCCATTCTGGTTTGAAAGGGAATTTTCAGCAGGGTGCCGGCCTCATATTCATGGATGTCCTGTTCATTGAGGCCGATGGAGAGTCTGCCGCGGACGACCGTCATGTATACGTTCGCATTGGTGACGTGCTCAGGCAGACGGTCGTTCTGATTGAGCACCATGTGCAGGCAGTGCAAATTTTCGTCGAGCAGCACCTTTTCAATGACCGTTTCATCGGTTCTGGAAAACTTATACTCTTTTTCTATCATATACTTTCCCTCCTGTCAATCAAGAATCCTGCCGTCGGTGGAGATGGTTACGACCTGCCAGGGGATGAATTTGCCGCTTTCCCGGAGAGCCGTTTTCACGGCGTTTTCGATCCCGCCGCA
>DAOTHJ010000020.1:5393-33423 GCA_035447605.1 Oscillospiraceae bacterium | reverse complement strand
GCCATTCCGACGCCGACGTGCTCACGCACGCGGTGATCGATGCGCTCTTCGGTGCCGCGGGCCTTGCCGACATCGGCGCGCATTTTCCGGATACCGACCCCGCCTATGAGGGCGCGGACAGCATGCTCCTGCTGAAAAAAGCTTTTGAGGAGATCTCTTCGATGGGCTTCCGGGTGGAAAATATCGACTGCACCGTGATCGCCGAGCGCCCGAAGCTTCAGGCCTATCTGCCGCAGATGCGGAAGAACCTCGCCGCCGCCCTCGGTACGGAACCGGAACAGGTGAACGTCAAGGCGACGACGGAGGAGGGGCTGGGCCTCGCTGGAATGGGCATCGGCGCCCACTGCGTCGCGCTGCTTTGTCGGGAGCCCTGACCGGCCGCCGAAACGAAACTGCCGCGGGGCTTCATGAAACGCCGCGGAAGGTGTCGCTTTAAAAAAAGGCACGACGCCCGTCACCCGGAACAAAAAACGCTTCCCAATTTGTACAGAATGCATAAGGCCGCTCCTGCCGGGATTCAAAAGGCGGAGCGGTTTTTTTATGCCTTTTTTGGAATCGACCGCGCCGGGGTTTTCTGCCTGCCGGAGTCCTTTATGCGGGCCGCACTCCGTCGTATCGGTTTTACAGGAAACGCAAAAGAATTTCGGGCGATTTTTTGTCTTTTTCCAGAAAAATACGGTGTTCCGAATTCATATATTCTTGCTATGATTTTCTGCGGATGCTATAATACGGGTATCACGAAATCACGGGGAAAGCGGGGAAAACGGACATGATGGTCTCGACAAAAGGGCGATACGGTCTGCGGCTGATCCTGGCGCTCGCGCAGGAAGCCGGCGGAAAGCCGCTCTCGATTCATGAAATCGCAAAGCGGCAGGACATCAGCGAAAAATACTCGGAGCAGATCATCCTCCAGCTCTCCCGCGCGGGGCTCGTGACAGGGCTCCGGGGTGCTCAGGGCGGCTACACGCTCTCGCGCCCGGCCGCGGAGATCACCGCCGGCGAGGTGCTGCGCGCCGCCGAGGGCTCGATCGCGCCGGTGGAATGCGCCGAGATCGGCTGCGACCACTCGGACGGCTGCATGACCTACGGTCTCTGGAAGCGCATCAAGGAGGCGGTCGACGCGGTTGTGGACTCCACGACGATCGCGGATCTCCTCTCAGACGCGGGCCATCCGTGCCGCTGATATTCACAGAAAAAACATAATTTCGATATTGTGCGGCGACATCTGCGGGGTTATAATAAAATATAACTTGTCCCATAATAAAGTTAAATATTAAAATTATCGCTCGGATGGAAGGGAGAGCTTTTATATGTTTACCCAAGACATCGGTATCGACCTCGGTACCGCCAACACGCTCATCTTTGCAAAGGGAAAAGGCATCATCATGCGCGAGCCGTCCGTCGTGGCGGTCGATACCAGAACCGATACCGTCCGCTACGTCGGCAAAGAGGCGAAGGAAGTCATCGGCCGTACGCCGGGCTCCATCGTCGCGGTCCGTCCGCTCAAGGGCGGCGTCATCGCGGATTTTGACATCACCGCGAGCATGATCCAGATCTTCCTCAAAAAAGTGTTCAATAATTCCGTCTTCGCGCGGCCGCGCATCGTCATCTGCATCCCCTCCGGTGTCACCGAGGTTGAGCGCAGAGCCGTCAAAGAGGCCGCCATCAAAGCCGGCGCGCGCCATGTCTCCGTCATTGAGGAGCCGATGGCCGCCGCAATCGGAGCCGGGCTTCCGGTCGCCGAGGCCTGCGGCAGCATGGTCGTCGACATCGGCGGCGGCACGAGCGAGGTCGCTGTGATCTCCCTCGGCGGCATCGTCGCCTCGAGATCCGTCCGCGTAGGCGGCGACGAGTTCGATTCCGCCATCATCTCCTACATCAAGCGCAAATATAACCTGCTGATCGGCGAACGCACCGCCGAGAATATCAAGATCACCATCGGTTCCGCCTTCCCGTTTGAAGAGGAGATGGAGATGGAGATCAAGGGCCGCAACCTGATGGACGGCTTGCCGAAGAACATCTTCATCACGAGCGAGGAAATCCGTTCCGCGCTGGCCGACCCGCTCGCGAGCATCATGGATGCCATCAAGTCCACCCTCGAGCGCACCCCGCCGGAGCTTTCCGCCGACATCATCGACCACGGCATCACGCTGACCGGCGGCGGCGCCCTGCTGCACAACCTCGACCGCCTGATCAGTCAGGAGACCGGCATGCCTGTCCATATTGCGGACAACCCGCTGGACTGCGTGGCCACCGGAGCCGGGCAGGTGCTCGACAACATCGACCTGCTTCGCGAAGTCATCACCGACAGCGACCGCAAATACTGATTTAACCCTTACGAAACACTTTTCCTCTCTGAAGGAATTTCACGGTATTGCGAAGAAAAATGCCGGCCCTGCTTTGGGGCCGGCAAGAGAAATTCCCAGCCTTTACAAAACATTTTTCCTAAAGGCGGAACCGGGAGTCCCGGAGCGGATTTCCGGTTCGTTTTTCTGTGGAGCGAACTTCTGGGAAAGGAGGCGCCGGCTTGCAGAAATTTTTTAAGACCAAAAAATTCTATGTACTCTGCGGCATCGCGGTGGTACTCTGCGCCTTCATGATCCGTTCCGCAATCGAAGGGAACTCCGCCCTGCTGGTCTCCCGGCTCGCGGGGGGCATCTCGCGTCCTTTCCTTGAGGCGAGCGCCAACTTCACCGACGCGCTCAGCGGATTCTTCTCCAAATATTTCAAAACCGCCGAGGTCTATGAGGAGAACGAGACGCTCAAGGAACAGATCCGCGACCTTCAGGAGCAGCTCGTCGATTACGAAAGCGTCAAGCGCGAGAACGAACAATATAAAGATTATCTCGGCCTCCGGGAAGAAAACCCGGATTACGACTTCGAGACCGCCTCGGTCATCGGGCGGGATTCCACCGGCCGCTTCGGGAGCTTCACCATCGACAAGGGCAGCTCCAACGGAATCGCGGTCGCGGACCCGGTCATCACGGCGGACGGCCTCGTCGGCCTCGTCTGGGAGGTCGGCCCCACCTGGGCGCGCGTACGCACGATTCTCGATAGTTCCGTCGAGGTCGGCGCCTACGACATCCGCACGCGGGACAGCGGCATCGTCTCCGGCGACATCCTGCTCTCGGAAAAAGGCATGTGCCAGATGGTCTCCCTGCCGCGCGACAGCGGCGCCTCCGCCGGCGACCTGATCGTCACTTCGGGCATCGGCGGCGTCTTCCCCAAGAATCTCGTCGTCGGCACGCTCTCCGAGATCAGCCTCAGCGGAAGCGGCCTCTCGCTCACCGCCTCCGTCACGCCCGCCGCCGACATCGCCAGCGTCACCGATGTGCTGGTGATCAAGTCCTTCCGTGGGCAGGGGGAGGAGGACCTCTCGTCCCTGCCGGAAGATTCCTCCGGAACGGAAAGCACCTCCGGAACGGAAGATTCCTCCGAGACGGAAAACTCCTCCGGAGCGGAAGAGTCCGGCACGGAAAGCGGTGCCGCGCCATGACAAGGGACGACCTGCGCAACCTGATGAAATACGGCAGCTATGTGCTGATCCTGTTTTTCTCCTATATTTTGCAGGCAACGCCCGGCATCGGCTTTTTGGGCGTCAAGCCCATGCTCGTGCTGCCGGCCTGCATCTGCATCGCCTTTCTGGAGGATGAATTTTCCGGCGGCCTGCTCGGGGTTTTTGCCGGGATCTTCTGCGATTTCTCCTCGGATACGGTGTTCGGCTTCAACGCGCTGCTGTTTCTCATTTTCTGCGTGGGCGCGGGGCTTGCCGCCGAATATGCCGTCCGCAGAAGCCTCATCAACGTCATGCTCTTTTCGCTGACGGCCGTTTTTCTCCGCGCGGGGCTGGAGTTCGTCTTTTCCTTCGCGCTCTATCGGTACGAAGGCGCCGCCGCGTATTTCTACACCGTCATGGGGCCGGAGATCGTGCTGACCTCCGTCTTTACGCCCCTTTACTTTTTCCTCACAAAACTGGTGCATCATAGATTCCGCCCAAGCAGCGAGCGCGAACAGTCGTAAGAGACGGCGCCCGCCCTTTGGAGCAACGCGAAAGGAGGCTTTGCCGAAGCCATGATTTCTCAAAAAAAGCGCCTGATTGTCACCATGATTTTGGTTACCGTCATTGCGGTCGGATGTTTTATCCGGCTGATGTCGATGCAGGTCGTCAACGGCGAGGCCTATCAGGAACTGATCGACCAGGGCTATTCCACCACCTATTCCGTGACCGCCGCGCGCGGAGAGATCGTCGACCGCTATGGCCGCACGCTCGCCGCCAACCGCGTCAGCCACAACATCTCTTTTGATAAAAACACGATGCCGAGCGACGAGACCAACGCCATTATTCTGGATCTCTGCGGCATCCTCTCTGACGCCGGAGAGGAATGGAACGACAGCCTCCCGCTCAGCGAGACGGCGCCTTTCTCCTTTACCGGCAGCGATTCCTCCGTCTCCCGCCTCAAAAAGATGCTCGACCAGCTCCCGGAATTCGCCACGGCCGACGACGCCGTCTACTGGCTCCGCGAGCGCTATGATTTACAGGAATATTCCGACGCCGATTTCCGCATTGTCGCCGGAGTCCGCTACGAGATGGAGCGGCAGGGCTACAACGCCAACACGCCCTATACCTTCGCGGAGGATATCTCCGAGGCGACCATGACCTATATCTCCGAGCACAACTACCAGCTCCCCGGCGTCAGCATCACGGAGGGCTACGAGCGAGAGTATCCCGCCGGGGATGTCGCGCCGCACCTGATCGGGCTCGTCGGCCCGATCTTTGAAGAAGAATATGAAGAACTCGACCACAGCGTCTACGGCATGAACGACGAGATCGGCAAATCGGGCATCGAGTCGGCCTTTGAGGATGAGCTCCGCGGCAAGGATGGCACCGTCAAGGTCTCGTATGATTCCGACGGAAATGTCGTCGGGGAGGAGACCGTCGAGGAACCGCTGCCCGGCGATACCGTCGTGCTGACGCTCGACATGGATCTCCAGCGCGTCGCCCAGCAGGCCTTGGAGAAACAGATTCTCAACCTGCGCGCGACCGCGGAGGCCGGCAAGGGCAAGGAATCCGAGGGCGGCGCCTGCGTGGTCATTCAGGTCGGCACCGGCGATATCCTCGCCTGCGCGACCTACCCCTCCTTCAACCTCTCCACCTA
This sequence comes from Oscillospiraceae bacterium, assembly GCA_035447605.1. Lineage (GTDB taxonomy): Bacteria > Bacillota > Clostridia > Oscillospirales > Ruminococcaceae > UMGS1668. Next base: position 28,267 of record DAOTHJ010000020.1, on the reverse strand, counting down.
TAATCAGGATTACAATACGCTGCTCGAAACCGCCTATCATCCGCTCTTCAACCGGGCGACCGAGGGCGTCTATGCGGCCGGCTCCACCTTTAAGCCCGTCGTCGCGACCGGCGGCCTGATGGAGGGCATCATCACCGCGACTACGCAGTTCGTCTGCACCGGGCGCTATACCTATTACAGCGACTACCAGCCGACCTGCCTGCGTGCCCACGGCGCCGTCAACGTCATCTCGGCGCTCGGGTACTCCTGCAACTGCTTCTTCTATGAGGTCGGCCGCCAGCTCGGCATCGACAACATCCGGCAGTACGCCTACTATTACGGCCTCGGCGAGCCGACCGGCATCGAGATCGCCGAAAATATCGGGCAGGTCTCCAGCCCCGAATACGCAAATTCCGTCGGCGATAGCTGGCAGGCCGGCGACGTCTTGCAGACCTCGATCGGCCAGAGCTACAACCAGTTCAACCCCGTGCAGTTCGCCAACTACGCGGCGACCATCGCCAACCACGGCGTCCGCGTCAACGCGCATCTCGTCAAGAGTATCGACAGCTATGACTTCAGCGACGTCATCTCCGAGACGCAGACGGTGGTCCTCTCCGACATGCAGATGACCGACTATACCTACGATACGGTCCTCGCCGGCATGGAGCAGTCCTCCGTCGACTCCTCCGGTTTCGTCTGGTCCGGTTTCGATATCCCCGTCGCCTCCAAGACCGGCACGCCGCAGACCAACACCGAGCACTGCACTTCGACCTTCATCTGCTTTGCCCCGGCCGACGACCCCCAGATTGCCGTCGCCGTCATCATCGAGAAGGGCTGGCACGGATACACCGCCGCCCCGGTCGCCAAGGAAATCTTCCAATATTATTTCCACGGCGGCGACGGGGGCACCTCGGCCGTCGAGGACGCCCTGCTCGGCTGAGCCGCATCCCACGCCAAAGTGAAAAAATCGGCCCCGGATTTTCCCCCGGCCGTTCCCATACGGTTAAAAACAAATCTTTAGAGGCACGGAGCCATGTTCCGCGCCTCTTTTTTTGCGCAAAAAGGCTTCGGCGGCAGGAACCCGCCCCGGGCTTTTCCGGAATGACTCTCCGGCAAAAACGCATGCCGGTTTCGTCCCTCGGCATAAAGATACGCGCATTTGGCTCCGGAGGCAGCTTCCCCGTATGCGGAAAAGATGCGTTTTCCGGTTCCTCTTTGATTTTTTTCAAAATCGCTGGCAGTCTCATTGTAAGAGTGCCAATTTTTACAGTTTGGTCATAATTTTTGCGCGTTATGTTCACAAATCCCGGGTATACTATAGGCATCGAAGGGTAAGGAACCGCCCTTTAGAAAAAAGATTTCAGACAACTTTTGTCAAACCACGACCGTTCGCAGAGCGGCGCGTTTCATTCTTAAAAGGAGGATGCACCATGTTTGATCTGATGCCTTTTGACCGCAAAGAAATGAAAAAATTCAACAACTATTTTGACGACCTTGAGCGCAGCTTTTTCGGTGGATTCCCCGCCGTAAATGCGAGCTCGATGTTCCGCACCGACATTATCGACCGCGGCGACAGCTATCTGCTTCAGGCGGAGCTTCCGGGCTTCGACCGTGAGGAGATCAGTGTCGACGTAAGCGGCGAATACCTGACCATCTCCGCTCAGCACAAAGAGGAAAGCAAGGAAGAGGAAAAGAATTTCGTCCGCAGGGAACGCCGCTTCGGCTCCTTCGTCCGCAGCTTCGATATCACCGGAATCAACGCGGAACAGATCACCGCCGAATTCAAGAACGGCGTTCTTGCTCTGACCCTGCCGAAGCAGGCCGAGCCGGAAGTTTCGTCCAAAAAGATCGAAATCAAATAATCAAGCCGGAATCGGAGGCTCTCCGGTTCCGGCGGCCATGCGGGCTTCGGCCCCGGCAAAGAAGAATGGTTCCTCGTCCGCTCCGTTTTGGGCGGGCGGGGGCCTTTCTTTTTTTGCATGATTCTGCGGTTTCCGCCGCATGGGTTCTCATCCGCACGGGCGGGGAATTTCTTTCGGCATGATTTCTGCGGTTTTCGCAGCCGATGGGTTCTCATCTGCACGGGCGGGCAAACCTGTCTCCTTTTTGCGTAACCGAAAAACTGTATATGCCTTTATACAAGAATGAGCACGGAACATTTCGCTCCGTGCTCATTTTCTTATTGATGAAAAACCGGCTCATCCGGGCGCCTGACGGTCGCAGGTCTCCGAATACTGCGGAAACTCCACCACGGTCTCCTCCGCTGCGGAGTAGGCGGATCGCGTCTGATCTTCCCATTTCAGCGCGAATTTTTGCGCCGTCAGGGCCGCGTAGAGGCGCACCGCCGTGTGCAGGAAGTGGAAGAAAAAGACCTCGGCGAAACCGGCGGCAAGGAGCGGCAGGATATCTCTGCGGCACACCGGCGCACCCTCGAGCTTCGCCGCGCCGAAGGCGACCGTCCACGAGGAAAGGAGGCAAACCGCCGCGTACCCGGCCGCGAGCAGAAGGACCTTCTGAAGATCCAGAATGTCGGCGACCCGGGCAAGCGCAAGCGTCACCAACCCGGCGCATTCGACCGCGGGCGCCGCCAGCTCATAGAGCCAGTAGACCGGAGCCGTCAGGAGCCCCAGCGCGCCGAAATAGCGCGAAGAGGTCTCATCCCGGTGTTTTTTGAGGCTCTGGATCAGCCCCGTCTGCCACCTGCGCCGCTGGAGGCAAAAATCCCGGAGCCGCAGCGGAAACTGCGTGAGGCAGACCGCATCCGGCGCATAGGCGACCACGTAGTCCTTTCCGCAGAGGCGGCAGTAGGCGTGCAGGCGCAGGATCAGCTCCATATCTTCGCCGACCGTATGCGTGTCGTACCCGCCGGCGCGAACCACCGTATCCCGGTCGAACATTCCGAAAGCGCCGGAGACAATCAGATTCGCGTGAAAGCGATCGAAGAAGAGCCGCATGCCGTAAAATGCCCGCAGGTATTCCAACTTCTGAAACGCGAGCAGCAGGGGATCCGCTTTTGCGCCCGCGTAGAGTTCCTTCGCCGTATAGACCGCGCCGCCGCAGGCAACGGTTTCGGGCCTTTCCGCAAAGGGGAAGGCGATCTTCTTCAGGGAATCGTAGGGCAGCACCGTATCGGCGTCCACCGCGGTGAAATGCGTGTACCGGCAAAAATTGATCCCTGCATTCAGCGCGTCCGCCTTGCCGCCGGCCTCTTTGTCGACGACGGTGATCGGGATTCCGCCGATCTTGCACCGGTAGACGCCAAGGATCGGCCGGGCGGGCAGGAGTTCCGTGGGATTCAGCCCGATCTGTTTCAGCGGAAAAGCATCGAGAAGCGTCTCCAACGTCCGGTCCGTCGAGCCGTCGTTGACGACGATGATCTCATAGACCGGATAGTCGAGACGCAGCAGCGTGTCGATGCCCGCGCAGAGGGAGCTCTCCTCGTTGTGCGCCGGGATCAGGATGCTGACCGGCAGCTCGCGGAAAAGCTCATCCGAAGCGAGCGTCTGTCTCCGGAAGCGCTCTTTCCGGTCGCGCTCCATCCGGCGCAGCGCCTCGGCATCCGACAGAACAAGGATGACAAGGTAAAATCCCGCGAAGCAAAAAAACAGCCAGAACAAAAATTTCAGGCAGGCATTGAGAAGTTCCATGATCGGTTTTTTCTCTTTCTGCGATAATTTTTCGCCCGGAACGCCCCCGGCATCCCGCGGATCAGTTTCGGAGAAATCCGGCAGACACGTGCCGGCGCTTTGGACGGCGTCGTTTCAGGAGCCTCGGCTCTTTTTATGGCGGCCCCGTGCTCACAGGAAATTAACAGGCACTCCGGGAGCTCTGCCAGCCGTTTTTGGAGAAACCCGGCGGATGCTGCGTATCGGTGATTTGGTCGGCGTCGTTCCCGGAACCACAGCTTTTTCCATGGCGGCCCCGTGCTCACAGGAGACTAACAGGCACTCCGGGAGCTCCGCCAGCCGCTTCCGGTAGCGCGCCCGGTCCGGCTCGAGTTCTTCCAGAAGACGCAGGTAAAAAAGACGGCCGCTCACATCCGAAGGCGGACAGCGGCGCTCCTCCCCGGAGAGCAGCACATAGATCTGCGGAAGCAGCGCCTCCGCCCGCTCCGGAAATTCGGCTTTGAGCGCCGTATATCCTTTTATCAGAGAAGCCGCCGCCTCGTCGCAGCCCCCGAGCCGCTTCATCTCCGCGAAACGGACCGGTTTTCCCTCCGCGGCCGCGGCAAGGCGTCTCCCCACTGCTGCGGTCCGGCGTCTTGCGCGCGCATCCGGCCCCGCAAGCAGCAGGTACAGGCAGGCGAAAAGCAGCAACAAAGAAAAATAAGCGAAAATCAAAATCAAAAGGATCACCTGCATGCCGCAATGCCTCCTTTCCGTATTTTCGGAATCGTACCGTGCCGGGGGACAGGGCTTCCGCATGAAAACCATTGTGCCGGAAGCCGCTTCTCCCTTTAAAAATATTCCTTACCCGGAAGCAGCGGATGCCGCCTCGGAATCATCTGTCCTGCAAAACAGAACCGGCCGCGCCAAAACCGTTTTCTCCGGGGGAACCTTTTCTTGCCCGGAAACGGCAAGTACTTTGCGGCCGTACGCACGCGGACGCGCTCCTTTTTAGAATTATTGCCCCATCCGGTCCTTTTGAAACGGATTTCTCCATGCCCGGGGCTTTCCCGAAAGATCACCGCAAAGGCCGTTTTTGCAAAGGCTGCGGCTCTCACTCCGCCGCCGCGAACACCTGCTGAAGAAGATAGTAGGACTGCTTGAGCCGCTCGTGATAGGTCGGCGTCTTCCATGTTTCAAGCGTATAGGCGCCCCAGCCGGTCGCCGAGACGATCTCCTCCTCGGTACGGCAAAAGCCCGAGAGAAAAATCTGCCGGATGGAAAGTCCCCGTACCTCGTAATTTTCGTAATAGTCGTCCCGTACCTGCGCCGTCGGGGGATCGTAGAAATTGAGCAGTTGCCACGCGAGCCGTACCTCGACCGCCCCGCCGGCAAAGCAGTAATCCGTGAGGGAATCAAACTCCTCCGATGCGGGATTTCCGTTTCCGTAGACGAGCCGGCCCGTCTCCACCGTGAGGGCATCCGTCGTGACCTCTTTTCCGTCGGCATCCAGATAGGTGTGGCGGCTGTCGCTGCCCATTGTGGCGACATGAAAGACCGGATGATCCTTCCGTTCCGGCGTCGCAAGGACCGCGGCGGAACTGTCCCACGCGTAGATCGAGAGATTGGTATCGTAATATTCCTGCACCAGCAGCTCGGCATCGGTCTCATCCCGGACCGAAAGCACAAAGTCCGCCGCCCGGGAGAAGGAGATCGTTTCGTAGGAGAACGCCCCGGATTTCGGCGTCACGTCAAAGGCGACCAGCAGTTCCTCCGTTCCGGGCGTCCAGCCCTCCTTTTCGATCAGCAGGTAGAGATATTTTTCATCCTGCTGAACCGCGACAGAAAAGCCGTCCCTCCCGGCGGCTGTCTCCACGCCCGCCCAGTCGGAGAGATCGCCGTCCGGGTAACAGACGCTCTCCTCCTCCCCGGGATCGAAGGTCAGCAGGCCGTAAAACTGCTCGTTGGTCTGCGCGTCGCTCCAGTTGACAATGTTATCCTTATCTACGGTGAGTTTCGTGTTCCAAGCCTGTTTGAACCATTCGTCCTGCCACGAGAAAAGCACGCATCCCGCGCAGCCGGCCGCGCAAATGTCTTCAAACAGCGCCGCGGAGGCCTCTCCCTGTTCCTCCTCCGAGAGCCCGCCCTGATGGAAACCCCGCACCGGGTCCTGATAGGCCTGCCCGCGCGACGAAGAGGTGCCGAATTCCGAGACGACGACCGGCACGGTATGGTAGGCGTTCAGTTCCTCAAGATAGGCGCGGTAGGGGTTCTTTTGGCCGGAGGCGTCCGTCTCCTCCGCATAGCGGCCGAGCTTGAGGAATTCCGGATAGGTCGGGTAGACGTGGTAGGAGGCGAAGAGGCCGGTCTTGAGCTTCTCCGTGGGGAGGATATGCTCCGTATCGACGTTCACCTCGCGCTTGAGCACGGTATCCTCATGCGAGAGCGGATCGGTGAGCGGCCAGTTGGAGAGCGCGATCAGCTTCTGGCAGCCGTATTTTCCCCATTCGTAAGAGAGCGCCGCGTCGCCCATCCAGGCAAGGAACCGCTCGAAGCCCGTCGCCTCCGCAGAGGCCGAAAGAAACTCCCCCTCATAGGTTCCGGCCTGATTCAGAATATCGTTAAAGGAGACGAAATCCGTCTCCCACTCCACGCCCAGAATATAGCCCAGCACATACCCGGAGATATCCTCGGAGTAGACGGAAAAGGCGGAATCCTCGCGGAGAATCCGGATGCGCTCCCCGTGCAGCGCGTCGATCATGGCCCGGAGCTCGCCGGCGACGGAAGAGCGGAAGTCCTCATTTCCCACATCGGTCGTCGTATACATATAGGTCTCCGGCAGATAGTAGCCCTGAAGCAGGTAGAGCGGCGTCTCCGCGGTGCGGTTATATTCCCCGAGCGCCCGGTAGAAGGCCGGCGACTGCAGCAGGTAGACCCGGATGCAGTTCGCGTGCAGCGCCCCGATGTAGCCGAACCACCGCAGATAGTCCTCCTCCGTGACGCCGAGCTCGTTTGGAAAACAGCCGGGTTTCCCGGTGCCCATATCCACGCCGATGATAAAAAACGGTTCCCAGACGCCGTCCCTGTAAATTTCGAACTCCTTGCCGGAGGTGCGGGCGAAATAGGTAAGCTCCGGATACCCGAAAGCGACCGGGAATCCGTACTGCGCCAGCAAAACGAGCCCCAGCAGCGCCGCCAAAAAGCCGGCCGTCACGCGAAGAAAAAGCGTCCTCATGATTTCCTCCCGATTTTTGGGCACGCCTGTGGGAACGGCATCGCTTTTCCGCCGCCGGATGCGCCCGGCCCGCGAAAAAATCCGCCGCACAAAAAGAGCCCCGCGGGAGCCGTTCTAGCCGTTGAGCATGCTCAATTTTTCGATATTTTCATCCATCCACCGGCCGCGCTCGATCACATACTCGCGGAGCTTGTCGTATTCCTCCTCCACGGTGCCGCGCCGGCGGTCGTAGCGGGTTGCCTCGCCCGAGCAGTACCAGCGCTCATAGTTGCGCGCAAGGCTGCCGCCGAGATAGTCCCGGCAGGCGTCGATATAGGAGAGCAGATAGTCCTCCGACAGATAGCTTTTACGCAGCTCCCGGTAACGCAGCTCACACAGCCGGGTGAAGGTGCCGGAGCCGCAAAGATAGTAATAGATCATATTTTTGGGCATTTCGATGGTATCGCAGGCCACCCACTGGCCGACGGTGTTGTTCATCGCACCGTCGAAATCCCAGACCGGCCCGATATGCACGATGCCGTCCAGATCGAAATAGAGGAAGGTTGAGAGCGTGCCCGCGTCGTAATTCTGAAAGAATTCGTTGATGAGGAAATAATCCACAAACGAATCGACGTCGATCCGATCCATCCAGTCGGCGCTGTTTGGATTTTTGTCGATATCCATCAGCGATTTTTCATAGGCCGCAAAGACGGATTCGATATAGCGGATCTGCTCCGGGGTCATCTGAAGATAATCGGGATAGAGAAGGTCGCAGTCGTAGACGCTGGCCTCCGTGGACATCAGCCGCTCGATCTTGTAATGGTCGCAGGTGTTGTTGATCTGCACAAGGGCCGCGTTCTCCGTCCGGGTGGAATCGAATTCCGTCAAATTGAGATGTTCGCGGTCCGTCTGAATCCGCTCGATGATCGTATAGAGGCCCAGATACTCCGTTTCACCGTCCTCGCCTCTGAGGAACATCTCACACAGGCGGGCGTCGGGCGCGTTGCCCATAACGGCATCCGAAATCTGGTAGAGCATGTAGTTGCGGATCTGAGTCCGGTCGATATAGCTGCCGTTGACGGCGTAGGAATCGCCCGCCGCCATGCCGCAGAGGGACTGCTCGTTTCCGCTTCCGTCGCCGCCGACCAGCTTGACGGCGTACTGCTTTTTGGGATAGTAGCGTGAGCTGTGGCCGCGGATATTGACGAGCGCCGCGCTCTCCACCGCGGGCGTATCCTGAAGCGTATTCCTTCCGCCGCCGTCAAAGAGAAGAAACCGGCAGAGAATCTTCTCCTCGGTCTCCTGCTCCGCGCCGGGGATGATTTGTCCTTCCGTATCGATCAGAAGGAGCGGCAGGTAACTCGAAAACGTCTCCGCATCCGGCTCGCCTTCGGTCTCCTCCGGCTCCATCGGATAGGTCAGATGCTGCCCCACCCGGAGCGCGTTCCCCTTTGTGGAGGCGGCGGGCATTACGGCGGCTGCCAACAGCAGAAACGCCGCCAGCAGCAGGGATAGCGTTCTTCTCATCTCTTCACTCCTGAATCTCGCTGTTCTGCAGCACGAGGTTGACGTAGCTGACGCCCTCTTTGTCGTATAAAAGCGCGAGAAGACCGTCCAGTTTGTTTTTCGCCCTGCTGTCCCGCAGGTCGTAAATCAGCTCCGCCGTCTCCGGCGTCGTGTTGACAACCTGGAGCCGGCTGTTCGGATAGGTCTTAAAAATATCGGATTCCATGTCCTCCCGGCGCTCCAGCGTGCTGCGCACGACGAGCAGATAGCGGCTGTCCTTGCGGATTCTGCCGAAGACCAGCAGCAGAATGAAGATCAGCGCCGACGCCGTCAGCGCGACCACATACTGCGCGACGCCGCAGCAGATGCCCGCCATGATGCACCAGAAGATATGTACGGCATCCTGCGGGTCCTTGATCGCCGTGCGGAAGCGGATGATCGAGAGCGCGCCCACCATGCCGAGCGAGAGGGCGATGTTGCTGCTGATGACCGCCATGATCGCCGCCGTGATGGCGGACATCGCAATCAGCGAGACGGCAAAGCGCCGCGAAAAGGTCACCCGGGTGGCGGAAAAATAATAGGCGATATAGACGACGATGCCGACCGCGACCGCCACGCCGACGCGAACCGCGACATCGAAGAAATCGAGTTCCCCCTGCTGGAGGAGGTTGTCCAGAATATATTGCTTCATGATTTTGCTCCGTTTCGTGCGCTTGATCGTTTCAGAAAATCCGGTCCCGGTTCGGCAGACGGGTCTTACATCCTATTCAAAAGGATCGCCCGGAATTCGCAAACCGTCCCCCTGTTTCGATATTTTTTATTTTCAGTAAACCGTAATCCGGTTCGGCAGACGGGAAATCCCGTATTTGCTGCAGGATTCCTGCGCGCCGAGCAGATCCGTGAGCAGACCCTGAATATAATCCGGCAGCCAGCCGCTGAATTTGACCTCCATCACCCAGACATCCGCCTCCGTGACCGGGCACAGTTTCGGCGCCGCCGAAAACAGATTCCGCCCGCTCTCCTCCATGCGGATGTCGCTGTCGAACGTGATGCGCGTGCGGCAAAGCGGTACCGCAAAGGCCAGCCTCCGGTACTGAATGACGGCTTTGGGGCGCCACATCTCCTCCGTCATGCGGCAATAAAGCTGCACCGCCTCGGGCTGCGGCAGTTCCAGCAGCGGGCGGTAATCCTCCATCTGCATCGCCTCGGCCTGCGCCCGGGTCATGGGCAGGGAGCACTTCGAGCGCGCGTCGCCGTCCCGATGCTTGATCTCCATCTTCGCAAAGCCGAATTCCGGCGGATAGACCCGCAGCCGGATCTTATCCCGGCAGCAGATGCCGTCCTCCTTCTCGGTGCAGCAGCGGTTATCCGGCGTGTCGTAATACAGCGACCGGATCAGGTATCCGTTGCCGCAGTTGCTGTGCGGGTCCTGCGGCAGTACCGCCGAGAGCTCGCCGATGATTTTCGCCGCCTGCACGGTGGTCAGCAGATATTTGTTTTCCGTTCTTCGTACAAACATGCTTATCCCTCCTGCCGCAGCGCGGCGGTCTCCGGCTCCAGGCGCTCGATCTTCACTTTAAAAACAGCCGGAAACACCGTGTTTTCATCCGGATCGCCCGGCCAGTTTCCTCCGACGGCGAGACACATGATCAGATACATCGGCTCGTCGGGAACATGGGATGCCGTGCGGAATACTTCCGCGCCGTTCAGGGTCCAGATCAGCAGATCCTGATGCCACGAGAGGCCGACCGTATATTGCCGCGGCATCCCGTTTTCAAAATCATAGATAAAATAAGCCCTTCGCTTTTGGTCGGTAAAATAATGGAGCACGCCCGAATAACGATCCGGCTCGGTGCCGACGTGCTCAAAAATATCGATCTCCGGGAGCGCCGTTCCCGCCGTGCTCAACATCCAGATCGAGGGGAAGAGGCCCGCGCCCTCCGGAACCGTGACCGTGAACGAGAATTCCCCGTAGAGATAGCTCTCGGCCGACTCCACCATGCCGGAGACATAGTTCTCCCCCTTTCGTTCCGCCGTGAGGAGAACGGTGTCTCCGCCCGAAAAGGAGACCTGCCCCGTTTCGTAGACGCTCAGCTCGTTGTTATTGTGTTCGGCGCCGGCTACCGCCATAAAATTCTCCGTCAAAACGGAGACGGACGCCGCGGATCCCGTGCCGGATATTGCAGCCGCGGCTGTCATCGCGGCGGAAGATTTCTCCTGCCGGGCGGAATTCTCTGCGCCGGAAGAGGCCGCTTTTCCGGAGGACGCCGCTTGCCCGGAGGCGGCGGTCTCCGAGACAAGAGCAGGCTCCTCCGCGCTCTCCGCAGAGTTTGTGGCTTCCGTCGTCTCTGCGGTCTCCGCGGTTTCTGCTTCCGCCTCCTCGGCATCCTCTTCGGAAGCCGCCGTCCGGGGCGCCGAGGTCTGCATGCGCTGCCGATACGTAAAAATGGTCATCTGTAAAATCATCGCCCCCGTCAGGCAGAATGCGGCCCCGACTGCGGCAATGCGAATCATCCGTATTCCTTTCACGCCCGTTTTTCCCCTTTTTTCGGAACCCATGGCGGCATCCTCATATTGCGCGCGGCGGCCGTGTCTGGCCTTCGCTCAAGCAGCTTCCATAATCTTCCAAATAAAAGGAAAAAGCAAGGGGTATCCTGTCGCGCTCCGCCGCGGCATATAAAAAAATAAACTGCGGCGGGGGAGGGGGCGTTTGCCTCTCTCCGACAATGGAATTTTTGGCATCCGTACCGACCGGCCGAAGACGCATAAAGAAAGAAAGTGAACCGCAGCTCCGCCTTTTTGGTCTCTTTCCGGCCGGATGGGATAAAAAATCCGCACTCCATCCGAATGGACGAAGTGCGGATATCGCTGTTGTTTTTTTGACGAAAGCCGGCTTTTCGCGGGCCTTACGCGTTCTTCTTCAGGATCGCCTCGTAGACGGCGACGGACATGGCGACGGTCGCGCCGACCATCGGGTTGTTGCCCATGCCGATGAGGCCCATCATCTCGACGTGCGCCGGCACGGAAGAGGAACCCGCGAACTGCGCGTCGCTGTGCATGCGGCCCATGGAGTCGGTCATGCCGTAAGAGGCCGGACCTGCGGCCACGTTGTCCGGATGGAGGGTGCGCCCGGTACCGCCGCCCGAGGCCACGGAGAAATACTTCTTTCCGTTCTCGACGCACCATTTTTTATAGGTACCGGCGACAAGATGCTGGAAGCGGACCGGATTCGTGGAGTTGCCGGTGATGGAGATGTCAACGTGCTCATGCCGCATGATGGCGACGCCCTCGTTGACGTCGTTCGCGCCGTAGCAGCGGATGGCCGCGCGCTCGCCTTCAGAGAACGGAACCTCGCGTACGACGATCAGTTCGCCGGTGGCGAAATCATAATCCGTCTGAACGTAGGTGAAACCGTTGACGCGGGAAATAATATAGGCGGCGTCCTTGCCGAGCCCATTCAGAATCACGCGGATCGGGGCCTTGCGGGCCTTGTTGGCGTTGCGGGCGATGCCGATGGCGCCCTCCGCGGCCGCGAAGGACTCGTGTCCGGCCAGAAATGCAAAGCATTTGGTCTCCTCGCTCAGCAGCATGGCGCCGAGGTTGCCGTGGCCAAGACCGACGCCGCGCTGTTCGGCGACGGAGCCGGGGATGCAGAAGGCCTGAAGGCCCTCTCCGAGACAGACGGCCGCCTCCGCAGCGGATTTGACCTGTTTTTTGATGCCGATGGCCGCGCCGAGGGTATAGGCCCAGACCGCGTTGTCGAACGCGATCGGCTGCACGCCCTTGACGATCGCCTCAGGATCGATGCCGGCTGCCCTGACCAGCGCGTCGGCCTCCTCCAGGGAGGTCATCCCGTATTTTTCAAGGCAGGCCGTGATCTTGGGCATTCTTCTTTCTTTTCCTTCAAACTCTGCCATATATCTGAAAAACCATCCTTTCCACTCAGATTGTCGGAGCGGTCCCGGCAGCGCGGATTTCCGCAGGCAGCGGGCCCTTCTTCCGGAAGCCGCCCGGCGTCATTCCTCGCGCGGGTCGATGTACTTCGCCGCGTCGGCGTAGCGGCCGTAGGTGCCGGTCTCTTTTTCGAGCGCGGCGGCGGCGTCCATGCCATGACGGATATCCTCCATCATCTTGCCGAGACGGACAAATTTATATCCGATGACCTCGTCGTTCTTATCAAGAGCGAGGGAGGTGATATAGCCTTCGGTCAGGTCGAGGTACCGAACGCCCTTGACGCCGGTACTGTAAATGGTACCGATCGAGGAACGGAACCCTTTGCCGAGATCCTCAAGCCCGGCACCGATCGGGAGCCCGCCCTCGGAGAAGGCGGTCTGGCTGCGGCCGTAGACGAGCTGCAAAAAAATCTCGCGCATGGCCACGTTGATGGCGTCACAGACAAGGTCGGTATTCAAAGCCTCCAAAATGGTTTTTCCGGGCAGGATTTCGCCGGCCATGGCCGCGGAATGGGTCATGCCGGTGCAGCCGATCGTCTCGACCAGCGCCTCCTGGATCACTCCGTTTTTTACGTTCAGTGTGAGCTTGCAGGCCCCCTGCTGGGGTGCGCAGGTCCCAACGCCGTGCGACAGGCCGGAGATATCGGTGATCTGGGTGGATTTGACCCATCTGCCTTCCTCCGGAATCGGTGCCGGGCCGTGGTTCGGGCCTTTGGTCACGCTGCACATTCTTTCCACATCTTTTGAACAGTTCATGCGGCAGCTCCTTTCCTCTTTATGATAAATCTTCATGAAACTATGAGAGCGGGCTTTCGGAATCGCGGGCGTTTCGCAAGCTTTCCGTCAAACCCGCCTAAATTATATAAGAAATCAAACGGTAAATCAATGTGGAGTATTTCCAAATAATCGCCCTTTTCAACGGAAATTTCCATTGAAAACGATCGCAGGCCTCAAAAACGGCAAACAGATTTTACAGACCGTTCATTGACTTGCAAATATCTTAAGAATAAAATAAGAAAATAGAATATTAGGCATTTCTTTCGGGCGTAAAAAACGACGCCCAGGATAAGGAGAAAACATGAGTTTACTTGAAAAGATTTTCGGCAATTACTCCCAGAAGGAACTCAAGCGCATCGACCCCATCGTCAATAAGATTCTCGCCCTTGAGGACGAGTACAAGGCTCTGAGTGAAACCGAGCTCAAGGGCCGGACCGCGCAGTTCCGGGAGCGCTGGGAAAAAGGCGAGTCCCTCGACAGTCTGCTTCCGGAGGCGTTCGCCACCTGCCGGGAAGCCTGCGATCGTGTGCTCGGCATGCGTCCGTTCCCGGTGCAGCTCGTCGGCGGCATCGTGCTCCATCAGGGGCGCATCGCCGAGATGAAGACCGGCGAAGGCAAAACGCTGGTCGCGACGCTTCCGGCCTACCTCAACGGCCTGACCGGAGAGGGCGTGCACATCGTCACCGTCAACGACTACCTCGCCAAGCGCGACAGCGAATGGATGGGGAAGGTTTATAACTACCTTGGCCTCTCCGTCGGGCTTGTCACCCACGACGTGGAGACCGGCCGCCGCAAGGACGCCTATGCCTGCGATATAACCTACGGCACCAACAACGAATTCGGTTTCGACTACCTGCGCGACAACATGGTCACCTATAAAGAAAACCGTGTCCAGCGCGGATTCAATTTTGCCATCGTGGATGAGGTGGACTCGATCCTGATTGATGAGGCGCGCACCCCGCTGATTATTTCCGGCCGCGGCGAAAAATCCACCGATCTCTATGAGAAGGCCGACCGCTTTGCCAGCACGCTCAAGGCCATCCGCGTGAAGGAAGAGAACGAGAAGGAGGAGCGCGAGGACATCGACGCGGATTATATCGTCGATGAAAAGGCCCGCACCGCCACCCTGACTCCGAGAGGCGTCGCGAAGGCGGAGGAGGCTTTCCACCTCGAAAACTTCAACGACCCGGACAACATGACGATCGTTCACCATATCAGCCAGGCAATCAAGGCGCACGGCGTGATGCAGCGCGACGTGGACTACGTCGTTAAGGACGGCGAGGTCATCATCGTCGACGAGTTCACCGGACGCCTGATGTTCGGGCGCCGGTACAATGAGGGCCTCCATCAGGCCATCGAGGCGAAGGAGGGCGTCACGGTCGCGCACGAAAACCGCACCCTCGCCACCATCACTTTCCAGAACTACTTCCGCATGTACGACAAGCTCTCCGGCATGACGGGCACCGCCCTGACCGAGGAGGCCGAGTTCCGCGAGATCTACGGCCTCGACGTGATCGAGATTCCGACCAACAAGCCGGTTGTCCGCGAGGATGCCCCGGACGTGGTCTATAAAACTGAAAACGGCAAATTCGGTGCCGTCATCGACGAGATCGTCGCCGCGCACGAGAAGGGCCAGCCGGTGCTGGTCGGCACGATCTCCATTGAGAAATCCGAGCTTCTGAGCGGCATGCTCAAAAAACGCGGCATCCCGCACAACGTGCTCAACGCGAAGCACCATGACAAAGAGGCCGAGATCGTCGCGCAGGCCGGCATGCACGGCGCCGTGACGATCGCAACCAACATGGCCGGACGCGGCACCGATATCGTGCTCGGCGGCAACGCGGAGTACCTCGCCAAGGCCGACATGAGAAAGGCGGGCTACGAGGAAGATCTGATCAACGCCGCGGATGCCTTCTTTGAGACCGGCGCGGAGGATATCCTTGAGGCGCGGAGACTCTTCCAGGAGCTTTATCAGAAGCATAAGGAGGAGATCGCCGGGCAGGCCGAGCTTGTGAAGCAGGCCGGCGGCCTCTATATCATCGGCACCGAGCGGCATGAATCCCGCCGTATCGACAACCAGCTGCGCGGACGTTCCGGCCGTCAGGGCGACCCCGGCAAATCGAGATTCTATATCTCGCTTGAGGACGACCTGATGCGGCTCTTCGGCGGCGAGCGGCTCCAGAATATGATGGATTCCCTCGGCGTGGAAGAGGATATGCCCATCGAAAATAAAATGCTCGCAAGCTCCATCGAGAACGCACAGAAGAAGGTAGAGGGCCGCAACTTCGGCATCCGCAAGAACGTGCTCCAGTTCGACGACGTCATGAATAAACAGCGTGAGATCATCTACGGACAGCGCTCCAAGGTGCTGGACGGCGAGGACCTCAAGGACTATATCGGCCAGATGCGCGCGGAGAGCGTCTCCAAGACCGTCGGCACCTACCTCGCCGAGGGCAGCGTTCCGCAGGACTGGAATCTCGACGGTCTGCGCGACTACTACCTCGGCTGGATGCTCTCCGACGGGGACCTGCGCTATCCGAAGGAGGCGCTTGCAAACCTGACGAAGGCCGATATCGAAAAGGCCCTTCTCGACCGCATGGAGGAATACTACGCCGTCCGCGAGAAGATGTTCGGGCCGGAACTGATGCGCGAGCTTGAGCGCGTGGTACTCTTGCGGAACGTCGACCTCAAGTGGATGGACCACATCGACGCGATGGAGGACCTCAAACAGGGCATCTACCTGCGCGGCTACGGCCAGCATGACCCCGTCATCGAGTACCGCATGGAGGGCTTCGACATGTTCGACCAGATGGTCGACGCGATCCGCGAGGATACCGTCAAGATGCTGCTGACCGTCAAGGTCAAGGCCGGCGCAGCTCCCGAGCGCGAGCAGGTTGCGAAACCCGATATGGGCGTCGGCGGGGACGGTTCCTCTCCGGCTTCTCCGGTCAAAAAGAAAAAAATCGGCCGCAACGATCCCTGCCCCTGCGGCTCCGGCAAAAAATATAAAAACTGCTGCGGCAGATAAAGCATGGATTTCATCCCCCGCCCAAGGCGCCCGAACAGGCCCGGCGGCGGGGGATTTTGTCTTCGACATCCGGCCTATCATTTGAAAAATCGGGGTGGTTTTTGTGCAGACGCTCAATCTTGTTCTTGTAGAACCGCAGATTCCGCAGAATACGGGCAACATCGCCCGCACCTGCGCGGTCACCGGCGCAAGGCTGCATCTGGTCGGGCCGATGGGCTTCCGGCTCGATGACACGAAGATGAAGCGCTGCGGGCTCGATTACTGGGATCTGCTCGACGTGACCTTCTATGACGGCCTCGACGACTTCTTTGCCAAAAACGAAGGCCCGTTCTATTATTTCACCACAAAGGGGCTTTCCCGCCACAGCGACGTCTCCTACCCGGACGGCTGCTACCTCGTCTTTGGCCGGGAGGACGCCGGTCTGCCGGAGGAACTGCTCTTTCAAAACCCGGATACCGCCGTCCGTATTCCGATGCGCCCGACGCTGCGCAGCCTCAACCTCTCGAATTCGGTGGCGATCGCCGCCTACGAGGTGCTGCGGCAGTGGGACTACCCGGAATTGCAGTGGAAAGGCTCTCTCCGGAAATTCGACTGGGCCGACGCCGGCGTTCATCAGGACGCGATGGATCTGCACAGCGGCAGGGAATAGGCCGGGCACCGCCGAACTTCGGCCGAATGCCGGAGAGATCCGGCGAGCACGCAAAGGACGCGAAAAACACTTTCGCAACGGCCCCGGAACCACCGTGTTTTCTTAATTCAGAGGGAACACCCTCGTTTTGATGCGTTTTGGAGCCCCTTTTTCGGCGGTTTCCTCCGGGCCCTATGGGCGTTTTATCTTTTTAAAATTCCGAGTTGAAAGGCGGTCGGCCGGTTATGGAAAGAATTCAAAAAATCGTCGGCGCGCTGCGAAGGGCCGTACAGGATTACGACATGATCCATGCCGGCGACAGGATCGCGGTCGGCATCTCCGGCGGCAAAGATTCCCTCACGATGCTCGAGGCGCTCTGGATGCTGCGCGAGCACATCGGCCCGGATTTCGGCCTCGTCGCCCTCGCGCTGGATCCCCGATTCGGCGATACCGATTCAAATTATTCCGCCGTGGAGGAACACTGCCGGGAACTGGGCGTGCCGCTCGATATTCGCCGCACCAACATCGGCACCATCATCTTTGAGACGCGGAAGGAACATAACCCGTGCAGCCTCTGTGCGAGGATGCGCCGCGCCATGCTGCACGACGCCGCGAAAGAGGACGGCTGCAACAAGCTCGCCCTCGGCCACAACTTTGAGGACGCGGCCGAAACTTTCCTGATGAATCTGCTCGACGCGGGCAGGGCGGAGTGCTTCTCGCCGGTCACCTACATGAGCCGCAAGGATATCACGGTGATCCGGCCGCTGATTTACTGCCGGGAGGCGGATGTCCTCGCGGCGGCGCAGAGCCTTGGCCTGCCGGTCATGAAAAGCGCCTGCCCCGCGGACAAGCATACCGAACGGGAGCATGTGAAGCAGCTGATCACGCGCCTCGAGTCGGAGGAGGGCTATGAGAGCGTCGCCCGGCGGATCGTCGGCGCCCTTCAGCGCGGAGACATCTGCGGCTGGGGCCTCGGTCATCCGGAGCCGGTCGTCTTTGAAGGAAGATAAGACTTCGGCCGTCCGGCCGGAAATCCCGAGCCTCTATATAATTGTATAAAAAATAAAAGACTGGCGTCTTAAGGCGCCGGTCTTTTTTGTGCGTTTCGTTTTTGGCAGGCATTCCCGCGGAAGTCTTCCGGGCCATGCAGACGAAGATCCTGCCGAAGCTTCTTCGGTCAACTCCCTGCGCGGCAAAAAAGCTCAGGGAACGGAAGGCAGGTTTCGTTTCTCCCGGAGGCAGAATCCTCCGTCTCACATCTTTTTCATCACGCTGATCGAGACCGCGGTGAGCCCGACGCCGAGCATGATAAAAGCCGTGCTGCTCTGAATCGCATTCAGCGTGCCCAATACCGTCACCGCGACGCCCATGCCGATCCCGATCCCGCGGAGCACCAGATCGCAGATGCCGCCGATGTCCGACGCCTCGCCGTCACCGAGATGGTCAGGCTCCCTCAAAACGTCCGTCCCGTTGTTTTTCTCCTGCTCCCAGGCATGTTCCCCGATCGCCACCGGCTCCTGCATAGTCTCCTCCGGCGAGCTGTCTTCCGGGTTTCTGATCCAATCCTGCGCCGTTTTTCTGTTCTCTTCCATACGGCGGCCTCCTTTCCTCCTCAGGCATCGTTCTTCCACGCCTACTTTATAATGTTTTCCGGGAAAATACAATCCCCCACCAATAAAATAGGCGAAAAAAAAGAGAAATCCGCCCGAAAGCGCACCCCTTTCCGCAAAAAATGAAGAATTTCCCCACAACCGCCCGGACGGGCGGGGGAACGGACGTCCTCTTTTAAAAGGTCCTGGAAGCCGCAAAACGTCGCTCCAAGACGGCGGCTGAGCGGCGAATACCCGGGCGTGTGCCGTGGCGGCCTTTTTCTTTTTGGCGGACGAAAAAACACCTTCCCACGGATGCAAACCGCGGCGATGCGCCCAAATACCGCAAAACGTCATGCCAAGACGGCGGCCGAGCGGCGAATACCCGGACATGTGCCGTGGCGGCCTTTTTCTTTTTGGCAGACGAAAAAACACCTTCCCACGGATGCAAACCGCGGCGAAGAGCCCGAATACCGAAAAAAACGTCGCCCCAAGACGGCGGCCGAGCAGCGAATACCCGCGCATGTGCCGTCCATATCCTGTTCGCCGGCCGCAATCTCCGGCAGGGAAACGGTTTGAGCCAAAAAAATCTCCGGAGCCATGAAAGGCCCCGGAGAACATTTTTTGTGGAAAGGTCAGCGTTTGCTGAACTGCGGTGCGCGACGGGCTTTTTTGAGTCCGTATTTCTTACGCTCGGTCATTCTCGGGTCACGGGTCAGGAACCCGGCCTTTTTGAGCGGAGAACGCAGCTCCTCGTTATACTGGAGCAGGGCGCGGGCAATGCCGTGGCGGATGGCGCCGGCCTGGCCGGTGACGCCGCCGCCCTCGACGGTGCAGATGATGTCGAAGGCTCCGGCGGTCTCGGTCAGCTCAAGCGGCTGACGGACCAGAAGCTTCAGGGTCTCAAGGCCGAAATAATTGTCGATGTCACGGCCGTTGATCGTGATGGCGCCGGTGCCGTTCGGATAGATACGGACACGGGAAACAGAGCATTTTCTCCTTCCGGTTCCATAAAAATAGGGGTTGGATTCGTACATGTCTGATTTCCTCCTTCCGATCAGAGCTCAAAGGCCTGCGGGGCCTGAGCTTCCTGTTTATGTTCCGCGCCGGCATAGATGCGGACTCTCTTGAGCGAATTGGCGCCCACGGTGTTGTCCGGGATCATGCCTTTGATGGCCTTCATCATGGCAAAGCAGGGGTCTTTTTCCATCAGCTGACGGTAATTGATCGATTTCATGTGGCCGATATAGCCGGTGTGATGGTAATAGAATTTCTTCTCGAGCTTCTTACCGGTGAGGACCGCTTTGGCCGCGTTGATGATGATCACGTGGTCTCCGCAGTCGGCATGCGGCGCAAAGTCGGGTTTGTATTTGCCGCGAAGCAGCTCGGCGGCAACGACGGCGGTATGGCCAAGTGGCTTATCCGCAGCGTCGAGGATGTACCATTTGCGCTCGATGGTCGAGGCATTCGGCATGGTGGTGTTCATGGTAAAACCTCCGATAATCCTTTGTAAAATTTGTTTTCGTTCAGAAAGCGACAATCGTTATTATAGCGACGCAAAAACGGCTTGTCAATCGTTTTTTGGCAAAAAATCAATTTGAAGAGAGAATCCTCTTGTTTTCTCTTGTTTTCTCTTGATATCTCTCATTTTCTTCATTCCTATTTTAGTTTTATTTCTTAAGCAAGCGCGTCCTAAAGGGCATAAAAAAGCCGCCGGGCAAAATCCCGCCGGCAAAACGGCCCCCGGAGGCCGGAAAACTCAGCCCCATTCGAGCACGTAAATATCCACATAGCGCAGGCCGTTGAGCACGCATTCGTAATAGGTGGGGTAATAGAGATCCACCATGTTTTTCCCGGAGAGCATGGCGCCTCCGGTATCCGCCGCGATGCAGTAGCCATAGACGAAGCAGCTTCCGCCGTCGTGCGCGCAGATCCAGAGTTTCGTCCCGTAGGGGATGATCGAGGGATCCACCGCCACATAGCCGACTCCCGCGCGGATGCCGGTTGCGGTTCCCGCGCCGGCTTTGGCATAATAGCCGGTGGCACGGGCGCTGCTGAAGAGGTATTCATACTGCGTCGGCCGGTTGTTGACGATCTCATAGCCGAAATCCATCTCGGAGACCGGCCCGTTGTCGCCCCGGAGATAGAGGTCGTCGGTGGCTCTCTTAATGACGTCTTCGGAGAGCAGGGTCCGGTCCTCCTCCACGCCGTCGACGGTCTTCTGCTCGTAGGTCAGGAGCCTCGTGCCGTCCCTGCCGTAGGAGAGCAGTACTTCCTTGCCCTCCCGGATCAGCGAAGTGCCGCGGTAGCTGACGCCGTGCGAAATCGGTTCTTCCTCCGTGGTGGTGTTGTAATCGACCCGCGTGACCCGGATATGCTCCCCTTCGGAAAGCAGGCTCTGAATCGGTTTGTCGACGAGATCGGTGTTGCGCAGCTCGATTCCGACTTTATAAAGGGCATCCGCGACCGTTCCTCCGGCAATATTAAGGTGGTAAGTCAGCGAATCCGCAAGGATATCCACCTCGAAGGCCCGGGCGACACGGATTTCCGCCGTGACGTCGCTGTAATCCGCTGCAAGGCCAGAGCTCTCAAAGCCGGTCACGGAGAGTGTATCCCCATAGCCGACCGTGATGCCGTATTTTTCAAGGATGCGCTCCGGATTATCCTCGGTGGTGCGCACGGCGAAGACCTCCCCGCCGTTGTCAATGCGCACGGTACGGATCTGCGCCGGAATCCAGAAGACCAGCACAGAGGCCGCCGCCGCAAACAGCATCAGCTGAAAATGCCGCGAGCCGAGAAATGCAAAAAACCGGAACGCGCCCGCTAAAAACTTCCTCATGGCGCGCCTCCCCGCAAAGTACGGCCTATTATAGCCGAAATGGGGAAGAATGTCAAATTTTTCACTCCTTGAGAGAGGAAAAGGGTGATTTTTTCCGCTCCGTACGGGATTTCCCCGGCCCCGCCGCGGCGGCTTTTCCGACATTCGGAGGTAATTTTTTCCGCGGCGTCCCGGATTTTCCTTACGGCCTCCACAAAAAAGCATTGAATCCCCCTTTCGGGAATGCTATAATAAAGATTAAATTTTTTTGCAGGGGGTGCAGAAGGGTGAAGTTGCCGGAAGAAAACATTCTGATTGTGACCGGGCATTACGGCTCGGGCAAAACCAATTTCACCCTGAACCTTGCGAAGTATCTGCTTGCGGCGGGCGAGGCTCCGGTGCTCTGCGACCTCGACATCGTCAACCCCTATTTCCGCACGGGCGATTACGCCGGGGCGCTCCCCTGTGAACTGATTGTGCCGACCTTCCTCGGCACCACGCTGGATACGCCCGCCCTCTCCGCAAAGATCGACGCCGCCATCCTTTCCGGCAAGCGCGTGATCCTCGACGCGGGCGGCGACGACGCGGGTGCGGCCGCTCTTGGCCGGTACGCCGCGAAGCTGCAAAAGGCCGGCTACGCGATGCTCTACGTCGTCAACAAGAGCCGCAACCTGACCGGTACCCCGGAGGATGCGGCGCAGATTCTCGGTGAGATCGAGGCGGCCTCCCGTCTCAAGGGAAGCTTTCTCGTCAACAATACGAATTTCGGCCGGGAAACCTCTGCCGAAGATATTGAGCAGAGCGTGGACTATGCCGCGCAGGTTTCTGTGCTCACCGGGCTGCCGCTGCTCGCGACCTGCGTGCTCAAGGGCTGCGAATCCGCAAAGGTGCCCGAGCCGTTCCCGGTGGAGATTCTTGTGAAGTTCCCTTGGGAAAACGCATGAAATCCGCAGTGGCGGATTTCATGCTGGAAGTTTGCCTTGCCCGCCTCATAGGGCGGCGGGCATTTGTTTCGCAAACCGGCGAACTTCGTCGATAACAAGACCCGTTCGTGATTTACGCCGGAAACCCGCCTTGTCTGCCTCGCAAGGCGGCGGGCATTTGCTTCGCAAACCGGCGAACTTCGTCGATAACAAGCCGGAAACCTGCCCTATCTGCCTCATAGGGCGGCGGGCATTTGCTTCGTAAACCGGCGAACTTCGTCGATAACAAGACCCGTTCGTGATTTACGCCGGAAACCTGCCCTATCTGCCTCATTGGGCGGCGGGCATTTGCTTCGCAAACCGCATGAAACCCACTTCGTGGGTTTATGCTGCGAGTTTTCTCGCCGGCCACAGGCCGGCACCATCGCATGGAACGAAAACTCGTCGAAACCAAAATGCGGGGCAGGTTCATGCTGTAAGTTATTTTTGCTGGCCACAAATAGGCCGGCGGGCAATATATCCGGTTTCATGCCGGAATTCGCTTGCTTTACGATCTTTGCCGGGATCCATCCTCAGTTTGCCTATGGGCGGACAGGATCTTTCTCTAAAAACAAGTTTTCCCCGGCATAGGCTATTCTCATCGGAAAGGAGCTGTCGATTGTGGGAAAAACCCCGTGCGCCTGTGGTGCGCATAAAAAGGACCGCCCCGCGGAGCGAAAGCTCTGGGCCACGGACGACGGACTCGTCTCCAACCGGGAGCTGATCTGCCGGACCTGTATTTATAAAGAAAAAGGCTCCGCCTCCTCCTGCGTAAAATACGCGGAGAAGCCGGAAAGCGTTCTGAAAGAGGGCAA
>DAOTHJ010000020.1:0-5293 GCA_035447605.1 Oscillospiraceae bacterium | reverse complement strand
CCTCCTCCTGCGTAAAATACGCGGAGAAGCCGGAAAGCGTTCTGAAAGAGGGCAAATGCCCGTTTTATCTGCGAAATCCCGGGAACTGCTGCTGAAAATGCCGCCCTGCCGGAGCCGGCTTCGGCGAAAGACAGGGTGAGCCGCCTTTCCGCGGCCGTTATTCCACCTTATTTGTTATTTCATTTTTTGGAGGGTTGCCTTATGGCGAAAGTTACCGTTGATGAGTCGGTCTGCAAGGGTTGCGGGCTCTGCGTATCCGTATGCCCGAAAAAAATCCTGCGTCTGGCGCCCGACCGGATCTCCGCGAAGGGTTACAATCCCGCGGAGATGACCGACCAGTCTTTGTGCATCGCCTGCGCGATGTGCGGCATCATCTGCCCGGACAGCGCGATTACCGTCGAAAAATGACGGAAGCTGCCGGCATTTTGGTTATCGCATAAATCGTGCACAGATTTTGGTTAAAATGAAGTTTGCCGGTTTGTGGAGCAAATGCCCGCCGTCCTACAAGGCGGGCACGGCAAACTCCCAGCATGAAATCCGCTCCGCGGATTTCATGCATGACTTTGGATAACAGGAAAGGATGAGTATATTGGCTGAAAGAGTACTTATGAAGGGCAACGAGGCGATCGCCGAAGCCGCCATCCGTGCCGGCTGCCGCCACTACTTCGGCTATCCGATCACGCCTCAGACGGAGATCGCCGCCTACATGTCCCGCCAGATGCCGAAAGTCGGAGGCGTCTTTCTTCAGGCGGAATCCGAGATTGCCGCGATCAATATGGTCCTCGGCGCCGCGGCCGCGGGCGTCCGCGCGATGACTTCGAGCTCCTCGCCGGGCATCTCGCTCAAATCCGAGGGCGTCTCCTACATAGCCGGTTCCGACCTGCCCTGCGTCATCGTTGACTGCATGCGCGGCGGACCGGGCCTCGGCGGCATTCAACCTTCCCAGTCCGACTACTGGCAGGCGACCAAGGCTTACGGCCACGGCGACTTCCAGCTTCTCGTTTTTGCGCCCAACTCCGTACAGGAGATGGTCACCGCCGTCTTTGACGCCTTTGAGAACGCCGACCGCTTCCGTATGCCGGCCATGGTGCTGGCGGACGGCCTGCTTGGCCAGATGATGGAGCCGGTCGTCTTCCCGGAGCGCGAGATCGTCACCTATGATAAACCGTGGGCGACCAACGGCCGCCACGGCGAGCGCAGACATAACATCGTCAATTCCCTCTATCTTTCTCCAAAAGAATTGGAGGATACCAACGTCGCCCGCTTCGCCCGCTACGAGGAGGTCAAGCGCGTTCTGCCCAAGGCGGAATCCTACCTGACCGAGGACGCGGAGATCGTGGTCGCCGCTTTCGGCGCAACTTCCCGGATCGTCAAATCCGCGGTCAACAGCGCCCGCGCCGCCGGCATCAAAGCCGGTATGGTTCGCCCCTACACGCTCTGGCCGTTCCCGGCTGAAAAAATTCAGGAGGGCTGCCAACATGCGCACGACGTGCTCGTCGTCGAGATGAATATGGGCCAGATGGTCGACGACGTGAAGCTCGCCCTCGAATGCAAAAAGCCCGTCTCTTTCTACGGACGCACCGGCGGCATCATTCCGTCGCCGGCGGAAGTTCTCGAACAGATCAAAAAACTTGCGGGAGGTGAGCAATAATGGCCATTGTCTATCAGAAATCAAGCTGCCTCACCGATGTGCCGCTCTCCTACTGCCCGGGCTGCTGCCACGGCATCATCACGAAGCTGGTCGCCGAGGTCATCGAGGAGCTGGGCGTGGAGCCGATCACCGTCGGCGTCGCGCCGGTCGGCTGCTCGGTTATGGCCTATAACTTCTTCACCTGCGATATGGTAGAGGCGCCCCACGGCAGAGCGCCCGCCGTCGCAACGGGCCTTCGCCGCGCCCTGCCGGACAACATCGTCTTCACCTATCAGGGCGACGGCGACCTTGCCGCTATCGGCACCGCCGAGACCGTGCATGCGGCCACCCGCGGCGAGAACATCACCGTCATTTTCGTCAACAACGCGATCTACGGCATGACCGGCGGCCAGATGGCTCCGACCACGCTGCCGGGTCAGGTCACCCAGACGACGCCTTACGGCCGCGATCCGCAGACCGCCGGCTGGCCGATCCGCATCTGCGAGATGCTCGCCACACTGACCGGAACCGCCTATGCCGAGCGCGTTGCCGTCAACACCGTGCCGAATATCCGGCACGCGAAGGCCGCGATCAAAAAGGCCTTCCAGAATCAGATCGACCACAAGGGCTTCTCGATTGTGGAGGTCCTCTCCACCTGCCCGACCAACTGGGGCATGACGCCGGATGAGGCCATGAAGTGGGTCGATTCCGCCATGATCCCGTATTATCCGCTGGGCGTCTACAAAGACATCGACAAGGAGGCGAAATGAGATGGCCGCTTCCCACAACATGCTGTTCGCCGGCTTCGGCGGGCAGGGCATCCTTTTCGCCGGCAAGGCGGTCGCCTACTCCGGCATGATGGAGGGCCGCGAGGTCTCGTGGCTACCGAGCTACGGCCCGGAGATGCGCGGCGGCACGGCCAACTGCTCGGTCTGCCTCTCCGACGAGCCGATCGGTTCCCCGCTGGTGCTCAGCCCGGATTGCCTCGTCGCGATGAACAACCCCTCCTATGACCGCTTCATCGATTCGGTCGTGCCGGGCGGCGTCGCGGTGATCGACTCTACGCTTGTCGACCGCGCCTGCGGCCGCACCGATATCACCGCCGTCTTTCTCCCGGCAACCCAGACGGCGAAGGAACATGATCTTCAGGGGCTCGCCAACATCATCCTGCTGGGCGCCCTGCTCGAAAAGACCGGCTTCACCACGCCCGAGAATCTTGAGGCCTGCTTCCGGAAGATCATCCCGGCCAAAAAAGCCGACCTGATCGAAAAGAATATGGAAGCTCTTCGGCTCGGCATGGAATTTGCCGGCTGAAATCTCCGAATAAAAAAAGACCGGGGATATTCCCCGGCCTTTTTTATTTGTGGAAGCGGTTCCGAGGCGCTGCCGAAGAAGCGCAGGCGGAGGAGCTTTCTGTTCATCCGGCGTGTCCCGGCGTCTTTGGCCGGGCGAACATCTTACCCGGCCTGCCACGGGATCTCCGGGTACCGCCCGATACAGGCGGCAGGAAGTTTTCGGCGGAAAATCCACATAAAAAGAAAGACACCGGAAAAACTCCGGTGCTTTTCTTTTTGAGTGATTTTAGTTTGAGGGTTGTTTTGAGGAGGGTGTACGCCGAAAAGCTTGCGGCTCTTCTCGGGTACATCCATATTATAGCACCGGAGAAAAAAACTTTGTTAAGTAACGGTTAACATTCCCCCGGAAATATCGGATATTTTATGAATAAAGGCCGCCCGCGCGGCGCCGGAAGAAAGGCCTTCTCTTTTGCCGCAGAAGGTGAAAAATCGGGGCAGATTTCTTCCCTGAAAGAGGAGCCGGCTCTCTCTTTCCGCAAAAACCCGCGGCAGAACTGTTTGGAAGCGACCGTCCGTTAAATTTTTTTTTAAAAAGCAAGAACATACGTTTGCATTTTAGAAAAAGATGTGTTATACTGCTTTTGAAAAACCGGAACCTTTTTTCGCGAAAGGAGCCTTTATCATGACGCAGAAATCCGACGAAATCTATGCCTATATCTCCGAGCACCTCAACGAATTCGGCTATCCGCCCACGGTCCGCGAGATCTGCGCGGAGCTTGGCATCCGCTCCACCTCGACCGTGCACCGCTACCTGCGCGAGCTTCAGTCCGAGGGCAGGATCACGATGGGGGAGAACCAGAACCGCGCCATCACGCTCAACGAGGCCGCTCCGGCCGGAACGATCCCGGTGCTCGGCCGCGTCGCCGCCGGCTCGCCGATCCTTGCGGAGGAACAGGTCGAGGAATACATTCCGTGGAACGGCAGCACGGCCGGCCTCTTCGCGCTCCGGGTTCGCGGCGACAGTATGATTAAATGCGGCATCCTGAACGGCGACATCGTGGTCGTGCGTCAGACGCCGGACGCGGTCAACGGTGAGATCGTGGTCGCTCTGGTCGGCGACGACGCCACCGTCAAGCGCTACTATAAAGAAAACGGGCATTTCCGCCTCCAGCCGGAGAACGACGCCTACGAGCCGATCATCGTCGACGAGGTCACCATCCTCGGCAAGGTTGTCTCCGTCGTCAGAACCTACGAATGAGTTTTGCAGGGCATCGTTTCTGCCAAAAAATCTGTTTCGATTAAAAAACGCACCGGAGATATTCCGATGCGTTTTTTGTTTGTCGCGCGGTTCTTTTTCGTATTTTGCAGGATGGAAAGAGGCCTTTCCGGTTTCTATGCCTTTGAGGAGGCCTCCGCCTTGCTCGCGGTCTGGGCGCTCCCCTGAATATATTTGTCCGAGGACTGGTCCATCGGGGCGCTCGTATCCTTGCCGCCCCAGTCGGAGAAGATCCCGGTTACAAATCCGGTGCGGGTCTCTTCGGTAAAGGTTCCGCCCTGAACATAGCTGGTGGCTGCGCTCTCAAAGTTGGTGCGCCAGCCTGTGGAGGCGTAACGGTAATAGGAGGGGACCCAGTCTCCGGCCTTCAGGTAAGAAGCGAGGCTCTTCCGGAGGGAATCCGGAAGCTGCCCGGCCGACGTGGTGGCGCTGTTGCCGGAGGTGGCGGCGCTGTTGGCGGTACCGCTGCCGTTTGAAGCGGCGGCTCCGCTCGTGGCAGCTTTGCTCGTGGCGGCGCTGTTGGCGGTGCCGTTGCCGTTTGAAGTAGCGGCCCCGCTCGTGGTATTGGCCGCCTTTGAGGTGGTTCCGGCCGCGCTTGTGGCGGCTTTTGCGCTCGACGCGCTGTTGGCGGCCCCGCCCGAAGCGGTTCCGTTCGTGGCGGCGTTGCTTGTACCGGCGGCGTTTCCGCTGGTGCCGGCCTTGCTCGTGCCGGAGGTCGCGGCGTTTCCGCTGGTCGTACCGGTGCCGCCGGTTGTCGCGGTGCCGGTGAGCGTCGCCCAGTCGGTGCCGAAGGTTCCGGTCAGGTAACCGATGCCGGCGTTATTCGTATAAAGCCATTTCAAAAAATTCTCTGCCTCGGTGATCTGTGCGGCGTCCGCATTCGGGTTGACCACAAGCCAGGAGAGGACGTCCACGGTGATGCAGCGGTCGAGCTCTCCGGCGGTTTTGGGGGCCGTGGCGGTGGTTCCGGTCGTGTTGCTCGTTCCGGAGGTGGTTCCCGAGGTGGTTCCGGAAGTCGTTCTGGAAGTGGTGCTGCCCGAGGTATTGGCCGTTCCGGAAGTGGTGCCGGAGGTGGTGGTACTGGTGCCGGCG
>DAOTHJ010000019.1:0-34211 GCA_035447605.1 Oscillospiraceae bacterium | reverse complement strand
AATGGTTGCGGGGGAAGGATTTGAACCAACGACCTTTGGGTTATGAGCCCAACGAGCTACCGAGCTGCTCCACCCCGCGATATTTCGTGCACCTCAATGGTGCTTTATTATTATAACGGATGGAGCGTGGAAATGCAAGAGCAATTTAAAATAATTTTCTAATGGAACAGGACGGCGGCGGAAAACCCAAACCCCGCCACGGTCAGAATCTTAACACACAGGGAAAGAATGGCCGTCAGGCTGAGCCGGGTTCGGTACTTGAGAGTGCATCCTTCTGCGATGTATTTGCTGGCCTGGCCTTCCAGCAGGTCGTCCGGAGAAGAGCGCTTGTCATCCTTGACGAAAAACAGCACTTTTTCAAAATATCCGCCTTCCACGTTGTTAATTTCAATGATTTTTCGATTCACACCTCGTACCATAATTTTGCCTCCCGCCTTGGAATTTACGGTATTATCTTGCTTTTCCGCCTGCCGAATATTCACAGGAAAACAGCTTTTTCCGTCTCCAAAACGGATATTACGAAGCGTATAACATGAAAAACCGATCCCGTTGAAAAACCGGTTGAAAAAGTTGAAAAGTGGTCCCAAAAACGGCTGAAGCATGAAATTCCGGGAGATCTCCCCAACATAACATCCATTTTTTTACATCCTACATAAAGTTGTTTTGCCTTTACGTGCTCAGGCGTTTTGTGAAAAATTTATCAAAATTTCGTCGAAAATACGAAAAAAATGGTTCTTTAGAAAGAAAAGTGCGCGCGGAAAAGACATCTGTTTCCCAAAAGAAAACTCTCTTTCGGCGGATTGCGGAGAGAGCAAAAATCCTGTATAATTCGGATGTCGGAGGTGATTGTTTGGAAATCATGGTGCATGGGGGAGGCGTTTCCGTCCGGGGATTCGGCGGAATTTCGCTTTCAGAGACGCTGGACTGCGGTCAATGCTTCCGCTGGAGGGAGCAGCCGGACGGCGGCTGGAGGGGCGTCGTCCGCGGCGTCTGCCGCACGGTCTATGAGGAGCCGGAAGGTATCTTCGTTGCCGGGGCGGATAAGGAGGAGGTCCGGCGGATCTGGCTTGAATATTTTGACATCTCACGGGATTATGCCGGGCTGCGGGAGAGCTTCTCCGCCGCTCCGCTGCTCAGGGAGGCCTGTGCCTTTGCACCCGGAATCCGCGTGCTCCGGCAGGAGCCATGGGAGGCGCTGATCACGTTTCTGGTCAGCCAGAACAATAATATCCCGCGGATCCGCGGCATCTTGGAGCGGCTTTGCGGGGCGTATGGAGAAGAGCTTCCGGAGGGAGAGCATTCGTTCCCGAAAGCCGAGGTCCTCGCGGGGCTGGAACCGGAAGTCTTCCGGGAGATGGGATGCGGCTACCGGGCGGAGTATCTCTCTTCGGCGGCCCGGGAGGTCGCGCGGGGGGATTTGGATCTGGAGGCCCTTCGGGATGTCTCCGTCTGCGAGGCGCGGTGCCGGCTGCTGAAGGTTTTCGGCGTGGGCCCAAAGGTTGCGGACTGCATCCTGCTCTATGGGCTCGGAAAAACGGAATGCTGTCCGGAGGATGTCTGGATGAAGCGCGTGCTGACGGCGCTCGGCGGGGAGATACCCGGCTGTGCGGCAGGGGAGGCCGGCATCGCCCAGCAATATCTTTTTTATTACGCGAGAAAGTTTCCGCAAAAATTTCGGGCGTTGCAATAATTTTTGTGAACCCCGGTTATTTGGCAGGTTTTTACTTGCTTTTGTGAAGTTTCCGGCCTAATATGGAATTGGAAATTATTTTTGGAGGATGATCGAAATGCCGCTGGTTGGAACAAAGGAAATGTTCGCAAAGGCCTATGACGGCGGGTATGCCATAGGCGCATTCAACGTCAATAACATGGAGATAATCCAGGGAATCACGGAGGCCGCCGCCGAGGAAAAGGCCCCTCTGATCCTTCAGGTTTCGAGCGGAGCCAGAAAGTATGCGAAGCCGGTCTATCTGAGAAAACTGGTTGAGGCGGCCGTGGAGGATACCGGTTTGCCGATTGCCCTTCATCTCGACCACGGAGACACGTTTGAGCTGTGCAAATCCTGCATCGAGAGCGGATTTACCTCGGTGATGATCGACGGCTCCAAATACAGCTTTGATGATAATATCGCCCTGACTAAACAGGTCGTCGAGTATGCGCATCAGCACGACATCTGCGTCGAGGGCGAGCTTGGCACTCTTGCGGGCGTTGAGGACGACGTGCAGGTGGACGACGAGTATGCCTCTTATACGCGCCCCTCTCAGGTTGAGGAGTTCGTGGAGAGAACCGGCGTCGACTCCCTTGCGATCGCCATCGGAACCAGCCACGGCGCCTATAAATTCAAGCCCGGCCACAAGCCGCTGCTCCGCTTCGATATTCTCGAAGAAGTATCGAAACGTCTGCCCGGATTCCCGATCGTCCTGCACGGCGCTTCTTCCGTCCCGCAGGAGTGGGTGAAGGTTGTCAATGAGCACGGCGGCAAAATGCCGGATGCGATTGGCGTGCCGGAGGATCTGCTCCGTCAGGCCGCCAAAATGGCCGTCTGCAAGATCAACATCGACTCCGATATTCGCCTTGTCATGACGGGGAGCATCCGGGAATATCTTGATGAGCATCCCGAAGCTTTCGATCCGCGCGCGTATCTGAAACCCGCCCGCGCAAATATCAAGGAGCTTGTGCGCCACAAGCTGGTCGACGTGCTTGGCTGCAACGGGAAGGCTTAAACTTAATGTCCCTTCCCGAAAGGAAGGCTTAAACTTAATGTCCCTTCCCGCAGGGAAGGCTTAAACTTAGGTCCCTTCCCGAAGGGAAGTCTTAATCTTATGTTCTTTCCCGAAGGGAAGTCCTGATCTTATGTTGTTTTTCAAAGGAAGGGCCAGATCTTAGAAAGAAAAGCGCCAAGTCTTTTCCCGACGGAAAAAATTTTAAAATAAAAAACAGCCGCATCCGGATAGGTGCGGCTGTTTTTATTGAGGAAGATGAACCTCTTTTATAAATATGTCTCCGGGCGTGATGTCCGGGTGAATCCCGTCTTCCGGTGCGGCCGATCTCCGTGAGCGCGGCGGATTTTTCGCTTTTTATTCCGGTTCGTTTGCGCCGAAATATTTATCCGTCAGCAGGGAGGCGGCGGCTCCGATTCCAAAGCAGAGGGCAGCCAACAGAATTTCGCCCAAGCTGCCGTATTCCAGTGGGACAATGTAAAGGGTCGACGCCAGCACGATGCCCATGATCGTATGATAGGAGATGGAATACCGCGTCTCAAAAAGATGGTTGATCAGTTTTGCGGTCAGCGCAATCACGACGACGATCCCGATTCCCATCGGGATCAGGACGTGGAGATCCAGCGAGGCGATTCCCTCCGCCAGCGGCTGGTAGAGACCGAGGGAAATCAGCGTAGAGGAGGAGGTCATTCCCGGTACGACGAGGCTTAAGCCCCAGAGCATCCCGCAGAACAGGAACCACCAGACGTTTGGCTGCAGGTCGGCCCGGAACGTGATCCCCGAAATGAACAGGGAGCCGAACATAAAAAGAAACCCGGAGGCAAATCCGATCCATGAGGCGGCGCTGCGGCCCTGTTTGCCGGAATCCCGGTAGAGCTGCGGAAACGTGCCTGCGATTAGCCCGATGAAGAGGCAGACCGCCAGCAGGGAGGAGGCCTGAAAGACGACCGCAATGATCTGCGCAAAGGAGAGAAAGCCGATTCCCCAGCCGATCACGACCGGAATGAACATCTTATAGTAGAGCAAGAAATTCCGCGCTGGGTGGGAGAGCAGCGCCATCATCGGCCGGTAAAGCTCGAAGGTGACGCAGAGTACGCCGCCGCTGACGCCGGGCAGAATCGCGCCGCCGCCGATGAGAATTCCCTGAAAAAACCGGATCATCCAGAGTGAAAAGGGAGAACGTTTCTTTTTCTTATTCTTCTCCTGAATTTGAGGTTCCATGACATCCCTCCATTCGTTGGTATTATAGTAGCACGGGGCCGAAGAATTGTATAGCGCAAATAAAGAAAAAAGCCCTTCCGCCGGTTGACGGAAAGGCTTTTTAAAAACGGAAACCTTATTTGACTTCGACGGTGGCGCCGGCCTCTTCCAGTTTCTTCTTGATCTCGTCGGCATCGGCGGCAGAGACGCCCTCTTTGATGGCCTTCGGGCAAGCGTCGACGATTTCCTTGGACTCTTTGAGGCCAAGGCCGGTGATCTCTTTGACGGCTTTGATGACGTTCATCTTGGTCTCGCCGACATCGGTGAGGATGACATCCCAAGAATCTTTCTCAGCCGGGGCGGCCTCAGCGGCAGCGCCGGCACCGGCAGCAGCGACCGGAGCAGCGGCGGAAACGCCGAACTCCTCGCAGATTGCCTGAACAAGCTCGTTCAGTTCAAGAACGGTAAGGGCTTTGATGTCTTCAATAAATTTCTGGGTTTTTTCAGAAGCCATAGGAACGTACCTCCTGTAATTTTATAAAGTAAGATGTTTGGATGGGGCAATCAGGCAACTTCGCCTTCATTGCCGCCGTTTTCTTTTTCGGCGATGGCATTGAGCGCAACGGCAAGTCCTCTGACCGGGCCGCTGAGTGCGCTGACGAGCATCGAGAGAAGTCCCTCTCTGCCGGGCAGCTTGGAGAGCGCGATTACCTGAGCTTCATCCATGATCTGGCCTTCCATAAATCCGGCCTTGATCGTGAATTTGCCTTTGGAATCCGCGGCGAATTTACCGAGGATCTTTGCAGGGGCCATCGCATCTTCGCCGCCGAGGGCGACTGCGGTGCTTCCGGAAAGGGTGTGGTCGAGTCCTTCCATACCGAGCTCATCAAGCGCATGACGGAGAATCGTGTTCTTGACGACGGCATAGTGGACGCCGGCCTGACGAAGTTCACGGCGGAGAGCGGTGTCGTTCGCGACGTTGATGCCGCTGTAGTTGACCAATACTCCGGAGGAAGCGTTCTTCAGCTTTTCGACGAGCTGCGCAACTGTTTCTTTCTTCTGCTGCAGAATAATTTCACTGGACATAAGTTTCACCTCCTGCGAAAAGATAGGGAGTAAAAAAAACTCCCTCCGCGAGCCGTGGAAGGAGCGTTATCATCATAATGAACACTCATCCTCGGCAGGCCGGTTACCCGTTTAAGCGCAAGCGCACCTGCTGTCTTTGGACAGCGTTTATATTATAATTTATCAGTTTCATTATGTCAAGGAATTTTCGCGAAAAACGCAGCAAAAATGATTGAATGGACGGTTAAAAGGACTTTTTCGGTCACTTCGCCGCATGTTCCGATCCCCGCAGCAAACGGAGCGGGAAGCAAGACGGGATAAAATGCTTTGTGAAAAGCCATTCCTGCCGCTCCGGGGGTACTGCGTCTTTTGCTCAGAGATTTTTTCTCTTCCGGATCGTGCCGTATTTCTTATGGTTGTAGTTGCGTACGATCATCAGCGCGACATAAAGCAAAACGATCATGATGACCATCACGATGATAAACTTAAACCAGAAGGAGCGGGTGATCTGAGAGAAGGACTCAAGGCCGCTGAGCAGCTCGCTCTGTTTTACATCCTCGGCGGAGACCAGCGGAATCTCGCCGATCTCCTCGCCGGAGGAGATGAAATGCAGCGTGCCGATGTGGTCGCCCTTGTTGACCGGCGCATTGACATATTCCGGCAGCTCGTACTCGTAGGTGATCGAGCCGACGTCGATATCGGCCGGCAGCAGCGCCACGTAGTTTTCCCCGGCCATCAGCTGGAGGTAATCCTTCTGCCAGGCGAGCTCAAGCGGCACTTCGCCGACCTGATCTCCGTAGCTGATGACGGATTTGACTTGAAACTCGGAAAAAGCCCAGACATACAGGTTCTTGGCGTCGACCATCGCAAGATTATAGGTATCCTCATCCAGCTCATACGGCGCGCCCAGATCCACTTGATAATAAGAGTACCCATCCTGGGAGGCATAGGAGACGATGCTCCTGCCGGTATCTTTGCTGTACCCGGCCTTAATGCCTTGCGCGGCGGAGTAGTAATGCACGTTTCCGCTGATGATCAGGCCGTTGTCGGAGTTCCATGTAAGGTTGGTGTGATAGTTCGTCTCACCGCTCCGGTAGGTGGTCAGGGAAACGGTCTCCGCGAATTTGTCGAGGCTCATCGCGTATTTGGCGATCAGGTACATGTCGTAGGCCGTCGTGTAGTTGGCGGTGTCGTGCAGGCCGTGGCAGTTCGTGAAGTTGGTGTTGACCGCGCCGATATCCTTGGCCTTGGCGTTCATCATCGCGACAAAGTCCTCCTGGCTGCCGGCGATCAGCTCTGCCAGCGCCATTGCGGAGTCGTAGCCGGAGGCGATAACCATGGCATGGAACATCTGGTCGGCCGTCATGACCTCTCCGGCGGAGAGACCGGTCAGGATGGTACTGCCGCGGTTTTCGTACAGGTAGTTCTGCATGGATGTGGTGAAGGTGGTCTGTGCCTCCCAGCCGCCGACGCTTTCAATATTTTCGATCACGACGATTGCGGTCATGATCTGCGTCAGCTCGGAAGGATACATCCGCTGAGTGGCATTTTTCTCGTACAGGACATTTCCATCCGCATCGGCGAGGTAAACCGCTTCGCTGTTTACCTCCGTGGGCGGGACATACTGGAGCGCAGCGTAGGCACAGACGCTGAAGCTGCCGGAAAACAGCAGGACCAGCGCCATCAGCGCAGAAATGAGGGCAGCGGCTTTCTTCATGAAAACACCTCCAAAACGACGGGACCCGACGGTCCAAATTGATAAATAATAGTTGCGGATATCCAGTTTTGTCTGTTATACTGATATTATATCAAAATTTGTGCCCGGATGGAATAGGGAATCTTGCAATTTATGAAAAGAGGGGATCCCATGAAGGAAACGGACTATCGTTTCGACACGCTGGCGGTTCGCGCCGGAAAGAAGCCGGATAAAGAAAATCACTCGGTCGTGCTGCCGATTTACGCGACGACCGCCTATGATTTTGAAAGCGCCGAGTATGCGCGGCGTCTTTTTTCGCTGGAAGAGGAGGGCAACATCTATGCGCGTCTCTCCAATCCGACCAGCGACGCATTGGAACGCCGGATTACGGCGCTGGAGGGCGGCGTCGGGGCGATTTCGGTTTCCTCCGGCCACGCGGCGATCTTCGGCGCGGTGCTCAATCTCTGCTCGGCAGGGGATGAGATCGTTTCCTCTTCCTATATTTATGGCGGAGCCATCAACATGCTCGGCGTCACGCTCAAACGCCTCGGCATCAACGTCCGTTTCGTCGATCCGGACGATATGGATCAGTGGGAGGCCGCGGTCAACGAGCACACGAAGGCATTCTTCACCGAAGTGGTCGGCAACCCGAATGCAAACGTCTCCGACATCGAAAAAATTGCAAAGATCGCGCACAAATATGGGATTCCTCTGATCGCGGACTCCACGTTCACGACGCCTTATCTCTTCCGGCCCTTTGAATGGGGCGCGGATCTCGTCATCCATTCCGCCACCAAATTCCTCGGCGGGCACGGCAACGCGATGGCGGGGCTGCTCGTCGAATCCGGTGAGTTTCCTTATAAAAATAATCCGCGCTTTCCGCTCTACAATGAGCCGGATGTCAGCTATCACGGCGTTATCTTCGCGGATATGAAGGCATGCTTTACCAGCCGTTTCCGCTGTCTGATCCTGCGCGACATCGGCTGCTGCATCTCGCCGTTTAACTCTTTCCTGATTGAGCAGGGCATCGAGACGCTCTCCATCCGCATGGAACGCCTCTGCCAAAACGCGCAGAAGGTTGCGGAATATCTGGCCTCCAATCCGTCGGTCAGCTTTGTCAATTATCCCGGCCTGCCGGAAAGTCCTTACTATGAACTTGCGAAGCGCATGATGCCGAAAGGCTGCGGCGCCGTGCTCACATTCGGCCTCAAAGGCGGAAGAGAGAACGGCGCGAAGTTCCTCGATTCCCTCCAGATGATCTCCCATGTCGCAAATCTCGGAGATGTCCGCACGATTGTGACGCACCCCGCCACGACGACGCACTCCCAGCTCTCGGATGAGCAGCTCGCCGCCTGCGGAATTCGGCCGGAGACGGTCCGGATCTCCGTCGGCCTTGAGGACGTTGAGGACATCATCGGCGACCTCGGTCAGGCCATCGAAAAAGCGGTGCGCTAAGGCTGGAGGAGACAAAATGATCTATATCACCGGCGATACCCACGGGGATCCGGACAGGTTCCGGCTTCCTAAGCTGCGTAAACTGAAAAAACACGATACGCTGATCGTCTGCGGCGATTTCGGCTTTGTTTGGGATGGTTCCGAGCGGGAGAAGAAAAATCTTGCGTGGCTTTCGCGCCGCAGGTACACGATTGCGTTCATCGAGGGAGCCCACGAAAACTATACGCTGCTCAATCAGTACGAAATCGTGGATTTCTGCGGCGGAAAGGCGAGAAAGATCGCCGATCGCATCTACCAGCTGATCCGTGGGGAGATCTTTGAGATCGATGGAAAAAAGATCCTGGCCTTTGGCGGCGGCGACGACGAGGAGACCGACCTGATGGATCTTGACGACTGCCCGGATTTCCAGCGCCTGCCGAGCGGGGAGGATACCCGCCGCACGCTGGAGAATCTGGAGGCATCCGGCGGCGAGGTGGATTATATCGTCACCTACGATACCGGATTCCGGCTGCGCAGTTTTCTGAAAATGGAGACCAACTGCTTCAACAACCTTCATGCGTTTCTGGATGAGCTCGGCTCGAAATGCCGATACTCGAAGTGGTTTTTCGGATGCTTTCATCTCGACCGGCGCATTCCGCCGAAATATTACGGCGTCTACCGGGAAGTGCTCGACGCGGAAACGGGAAAAGAAATTTGATGGATTGACAACGGAAGATTTTCATACTATAATACTCCGGAATAAGGGAGTAATCGGCGCAATAGGCGCGGCAAAGTCAACATACTGGATTTTCCGTCCTGGCTTTGTATCAAATGATGAGACTTATCCGCCAAGGGCGGATAGGTCTCTTTTTTATCACGGAGGGAGTACGAAAATTGGGATTTTTGGAACTTTTTGCAATCGCGGTCGGCCTTTCGATGGATGCGTTTGCGGTATCCGTCTGCAAGGGCTTAAGCGCCGGAAAAGTAAGACTGAAACATATCCTCTGCGTGGGCCTCTGGTTTGGCGGATTTCAGGCCGGCATGCCGCTGCTGGGGTATTTTTTAGGCTCGCAGTTTGAGGGAATTACAACAAAATACGATCACTGGATCGCCTTCGTGCTGCTGTGCATCATCGGGGCCAACATGATCAAAGAGGCCCGCGCCAAGACGGAGGGACTGGATGCCTCCTTTTCCTTTAAAACGATGTTCCTGCTTGCCGTTGCGACGAGCATCGACGCGCTGGCCGTCGGCATCACGTTTGCTTTTTTACAGGTGAAGATCATCCCCGCCGTGCTCCTGATCGGGCTGACAACCTTCGCTTTTTCGGCCGTCGGCATTCAAATCGGCAGCGTATTCGGCCTCAAATACAAATCCAAGGCGGAATTTTTCGGCGGATGCGTATTGATCTTTTTAGGTGTCAAGATTTTGATCGAGCACCTGTTTTTCTCATGATTTCAGAGTTTTAGGATGTCAAGTAAAATGACCTTACATATGTTATAGGAGGAAACCGGATTGAAAGAATATTTGATGGAAGCTCCGGAAGTGCTCAGCGAGCTTA
This sequence comes from Oscillospiraceae bacterium, assembly GCA_035447605.1. GTDB lineage: Bacteria > Bacillota > Clostridia > Oscillospirales > Ruminococcaceae > UMGS1668. The sequence continues at coordinate 24,538 of DAOTHJ010000019.1, read as the reverse complement.
AAAGCGGCGGTTCCGGTCTCGGCGCCGAAGAGGCGGAAGCGCGCCTCAAAAAATTCGGGCCCAACAAACTCGCGCAGCCGCCGAAGAAGACCCTGCTTCAGCGGCTTTTGGGTGAGCTTGCCGATCCGATGATTCTGGTGCTGATTGCTGCTGCGGTCGTCTCGGGGATTACCGCCGTTTATGCCAACGAGTCCTTTTCCGATGTCATCATTATTATGACCGTGGTCATCCTCAACGCGGTGCTCGGTGTCGTGCAGGAGAGCAAGGCGGAGGCCGCCATTGAGGCGCTCAAGGAGATCACCGCTTCCACTTCCAAAGTTTTGCGCGGCGGCCGTCAGCTCACGGTCAAAAGTGAGGAAGTCGTCCCCGGCGATATTGTGATTCTGGAGGCCGGCGATTCTGTACCGGCGGACGGCCGCCTGATTGAGAGCGCCTCCCTGAAGATTGAGGAATCGGCTCTGACGGGAGAGTCGGTGCCGGCGGAGAAGATCTGCGGCGCGCTCGGTCTTGCGGAGGGCGAAAAGGATGTCACGCTCGGCGACCGACGCAACATGGTCTACATGGGCAGCACGGTGGTTTACGGCCGCGGCACGGCGATTGTCTGCCGTACGGGCATGCAGACGGAAATGGGAAAAATCGCCGATGCCCTCTCCAGAGCGGTCGAGGAGAAGACGCCGCTGCAAAAGAAGCTCGGTCAGTTCAGCAAATGGCTCAGCTTTCTGGTTCTGGGCATCTGCGTGGCGATTTTCGCAATCGGCGTCATCCGGGATTATCCGGATGTTTCGATGACAACGCTGCTGGATACCTTTATGATCGCCGTCAGCTTGGCGGTTGCGGCGATTCCGGAGGGGCTGGCCGCGGTTGTGACGATCGTTCTTTCCATCGGCGTGACGAACATGTCGCACCGAAACGCCGTTGTGCGGAAACTGACCGCGGTCGAGACGCTGGGCTGCGTCCAGATCATCTGCTCGGACAAGACCGGCACATTGACGCAGAACCGCATGACCGTCGTGGAATCCGTCTCCGACGATAAAAATCTGATGGCCTCGGCGATGTCGCTCTGCTCGGATGCGGTTCCGGGAGAAAACGGAAAGGCAATCGGCGAGCCGACGGAATGCGCGCTCGTGGATTACGCCGAATCGCTGGGCCTGCCGAAGGACGGACTGACTGCGGAGCATCCGCGTGTCGGCGAAGCGCCGTTTGACTCTGACCGTAAGATGATGACAACCGTCCATAAGGATGGAGAAAAATTTGTCGCTTATACCAAAGGCGCGCCGGATATGCTTCTGGAGCGCTGCAAGTATTATCTGGAAGGCGGGGTCATGCATCCGGTGGATGCCGCGTTCCTTGAAAAGGTCGCCGCCGCGAATAAGGCAATGGCGGACAAGGCCCTGCGCGTTCTCTGTGCGGCGGAGCGGTTTTTCGACGAGATGCCGGCGTGCACGCCCGAGAATCTGGAACAGGATCTCTGCTACATCGGCCTTGCCGGCATGATCGACCCGATCCGCCCGGAAGTGAAAGCGGCCATTCAGGAATGCATTGGCGCCGGAATTCATCCGATCATGATTACCGGCGACCATAAGGATACCGCCGCCGCCATCGCCATGGAGCTCGGCATTATCAAGGGACCGTCGCAGGTCATCACCGGCGCCGCGCTGGCGGAGATGGACGACGAGGAATTCGAGCAGGAAATTGGGAACTATTACGTCTATGCGAGGGTGCAGCCGGATCAGAAAGTCCGCATCGTCACCACATGGAAAAAACGCGGAAAGATTGTCGCGATGACCGGGGACGGCGTCAACGACGCGCCTTCAATCAAGACGGCGGATATCGGCATCGGCATGGGCATCACCGGTACGGACGTCACGAAAAACGCTGCGGATCTTGTTCTCACGGACGACAACTTTGCCACGATCGTCGCCGCCGTGGAGGAGGGCAGACGCATCTATGCCAACATCCGCAAGGCGATTCAGTTTTTGCTTTCCTCAAACCTTTCCGAGGTGCTCACAATCTTTTCCGCCATGCTCATCAATTTCACCGTGCTCAAACCGTCGCATCTGCTCTGGATCAACCTGATTACGGATACGTTCCCGGCGCTTGCGCTCGGCATGGAGAAAAGCGAAAAGGACAGCATGCAGAATCCGCCGCGCGACCCGAAGGAAAGCATCTTCGCGGGCGGCATGGCGTTCGATATCCTTTTCCAGGGGACGGTCGTCGCGGCCATCACGTTTGCGGCTTACCGGATCGGGCATTTCATGGAGGCCGGCAGATGGGAGTATGTCAACAGCCCGGACGGCATGACCATGGCGTTTCTGACGCTTTCCATGGTGGAGATTTTCCACTCCTTCAACATGCGCTCCAGCCTGCATTCCGTCTTCTCTCTTCCGACGCAGAATAAGGCTCTCTGGCTGTCGATGCTCGGCTCCCTGATCCTCACCACGGCGGTCATCTATATTCCGTTCCTTTCCAATGCATTTGGATTTGAGCACATCTCCGCCACGGAATATCTGGTCGCCATGGCGCTCGCCGTCTCAATTATCCCGATCGTGGAGATCGAAAAAGCGGTTAAACGAAAAATCCACAAAACCGCATAATCAAAAAAAATAAAACGCCCCGGAAGCCGTCTTTTTCGGCATCCGGGGCGTTTTAAATTAAAAAAGATATTTTGAGCGCCGTGCAATCCACTTTTGCATTCTGCTTTTAGCAAGCCCGGCGCCCGGCCGAAACGATCCTTCAGCCGGAAGAAGATACTTCCGCCTCGGCCTCAGACTTTTGCACAAACGCGGTTTTCCGGTAGAGGGCCGCGTTCTTTTGTTTTCCGCATTTCTCCACGGCCCCGACGGCGGACAGAATCCGCAGCCCGGTTCTCGCCGCGAAGATGCTGATATGCGCCGCCTTGGAAAACTCGGCGGAAGTGAACGGCTCCGGCAGGTTTTTCGGCATCAGTTTCTGATAATCCTCCGATTCTTCAATCGAAATCTCGTCGTAAAGCGACTCCGGTACACGCTCGCAGCGGGTTGAGCCGCTTTTTTTATCCTGGCTCCAACCATCGAGATACCGGTACTCCACAAGGTCGATCAGCAGAATCTTAAAACGGAGGTGCTCCGATTTCAAATAGGGGAGAATCCACCGCAGCTCGAGGAAGCAGTCGCAGGCGGAGCCGGTTTTCGGGCTTTTCCGGCGCTTTGTGACTTCTCCGCTCTCCGGATTGATCCAGCAGAGCCACTTTACATGAGCGACAGGGTAGACGACCGTGATAGGGTACTCCGCCAGAAGCGCGTCAAATTTCTTTTTTAAGCCAAAAAAATTCCGCGTCTGAATTTCGATGATCCTGTCGTCCTCCAGAATATCCACGACGTTCGTCCCGACCCAGATCTCGTGGCGGGAGACGTCGGGCTCCAGATAATATTTGAGCACGGCATGCATCGTCTTCTCCGAGAGCGTGCCGATGCCGCCGGAGCAGACCCGGCACTGTTCCGTATTCCCGCAGATCTCCGAAAAACGTTCCCTGTCCATGCCGTCCTCCGCCGCAACTTGATAGGCCCATTATAGCACGGATTCTTTTAGAAAACAAAAAAAGCGGGAATCCGAGAACAGAGCCGGAAATTCCGCCTTTCCCGGAGCCGATTTCTTCGGAATACGGGGTTTTCGCCCTTTGGAAAAAGAACTTTTTCGCCGAGGAATTCCCCAGAAAACGAAAACAGGCGGCCTATGTGCCGCCCATAAAAATGATTTTGTCTCCGATGAATTTTATCTTGGTAAACAGAGTTTTTCCAATATGAAACTTTCACAAAAATAAAAAGCAGGCGGCCTTTTGTGCCGCCTGCGGAAGAATCATTGTGCCATTTTCATGCGGAGCCGCAGTTTGTCTGCGATCAGCGCGATAAACTCGCTGTTTGTGGGCTTTCCACGGCCGCTGTGGATGGTGTAGCCGAAGTAGGAGTTCAGCGTATCCACGTCGCCGCGGTCCCACGCGACCTCAATCGCGTGGCGGATGGCGCGTTCCACCCGGGATGGAGTCGTGCCGTGCTTTTTGGCGACGGAAGGATAGAGACATTTTGTCACAGAATTGATGATCTCCATGTCGTCCACCGCCATCAGGATCGCCTCGCGCAGATAGTGGTAGCCCTTGATGTGAGCCGGGACGCCGATCTGGTGGATGATGTCGGTGACGATCATCTCCATATCCGGGCCGGAGACTTCGGCATGGCTTTCCACCGGAATTTCGGATTTCCGCTGTGCGCCGAGGATATGGACGACCCGTTCGGCCAAAATCTCCATGTCAAACGGCTTAATGAAAAAATAGACCGCGCCGGCAGAGAGGATCTCGTGTTCGAGCATCGAATTATCGACGGAGGACATGATCATAAACAGCGGGTTTTTCTCCAGATTGAGCGCCCTCGTCTGCTCCATTACGGCGAAGGCGTCAAGCTGCGGCATGAATACGTCGCAGAGCACGACGTCCGGTTTATATTCGGAAATGGACTGAAGGAGCTCTTTTCCGTCCCGGCAGACACAATATGCTTCAAATCCGCAGGACTGCATAATCTCCGCGCACTGTCCGCAGAATTCCTGGTTTTCGTCACAAATGATGATTTTTGATTTTCTCTCCATTTATCCTGCCTTATCTCCGCACCGCTATCATTTATTGCGGGAAGCCGACGTCATAGTGCGGAAGACGACGGCGTTTTTGTTCAGGCCTTACTGTTCCTATAGAAAAGAATACCATATTTTTCCAAACTGTCAATAGATTTACAGGAATTTACATAAATGTTTTGTCAAAATCAGTTCGACCGGCTCCGACCGTTTTCTGCGGAGACAGGTATCTATTCGATTTCCTCGGCGATCTCGGCCATGTTTTCGGCAAAGATCGCATAGCCACGGGTGGCGTCGTTCACGAAAACGTGCGTCACGGCTCCGACGAGCCTGCCGTCCTGAAGGATCGGGCTGCCGCTCATGCCCTGTACGATGCCGCCGGTCTTTTCCAGCAGCGCGGGGTCGGTTACGCGGATCACCATGTTTTTGGTGGGGTTGCCGTCACTGTAATTGATCCTTTCAATTTCAATCGTATACCGCTCCGCCTCCGCGCCGTCCACCGTCGCCAAAATTTCCGCAGGGCCTTCCCGAACCTCCTGTTTCGGCGCAATAACCATGGATACGGCCCCTTCCGGCACGGCCTCCATCGTGCCGTAGATCCCGGCTTCGCAGTTTTGTTTCAGGATGCCGATGGCTGCGGCATCGAGAAAAATGCCCTTGAGCTCGCCGGGATTTCCCGAGATGCCGCGCACGACGCCCGTGACCGAGGCGGAGACGATCTCGCCGGAGAGCAGGGGAAGGACGTCGCCGGTATCCACGTCGCAGACCGCGTGCCCGAGCCCGGCAAAGGTTCCGTTTTCTTCATCATAAAAGGTCAGCGTGCCGATGCCTGCGGAGCTGTCCCGCACCCAGAATCCTCCCTTGTAGCCGGAGCCGTCGTTCATTTCCGCCGGCGTCAGTGAAATCTCCATTTTTTCTTCTTCGCGCCGGATCGATAAAGTCAGGGAAATTCCTCCGGAGTTTTGGATGATTTTGGCGATATCCTCGTTGGTCGCGACCGCCTGCCCGTTGACGGCATAGATCACGTCACCTGTTCGGAGACCGGCGGAGGAGGCGGGGCAGATGGTGCCTTCCGCCGCCTGAAGCCGTTCCATGCCGACCACAAGCACGCCTTCGGTAAACAGTTTGATGCCAAGCGGCGTTCCGCAGACCCAGACCTCGTTTCCCTCGCTGACTTCCACGCTGACGGTTTTAACATTTATAAAACCTAAAAGACGCAGATCTGCGTGAAAACGGCTGCGGTTTCCGGCGAAGACCTCTTCGGTTCCGGCATTTCCTGCCGAGGTCGTGATCAGATTCCCATAGCGGCTCGAAAAAGAAAAGGTGCTGTTTTCATAAATGGTGTAATGATCGGGAAGGATAATGTGGAAAACAGAAACTGTGGCCATTGATGCGGCAATAAAAGAACAAATTACGTATTTTATGCGATTAAAATTTATTTTATGCATGGTGCTGCGCCTCCTTAACGCTTTTAGTTTTTTCGGAAGCGGCTGCAATATGTCCGACAATTTTTATCTTGATTGTCAGGGGACGGCGTGTTATAGTAGATTTGTGGAAAAAATAATAAGATTAAGATCAAAAAAACGCTTGACGGAGCCTGTCCGATATGTTATAGTAAGGATACCTCTAAAAGGGTTTATTTTTTTGCGCAAAAAACCCAACCAAAAGAGGGAGGCAAAAAATTCCGAGAATCAGGAGGTGCCGCAATGCGAGTCAAGATCGTGCTCGCCTGCACGGAGTGCAAGCAGCGCAACTACAACACCATGAAAAACAAAAAGAACGATCCGGACAGAATCGAAGAGAAGAAATATTGCAAATTCTGCCGGAAGCACACGCTCCACAGAGAGACGAAATGATGAAAGGAAGGAACTACCGTGGCAAATGAAAATACCGCGAAAAAGCCGTCTTTCATCGCGAGACTGAAGCGCTTCTTCAAGGACATTTACGGTGAGATCAAAAAGATCGTCTGGCCCAATAGAAGACAGGTGATCAACAACACCGGCGTTGTCGTTGTGGCGGTGGTAATTTCTTCGGTTTTCATCAGCCTGATCGATTACTTTTTCGGTCTGGTCACAAAATTGTTTTTCGGCTCTTAAAACGCGAAAGGAACTATGTCTATGGCTGAAACTCCCAAATGGTATGTCGTTCACACGTATTCCGGCTATGAAAATAAAGTGGCCGGCAACATTGAGAAAGTTATCGATAACCCCAGGTTTCATGACTTGATCGTGGACGTGAGTGTTCCGACCGAGAAGGTTGTCGAGGTCACTGACAATGCCAAGCGCGAAGTAGAACGTAAAATTTTCCCGGGATATGTTCTCGTGAAAATGATCCTGACGGATGAATCCTGGTATGTGGTCCGCAATACCCGCGGCGTGACCGGATTTGTCGGCCCGGCATCCAAACCGGTGCCGCTGACCGACGAAGAGGTCGCCAAACTGGGCATTGGCACCAAGACCGTGGAACTTCGCTACAAAGTCGGAGACGTTGTGGCAATCGTCGGGGGACCGCTGGAGGGCTTTGAAGGAACCGTCGAAACGATCGATATGGAGAACAACAAGGTTCGCGTCATCGTTTCCATGTTCGGAAGAAACACGCCGGTGGAACTCGAGCTGGAACAGGCATCCCCGAGAGAATGATGGGCTTTTTGAAACGGCCGGCCGGAAAGCCGGCAAACGCGGAAGATCGTTTTTTCCGCGTGTGGGAGGAATCGAAATTTATCCGATCGGTTCCGCAGACCACGTAATGGTTGGAGGTTAAAAAAATGGCACAGAAGGTAACCGGCTTAATTAAGCTGCAGATCCCTGGTGGAAAAGCCACTCCGGCGCCGCCTGTCGGTCCTGCTCTGGGACAGCACGGCGTCAACATCATGGCGTTCACCAAGGAATTTAATGAACGTACGAAAAACGATATCGGCATGATCATCCCGGTCGTCATCACCGTGTATGCCGACAAATCGTTCTCTTTTATTACCAAGACCCCGCCGGCGGCCGTTCTGCTCAAGAAGGCTGCCAACATCGCCAAAGCTTCCGGCGTCCCGAATAAGACGAAGGTCGCCAAAGTCACTTCCGAGCAGGTCCGCAAGATCGCAGAGCTCAAAATGTGCGATCTGAACGCCGGCTCCGTCGAAGCCGCCATGCGCATGATTGCCGGTACTGCCCGCAGCATGGGCATCACGGTGGAAGAGTAAGGGGGAAGTGAAATTATGAAACACGGAAAAAAATACGTTGAGAGCACCAAGCTCTTTGAGCATGCGAAGCTTTATGAGGCTCCCGAAGCTCTTGAGCTTGTCACCAAGACCGCTACCGCAAAATTCGATGAAACCGTCGAGCTTCATGTCCGTCTGGGCGTCGACTCCCGCCATGCCGACCAGCAGGTCCGCGGCGCCGTCGTTCTCCCGAACGGAACCGGTAAAGACATCCGCGTCCTCGTCTTCGCCAAAGGCGATAAGATTCAGGCCGCTCTGGATGCCGGTGCGGAATATGCCGGTGCGGAAGATTATATGCAGAAGATCCAGGCCGAAGGCTGGATGGACTTCGATGTCGTTATCGCCTCTCCGGAGATGATGGGCATTGTCGGTCGTCTCGGTAAAATCCTTGGACCGCGCGGCTTGATGCCGAACCCCAAGGCCGGAACCGTTACCCCCGACGTCGCAAGAGCCGTCAAGGAAGCGAAAGCCGGTAAGATCGAGTACCGTCTCGACAAGACCAACATCATCCACTGCCCGATCGGCAAGGCCTCTTTCGGCGCTGAGAAGCTCCAGGAGAACTTCGATACCCTGATGGGCGCCATCGTCAAGGCCCGCCCGGCCGCGGCGAAAGGCCAGTATGTCAAGTCCTGCGTCGTCTCCGCGACCATGGGCCCTGGCATCAAGATCAACCCCGTTAAATTTATCTGATTTTTTCCAAAGAAAATCATTTGGTTTAAAAAGACCGATGCGGCAGAAGCCGCACCGGTCTTTTTTTTGTTGCCGCAAAAAAGGCGCTGCCCACAGAACGGCTGCCGCTTTTGACAGCCTTTAAACAATGTCGGCTTCTGTGAGGGCCGCCCTATACGCTAAAGAAAACATAAAAGAGGAGAAAGCCCCATAATACCGGAAATGCAAGGAGAAACGAAAAATCCTGCATTTTCAGGAGAAAACCAATGTTTTCCCGCTAAATCTCGCAAGGATAATTTTATGAAGAATTCCAGTTCAAGGAAATTATTCCAAATTGAGATAGGGAATACAGCTGTATCTATGTAAATATCCTACACAAAACGATATTTTCTTAAGTTATATTTGTGCAATGTATATTTCATGGGGTAAAAAACAGCGTTTTTACAACATTTCAAAACAAAATGATTAGAAAACAGGCATATTCTCCGAATATTTTTTGCTAACTTGACAATGGAGATTCCGACGAATATGATAGTTTCATCGTATTCAGGGAACCGCCTTTATAGCGGGTCCCTAAGAAAACCCGCAGACGGCGGAAATAGGAACATGTTCGGAGGAAGCGGAATGAACGAAAAAATCGACGCAAAGACGGCACGGGTTCAAATCTGGGAGGAATTGCTGAAGGTTGCCAGACCGGATTCCAAATTCAGCTGGCAGTTTTCCGAATTTATCTGCGACTACGAGGGCAGCGAAAAAGGAACGGCCCTGCTGACCGCGACGGAGATGTATCGCCGCGCGAACGTGATTTTCATCACCCCGGATAACAACCTTGAGACGCTGCGTGAGCAGGCGTTCCGGGATAAAAAGACCGTCGTCATGACGAACTATGGCATCACGCGCGGCTTTTTCCTGATCGCTCCGGGCCAGATCCCCGAGGGCAAGGAGGAGGTTGCTTCTCTGCTGGACGGCGTCTCCCGTTACTGGAAATTTCAGACGCTGGCGCAGCTCAAAGAATCGGTCGGTCATGTGGATATGATGGTCACCGGCGCCTCCGCCATCACGCCGAGCGGCATCCGCTTTGGCAAAGGGCACGGCTATTTCGATCTGGAATGGGCGATGCTCTCCTCCTGTGGAATCGCCGATGATAGCACCGTAATTGTCGGCGCCGGGCACGACTGCCAGGTGGCGGACGTGGATGTCACCGTCGAAGAATATGACACGGCGATCGACTATATCGTCACGCCCACCCGGATCATCGAGACCCGCCACGAATTCCCGCGCCCCAAGAAGGGGATCATCTGGTGCCGTCTGGCTCCGGGCATGCGCGAACAGATCCCGCCGGTTCAGGAGCTCTGGTGCCGCGTCCACTGCAAGTAAATTTCTTTTCCTTATCTAAATATGAAAGAAAAGGAGAGGGCCTATGAAAAAGGAAACGCCGCTGCTCGAACTGCGCGGAATCACGAAGACGTTTGGGACTTTTGTCGCCAACGACCATATTGATCTGGATGTCCGCGCCGGAGAAGTACACGCGGTTCTGGGTGAAAACGGCGCCGGCAAGAGCACGCTGATGAACATCATCTACGGCATGTATCACCCGGACGAAGGCGTCGTCCGCGTGAACGGCGAGCAGGTGCAGATTGCCTCTCCGAAGGATGCCTTGGCTCATAAAATCGGTATGGTTCACCAGCATTTCATGCTGGTGAATGTCTTTTCCGCTATAGATAATATTTTTCTGATGGGCGATGAGAAACCCTGGGCGCTCCGGAAGAAAAAAGAGATTGAAAAGCACCTGACGAGCATTCAGGAGCGATATAAAATCGACGTGGATATCCACAGCCCGGTGGAACAACTGAGCATCGGCATGCAGCAGAAGGTGGAAATCCTGAAGCTCCTTTATACCGGGGCGGAGATTCTGATTTTCGATGAGCCGACCGCTGTACTGCCGCCGCAGGAGTGCGACAGCCTGTTTGAGATTATCGCAAACCTGACCGCCGAAGGCAAGGGCGTCCTTTTCATCAGCCACAAGCTCGACGAGGTGCTGCGTATCAGCGACCGCATCACCGTGCTCACGCGCGGAAAGGTGACGGGCCGGATGGATACCGCCGATGCGGACAAGGAGATGATTGTCCGCATGATGGTAGGGGAGGATGTGGAGATTCCCGAGGCAGAACGCGGGGAATCCTCCGCGCAGAGCCCGGTGCTGATGCAGGCCGAGCATCTCCGCGCCAAGGACAGCCGTGGCGTTCTGACGCTGGACGGCGTTTCGATGGAAATCCGCGCCGGGGAGATTGTAGGCGTCGCCGGCGTCGAGGGCAACGGTCAGATCGAGTTGGCCGAGGTGCTCTCGGGCGTGCGCCGCGCGGCCGGAGGACGGGTTCTGATCGACGGGCAGGAGGTTTCCACCCGCTGTGCGAAGCCGTTTATCGAGCAAAAAATCGCCTATGTGCCGGCAGACCGGAACCATGTGGGCTCCGTGCCGGATTTCCCGTTATATGAGAACTGGGCCCTCCGCAGCAGCCACCTGCCGAGAAGGGGCATTCTGTTAAATTATCAGGCCATCCGGAAGGAAGCGGCCGAGACCATGACGGATTACGACGTCCGGGCGCGCGGCATTGAGGACCGTACCGCCGATCTTTCCGGCGGAAATCTGCAAAAATTCATCATGGCAAGAAGTTTGAAAGAAAAGCCGCGGGTTCTGATCTGTTCGTATCCGACCCGGGGTCTCGATATAAAAGCCACCTGTTTTATCCGGGAGAAGATCCTCGAGGCCCGGAACCGGGGCTGTGGCATCGTGCTGCTCTCCGGCGATTTTGAGGAGCTGTTTTCGCTCTCCGACCGCCTTGTCGTGCTCTGCCGCGGCAGGATTGCCGGGGAGGTGCGGCCCGCCGAGGCAACGGTGCGGCAGGTCGGCATGATGATGATGGGGGTGGCCGGAGCATGAAATCCTTTGGAGCCCGCATCGACGACACGATCCGGAATTTTTCTTCCAGGATGGTCAGGCAGTCCGTCGGCCGGAAGGCGGCGATTTTTTCTCTCTCCGTGCTGGCGGCGCTGGTGATCGGCGCGGCCTTCCTGCTGGTGCTGAAGGTGAATCCGCTGACCGCCTATTATTATTTGCTGATCCGGCCGTTCGGGAGCTTCAACAGCATCGGTGAAATGAGCATCAAATTGGTTCCGATCCTGCTGGTGGGCGTGGGCGTATCGTTTACTTTCTCCGCAAAGCTGAGCAATCTCGGCGGAGAGGGGCAGATGTGCCTCGGCGCCATCGGCATGACGATCGTGGGCACCTCGGCGCTGGGTACTTCGCTCGGTGGGTGGTCCATCCCGCTCGGCATGCTGGCGGCGGCGCTCTTTGGGGCAGTATGGGCCGGAATCGCCGGTTTCGTCAAGACCTGTTTTCATGCGAGCGAGATCATCACGACCCTTCTTCTCAACTATATCGCGGTGCAGTTTCTGAGCTACTGCGTCTACTATCCGCTGCGGGATCCCGGCGGGAATATTCCGCAGTCCGCCAAAGTGGCGGCCGTTCTGCCGAAGCTCTTTTCCGGCTCCCGGATGAACGCGGGTATCCTGATCGCCCTTGCCGCCGTTGTGATTTATGCGGTGGTGATTCGCCGTACGTCTTTTGGCTATCGGCTGCGGGTCTTGGGCGGCAGCGTTCCGGCCGCGGAATTCAGCGGCATCCGCCGCGGCAAGTATTACTTGCTCGCCATGATGCTCAGCGGCGTTTTTTCCGGGATCGCCGGCGCCGTCGAGGTGGCCGGCACCCAGACCCGGCTGCTGGAAGGGCTTGCCGGTTCCTATGGATTTGACGGCGTGGTGGCGGCCCTTTTGGGAATGCTTCATCCGGTGGGCGTGGCGGCGGCCTCCGTGCTGCTGGCCGTGCTCAACGCCGGCGCGGAGACCATGCAGGTCAAGACGGGCGTCTCCTCGCTTTTCGTCAACGTGCTGGAGGCGCTGATTGTCCTCTTCATTCTGCTGGGCATGAGCTATGCTTCCGAAGATAAAAAACCGCGGGCAAAGGAGGGTGCGAAATGAACGAAATTCTGACTGCTGCGTTTCTGATCCCCCTGCTGACCGCCGGAATCCGGATGAGCGTTCCGCTGATCCTTGGCTCCGTGGGCGAGGTCGTCTCGGAGAAGACCGGCGTCCTCAACATCGGCCTCGAGGGGCAGATGCTGACCGCCGCGCTGATCTCCTTCATCGTGGCTTATTATACCGGCAGCCTGACCCTCGGGATTCTGGCTGGAGGAATTTCAGGCATGCTGGGCGCCCTGCTGATCGCCTTCTGGTGTGTCAGCCGGAGGCAGGATCAGTCCGTGGTGGGCATCATGTTCAATATTTTCGCCATTGGTTTCACCAACTTCCTCTATCGGGCGATCTTCGGCGTGAGCACCAATAAAGCCAAGGTGGAGATCCTGCCGACGATCGAGATTCCGGGCCTTTCCAGGATTCCGTGGCTCGGCGAGATCCTGTTTCGGCAGAATATGCTGGTCTATCTCGCGCTGATCGCCGCGTTTCTGGTGCTGTTTTTGCTGCGTAGAACGAAATTTGGCCTCCAGATCGAGGCGACCGGTGAGAATCCGAAGGCTGCGCAGGCCTCCGGCATCCGCGTCCGGCGCGTGCGGTATTCGGGCAGCCTCTTCTGCGGCTTCATGGCGGGCATCGGCGGCGCGTTTCTCTCCTGCGGCATCGTCGGTACCTTTACGGAGAATATGTCCGCGGGGCGCGGCTTCATCTGCCTTGCCGTAACGATTCTGGCCCGCTGGAATCCGGCCTTTGCCGTCGTTGCGGCGCTCTTGTTCGGCACCGTGCAGGCGCTTCAGCTCCGGCTGCAGGCGCTGGGCTCCACGCTTCCTTACCAATTTTTTGTGGCGCTGCCGTATGTGGTGACGCTCGTGAGCCTTGCCGTTTTCGGCTGGAACATCCATGCGCCGAGCGATCTCGGGCAGCCGTACAACGAAGAGAGCCGCTGAAAGGAAAACCCCGTTCCCGGAGGGGAACTGTAATAAAAATTATGAGAAATAAGAAGGAGAAAACCATGAAAAACCTGAAAAGAATCCTGACGCTGCTGATGAGCGCCGTGATGCTCCTCACCTTGCTTGCCGGATGCGGCGGCGAGACTGCCGAGGACGCCTCCTCCTCTGAGCCCTCCGAATCTGCTGTCGTTTCCGACGAATCCTCCTCCGCCCCCGAAGAAGAAAAAGCCGTTTCCAAGATCGCGATCCTGCTGCCCGGCTACATCACCGACCAGTCCTGGAACCAGGGCGCCTACGAAGGCCTGCTGGAACTTGAAGGTCAAGGCTATGAGATTGCCTACACCGAGGACGTTCAGGCCGCCGACATGGAATCCACCTTCCGCACCTACTGCGAAGACGGCTATGATTTCGTAATCGGCCACGGCGTGCAGTACGGCGATGCCTGCGTGCGCGTCGCTGCGGATTATCCCGATGTCAACTTCTTCATCACCGGCAATCCGCCCGAAGGCGAGAATCTGCCCGGCAACATCGCTTTCTATGACTATAAAGAATTTGAAGGCGCTTACGTCTGCGGTTATCTTGCGGCTCTTATGAGCGAGAGCGGCGTCATTGGCTACATCGGCGGTGGAGACAACACCACCCAGTGCTCCGATAAGAACGCCTATGTGCAGGGCGCCAAAGCGGCCAACGCGGACATCGAAGTCAAGACCGTCATCACCGGCACCTTCAACGATTCCTCCGTCGGCAAAGAGACCGCCATCGCGATGATCGAGCAGGGCGTGGACGTCATCCTCCAGACCTGCGACGAGACCGGCCTCGGCGCGTTTGAAGCCTGCAACGAAAAGGGCGTCTACTGCATCGGCTACACCTCCGACCAGTCCGGTCTGGTGGACGAGGGCCTGTGCCTCACCTCTCTGCTGGTCAGCATCCCGACCATGATCACCTCCCAGATCGACATCATCGCCGCCGGCGAATTCGGTGGTCTTGAGCAGCCCGGTCTCGCCGAGGGCGTCATCGGCATCGCTCCTTACAGCACCGAAGTTCCTGCGGAGATTCAGCAGCAGGTCGAAACCGTCAAACAGTCCCTGATCGACGGCACGCTGACGCTGACCCCGGATTACAGCAACAACTGAGACAAAACGTCAATACCCCGGGCGGCCTTCCCTGTGGAGGCCGCCTTTTTTGTATCCCGACCCCCCGGAGATACGGCGGAAAACAGAAAGCGCTGCCCGTATCGGTAAAATCGGCCGCTTGACGAGCGCCTTTCTTTTCCCAAATCATGAATTTCCGTACCGCAATAATTTCAAAAATTCCGATAAAAATGGAGAAACATCGGGACTTTACGGATTCTTTTGAAAAAACGGTCATTTTAACTTGTGAAAAGGGGAGCGGTTTGTTATAATACGAATATCTCACGATTCTCAGGGGGTTACAGGATGAAAAAACCGCTGATTGGGCTGACCACTTTGATTGACGAAGAACAGGACAGCTATTGGATGCTTCCTTTATATACGCAGGCCGTGGCCAGGAGCGGGGGAGTCCCCGTGATCCTGCCGCCGCTTTCCGATGCATCCGGGGCGGCTTCGGCGGTCGACGCGCTCGACGGGCTGCTGTTTACCGGCGGCCACGACATCGATCCAAGCTATTACGGAGAGGAAAGGCATTCCTCGATCGGTAAGATCAGCGCGGAACGAGATGTTTCCGAGTTTCTATTGATGAAGGAGGCCGCCGCCGCGGATAAACCGGCTTTCTGTATCTGCCGGGGATTCCAACTGCTGAACGTCTTTTTCGGAGGAACGCTGTATCAGGATCTTCCGTCCCAATACGCTACCGGCATCAGACATAATCAGGAGAAGCCCTACGACGAACCGGTCCATGCGGTCTCCGTCACCGGGGAGAGCCCGCTTTTCCGGATCGCCGAAGCCGGGGAATTCCGGGTGAACAGCCGCCACCATCAGGCCGTGAAGGAAGTGGGCGAGGGCCTTTCCGTCATGGCGGTTTCGGAGGATGGCCTCGTGGAAGCCGCTTTTGCACCGGGATATTCGTTCTTGATGGGCATCCAGTGGCACCCGGAGCATA
This sequence comes from Oscillospiraceae bacterium, assembly GCA_035447605.1. Classification (GTDB taxonomy): domain Bacteria; phylum Bacillota; class Clostridia; order Oscillospirales; family Ruminococcaceae; genus UMGS1668. The sequence continues at coordinate 9,007 of DAOTHJ010000019.1, read as the reverse complement.
TGTTTGAGCAAGATGAAATCAGCCGGAAGCTGTTCTCCGCCTTTATTGAGGTCTGCAAATAACAAGCCGCTGATTTGCAATTTCTGTTGATGCTCATGCGCGTTTTTTCATGCGATAATGGAATGCGTCGTGCCTTTTTAGATGTCATCCTCCGGGACGAAACCCCGCTTTATATGCAGCCGGGTGAGATCCCCTCGTACTCGGCTATGCCCCACATGTGGAGGCTCAGTCTCTCCGGACGAAGGAATCTTCGTCGGCATCGCCCTCCGGAATGAAAAAATTGTTTTACGCACAATTGTTTTGGCTCTCTTTGCATACGACTGTTTTCCGTATATGGGGTTCTTGGCTTTTCAAACAAAGGGATTCCCGTCGGCGCCACCCTCTGGAATAGAGGGAAAGCCATTTTGCGCTGGAAAATTTTCATAAAAATACGCCGCCCACGTTGTTGTGAGCGGCGTTATTTTTATAATGCGAACGCTTTATTCTATCGGGGTCTTCGTGAGCTGTTCGAGATGCTCGAATTTTTCTTCGGCATTCTCTTCGGCTTTCTTGAACAAAACTTCGGCACGGTCCGGGAACGTGCGGACCAGGCTGCTGTAACGGACCTCGTTCATGATGAAGTCGCGGTAGCTGGCGGTCGGGGCCTTGCTGTCGAGCTGGAACGGATTCTTTCCTTCGGCGGCAAGTCTCGGATCGTAGCGGAACAGGTGCCAATAGCCGGCATCGACCGCTCTCTTTTCCTCACCCATGGAGTTGCCCATGCCGCCCTTGATGCCATGGTTGATGCACGGCGCGTAGGCGATGATCAGGGAAGGCCCGTCGTAGCTTTCGGCCTCCGCCATCGCCTTGACGCACTGGGACATATCGGAGCCCTGCGCGACCTGTGCGACATAGACATAGCCGTAACTCATGGCGATCGCCGCAAGATCCTTTTTCTTAACATCCTTGCCGGCGGCCGCAAACTGTGCGACGGCGCCGGTCGGGGTGGCCTTGGAGGACTGGCCGCCGGTGTTGGAATAGACTTCGGTATCGAAGACGAGAATATTGATGTTTCTGCCGGAGGCGATCACGTGGTCGAGACCGCCGAAGCCGATATCGTAGGCCCAGCCGTCTCCACCGAACGCCCAAACGGACTTCTTGGCGAGATAATCTTTTTCTTTGAGGATCTCTTCGGCTTCGCTGCAGTCGCAGGTTTTCAGCGTGGCGACGAGTTTTTCGGCCGCGACGGCATTTTCGGCGCCGTTATCGACGGTGTCGAGGAATTCCTTTGCGGCGGCGACGACGGCCTCGTTTTTACCGGTCTCCGCGAGCACCTTCACCTTTTCGATCAAGCTTGCGCGAATCGCATCCTGGCCGAGCAGCATACCGTAGCCGTATTCGGCGTTATCTTCAAAGAGGGAGTTTGCCCATGCGGGGCCTTTGCCGTCCTTGTTGACGGTGTAAGGGGTGGAAGGCGCGGAGCCGCCCCAGATGGAGGAGCAGCCGGTGGCGTTGGCGATATACATCCGGTCGCCGAAGAGCTGGGTCGCGAGTTTCGCGTACGGGGTTTCGCCGCAGCCCGCGCAGGCGCCGGAGAACTCCAGCAGCGGCTGTTTAAACTGGCTGCCTTTGAGCGTGGCCGGCTTGAATTTCTCGTGCAGCTCCGGTTTTTCCGGAAGAGCGACGCCGTAGTCGAAGATCTCCTGCTCGTGAAGCTGGTTCTCAAGGCTGTCCGCAACGAGGGCCTTTTCGCCCTTTCTGCCCGGGCAGACGTTGATGCAGGAGCCGCAGCCGGTGCAGTCGAGCGCGGCGACCGTCATAGCGAAATGCAGGCCGGGCATGCCGGTCATCGGAACGGATTTCGTGCCTTCGGGAGCGGCGGCCAGCTCGGCGTCGGTCATGACGGCCGGGCGGATCGAGGCGTGCGGGCAGACATAGGAGCACATGTTGCACTGAATGCAGGTTTCCGGCTTCCAGACCGGCACATCAACGGCGATGCCGCGCTTCTCGTAGGCAGCGGTACCGGAAGGCATCGTGCCGTCCTCAATTCCGTTAAATACGGAGACCGGAAGCGTATCGCCCTTTTGTGCAACGGCAGGGAAGAGCACGCGGTTGACGAAGTCGACGAGATCCTTACGACCGCCCTTTGCGACGGGAACCGGAATCTCTCCCTCCGCCTGTTTCCACGCCTCAACCGGATAATCAACCTTCACGACACTGTCCATGCCGCGGTCGATTGCCGCATAGTTCATGGCGATGACGGCGTCGCCCTTTTCTCCGTAGGAGGCTTTTGCCGCCGCTTTCATATAGGTCACGGCATCCTCGGCCGGGATGATCTTGGCGATCTTAAAGAACGCGGACTGCAGGATTGTGTTGATCCTGCCGCCGAGGCCGAGCTCACGGGCGATGCCGATGCCGTCGATGGTATAGAATTCGATCTCGTTCTCCGCGATGAAGCGCTTCACGGAGCCGGGCAGATGTTCCTCAATTTCTTCGAGGTTCCAGCCGCAGTTGAGCAGGAATTTGCCGCCTTTTTTGAGGGCGGAAACCATGTCGTATTTTGTGATATAGGAGGGGTTATGGCAGGCGACGAAATCCGCTCTATTAATATAATAAGTGGATTTGATCGGGTTGGGGCCGAAGCGCAGATGCGAGACGGTCACGCCGCCGGATTTCTTGGAATCGTAGGCGAAGTAACCCTGCGCATAGAGGTTGGTGTGGTCGCCGATGATCTTGATGGAGTTCTTGTTCGCGCCGACCGTGCCGTCCGCGCCGAGTCCCCAGAACATGCAGTTGGTATTGCCGGCGGGCGTGGTGTCCGGGCATTCCGAAGTGTCGAGGGAGAGGTGGGTGACGTCGTCGTCGATGCCGATCGTGAATTCCTGCTTGCCGCCGGATTCCGCGTTGCGATAGACGGCGATGATCTGGGCCGGTGTGGTATCTTTGGAGCCAAGGCCGTATCTGCCGCCGAAAAGTTGGGCGTTTTCATACGGCGTACCCCGGATTGCCGCGGCAATATCGAGGAAGAGCGGCTCGCCGAGGGAACCGGGCTCCTTGGTGCGGTCGAGGACGGAGATGGTTTTTACCGTCTGCGGCAGAGCGGCAAGAAGGTATTTCTGGCTGAAAGGACGGTAGAGACGGACCTTGATAAGGCCGTATTTTCCGCCTTTGGTATTCAGGTAGTCGATGGTCTCCTCGATGGTATCGCAGACGGAGCCCATGGCGACGATGACATGCTCGGCGTCCGGAGCGCCGTAGTAGTTGAAGAGCTTGTAGTCGGTGCCGATCATGGCGTTGACTTTGTTCATATATTCTTCGACCACTTCGGGCAGGGCGTCATAGAATTTATTGCAGGACTCGCGGGCCTGGAAGAAAATATCCGGGTTCTGGGCGGTGCCGCGTGTGACCGGATGGTTCGGATTGAGCGCGTGCTCACGGAAGGCGCGGATCGCATCAAAATCGGTCAGAGCCTTGAGCTGATCATAATCCCAGACGTCGATTTTCTGGATCTCGTGGGAGGTGCGGAAACCGTCGAAGAAATGAAGGAACGGAACTCTGCCCTTGATCGCTGAAAGGTGGGCGACGGCACAGAGATCCATGACTTCCTGCGGATTTCCGGAGCAGAGCATGGCAAAACCGGTCTGTCTGCACGCATAGATATCGGAGTGGTCGCCGAAGATGCTCAGCGCATGGGAGGCGACGGCACGGGCGGAGACATTGATGACGGCCGGGAGCTGCTCGCCTGCCATCTTAAACATATTCGGAATCATCAGCAGCAGGCCCTGAGAAGCGGTGAACGTGGTGGTCAGCGCGCCGGCTGCGAGGGAACCGTGCACCGCACCGGAGGCGCCGGCCTCGGACTGCATCTCAATGACCTTTACGCGGTTACCGAAGATGTTGGTTCTGCCGTTTGCGGACCATTTGTCCGCAAGTTCGGCCATAATGGAAGACGGGGTGATCGGATAGATCGCGGCAACGTCGGTGAACGCATAGGATACGTGGGCCGCCGCTGTATTTCCGTCCATGGTTTTCTTGAATCTTGCCATACAGATCCTCCATTCAAAAAAGATTGGTACTGCTTATTTTACCATATCTCTCCCATTTTGAATAGGGCACTTCCCCAAAAATCAAATATTTTTCGACCGTTCTCCTGCCGGATAAAGGTCTTCGGGAGGAAAGCACATCCGCTGTCGAAACTGTGGATTGAAATTGGCATAATTGAGTTATATAATATAAATTAGTATGCGCGGAAATTTTTTTCCGGGAGGGAAGTTTATGGCGGGATACAGCGTCAAGCTGACAAAGTTAATCAAGGAATATCATCTTGAGCAGATCTGGGTTCCGGAAAATCTTGACGAGATCGTGATCGAGACGGCCGAGCTCAACCGGCCTGGCCTTCAGTTCGCCGGCTTTTATAAATATTTCGATCCGGAGCGGATTCAGATTATCGGCAAGAGCGAATTCGGCTACCTCAGCGGACTTTCCCGGGAAAAAAGGCTCGAGATGGTCGACCTCTATTTTTCCAAGCAGCCGAAAGTCGTTATCACGACATGGAACCTGACAATCACAAAAGAGCTCGTCGCCCTCGGAGAAAAATACTCCGTCCCGATCCTGCGCACCTCGGAGGGCACCTCCGAATTCATGGCCGCGCTGACGGTCAGCCTGAGCGTCGCGCTGGCCAAACGGATCACTCGGCACGGCGTTCTTGTGGAAGTCTACGGCGAGGGCATCCTGCTCTTTGGCGAAAGCGGCGTCGGCAAGAGCGAGATCGCGCTGGAACTGATTAAGCGCGGCCATCGACTGATCGCCGATGATGCGGTTGAGATCCGCCGCGTATCGCCGCGCGCCGTCGTCGGAGCCGCGCCGGAAAATATCCGCCACTTTATGGAACTGCGCGGCGTCGGGATCATCAACGCGAGAAACCTCTTCGGCATGGGCGCCGTCAAGACGACGGAGAAGATCGACATGGTCATCCAGCTTGAGCAGTGGGATGACACCAGAGCCTACGACCGGATGGGCGCCACCGATATTTTTACGTCCATCCTCGACGTCAAGCTACCGCTGGTGACGATTCCGGTGAAACCGGGTCGCAACCTCGCGGTGATTATCGAGGTTGCGGCCATGAACAACCGCCAGAAGCGGATGGGCCACAACGCCGCGCAGGAACTGCTGGATCTGCTCGGCATGCCGCCTCAGGAAGAGGAGCTCGATGAGAGCGAATGGGAAACCTTTTTCGCGCTCGACAACTGAGACAGGGGAGGTTCCGGATTGGATTCTGTCAGGGAGTTTGCCGCTTTTGCGGAAAAAAACACGATCAAATATAGTTTGGATGCGCCGATGGCGGACTATACGAGCTTCCGGATCGGCGGCCCGGCGGATATTCTGCTGGAGCCGGCAAACCGGGAACAGCTCGCTGAAATTTTAACCTACTGTGAAGAACATTCCGTCCCCCGTGAGGTGATCGGAAAAGGCTCCGACCTTCTTGTCTCCGACGAGGGGATCCGCGGCGCGGTCATCCATATGGGAAATCTGTTTGCCGGGCTGCGCATGGCCGATGAGTCCGTCATCTATGCCGATGCCGGCGTCAGCCTCGCGTCGCTCTGTAACTTTGCAAAGGAACATAGCTTTACAGGCCTCGAATTCGCCTACGGAATCCCGGGGTCGGTCGGCGGCGGCGTCTATATGAACGCGGGCGCCTACGGCGGCGAAATGAAGGACGTTCTGATTGCCGCGGAGCATCTGAACGCGGACGGGAGCGCCGGAAGCTTTGAATCGCAGGAACTGATGATGTCCTACCGCCGCAGCGCCTATACGGACAGCGGCAGAATCATCACGGGTGCCTATTTTCGGCTGCAAAAGGGCGATCCGGCCGAAATCGGAGCGAGGATGGAGGAACTGATCCGGAGGCGCTTCGACAGGCAGCCGATGGATCTTCCAAGCGCCGGCAGCACGTTCAAACGACCGGAGGGCGCCTTTGCGGCGGAGCTGATCGACCGGTGCGGGCTCAAAGGCTTCCGGATCGGCGGGGCCGAGGTCAGCGAGAAGCATGCCGGCTTCGTCGTCAACCGGGGCGGCGCAACCTGCCGGGAGGTTCTCGAGCTGATCGATTATGTAAAAAAGACCGTCCGGGAGCAGACGGGGTTCCTTCTGGAGCCTGAAGTGAAATTTCTCGGATTTTAAGGAGGAACCGCCATGTCCTTCGCAAGCGAACTGAAAGACGAGCTTTGCCGCCGCGCGCCGGAGGAGGAACCCTTTCTCCACGCGCTGCTTTATGGTTTTTTGCTTTTTTCGCGGAAGTTTTCCGCGGAGGAGATCTGCTTTTCCGTCGCGCACGAGCCGACGGCACACCTCTTTGCGGAATGTCTGGCCGTTCACTGCGGGATTTCCGCCAAAATCAGCTTTTATGAACGCGTCCGCGGCACGCTTTATCATGTGAGCATCGACAGCGCCGCCGACCGGAAGCGCCTGCTTGCGACGTTCTATCATTCGGAGAAGGAGCCGCATCTGCGCATCAACCGTGCGAATCTGGAAAACGAGGAGAGCTTTCCGTATTTTTTGCGCGGCGCGTATCTGGTCTGCGGCAGCATCTCCGATCCGCAGAAAGATTACCATCTGGAATTCGATATTGCCCGCATGAATCTCTGCCGGGATCTTGCCACACTGATCGGCGAGGTGCTCGAGGAGCCGAAAATCTCCATACGGCGCGGCGTTCATGTGATTTATTATAAAGAAAGCGAAAATATTGAGGATATGCTCACTTATATGGGCGCCTATGTCTCCTCCATGAACATGATGAATGTCAAGATCGTCAAGGAGGTTCGCAACAAGGTTAACCGGCAGCTCAACTGTGAGAACGCGAATCAGGATAAAGCGCTGGACGCCGGCATTCAGCAGGCCGCGGACATCCGGCTGATCTATAAAGAAAAGGGCAGGATGTGGCTTTCGGACGAACTGCGCGCGGTCGCGGACATCCGGCTCGAAAACCCGGATCTGACACTCCGCGAGATCGGCAAACTGCTGGAGCCGAATCTCTCCCGCTCCGGCGTCAACCACCGTCTGCAGCGCCTTCACGCGCTTGCGGAGGATCTGAGAAGAAAAAAATAAACCGCAGAAAAGGGATTGCAGGGAAACCACCAAAAAGCGGGGAGATATGCCGAAACAGGCAGACTTCCCGGCCGGCTTTCCGAATCCTCTGCATACGGCACCGGAACTGCCCGCTTTGCGCCGACAATTCGCGCAGAACTCGGTTTGCCGAAGAAAAAGGAAAGTCGGAGGAACTCCATGTACGATAAAAAAGAAATTGCCAGGCAGGTGCTCGCCTTTGGGATTCCGGTCGCGCTGCACAACTTTGTGAATGTGGCCGTCAACATGCTGGATACCATCATGGTCGGCCGGCTCGGCGGATTGCAGCTTGCGGCGGTCAACCAGTGCAACCAGCTCTACCTGTTTTATACGATGTTTATCTGGGGCATCTGCATGGGTGCGGCGACGCTCTCCGCAAGATATTGGGGAAAAGGAGAGACCAAGCCCATCCGCGACCTGATCGGGCTGACGGTGCAGATCTCCGCGACGGTGGGCGTTCTGCTCTCCGCCGTGATTCTGATCTTCCCTCACTTTGTCATGCGCATTTTCGCAAGCGACCCGGAGGTCATCCGCTACGGCGTGGAGTACCTCAAAGTGATCGGCTGGGCCTATATTTTCCCCGCGTTTACGCTGACCTATCTCTCCAATCTTCGCGCAGTCGGCAACGTCAAGGTTTCCCTCATGGTCTCGCTGGCCTCCTGCTTCATCAACGGTTTCCTCAACTGGATTCTGATTTACGGAAAACTGGGCGCGCCGAGACTCGAAGTGCGCGGCGCCGCGATCGCTACGGCGATCTCCAAGGCCTTTGAACTTCTTGTCGTGCTTGCCTATATGTATTTCAAAGAGAAAGACGTCGGCTTCACGCTCAAGAGTATTTTTGTCAATACGAAGCCGTATCTTCCTTCATTTGTTAAGTTCGGCATCCCGGTGTTTTTCAGCGAATTTATCTGGGGCATCGGCATGACGGTGCAGTCCGCCGTGCTCGGCCAGTATGATGCGGAGTTTCTGGCGGCGTACAGCCTCGTGCTCGTGGTCGGCGACCTTTCCACTGTCTTTATGTGCGGCTTTGCGAACGCGGATATGGTGATCCTCGGCAACATGCTGGGTGCAGGCCGGGATGAGGAAGTGAAGAAGCTGGCGCGTTCGTTCACCTATATCGGGCTGGCGCTCGGCGCGGTCATGGCGGGCATTGTGCTTGCCCTGCGCCCGTTCGCCCCGGATTTTATCGTTTCCACCGAAAAGACCAAAGAATATATTCGCATTATGATGCTGATTGTGGCGTATGTCGTCTTCTGCTACGGTTCAAGCTGGAACCTTTCGGCCGGCGTGCTGCGCGCGGGCGGAGATACGGCCTTCTGCGCAAAAGTCGACACCTATGTCACCCTGATTATGAAGTGCGGAATCGGGGCCTTCCTCGGATTGGTGCTGCGTCTGCCGGTGTTGATCGTCTATTTCGTCATGTGCAGTGAGGATCTCGTAAAGGGCATCCTGCTGCTGATTCGCTATCTGAAAGGAAACTGGCTGCATCACGGCCTGACTATCCCGCAATCTCAGATCGAGGCGGTGGAACCATGAGCTTTGTCCATCTCCATCTTCATACGGAATACAGCCTGCTGGACGGCGCCTGCCGCATCACCCAACTGATGCCGAAGATCAAGGAACTGGGGCAGAACGCCGTGGCGATCACCGATCACGGCGCCATGTACGGCGTGATCGACTTCTACCGGGAGGCGGAGAAGTGCGGCCTCAAGCCGATCATCGGCTGCGAAGTCTATGTCGCCAACCGTTCCCGCTTCGACAAGGTCAATTTACAGGATTGGAGCAACCATCTCGTCCTGCTCTGTGAGAACAACGAGGGCTACAAAAATCTGATCAAGCTGGTCTCCGCCGGCTTCATCGACGGCTTTTATAAGAAGCCGCGCGTGGACAAGGAACTGCTCCGGAC
>DAOTHJ010000018.1:0-40821 GCA_035447605.1 Oscillospiraceae bacterium | reverse complement strand
ACTCGAAATCGAGTGATGGGTAACACCGTCCGTGGGTTCGAATCCCACCGTCTCCGCCAGAAGTCCCTGAAAGCGCTGAGTTTTCAGGGACTTTTTCTATCTTGCGATACTGCCCATATTTGGACTTTGCGGCCTTAAAAGAAAAGCGGATAGCTATCCGGCTGTCACAACAATGGTTTTTATTACCGTTGCATGGCTGTCGTTATTCTTTGGTATCGTTAAGGGTAAATACTTCTTCGACAGTCACGCCCAGCAGCCGGGCAAGCCGCATAGCAAGTTCCAGCGTGGGATGAAGGGGATTGAATAAGTAGCCCTGAAATACCCCTTGAAGTCGAATGATGGGTGACGCCGGTGAATCATGCGCCGTTCCGCCGGCAGGGCCAAATAACCTCCGTAAAATCAGGCATACTACCTCATGGTGGTGATCGCATGGGTTCCTTATGGTCCGAAACTTCCGAGCTTCCAAGCTTCGGGAGATTAAATAATGAAATACACACGGACGTTTTGATTATCGGCGGAGGAATGGCCGGCATCCTCTGCGCCTCCATGCTGAAACAGGCCGGCGTGGATTATGTGCTTGCGGAGGCCGACACGATCTGCAGCGGCATCACAAAGAATACGACGGCAAAAGTTACCTCCGAGCACGGGCTGATCTACGACAAGCTGATCCGCGAATTCGGCGTGGAAAGGGCCCGGATGTATCTGGAGGCGAACGAGGCCGCTCTGGAAAAATACCGGGAGCTTTGCCGGGAGATCGACTGCAATTTTGAAACCAAAGACGCGTTCGTTTACTCCCTCAGCAATGAGTTTAAAATTGAGAAGGAGCTGGAGGCGCTCGGCAAAATCGGCTTCCCCGCGGAATTTGCGGACCGGCTTCCGCTTCCGTTCCCGGTTGCCGGGGCGGTCAAATTCAAAAATCAGGCGCAATTCCATCCCCTGAAATTCGTTTCGGTCGCCGCACAGGGGCTGAAGATCTATGAGCATACCGCCGTTCGCGAGCTGACCAAACATATGGCGCTCACGGATTACGGAACGATCACGGCGGACAAAATCATCGTGGCGACGCATTTTCCCTTTATCAACAAACACGGCAGCTACTTTTTAAAAATGTACCAGCACCGCTCCTATGTGCTTGCGCTCGAAGGCGCGCCGGATGTCGACGGAATGTATGTGGATGAGGCCGAAAAAGGGATGTCCTTCCGCAACTATGAAAATTTGCTGCTGATCGGCGGCGGGGACCACCGCACCGGAAAAAAGGGCGGCGGCTGGCGGGAGCTCACGGATTTTGCCGGGCGGAAGTATCCCGGCGCCCATGAAGCGTACCGCTGGGCGACGCAGGACTGCATGACGCTGGACGGCGTCCCCTATATCGGGCAGTACTCAAAAAATACCCCGGATTTTTATGTGGCGACAGGCTTTAACAAATGGGGCATGACCTCCTCGATGGTGTCGGCGATGCTCCTGACGGATCTGGTGACGGGAAAAGAAAATCCGTATGCGTCGGTCTTCTCCCCGTCAAGAACGATCCTGCGGCCGCAGCTTGCCGTCAACGCCTTCGAGGCCGTGACCAATCTGCTGACGATTTCCAAAAAACGCTGTCCGCATCTGGGCTGCGCGCTTAAATGGAATTCGCAGGAGCACTCTTGGGATTGCCCCTGCCACGGCTCGCGCTTTACGGAGACCGGGAAGCTGATCGACAATCCCGCGACCGGGGATTTAAAAGAAAGCCACTGAGATACACCGCCTGAACGGTCGGCTTAAAAAGCGGGCGGCTCCCACCCATGATACGAGAGCCCCATGGAATTCTTGGATTGCCCCTGCCGCGGCTCGCTCTTTACCGAGACCGGATACGCCCTCTGAACGATCGGCTTAAAAGCGGCCGACTCCTTTTCGCTACGGCGCACAAAAAACGGTTTATATTCGCATGGGAATCCTTCAGCAGGCAAAGCCGTTTCCCGGGTATGGACCGCGGAACCTGCCGGATGTCTTTCACTCATGATTTGAGCCGCATGGAATAAACGCGGCCGAAAGGTTCATGCTAAAACCGAGTCCATCATGAAGGGGGTATCCGCAACGGATCATCAAGACGAAATCAAAATTACTACCCGGGACAGGCTGCTCCGGGCATGGCAGAATTCCATGGAGCTCGTAAGGGATTTTGAATGCTATTCGAGGGAAACCGAGGACGACGAGAAGGCCGCCAGAATCTTCGCGGACTGCGCGGAGGAGGAGGGGCTTCACGCCTCAAAGTTCCGCGAGATTTTGCAGGGATATGAAGAAGAATAGCCCGCGGCGGCAGTCGGTCGGTTCCGGCTGCCGTTTTATTTATCAGGCATCCGGATCGTTAAAATTCCCCGGCCCGGCTCTTTACATTGGCGGGGATATGATCCGGGGCATGGCGATGCGCAAGGCGGTCTCTTTCCCGGAGACTGCGCTCTGCGGAAAGCTTTACAGGGCGGAACGTCCCGTTTTTTCGTTCCGGCGGAAAATCGGCGGTTTTTATGCCTTTTTTAGAGCCGGGATCCCGCGTTTTTTGAGGAACCGCCGGCAAACCTCCGGAGTCTCCGAATCGTAGAATCCAAAAAAGAGAGAGTAGGGTGAACCTTGTTTCGCTCTACTCTCTCTTTTTTCCCGAGAGAATCCGAAAAGAGAACAATAGATTGCGTCGGATGCCCCGCTGTGGGTAAAATATGAGACATAGCGGCTTTCCTCCCCCATCCCCATAAAGAAGGGCGTGGATAAACCGTCCCGCCCGAAGCCGCCGCTCCATTCGCCCGAACCGGAATCGTTCCGAAAGCGGGAACTCATCCGGGAGCGGGCCTTTCATCCGGCTGCCGCCCGACAGCAGAGGTACGGATGGATTCCGCAAAAAACATTTACAAAAAAAGGCTTCGCAAAAGGGCCGCGGTTTCCGGCAACGGAACACCGCCCTTCCCGCGGAGCACCGAAAGGATCTGCAGACATGTTTAAAATTTACACCGATACCGCCGCGAATCTGCCGGACGAGCTGATTGCGAAATATGAGCTCGGCGTGGTTCCGCTGCACTATACGGTCGACGGCAGGGAGTATTCCGCCGCCGGAGACAACGGAGCCCCGTTCGACGGCAAGGCTTTTTATGACGCCATGAGAAAGGGCGCCGCCGTCCAGACCTCGATGGTCAATGTCGGCGCGTTCTGCGACGCATTTGAGGAGAGCCTCTCCGCCGGAATCGACGTGATCTTCATCGGGATCTCCAGCGGAGTCAGCGGCACCTATCATTCCGCCGCCATCGCCGCGGACGAAATGCGGGAACGGTATCCGGAACGGAAGATCGCCGCCGTCGATACCCGCGCCGCCTCTCTGGGCGAGGGGCTCCCGGTGTTGTATGCGGCCGAGCTTAAAGACGCCGGAGCCTCTTTTGAAGAGGTCGTCTCCCGGACGACCGAGAAGAGCGATTCGGTCTGTCAGTATTTCACCGTGGAGGATCTGGTGTACCTAAAAAGAGGCGGACGCATTTCGGGCGCCGCGGCCATGCTCGGCAATATTTTACAGATCAAACCCATCCTGATGGGCGACGAGGAGGGCAAAATCGTCCTCCACGGCAAAACCATCGGCCGGAGAAAAGCGCTCACAGAGCTCGTGAAAACGTATCAGGAGCTCGTCTCCGATTTCGGCGAGCCTGTCGGGATCTCACAAGCGGACTGCCCCGAGGATGCGGAACGTCTGACGCAGCAGCTCCGCGAGCACGGCTGCAGCGGCGATATCCTGACCGTCTGTTTTGAGCCGGTGACCGGATCGCATGTCGGCCCCGGCACGCTCGCCGTATTTTTCTACGGCATCCATAGGTGACGCGCCATGAAACGAATTCCGATACGGGAGCGTGAGCTTCCAAACTACAGCAGGACGGAAGAGCTCGTCAATATGGGAACCCATATCTTCGGCGTCGTTTTCGGCGTCGCGGTCCTTATTGTTGCCATCGTGATCTCCGTTAAGCATCAGGATCCGTGGGCCATCGTCGGGAGCGCCATCTACGGTTTCTCGATGATCGGACTCTTTACGGTATCGAGCGTCTACCACGGGATGAAGCCCTGCACGGCCAAAAAAGTCATGCAGGCGATCGATCACTGCGTCATCTATCTGCTGATTGCCGGCTCCTATACGCCCATCCTGCTCTCCGCCATCCGGCCCGAGCATCCGGTGCTCGCGTGGAGCATCTTCGGGGCGGAGTGGGGGCTTGCCGCGCTGGCGGTGACCCTGACGGCGATCGACCTCAAAAAATTTGCCCTGTTCTCCATGACTTGTTATCTGGCGATGGGCTGGCTGATCGTCATGGCCGTCCGGTCCGCGGCCGAGGCGCTGACCCGGCCCGGGATGCTTCTGCTGCTCTGGGGCGGAATCGCCTATACGCTGGGCGCCGTTCTGTACGGGCTGGGGAAGAAGAAAAAATACCTGCACGCGGTCTTTCATGTGTTCGTCGATATCGGGTGCGTCCTGCACGCCGTCTGCATTCTCCAATATGTGCTCTGACGCACCGGCAGAAAACGGCTTCTCCCCATGAAGCCGCCGCCGTCCCTGCTGCTCTCGGAGACGCGCCGTTTTGTTGCCGCCCGTCTCTTTGTCTTGGCGTATAGGCCCTCCGGCAAAGCAATCCGGCAATTCGAGGCCGGTTTTGCCCCGAAAATTCGGCGGCGGGCCGTTTCCCTCTTCGCAAAAAATCGGCGCCATCTTTCATAAAAAATCTTTGATTTTCTTTATTCCGGGCCTTTGACGTGACTGCTCTCCATCCGCGGCGGGCAATTTTGCTCCCAATGCAGAAAGTCGTGATCCCCGATAAAAAATCTTCAGACCCCCTTTTTCATCCGCGGCGGACGGTTCTTCCTTTTCCATAAAAAAAGCCCCGAGTCCCTCCGGTAAAAAGGGCTCGGGGTTCTTTAAAAAACCGGATTTTCCTGCGGGAACGCCCCGTGGGAATCATGCTGAAAAGCGCCCGGCCGTTTGCGAACTTACGGCTTCTCGCTCAGATACAGCGCGCTCAGATTGAGCCAGTAACTGATCGAATCGAGACGGGTATTCACGCTGATGCTGACGTCGCTGAAGACGAGCAGCACGGTGATTTCCGGGCTTTCCAGCTGCACGCTCATGTCCGCGAGGGTCGCCGTTGAGGTATCTCCCGTGCTCGGCGGGAACGCCTCGGTGATCCGGCCGATATACCCGCTCATGTCCTCCTCCAGAATCACGCTGCCATCCAGCAGAATCTTGAGGTTCGGTAGGCCGTCCGCGGTGTTCTGCGTCCAGTAGATCTGGTAGGTGCCCCGGTCGCCGTCGATGGTGACCGCATCCTGCCCGGTCTCCGTCTTATAGCCCACCGGGTTGACCGCCCAGCGGTAGCCGCCGATGTCGACGGCTCCGGACGGCAGCGTCAGATAGGTCGACAGGTAGTCATTCGCATTTTCGCCGGGCGTATTTTCGTCCTGCGGCCATGTCTGCTCGAAACCAAGTTTGGCTTTGAACACGTCGCCTTGGCCAAGATTTTTGTCAAACCATTCCGGCAGCTTTGCGTCCTCTGCGTAAGCGAGGAAGTTGACCGAGTCGGTGACGGATTCCCGCACGGAACGCTCCGGCTCGGCGGCGGCGGGAATGATCTGACCATTCTCAAACATGCCGTTTTCGGTCAGCAACGTTTCCAGCCTGCCAACCTGCGCGGAAACCGGAAGCGCCTGGTACCCCACCGCCGGCAAAACGGAGAAAACGGCCGCCGCGCAGAGCAGCGCCGCAATGATCGTATGGGACTTGGATTTTATGAGCATCAGCAGAACGGATGCCGCAACCGTCACCACCCAGATCAGGAGGAAGAAATATTCGGTCGTCTTGAGGCCCCATTTGCCCAACTGGACGGCCAGCGCCCAAGCCTCGAATGCGAGAATCACCAGCGCGGCAATCGGGTAGATCCGGCGGTAGAAGCCGGCGAGTCCGGTTTCGTAGCGGGTGACCATGATGTGGAGCCAGATTCCGCCGGCCGCATAGGCGGCGGCGATGCCGGAAAGCTGCTCAAACGCGGGCCATGTTCCGGTCACGACGGTTTTTCCGGCCCAGAGCAGCAAAACGACGGTCAGGGCGAGCACAATCGGAACCATAATATAGCCAAACAGAATTTCAATAAAGCGCGGCTGCTTCTGCACGGATTCCCGGTGCTCATCCGTCTCTCCCTTCCGGAAGTCGGGAAAATACCCGACAAAGATGGTAAAAGCCAAAAATCCCGCCAGTGTGCCGAGATACATATAGACTTTTTCGCTCATATCCCGGTAGAGCAGCGCCTGCACGGCACCCGCAACTCCGGAGAAGCCGCCCATGAGCACCGCGCCATAGATCAGGGCGATGAAGAACGCCTTCTGAGTCATAAAGAGCGAGCGTGAAAAATCGGACTGATCTTTCGGGTAGGCGGCCAGCACGATAAAGGCGATAAAGCTGACCAGAATGGCCGCGCCGACCCGTGCGGCGGCCAAAGACGAGATCGTTTGGTATTGGGATACGCCGGCGGCTGCCGTCTTTCCTGACAGATAGAGCGCGAGGAATGCCACGGCCGCGGCTGCGAGGCCGCTCAGGTTGGCAATCCAAAACGCTCTGGCGTTGTTATACCGGCTGTGGGCCGCGGTTGTGGCCGCCAGGCTAAAGACGGCCCCCAGTGCGAAGGCCCAGTGGAGACAGTTAAACAGGAAATTGTAGGCCTCCTGCTCGGGCCAATCCAGTTGGATTCGAATTCCTGTGATGACTGCAAACGCAAACGCGCAGGCGATCGTGGCGGGAAAGGTCTGAAACGCCTTTGCCGCCCCTTGAAAAATCCGCGAGACCGACCGGGAAAAAGCATTCATGTCCGCACCTCCTTCTTTTTCTCCAAACAAATACGGCTTCTTTTCTTTTATTATAACCGATATTCCGGAAAATAGAAGAGGGCGAAACCGGTTCTCCGTCACCGGGCCCCGTGTGGTGCGGCCGGGGGCAGCCATTTGCTCTGAGCGCGGCTCCACCTCCGGTAAATCACCGCCGCCGCATAGGAGGGAGGCACGATTTCCCCAAAGAAGGAGAGCGCCCGGTTGAGGACGCCCGGCACATAGACGCCTTTTCCCTTTAGGGCGCGGTCGAGCGTTTTGCGGGCGACCATCTCCAGCGGATTGGTTGTCGCGCCGCCCCAAAAGCCCTGCGCGGCGATGCCCTCCATCGCTTCCTTCGTCGTGACCATGCCGCCCGGGCAGAGCACCAGCACATTCGCGTCCTGACTTTTCAGCTCCTGACGCAGGGAGACGGCGAAATCCAGCAGAAACCGCTTGGAGGCGGCATAGGTCGCCTTGAGCGGCATGGGGAACATCGAGGCCAGACTCGAGACAAAGATAATGGTAAAATGCCTGCCCGGTCTGCGGCGTTCCAGAACGGCATGGGTGATGCGCAGCGTCGCAGCGTCGTTGAGCGAAACGATCTTCACGATGCTCTCCCGTTCGCGCCCCATGAAGCCGCCCTCAAAATCCAGCCCCGCGACGTTGAGCAGCATATCAAAACGCAGGTTGCACCGGTCGATAACGTCCAGCATGTCGTCCACGCTCCCGGCGCTGGTGAGGTCGCAGGCCTTTGCTGCAACTGTGACGCCGAACTGCCGCTCGAGACCGCTCTGAATACAGCGAAGCCCCTCTTCGTTCACGTCGGTCAGAAAAAGGTTGTATCCGCGGCGGCCGCATTCCGTGGCAAGGGCCCGCCCAAGGCCGCCGGCCGCTCCGGTGATCAGAACGTTCATACCGGTTCCTCCCCGCCGTAGCGGATGCCGCACAGGCGCTCGCTGAGTGCGAACAGCCGGTCCGCGTTTTCGCCCGTCACCTGTCTGCTGTAGGCGCTCTCTTTGCAGAGGTTATAATAAAGCCCTTCCGGCGCTTTCTCCTGCCCGCACAAAAATGCGTAGGTCTCCGCGGGCACCGCGGGCGGCACGCCGTGGCGTTTACGGAGCGTCCAGATGAAATTCACGAGCGCGCCCGTCTTTTTGTTGCCGATGTCGGTATTCACGAGGCCGGGGTCGACCACATAGGCGCGGATGCCGGATGCGGCGGGAAAACACTGAAAGCGGGTGCCGCCGTAAAAGTCGACGCCGCGGGTGCAGACCCCGGATGCGGCACAGCGATCGTTGAGCCCTTTGGCAAACAGCAGGTTGCACAGCTTCGACTGCTTGTAGGCGGTCAGCGGATTGTAGCCGCGGCGCAGCATGACATCCTCCCAGTGCACCTTGATGCCTTTGTGCGACTGGCTGCCGGTCATGATCACCCTGCCGCCCGCTTTTTTGAGAAACGGGAGCAGCTTGTAGGTCAGCAGAAAGCCCGCGAGATGGTTGAGCGCAAACTGTTGCTCATAGCCCTCGTCGGTCGTGCAGTACCAGCTTCGGACACAGCCCGCGTTGTTGATCAGCGCATACAGCTCGCCGCCGCAGTCCGCGGAAAGGCGGGCGGCGATCTCCTCCGATACGCGCAGAACTTCCCGCTGCTGCATCAGGTCGGCCGAAAAATAATCGATTTTTGCATCCGGATTTTGCGAAAGAAGCTCCTCTTTTGCCCGCCGGCAGGTCTCCTCGCTGTGCCCGATGCCGATCACGAAGAAGCCCCGCCGGGTCAAAATGCGCGCAGTTTCCAGACCGATGCCGGAAGTGGCGCCGGTAATGACAATGGTTTTCATGTTGATCTCCTCTTTACTGAACGAACCAGTTCCAGGCGTGCCAGAATCCCAGCGCGCCGGAGAGCATCTGAGAGACAATCATTCCAAGAATAAAAGTGATTCCAAACACCGTCACCGACCACAGCAGCACCGTGCGCAGCCTTCTCCATGTCTTTGCGGAAAACTGCGGATTCCACGGCAGAGGCGGCAGCGTATTGCCGGAAGCCACGTTTCTGTGCCACCGGATGCCGGCCTTCACGATCTGTCTGGCGTACGCGAAGAAATAGTACGCCCCGGCGGCGAGAAAGACGGCGAACGCCAGAAAGCAGACGCCGAAGATGAACGCGCTTGCATAGGGCATCTCCGGGATCAGCCCCGCGGCGTTAAACCGGCCGATCAGGGCGGCGCCGATGCCAGCCGAAGCCAGCGAGAACACGCAGACCGCGGCCGCCCACGCAAAGAACAGAAGATCGGCCATCCCCTCAAACAGGGCGACAAACGACATGGCGGCCGTGACGAACACTTTGCCCCCGGAACTTTTTACTCTTTCTCCCTTTTCGCCCGCAAACTGCGCTGCGATCGTCTCCGGGGAACCGAGCTTCGCGGCGATCTCCTCCTCGGAGAAGCCGTCCGCCAGCTTGAAGGCGAAATGCTGTTCGTATTCTTCAAGGATCTCTTCAAGGTCGGCCACATGATTCTTTTTCAGCTCGCTCCCGAGCCGGGACAAATATTCACTCTTTGTCATCTTCATCCTCCTCCAGCAGCGTTTCAATCGCTTTTGCAAAATCAAGATATTCCTTTTTGTCGTTCCGGTAGGTTTCCCGCCCTAGCCGCGTCAGGGAATAGTATTTTCTCGGCGGCCCTCCGCTCTCCTCCTGTAAATAGGTATCCACGAGGCCGTCGCTCTTGAGCTTTCTTAAAATCGGATAGACCGTGCCGTCCGCGATGTCGATATGCCTCGACAGGTATTCCGAAATCTCGTATCCGTAGCGGTCGCGCTGCTTTAACAGCGAAAGCACGCACAGCTCCAGCACGCCTTTTTTATATTGCGCATTCAAAGATGTTTCCCTCCTCGCCGCGGCAGCGAAAAAATATAATCCGTTGTCTACTACTGAATTATATTCAGTAGTTTGCCATTTGTCAACCGGTTCTCAAAAATTTTTTAAAGCGGCCCGTCAAACAGAAAGCAAATTCCACCGCAAGCTCATGAAATGCCGGAATCATCCGGTTTTTGCGCTCTCCGATAAAAGCGCCCGGACTGGAAAGCCACGCAAAATAAACCGCCTCTCTTCCGGCGGAAAACGGGCCTTCCCTTATGGAAAGAAGTGTGATATGATCGAAAAAAGAGCCGCCGTCCGCGCGGAAACATCCGGGCTCCGGAATCCGCATGACCCCATATAGAATTAGATAAAGGAGAATGAACATGCTTACTTACAAATTTGATACCCAACTGCTGATCGAAGGCCACGACCTCTCCGAGGATGGAATCCACGACTACATTACAAAGAATATCGAGGGCGACTGTCTGCTCGCCGTCGGCGACGAGGACCTGATCAAGGTGCATTTTCACACCAACACGCCGTGGAAGGTGCTCGAGTACTGCGCCTCGCTGGGGGACATCTTCGACGTCGTGATTGAGAACATGGAGCGTCAGGAGCACGGCCTCCAAGCTTGAGCACGGGTTACAGCCGTGAGATGGCCTTCGGATATCAGCATGATTCACAGGTATGAGACGGCCCCAAGCCATAAATATGATTTGAGGACGTAAGAAAAGCTCCAAGCTTGAGCCGGCTTTTAGCCATGAAGGTCGGGAGAAAAGGCAGGTGTGACGAATGGAAATTGATCCGAAACAAACCGTCCCGAGCGAAGATCTGATCGCGCCCTGCGGGATGAACTGTGGGCTCTGCATCGCCTACCTCGGCAGAAAAAACGAGATCAACCGCGAAGGATTTCACCGTACCTACTGCGAGGGCTGCCTGCCCCGCGGCAAAGGCTGCCTGTATATGGCCGGCCGGTGCGCGCGCCTCGAAAACGGCACCGTGCGCTTTTGTTCGGAATGCCCCGATTTCCCGTGCGGGCGGCTCAAAAATCTCGACCGGCGATACCGCACGAAATACCACATGAGCATGATCGAAAACCTGCGTTATATTCAGGAAAACGGCATGGAGGCGTTTCTGCGGAAAGAGGCCGAAACATGGAGCTGCCCCGCCTGCGGAGAAATGATCTGCTGCCACAACGGCCTGTGCCTCCGCTGCCAGCTCGACGTACTAAAAAACGACAAAAAATACCGCTGGGGAAACCGATAGCCGGCCGCCCTTATTCGTTTTGGCGAAAGGCGCCGGCGGCATATTTCAAAAAAGGGCGCAGTTTGCCGCTGCGCCCTTTTTTCATCAAAAACGATCCGTATTCAGAAGTTGAAGACGCTTCCCCAGTCGAAATCCCCGGATTTTTCATAGCAGTCCGGCCAATTCGCGCACCATGCGGGAACGGTTGGCGTCTCCACCCGGTCGAGGCTCGGCGTATAGGGCTTGATATCCAGAACCGGGCTGCCGTCGAACGCGTCGATATAGGCGAGGCCGACAACCCCGTTTGCCTCGTCGACATAGGTCACCTGCGCGCAGGAGAGCGCGATCGGATTGGGCCGCTCGGGGGAACGCGTCGCAAACGTCCCCAGAATCTCGGGCGCATTTTTATAAGGGGAACGCTCGGTCAGCCGGCCTCTGGAGCCTTCGTTGTCACATCCGGAGAACCACCAGAGGATGTTGAGGTGGCCGAATCCCTCGATGCCCGTGAGCGCGGCGGCATACGGCTGCTCCAGTTCGACGCGCATCCCGGCCCCGTCGGCCAGGATGACGCCGATCTTTTTGACATAGAATTCTTCCATAAAGATCTCCCTTTCAGATTTCATTTCCGGCGCCGTACCTTCAGTGTAGCAGGAGTTTCCGATACTTCAAGCGTTTTTTCCCATTTTTAGGTTTTTTATGAAAAAGCCAAAAAAATCCCCGCCATACGCGCAAAAAAACGGGCGTCCTTCGCCGGGGCGCCCGCAATTCAGGAGTTTTTTATCTTTATTGAGCCTTTGCGCGGCGCTGTGCGCTCCTCGCGTTTTACCGGCCGTTTTCGGTTGCGGCGCTGTGCTTCTTTTGCCGGGATGGTTCACCATCCCGGTTTTTTGCACGTTACGGCAAAAGCGCAGCCTGGATTTTGGTCGGCGGCAACGCTTCCGCGGCCGCCATTTTTGCTCCGCCCGCCATCTCCTGCGGGGCGATGCCGGTGATATACGTCAGCGGAACGAAGGCGGGGTCGTTTCCGAGCTCGTCGGCCTGCACGATCAGCCCGTATCTGTTGAGATAGATCGGGCCGGTGCTGCGGACGTTGGAGCCGACATTGATCAGCACTTCTCCGGTCAGCGTGGCAACATACTCGTAGATTGCCGTGACGATATTGGTGTCGCAGCCCGGCGGAAAGGTTGGCTTCGGAAGATAGGTGATGGCGGGGTTGTAGACCGCCGTACCGGTTTCAAACTGTAAGGCCGCTATGGCGCTGAGCGGAAAAGCCACTTCTCCGCTGCCGTCAAGGATAAACAGCCCGGCGTAGGTGCCCTCCGTCGACTGATAGACCCGCTCCGGAATCCCGGAGATCCACCATGGGCTGATCCCCGGCAGAAAAACATACAGCGTCAGCCCCGGATACAGCTCGATCAGCTGCTCCAGCAGATGCGCGAGCTGCGCATAGACAAAACAGGCGGCCGTGCTGTTGAGGCTTCCCGGCAGTCCGCGGGGACCCGGAGGCCCGGGCGGTCCCGCAGGGCCGCGTGGGCAGGGAGGAAAAGGCGGAAAAGCGGTGCCGGCCGCAGCATCGAGAGCTCCTGCGGCACCTGATGCATGAAATGTGTTGGCCATTGAGTTCCCTCCATGATGCAATGCAGTGCGGATGCACTGCTGTTTTATCATATGCAGGACGTGCTTCCGCGGTACTTCGGAAGGCGTGTTCTCTTTTTATGGAAAATGCCGCCGTTCCGTTTTGAGGGAACGGCGGCATTTTGCCGCAGTTGTTTTTCTGTACGCGCTTCGCACCGGGATGCCGGCTGTTTTTTTGCGGCTTTTATCCGCAGCAGTCGCAGGAACTATCTTCGCAGACATATTCCGGCGTGCCGACGATCTCGATATCCTGATCAATTCCGAGTTTGTCGATGATGTCCTCAAAGAGGGAGAGGTCGACCATCGTCGTCCAGACCGTGGCGCCGGTCTCGGTATCGGTGGTAACGAGGTACTGATCAAGCACTTCCGTGTCGTAGGCCAGATTTCTCAGTACGATATAGGACTGAAGCGACGGGTCGTTCAGCTCGCATTTTCTCAGTGCTTCGCTGAAGTTGGCAAGAGGAATGCTGACCGTATATTCGAAGTAGGTATAGGCATTCACTCCTGCAGGTTTAATGACCAGCTGCTCATAGGGCTGCACAACATTCTGATGCTGAATCACGGGGATGCCGGACGAATCAATGACGGTCGGGTCCACAAAAGCCTTGGTGTCGGATCCGACATGCAACATGGACGAGAGGTTTTTGGGCAGGGTCAGTACGTCGAAGGTGTCGTCCTCAAACTCCACGATCAGCACGAGTTGGAAGTCGATGGCTACTTTCGATTTCTGCGTGCAGAGAATGGTGTTCGCCGGATCGCCGTTAAGAATTCTCTTGCAGAGCTTCACGCATTTCACCGGGTAACCATAGTCCGTATTAGGAACGTCAGTGGTCACATCTGCGCCGTGGTTGATAATATACAGGGTCAGAGGGGCTTTCGTGCCCAGAGGTCCCGGAGGAGCCGGAGGGGTGGCGTAATTTTCCTGAAACACTTCCTGCACCTGAAGCAGCTCGGCCCTTGCCAGAACTCTTCTTGCGAAGATGTCAAGCGTTTCTTGGGTTACGGTATCGCTCATAAAGTTTTCACTCCTAAACATGACTTGGAAAAGGAAATGATAGATTCTACCATTTTCTATCGTATCATATGTAAACGCGAAATCTAATGTTCATGAGCGTACAGATTCCTCAGGAACGCCCGGAAAAACCCGGACAGCCGGCAAAACCACGCCCGACCGATCAAATCGGCCCCGGAATCCCCGTTTTGCGGCTTATTTTTTCTCCGCCCGGAAAATGCTCCTTTTTTCCGACATTTTCTCCATCAGCTGGAGCATGCTATCGATTTTTTCGCTTTGCCTCAGAATCCGGTGATTCAGCGCGTCAATCTCCGCGCCGATCCGGGAAAGCTCCTTCAGAATCTCGCCCGGTTCCGGCGTCTCGGTTGCCGCCGCCGGGGCAGCCTGACCGCCGCCGCTTTCGGCTTTCGTCCGGGCCTCCACGGCGCATGAGCATGAGGCGAATTCTTTTTTTTCGGTCTCCGCGGCCATAGGGGACTCCGCTTCCGTCGGTTCGGCCGGTTTTTTTTCGCTTTCGGCCTTCGCCTGAAGGTCCGTTTCCGCCGGCGCGGCCTGTTTTTTCACCGTTCCGGCTGTTTTCTCCGGCACCCCCTGCTGTTCCGTCACCACGGAACTGACGGCATTCAGGCTGCTCTCCTTAACCAAGGGCCTCCATCCGCTTTTATAATTTGAATTTTCGTAAAATGTCTCCAATCCGATCGCCACCCCCGGTAAAAATCTGCAAAATGTCGTTTTTTATTAGTATTGTATTCCGCGGGGAACGAATGGTTGCAAACATTTTCGCCGGGCCTTTCCGCAAAAAAAGAAAGCGGGCGGCACACTCTGCATGTGCTGCCCGCTTCCTGACGATGCCGATTTGGAAAAAAAGCGGCGGCCTTTTATATCCAAACCGGATGAAGAATTCGTTATTTTCCGCTCTTGCCTTTTCCCGACTGAGTATTGGCGGACGAGTCCGATTCTTCGGAGGAGTCTTCTTCTTCCTCCTCGCTTTCCTCTTCTTCCTCTTCGTCCTCCTCTTCCTCTTCGTCGTCGCTCCCCTTGTCCGCTTTTTCTTCAGCCTTCTCCTGTTTGGATTCGGCTTTGGAGCTCTGTTTCTCTTCCTTCTGCTGAGCGGCCGAGTTCTGATTCTCGTTCTTTTCCTTCTGAGAAGTAGAATCTTCGCTCGAATTCTCTTCGCCGTTCTTGTTCTGCTCCTGCTCCTGCTCCTGTTCGGAACTTTCTTCCGGATCCTGTTCCGCGCTGCCCTTCTGCATCGAGCCGATGTACTCTCCGAACTGGCGGAAGTCGCTGCCGGAAGCCTCGAGCAGCTCGTTTGCCTTGGCAAAGATATCTCTCACTTTGGCGTCTTTATAATCATCAACGGTGATATTCGGATCAAGCGTCTGGAGAACCCGGATCAGTTTGAGCTTTCCGGGAGAAATGCCCAGTTCCTTCGCTTCTTCCCGGAGTTCAAGATCCGAGCAGTTCGCATAAATCTCTGCGGACGCCTCGTTCTCCTCCAAAGCCTCCTGGGCTCCCTCCTCACTGCTTTCCTGCAGCTCGGCGGCGACCTCCTCATTCTCCGATTCCGCGGTCAGCGCGATCACGGAACCGCCGTCCTCATCGATGAAGCCTTCCTCCGCGGCGCCCTTGACAAGGGCGGCGACGGTATCCTTCACCGACTGATTAAAATATTTGTTCTTGCCGATCACCTTGAGGCCATCCTCATTATAGGCTTCGACGCTCACAACCTTGCCGAACGCGTTGATGCCGATCTCGATGCTGGGGTTGATATCCATGCACACATAATCGACCGGCATACGGTAAAAGGCATAACCGACAACAGAGAGCATCATGCAGGCCGCCATCGCGCAGGCCCCGGCCCAAAGCCTCTTTGCCACAGGGCTTCTCTTCCCTGTTTTAATCTTGGAGCCGGAAATTTCCCGTTGGCTTTCCGCATCCGGAAGCGCACCGCGAACAAAGGCCTCCGTCTCTCTTTTCAGTACCTCTTCCGCTTTCACCTGATCCATATACGTCGTAAAAGCGCTTACCAATCCTGATCCCCCACTTTCTTTTTTAATTCCGCCTTAGCCCGGCGGAGCACGGAATAGACCGTATTCGGATTTTTCTGCATGACTGCGGCGATCTCCGGAATGGTTCGGTTTTCGTAGTAATGCAGATAAACGACTTCTTTCTGGTCGGAGGGCAGTCCGAGAACCGCTTTCATCAGGCCGTGTTGCTCCGGGCTTTCATAAGGGATCTCCATCTCCTCGATGCTGACCACCTTTTTGCGCCAATAGCTTTTGCACAGATCTTTACATTTATTAAATGTGACCTGACACAGCCATGCCTTCTGATGCTCGCTGTTCTCAAAAGAATTGTAATTCAGGAAGAACTTCAAAAAAACCTCCTGAAATACGTCCTCCACATCTGCGCGGTTTCTGAGATAAAGGAAACAGATGCGGCGGACCATATCCGCGTGTCTTTCAATTGCTACTGAGATGGAATCGCCGGTACCTGACGTTTGACTCAACCGGATTCCCTCCTTCTTACACTAAATACGATTGTAACCATGCAATCCGTTTCCGGATTTTAAAAAAATTTCTGTATCCGGTCTATCGGCCTGATACAGAAAAGGGGGATCGGGATAAAAAAACGGCCGGAATCCTTCAAAGAAGTCTTTGCAGAACGGGATCTGTCCGTCTATTTTTGGGAAACCGGAGTCGGGCATGAAATTCCAAAAGATCCCGCCGCAGGGCAAAACGGGGGGCCGCCTTACGGGAACTGGAAACGGAACTCGGTGCCCTCATCCGGACGGCTTGAGACGGAGACTTGGATCCCGTGCCGGTCGGCGATCTGCTTGGCGATCGCGAGGCCGAGCCCCGAGCCGCTCTTGTTCTCCTCCGACTCCACCTTGTAGAAACGGTCGAAGATGTGCGGCAGGTCCTCCTCGGTGATCCCTCTGCCGTGGTCGCGAACGGAGACGGTTCTGCCTTCCAGCGAGACCAGAATCTCCTCGCCCGGCGGCGAAAACTTGACGGCGTTATCCAGAATAATCAAAAACATCTGCCGCAGGCGGCCGTAATCTCCGGTCACCGCCAAAGAGGCCTCGTCGGATTCCTGACGGATCTGAATCTCCTTCTTCTGCGCGAGCGCCCCGGCGCTCCGCACGGCGTCGCTCAAAATATCGCAGAGGTTGAGCATCTCCTTCTCAATTTTGAAATCGGCGTTCTGGAGCTTGGAGAGATCGAGCAGGTCGCTGATCAGCCTCTGAAGATAGAGGCTCTCGTTCAGCATCTGCCGGTGGTAGCGCTCCACCTGCTCCGGCTCCGTCACGACGCCGTCGCACAGGGCCTCCAGCGAGCCGCGGATGACCGTGACCGGTGTCTTGAGCTCGTGGGAGATGTTCGCCACGAAATCCCGGCGAAGCTTGTCGAGTTTTTCGCTCTCCTGCCGCGCGGCCAGAAGCTTCCCGCTCAGCACGTCGATGGCGCCCGCAAGCTCGCCGATTTCGTCTTTGAGCCGCACGCCGGTCTTGGCGGTGTAGTCGCCCTCCGCGAGCCGGAGCGCGGAATTCTTCATTTTATTTAATGGTTTTGTAAAGGTGAGCGCGAGGAAGACGGAAAGGATCACCGCGAGCGCGAGCGCGGCCACGGCGCTGACCGCCAGAATCCCCACACCCTGCATGGAAGCGTCCTCAATTCCCTCCACCGGAGAATGGAGCAGCACGGCGCCCACGATCTCGCCGTCCACTTCGATCGGCGTCCCCACCGTCAGCGTCGGCGCATCCAGCAAGCTGCTGAAGCCCTCGCTGAACGTGGTCTTTCCTTCAAATACCTCCGTGACGACCCGGTCGGCATCCTCCGGAAGATCGGCGTAATTGTAGCTTTCCCCGGACATCTGGTTTTCCATAATCAGGTTGAGGTTCTCGTCCACAATCCAGACGTCGCTCATCGCAATATCGTCGATGAACCGCAGATACGCCCGATAGCCGCCCGCTCCGCTGCCCGCCTGCCCGTAGCCGGCGGTTCCGCTTCCGGCGGTTTCATTTGCGGCGGTCTCGTTCCCCGCCTGCCCGTTTCCGGACGGCCCTTTTCCGGCCGATCCGCCACCCGCGGATTCATTTCCGGCGCTCCCGGCGTTGGCGGTTTCATTTCCGGTATCCGTGCCCTCGCCGCTCATCAGATCGGAGAGCGCGGCCGCAATCGAGACGGCGCGCGCCTCCAGATCGGTCTTGTGCGCCTCGATCGTCTGCGCGCGGAACAGGGGGATAAACAGAGCGCCGCTCACGCCGGCAAACAGCAGCAGGGCCGCGGCAAAATAGAGCATCAGCCTGCGCGCAATTCTACTTTTCATCGGTTTTCTCCTCAAATTTGTATCCGACGCCCCAAATCGTTCCGATCTCCCAGTCCGGATGCGGAACCAGATCGAGTTTGGCGCGGAGGCGCTTGATGTGCGAATCCACCGTGCGCGTATCTCCGAAATAATCGTAGCCCCATAAACTACCCAGCAGATTCTCACGGGAGAAGACTTTATTTTTGTTTGTGGCGAGCGTCCAGAGGATCTCCGTCTCCTTTTTGGTCAGCGGCACTTTTTTCCCGTCGACGGAGACCTCGTATTCGTCGAGATCGATCGTCAGACCGGAGAAGGAGAAAAGCTGTTTTTTCTGCGGATCCTCCCGGCCGATCCGGCGCAGCACGGCGCGGATCCTCGCCATCACCTCGCCGGAGGAAAACGGCTTGACGATATAATCGTCCGCGCCGATATCGAGGCCCATGATCTTTTCAAAATCCTCGCCCCGCGCCGTAATCATGATCACCGGCGTATCGGATTTTTTGCGGATCTCCCGGCAAACCTCGAAGCCGTCCATCTTCGGCATCATGACGTCGAGCAAAACGACGTCGGGATGAATCCGCTCAAACAGTTCAAGGGCTTCCTGCCCGTCAAAAGCGACATAGGGCGTATGCCCTTCTTTTTTTGCGTATTCCTCAAGAATGGATGTGATCTGCCGGTTGTCATCGGCGATCAGCACCGTCGGCATGAAAATCCCCCCTTCTCCGTCCTTTTTCGGTTTGATTATAACACATTCAAAAAAGGAATGCGTGGCAAAAGTATGTCTTTTGCCGCCAAATGACACAGAAACGGCCCCCTCAAAACATACTTTTGCCCTTTTAGACCGGTAAAATGAAGGCAAAGGAGAGGAAAGGGGGCTTTTCCATGTGAAGGATCCAAGCGAACCGATCTTCCCGCAGGCGCCCGGTGAGCATCGCCGGGAAGCATCCGGGAAGGAAGCGGCGCCCCCTCCAGACCGGAACCCGCAAAAAATCCGGTGGGAAGATCCGCCGGGCATGCCGGAAAAATTCCGGCAAAAAGCGGGAACCGTGCTCAGGGCCTGGCCGCCTCACGACCGATCCGCTCCTCACAAAAGCAGACGTCAGGGAAACGGAAAACAAAAGACACACTTTTGACAAATCCGAACGATAAACTGAAGCCACAAACCAATCAGAAAGGATGTGAGTTTATGAAAACCATCAGAAAATGGGCCGCACTTGTGCTGGCCGTGCTGACCGTCGCCGCCGGATCCGTCTCCGCGTTCGCTGCGGAGAGCGATTTCGGTTCCGCCGCCGTGGGGGAAGGCAAAACCTACACGCTTTCGGAGATGCTGACCTACGCGATCGAGGACGAATACCTCGCCCGCGCCGAATATGAGGAGATCATTGAAACCTTCGGCGCACAGAAACCGTTCACCAACATCATCCGGGCTGAAGAGACCCATATCTCCGCGCTCGAGCCGCTGTTCGCCGAATACGATGTGGCGCTCCCGGACAATACCGCCGAAGAGTACGTCGTCATCCCCGCCTCCCTCCTCGAAGCCTATCGGGCAGGCGTGGAGGCCGAGCAAAACAACATCGCCATGTATGAAGCCTTTTTGGAACAGGATCTGCCGGAGAATGTCCGGCTGGTGTTCACCGCCCTCAAAAACGCCTCCGAAAACCACCTCGCCGCCTTTGAAAGGAACGTAAGCCGTCTTGAGAGCGGCACCGTCCCCGCGGCCGGGAATTTCGGAAACGCGCGGAAGGGCAAAAAATAAAAAATTTGTTATCCCAAAATAAATATAAAAAAGGAGATTTCCTATCATGAAAAACTTTAAGAAATGGACCGCCGCCGGAGCAGTCGTGCTCGCTCTCGGCCTGACTTCCGTAACCGCCTTTGCCGCCGTGGAGAGCCCGGCGGAGATCGTCGCCGGGCTGACCGGCAAGTCCGTGGAGGCCGTGATCGCCGAGAGAACGGAATCCGGCAAAACCTATGGCACTCTCGCTGCCGACGCCGGCAAGCTTGAGGAATTCCAGCTCCGCCTCTTTGAGGAGAAAAAAGCCCGTGTGGAGGAGAGAGTCCAGGCCGGAACCATGACCGAAGAGCGCGCCGAGGCGGTTCTTGCCGCCATGGAGACGCGCCAGGCCAACTGCGACGGCACCGGCTCCGGCAACATGTACGGTGAAGCCAATGGAAACGGCACCGGCGTCTGCGACGGCACCGGCTCCGGCTCCGGCAACATGTATAATGGTGCCAACGGCAACGGTGTCTGTGATGGAACCGGTGACGGCGTCTGCGACGGGACCGGCTCCGGCTCCGGCAGCATGAACGGCGGCGCCAACGGAAACGGCGCCTGCGACGGCACCGGCGACGGCGTCTGCGACGGCACCAATGGAAACGGCACCGGCGTCTGCGACGGCACCGGCTCCGGCAATGCCTCCGGTGCGGCACGCGGAAACCGTGCCTCCGGTTCGGCAAACTGATCCGATTGATAAAGCCCGGGCGGGGAAAAATCCCGCCCGGTTTTTTTATTTTTTTGCGCGGCCGTAAATTTCTGTTGACAAATTCGCCCGGATGCATATACTGATGAATGTATCAAATATTTTTGATGTGAGGCATGAACGTGGAAACGGTATATGAGGAACAAGCAAAAATTTTCAAAGCCCTCAGCGACAAGAAGCGCCTGATGATTCTTGAGCTTCTGCGCGGCGGTGAGAAATGCGCCTGCGTTCTGACCGACCAGATCCATATGGGGCAGCCGGCGCTCTCCTATCAGATGAAGATTCTGGTCGCCTCCGGAATCGTGGAGAGCCGGCAGGAGGGCAAGTGGACCCACTACCGACTCAGCGAATCCGGCAGCGCCCATGCCGCGGCTCTTCTGAAGGAGCTGACCACCCCCAATACCGGGGCCGAAGAAACGGTCTGCTGCAAGAAATAAAAGCCATCTTCCGGATGGCTTTTTACCGGTCCTATACATCAAAATTATTTGATATGATTGTCCTTTTATAGAAAGTCAGGTGATTTCTGCTATGGAGCAGGTAAAGGCGGTCTGGGATTTTTTCCAATACCAGATCCTCGGAATGAAATGGCTGAATACGCTGATCGGGAGCGCTCTTTCGGCTCTGGGCCTCGATCCCTCCGGCCGGTTGGGCGGAAGCGTTCAGTTCTTTCTTTATGATGTCATTAAGATCACGGTGCTGCTGTGCCTTCTGATCTTTCTCATCAGCTATATTCAGAGCTATTTTCCGCCGGAGCGCAGCAAAAAAATCCTCGGCCGGTTTCATGGTCTTCCGGCAAACTGCGTCGCGGCGCTGCTCGGCACGGTGACGCCGTTTTGCTCCTGTTCTTCGATCCCGCTGTTCATCGGCTTCACCTCCGCCGGGCTTCCGGTCGGTGTGACCTTTTCGTTCCTGATCTCCTCCCCGATGGTGGATCTCGGTTCGCTGCTTCTGCTGATGAGCATTTTCGGCGCAAAGGTGGCCGTCCTCTACGTCATCCTCGGTCTTCTGATCGCGGTTGCCGGAGGAACGGTCATCGAAAAGATGCATATGGAGCGCTACGTCGAGAGCTTTATTCTGACCGCAGGCCATGTGGATCTTGAATCTCCGGATCTGACAAAAAAGGACCGTCTGATTTATGCAAAAGAGCAAACTCTGGCGACCTTTAAAAAAGTGATCCTCTACATTCTGATCGGCGTCGGCATCGGCGCCGTCATCCACAACTGGATTCCGGAGGAGTGGATCTCCGCCGTGCTCGGCAGCAAAAACCCCTTCGGCGTCGTGCTCGCGGCGCTGCTCGGCATCCCGATGTACGCCGATATCTTCGGCACCATCCCGATTGCGGAGGCGCTGCTCTCCAAAGGGGCGCAGCTTGGCACGATCCTCTCTTTCATGATGGCCGTCACGACGCTCTCTCTGCCCTCCATGATTATGCTGCGCAAAGCGGTAAAACCAAAGCTGCTGGCGCTGTTTGTGGCGATCTGCACCGTCGGAATTATCCTCGTAGGCTATTGTTTTAATGTTCTTCAGGTATGGATTCTCTAAAATTAAAGAAAATAAAGGAGAGAAACAGTATGTCAAAAACATGGTATCCGGTCGTTGATTATCTCATCTGCAGGGAATGCGGAACCTGCGTCGAAAAGTGCCCTCACGGTGTCTACGATACCGCAAAGGCCCCGACGCCCGTCGTTAAAAATCCCGAAGCCTGTATTGATCACTGCCACAGCTGCGGCAACCGTTGCCCGGCCGGGGCCATCACCTATGCCGGCGAGGATACCCAGTGGACTCCTCCGAACGGCGAAAAAGAATCCGGCGGAGCCTGCTGCTGCACGGGCTGCTGCTGCGGCTGACCGGTACATTCTCTTGAAAGGAGAAAGATTTACATGTCCCTGTTTTCCATCGGTAAAAAGGAAAAAACGTCCTGCTGCTGCGGCAGCTGCGACGCAAAAAGTATGGAGGAAGCCGAGCGCGCAAAAACCGAAGGCGCGAGCGTCAAAATTTTGGGCAGCGGCTGCCCGAAATGCAACCAGCTGGAGGCGGCCACAAAAGAGGCGCTTGAGCAGCTCGGCATGGATTCGGCCATTGACCATGTGACCGATTTTTCCCAGATCGCGGCCTACGGGGTGATGTCGACCCCCGCTCTCGTTGTGGACGGAAAAGTGGTCTCCTACGGTAAGGTTCTCACGGCCGACGAGGTCGCAATAATTCTGCAAAAAATCCGGTAACTCCCGTGAGTATGAAAAAAAACCGCTCCTCAGGAATTGGATTTTTTGAAAAGTATCTGACGCTGTGGGTCATCCTCTGCATGGCCGCCGGCGTGCTGATCGGCAGGTTTCTTCCCGGAATCCCGACCTTTCTCGGGCGTTTCGAGTATGCAAACGTCTTTATCCCCATCGCCGTGCTCATCTGGCTGATGATCTATCCCATGATGCTCAAGGTGGATTTTCAGAGCATCCGGAACGTCGGCAAAAACCCCAAGGGTCTCTTCGTCACCTGGGTTACCAACTGGCTGATCAAGCCCTTTACGATGTTCGGCATCGCGTGGCTGTTCTTCTTTGTAATTTTTAAAGCGCTGATCCCCGAAGAACTCGCGCGCAGCTACCTTGCCGGCGCCGTTCTGCTGGGCGCGGCTCCCTGCACAGCGATGGTCTTTGTCTGGAGCCACCTGACAAACGGCAATCCGGCCTACACGGTGGTGCAGGTGGCCACGAATGACCTGATCATCCTTGTCGCCTTCACGCCCATCGTGGCGTTTCTGCTCGGCATCGGCGGCGTGAAGATCCCTTGGGATACGCTGATTCTCTCGGTGGTTCTGTTTGTGGTCATTCCGCTGGCCGGCGGCGTCTTCACGCGGAGCGTGGTGATCAAAAAGCGCGGGGCCGAGTATTTTAACCAAAGTTTCGTTCCGAAATTCGGGAATATCACCATCGCCGGCCTGCTGCTGACGCTCATCATCATCTTTTCGTTCCAGGGCGACGTGATCCTGAATAACCCTTTGCATATCGTGCTGATCGCGGTTCCTCTGATCCTTCAGACCTTTTTGATCTTCTCCATCGCCTATCTCGCGTGCAAGGCGCTGAAGCTGCCGCATGAGATCGCCGCGCCCGCCGGAATGATCGGCGCCTCCAACTTTTTTGAGCTGGCCGTCGCGGTAGCGATTTCGCTCTTCGGCACGACCTCTCCCGCCGCCCTCGCTACCATCGTCGGCGTCCTGACCGAAGTGCCGGTCATGCTGATTCTGGTCCGGATTGCGAACAGGACGAAGGGCTGGTTTGAGCCCCGTAATGAATCCCACGACGAACCCGGCATGGAACCGCAGGTTGAATCCGGCATGGAGCCTCAGGTGGAACCCGGCACGGAATGTCAGGTCGAACCCGGTATGAAATCTCAGGTCGAACCCGGTATGGAATCCGACGCGGATAACCCTTGAAAAAACTGCTCTTGGAGCTGTTTTCGTTCTTTTTCATGCAAACCGCAGAAAGCGGGGCAGATCCGTTGGGATCCGCCCCGCTTTTTTGTTTAAAAAATGAAGTTTTGCCTGTCTCCCGGTCAGATGCCGAGGATGGCCGTCGCGATGCGGAAATAGATCAGCAGGGAGAGCGCGTCGACGATCGTCGTAATAAACGGGCTCGCGCAGACGGCCGGGTCAAGGCCCACCCGCTTTGCAATCAGCGGGAGCGTGCAGCCGACCAGCTTTGCCACAAAGACCGTCACGATCAGCGTCAGGCAGACCGCCAGCGCGACGGATACGCCCACCTGATCGATCAGGAGCAGCTTCGCGAAATTCACGACGGCGAGCGTGACGCCGCAGAGGATTGCGACCCTTGCCTCGATCCAGACTACCTGAAAAATATCCCCGAATTCCAGTTCATTCAGCGAGAGGCTGCGCACCACGGTGACCGAAGACTGGCTGCCGCTGTTGCCGCCCGTATCCATGAGCATCGGGATATATGCCGTAAGAATCACATAGGTGGCCAGAGCATCCTCAAAGTGGGTGATAATCATGCCGGTGAAGGTGGCGGAGATCATCAAAAGGAGCAGCCACGGAATTCGGCTCTTCCAGATCTCGACGACCGGCGTTTTGAGGTAGGGGTGCTCGGTCGGCGTGATGGCGGCCATCTTTTCGATATCCTCGGTGGCCTCGGCGACGATGACGTCCATTGCGTCGTCGACCGTGACGATTCCGACCAGACGGTTTTCGGCGTCCACCACAGGCAGCGCCGTGAAATTATATTTTGCGAACATGTTGGCCACGGATTCCTGATCCTCCATCGTCGACACATAGATGACGTGGGGTTCCATCAGGTCGGCGATGGCGGATTCGCCGTCGGCCAAAATCAGCGTGCGGATCGAGAGCGTGCCGATCAGGATGCGGCTCTTGTCCGTCACATAGCAGTTATCGATGGTCTCCTTGTCGACGCCGGTCCTCCGGATGTGGGTGATCGCCTCGGAGGCCGTCATCGTCGGGCGCAGATCGACATATTCGGTCGTCATGATGCTGCCGGCGGAATCCTCCGGATATTTGAGGATCTCGTTGATCATACGGCGCTTTTCCGGATCAGCCTGATTGAGGATCCGCTTCACAACGGAGGCGGGCATCTCCTCCACAAGGGCGACGGCGTCGTCCGTGTAGAGCTCGCCGATCACTTCTTTGAGTTCGAAATCGGAAAATCCCTTGATCAAAAGCTCCTGATGATCCGATTCCATCTCCGCGAAGGTCTCCGCCGCAAGCTCCTTCGGCAACAGCCGAAACAGGAGCGGCAGGGGCTCCTCGGGGAGTTCCTCAAAGACCGCAGCAATGTCGGAAGGATTCATCGTGATGAAGACGTCCTTCAGGCTGGAGAAGCGCTTGTTTTCCAGCAGCGAGAGGATGGTGCTTTCAAAGGTGGTGGTTCTTTCTTCCATTCGTCTTTCCTCCAATCATAAGAACATTGAGGCGGCAGACACGCCGCCCTCTTTGACAGGAGCAAGACACGAAACAAGGCCTCTTCGCCTTGCGTTAGGAAAAGCGCCGTAAACGAACGGGCGCTTTTTCAGAGCCGCGTTTTCGGCCTATGTCTGTGCCGCTACTACTGCCAGCGTCCATTTCGTTCACCTCACATTTTTTTAAAGAAATAAAAATCCCGCACGGCCCAAGAGACGGTGCGGGACAAAGTTCTATTGCCGCACCATACGGGCTTTAGCATCCGCGAGGCGGTGAAACTGCATTATGCTGTGCCTTGTGCTTCGACGCAGCCTGTTCAAACCCTCTCATGGTGTCTCCACCATTCCGCGGCAGCAGTCCATATCCTCACGGCAGCCTTACCTACCGGATCCGTTTCATTGTATCTCATCATCCGCCAAATGGCAAGCCCTTTTTCCGAAAAAGGCGCATTTTCTTTGCCCTTTCGGGAAAGGCTCCCCGCGCCGCGGCTTTGGGCATGCAAGGGTTCCGTGCCGCGGCAAAAAACATCCGCCGGCCTTATTCCCTCCTCCGTCGGGATCCGGCCGATTTCCTCATGAGCATCCATTTTTCTCTATTTCTGTGCCGTCTGCTGCCCGGCCTATTTTTTCGTGATCGTTGTTTTTCTCGTTTCCATATTTCCGGCCGCCTATCGTCCGGCCGATTTTTCCATGAGCATCGTTTTTTCCGTATTCATATTTCCCTCCGTCCGCCGCCCGGCCGCAGCGGTTTTCCTTCCGCGGCGTGCGTCCGCCATCTCTTTGCCCCGCATTGTATTGAGGAAAAACGGTTTTTATGATATAATAGCTCCGCAAAATTTCTTCAGAATCGGAGGCGAACTATGGGCGTTTCAAGAAGATCTTTGCAGGATGGGAAAGTATTGACCCTTCTGCTGACCAGAAATCAGACGGAGCTCAGCGTGGAGAGCCTCTCGAGCGTCTTTCGCTGCCTGCGGGATTCGCAGGTCTGGCTCGCGCTGGAACCTCCGGACAAAAGCACGCCGTCTCCCTCTTTGGGAAGCGGCAGGCCCCATCTCCTTCAGGACGGCGCCGGCATCCGCTATCTGCCGGTCTTTTCCGAGCCCGGCCAGATGCCGGAAAGCTACAAGGAGCGCTTCACATCGGCGCGGTTTTCGTTTTTGCGCTGCATCGATCTCGTATCGGAGCTGCCCGGCGTCGAAAAGATCGCGGTCAATCCCTTCGGCGCAAATCTCGTTTTGAATCCGCTGCAGCTCAAAACAATTGGGGAACTGCCCTCGGAAATTGAGGACTGACGCCGATGGTTTATGAATTTGCGCCGCTCGAAGGCATCACCGACCACATCTACCGGAATCTGCACCAACGGTATTTTCCGGCCGTCGATCGCTATTACACGCCGTTCATCGCGCCGACCGAAGCCGGCCGCTTCGCGCCGCGGGATAAAAGGGAAGTTCTCACGGAAAACAACGAGGCGCCGCTCGTGCCGCAGCTGCTCGCCAAGGACGCGGAGAATTTTCTCTGGGCGGCGCGGAAACTTTGGGAGATGGGCTATCGGGAGATCAATCTTAATCTCGGCTGCCCCTCCGGCACCGTCGTCGCAAAGCGGAAAGGCGCCGGCTTTCTCTCCGAGCCGGAGCTGCTGGATGCCTTTTTCGACCGGATTTTTTCCGCGGAGGGAATTCCGGAGGTCTCCGTCAAGACGCGCCTCGGCGTCAAAAGCCCCGACGAATTCGCGGGACTTTTACGGATTTACAACAAATATCCGATCTCCGGGCTGATCGTCCATGCCCGGACGCTGGCGGAGCTCTATAAAGGCCCGGTTCACCCGGAAGTTTTTGCCGCCGCCCTCGCGGAGACGAAGATTCCGCTGTGCTATAACGGAAACCTCTTCCGCAGGGAGGATCTTCTTGCGTTTTCGGAGCGGTTTCCCACGGTGAAGGCCGTGATGATCGGCCGCGGGCTCGTGGCGAACCCGGCGCTCGTCTCACCGGAACCGATCGAAAAGGAACGGCTTTACGCATTTCTCGGCGACCTGCGCGAAAACTATCTGGAGGCCTTCGGCAGCCGCCGAAACGCGATGATGCGGATGAAGGAGATCTGGTTTTACCTGATCCGCCTCTTTGCGGGGAGCGACGAATATGCCGCGAAGCTCGCCCGGGCAAAGGACTGGTCCGAATTCTTTATGCTGACGGACCGGGTCTTCCGGGAGCTTCCCCTCGACCCCTCCGGCGTCACCGGCTTCTGAGCGGGCCAAATCCGGCGCCCACCGTATAAAAAGGCAGGCTACCGTACCAAGGGGCATGACGGGAGCCTTCGGCAATCTTCCGGCCCCCGCGCCTTGAAACCGGTTTTCGGCTATTTTGTTTCTCCGGATTGGGTAGAGCGAAAATAGTGGCCGCCTTGTGTCGGACTGAGTACTGTGCAAGGGAGCATGGCAGGAATCTTTAACAAATTTTCGGTTGCCACACCTTGAATCTAGGTCTTGATTGCATTGCTTCTCCGGTTTTCGGGCGGAGCGGCACAAATTTCGGCATGTATCCCATGCCAAGACGGATGCTTTTTTCAGGTTTTATTTTTGCCATGCTCATGCGGTCTATAAACATATTTTTACCATATTTTTCAGATTGGGAGGCAGATCATGAATCAGGAAAACCTTGCCGTTACAAGAGAGCTGATCGAATTTATCCGCAAAAGCCCCACCGCTTTTCAGGCGGTGGATACGATCTCGGCCATGCTGGAGGAGGACGGCTTCATCCGGCTCTCCGAGGGCGGCGAATGGCGGCTCAAACCCGGCGGTCGCTATTATCTCACCCGGAATCTCTCCTCCGTCGCGGCATTCCGCATCCCGGAGAAGGCCGATTCCTTCATGATCGCCGCGAGCCATACCGATTCGCCAACCTTCAAGCTCAAAAACAACTGCGAGGACGAGGCCTGCGGCAAATATCTGCGCCTCAACACCGAGTGCTACGGCAGCTCGCTCTTCTCCACCTGGTTCGACCGCCCGCTCTCGCTCGCCGGCCGTGTGGTTCTCAAGGACGGCGGACGTTTCACGGCAAAATCCGTCTCCATCGACCGGGATCTCCTGCTGATTCCGAGCGTCGCCGTTCATTTTAACCGTCAGGCCAACGACGGCATGAAGATCGATCCTTCGGTCGATACGGTACCGCTGTTCTCCGCGCCGGAAGAAAAGGGCTCACTGCGGAAAATCGTTGCGGAGTCGGCCGGCGCGTCGGAGGAACAGCTCGCCGGCATGGATCTCTATCTCTATAACCGCACGCCGGGAAGCATCTGGGGTGCCGATCATGAATTCTTTTCCGCCCCGCGCATCGACAACCTGATGTGCGCCTTCGGCACGCTCAAGGGCTTTCTCTCCGCGGAAAAAGGCCGCGCCGTGCAGGTCTACGCCGCCTTTGATAATGAAGAGACCGGCAGCGGCAGCAAACAGGGCGCCGGCTCGACGCTGCTGCGCGACACGCTTGAGCGCATCGCGGAATCTCTCGGCAAAGACCTGCGCAGGATGCTTGCCTCGTCCTTTATGCTCTCCGCCGACAACGGCCATGCTCGCCACCCGAATCATCCGGAGCTCTCCGACGCCGAAAACGCGCCCTATATGAATGAGGGCGTCGTCATCAAGACGAACGCGGCGCAGAAATATACGACCGACGGCCTCTCCGCCGCCCTCTTCACCGAAATCTGCCGCAGGGCCGATGTGCCGGTGCAGCAGTTTGCGAACCGCTCCGACCTCGCGGGCGGCTCCACGCTCGGCGGCATCTCCAACACGAAGGTTCCGCTCAACACCGTGGATATCGGGCTCGCCCAGCTTGCGATGCATTCGAGCTACGAGACCGCGGGCTGCGCCGACGCCGCCTATCTGATCCGCGCGGCGCAGGAATTTTACCGCTCCACCCTTGAAACTTCTGAAGACGGTGCCTACATGCTGCTCTGAGGGCGAACGACGCCCTTAGGGGCTTCCGGCGGGCATATATATATGCGACGCTTGGAAAAGACCGATCATGTCCCCGAGCTTTCCGGCAATGGTCCATATAAGCTGCTTTGAAAACGAACGCACCTTTAGACTTCTGTCTGCGGCACGCATATGCCGTTCGGAAAGCGTCCTCTCCGGGAAACAATCTTTTATCTGTGAAAAAACAGGAGACCGATCCTCTGCGGACCGGCCTCCTGTTTTATAAGGAAAAGGAATTCTTATGTGCCCTCCTTGAGGGAACGGAGCTTGTTTTCGCGGCGATGGAGCACCTCTTCGCCCTTCGGCTGAATTTCTCCGGCCTTCGTGAGCGCGATCTTCGTCGTCATCGGGCCGATCAGTTCATAGATCAAAACGCCGAACAGCACGATGTTGCGGATCAGTTCGCCCTCATATTCCCCAAGGGAAGATGCGGCGATGCACATGCCAAGCGCGACACCCGCCTGAGGCAGAAGGGTAATGCCCAGATACTTCTGGACGCTCGGCACGCATTTCATGATCCTCGAGCCGCTGAAAGCGCCAAGATATTTGCCGAAAGAACGGGTAAGAATATAGACGACGCCGATGCCGATGATGGCCGGGTTCTTAAAGACACCGAGCTCCAACTCTGCTCCGCTGAGCACGAAGAACAGGCAGAAGAGGGGTGCCGTCCAGCGGTCCGCACGTTCCATCAGATCGGAGGAAAGCGGGCAGAGGTTGCAGAAAACCATGCCGAGCATCATGCAGACCAGCAGGGAGGAGAACGAAATGATGATCGGGCCGATCTGGAACTCCACCATGGAAACGGCGACGGTCAGCAGAACAAACGCGATGGTCAGCGACAGGCGGTTGGAATTGGAATAGAAGTACTTTTCAAGGAAAGTCAGAATGGTGCCCAAAATCGAACCGAGCAGGAGCGAAAGCACAATCTCCAGCATCGGATTTACAAAAACGGTGATCGTATCGATTTCGCCGCCCTGCAAGGCACGGGCAACGCCAAACGAAATTGCAAAGATGATCAGGCCGATCGCATCGTCGAGGGCGACGACCTGCAAAAGCAGCTCAGTCACCGGCCCCTTTGCCTTATACTGGCGAACAACCATCAGCGTGGCGGCCGGCGCAGTCGCGGCGGCAATGGCGCCGAGCGTGATGGCGGCCGGAATCGGGAGGGTATCGCCGAGGACGAAATGTAAACCGATCAGCATGGCATCCACCAAAGCGGTCGCGAATCCCGCTTCCATAATTCCCACAACAATAGCCTGCTTGCCGGTGGAACGAAGCTGCGTCAGACGGAATTCGTTGCCGATGGTGAAGGCAATGAAGCCGAGGGCCGCAGAAGAAATCATACTCAATCCTTCCACGGATTCATAAGAGGCAAAGCCGAGGCCGTCGATGCCGAGCCGCCCAAGAAAATACGGGCCGATCAGCACGCCCGCCACCAGGTAGGCGGTGACATCCGGGAAGTGAAGTTTCGTCAATTTGACAACACGGGTCATCATCAAACCTGCGGTGATTGCGATGGCAATGGATAAAAGCTGCGTCATAAAAATAGTTCCTTTATTAGAATTTTCGCATAATATACCGAACAATTTTTTATTGTACGCCTCTCCCTCAAGGAATACAAGTACCAGCGGAAAGAAAAAACTGTGCAGAATACACAACCAGCACTCAAGTTTGTTGTTCGGAATGACTTGTCTATTTTGCTTATTCCCAAAGATGGAGAGGCTCCAAAACCGCTTCATAACGGGCCGGATACGTATAGTTTTTCCCATTCCCCGTGTTTTTCTCCGGTTGCTTTTCTGAGCCCGGCAGATTCCCTCCGATGCCGGCGGCCCCATGCATCATCTTTGCAAAAATTTGGCCGACCCTAAAGGTCAACTCGGTTTTTCCGATACGGCCGCGGGTAAGTTTTGCCGTACCGGATGAGGCCTGTGCATCGTCCCTGTAAGGAATCTCTTTAGCCCGGCCGTGAAGCTCTTCCGCCTTTTCGGATCGTCGCGGCTTTTCCGCATCGGATGGTCTTCGCGTGCAGCCCGGTTCCTTTACCGGCTTCCGGGCGCGATATGGCATCCGTTCTTCGGTTTTTTCCGGTTCCCCAGAAATTATGAATTTTTTAAAAATTGTTAGCACTCTATATTGACGAGTGCTAACTTTCGCTATATAATGGTTCCGTAACCGGAAAAAATAAGTCCCGGCATAATCCGGAGGCGTTCTCCCGGAAGCCACCAAAGAAGGATGTGATACCATGAACGCGCAAAAATTTACGCAGAAATCGCTGACGGCCATCCAGTCCGCGCAGGAACTGGCGCTCGCCCGCGGCAGCATGCAGATCGAGGAAATCCACCTGCTCTCCGCTTTGCTGGAGGAGCAAAACGGCCTGATCTTTCAGATGCTGACCCGCATGGGCGTGGATACCGAATACTTTACGCAGGCGCTCGAACAGGAGCTTGACCGCGTCCCCGCCGTCTCCGGCGCCGGGCGCGAACCCGGCAAGATCTATGTCTCGCCAAACGTCGATCAGGTGCTCGTCAAAGCCGAGCAGCTCGCCGACTCCATGAAGGACGAGTACGTCTCGGTGGAGCACCTCTTTCTTGCGCTGCTTGAGCGGCCGGATGCCACGCTGAAGCGCATGTTCCGCGACTACGGCATCGACAAGGAAAAATTTCTCGCCGCTCTGGCCGCCGTCCGCGGCAACCAGAAAGTGACCTCCGATACGCCGGAGGATACCTATGAGGCCCTCAAAAAATACGGGCAGGATCTTGTGGAGCTCGCGAAAAATCACAAGCTCGATCCGGTGATCGGCCGCGACGCCGAGATCCGCAACATCATCATGATCCTTTCCCGCAAAACGAAAAACAACCCGGTGCTCATCGGCGAGCCTGGCGTCGGCAAGACCGCCGTCGTGGAGGGGCTCGCCCAGAGAATCGTCGCCGGAGACGTGCCGGCGAACCTCAAGGATCACCACATTTTCTCGCTGGATCTCGGCTCCCTGATCGCGGGCGCAAAATTCCGCGGCGATTTTGAGGAACGGCTCAAGGCCGTGCTTGCCGAGATCAAAAAGAGCGAGGGGCAAACGCTGCTCTTCATCGATGAGCTTCACAACATCGTCGGCGCCGGCAAGACCGAGGGTTCGATGGATGCCGGCAACCTCCTGAAGCCGATGCTCGCGCGCGGCGAACTGCACTGCATCGGCGCGACCACGCTTGACGAATACCGCAAATACATCGAAAAGGACGCCGCCCTGGAGCGCCGTTTCCAGCCGGTTCTGGTCGATCCGCCGACGGTGGAGGATACCATCTCCATCCTCCGCGGGCTCAAGGAACGGTACGAGGTCTTCCACGGCGTCAAGATCGCCGATCAGGCCCTGATTACCGCCGCCGTGCTCTCCGACCGTTACATCAGCGACCGGTTCCTGCCGGATAAGGCCATCGACCTCGTGGACGAGGCCTCGGCGATGGTGCGCACCGAGATGGATTCCCAGCCCGCCGAGCTCGACGAGATCTCCCGCAAGATCATGCAGCATGAGATTGAGGAGGCCGCCCTCAAAAAGGAGGACGACCGCCAGTCGAATCAGCATCTTCAGGAGATCCAAAAGGAGCTCGCCGACATGCGTGCTCAATATAAAGAGATGAAGGCCAAGTGGGAGAACGAGAAATCCTCGATCACCTCCGTGCAGCATCTGCGCGAGGAGATCGAGCAGACCGAGGCCGACATTGAACAGGCGCAGCACGTCTATGATCTCAACAAGGCCGCCGAACTCAAGTACGGCAAGCTCCCGGAGCTCAAAAAGCAACTCCATGAGCAGGAGGAACAGGCGGAACGCACCCAAGGCGCCGCCCGTTACCTGCATGATAAAGTCACCGACGAGGAGATCGCCGAGATCGTCGCCCGCTGGACGCACATCCCGGTCTCGAAGCTGATGGAGGGCGAGCGCGGCAAGCTGCTGCGCCTCGGCGATACGCTGCATGAGCGCGTCGTCGGGCAGGACGAGGCCGTCGAGAAAGTCTCCGAGGCTATCCTCCGCTCCCGCGCCGGCATTCAGGATCCGGGGCGG
Source organism: Oscillospiraceae bacterium (assembly GCA_035447605.1). Lineage (GTDB taxonomy): Bacteria > Bacillota > Clostridia > Oscillospirales > Ruminococcaceae > UMGS1668. The sequence continues at coordinate 7,498 of DAOTHJ010000018.1, read as the reverse complement.
CCGATCGGCTCGTTCCTGTTCCTCGGCCCGACCGGCGTCGGCAAGACCGAGCTTGCCAAGACGCTCGCGCAGGCCCTTTTCGACGACGAAAAGAACCTCGTGCGCATCGACATGACGGAATATATGGAGAAATACTCCGTGAGCCGCCTGATCGGAGCGCCTCCCGGCTACGTCGGCTATGAGGAGGGCGGCCAGCTTACCGAAGCCGTCCGCCGGAAACCGTATTCCGTCGTCCTGTTCGACGAGGTGGAAAAAGCGCATCCGGATGTCTTCAACGTCCTGCTTCAGGTGCTTGACGACGGCCGCATCACCGACAGCCAGGGCCGCACTGTGGATTTCAAGAATACGATTCTGATCCTGACCTCCAACCTCGGCTCCGATATCATCCTCGAGGGCATTCATCCCGACAGCGGTGAAATCGCACCGGAGGCAAGGGCCAAAGTTGACGCGCTGCTGAAACGCAGTTTCCGTCCGGAATTTCTTAACCGTCTCGACGAGATCGTCTACTTCAAGCCCCTGACCAAGATGGAGATCCGCTCGGTCGTCGGCCTGATGATGAAGGATCTCAGCCGCCGTCTGGAAGATAAAGAGCTCAGGCTCGAGCTGACCGACGAGGCAAAGGACTTTATCGTCAACGAGGGTTACGACCCGATCTACGGCGCGCGTCCGCTGAAGCGGTATATTCAGCGCACCGTCGAGACGCTGGTCGCAAGGCTCATCATCGCCGAGGATCCGGCGCCGGCCACCATCCTCCGCGTCTCTGTTGAGAACGGCGAGCTGAAAGTTACGCCGGTGTACGGAGCCAAACCCGTAAAATAAGAATATCCCATCAAAACAGGGCATCCGCGTCATACGGATGCCCTGTTTTTTATCTTTTTTGGGAAAAATCCCGATTCCCTCATGCGGACTCCACCGCTTTAGATTCCGTAACTTCTCATTCGCCGAATACGGCGGCGAGCTTCGGATATCGGGGCGAAAAATCGATTCGCTTTTCCATCGTTCTGCTGAAGAGGCCGATCACCGGGCCGTTGAGCACGGCGGCGATCACGGTTCCAATGCCGATGCCGTTGAACCTCCCAAAAAAGAGGAAGCTCATCCCGATGCCGACGACGAGGCTTGTGCAGTCGTAGGCGATCTTGAAGCGGTTGATATCCCGGCCAAAGCGGGCCGAGACCATTTTGACAAAAAGCTCGTAGACCGCCGGTGGAAAATAGGAGTGGAACATCAGCGATACGCCGAGCGAGGTCAGCGGCAAGCCGATCACATAAAAGGCGATCCGCAGCGGCAAACCGGCTTCCGGGAACAGGTCAAAGATCCGCACCCATCCGTCGAGCGCCGCGCCATAGAGCAAAACGGTGAGAAAGGTGAAGCAGTAATGCAGACGGAATTTTCCGATGACGAGGCACATGGCGACGAACAACGACGCCTGAAGGCAGTATTCCGCCGTCCCAAAGGTGAGCGCATCGACTTTCAGCGAGACGAGATACGCCGGCGCCACCACCATCGATACGCCGAAGTCGGATTTTGCCATCAGCGCCGTGCCCATCGAGAGGAAAAGCAGCCCCAGAATATAGGCGGCCTCCCCAAAATGAGAAATTTTCTTCATAAGCCCTCCGGTTTTTCAAAAAAATGAAAAAATGCGGGCTGTGCCGTTTATTGAATGGAAACGGCGAAAGCTCGCAACGGATTGAATTATATCACGTTCCCGCAGCGGCGTCAACTCCGGGTGCCGCGCCGCCGAACCCGGTTTTTATTTCCAACACAGGCTTCGGAGCCTCCGATGCCGCTTTGGCGGAAATCGTCCTCCGCCCGCCGAAGATGCCCTTTCCCGCCGCAGGCCTGCGCAGGAGAATCGGTCCCCCTGATTTTATTTTGGGGAAATTGTCATGCCGCCGTCAGACCTGTTTTCCGAGTTCGCAGGCCTGCTCGGGATACCCGGTGCCGTCGATCTCACCTTTATGGAAGACGCCACCGGCTTTGAGCACGCCGGCAAGATGAGCATCCGGAAGACAGCGCAGGAACGCGCGGAAGCAGGCGATCGTCTCCTCAAAAGTATCCGCGCCCGTCTCCTCGGCGGTCATGAGCAGGTAATAGTCCTTTCCGCCGAGCTTGCGGTAGGAGGGGCAGCAGCGGTCGATCAGCGTCTTCAGCTGACCGCACATGCAGTAGAAATAGACCGGTGTCGCCATCACGATCACGTCGGCCTCCATCATTTTTTCGATCACGGCCGGGGCGTCGTCGTGGAGCACGCAGCGCCCATGCTCCATGCAGAATTCACAGCCCGTACAAAAGCCGATCTTCTGTTCGCGCAGGACAATTTTTTCCCCTCTGTTCCCGGCCTCCGCGGCTCCGCGCAGAAACGCGTCGCAGAGCGTGTCGGAGTTGCCGTGCCGCCTTGGGCTCGCCGAAATCGCAAGTATCTTTTTACCCATGCAAAAGCCCCCTTGTCCAAAAAATCGGATCGTCCACAGGAAAAATCTCATCCGTCCAACTTCGTTTCATGCGGAAAGCCCTTGCTCCAGATGAACGCGGGCTCCCTTTATTCAGTTTGCGGCACAAAAATCGGCCCGTTTTTGCTTCAAAGGACATACGGTCGATGTACAGAGGTTTCTGCCGCCCATTTCCTTTTGCCTACCAATCCTCTGCCACAAAACAAAGGCGGATCGTGTCGGATTCCGTTTATTTGCCAAAAATATTCCTATTTGTATTATGTTCGCGAATTTTCCCTTTTGGAATCGTTTTTTCGACCTCGGCCGCATCCAGAACCGGCCGCCCGCCCTGCTTTATCCATCAATGCAGTTGCATCATCCGCCCGGCATCGCCTTATTTATAATAATATTATTACCTTATTTTATGGGCTCGTGCGGACAAGGTTTCCGCCGGCCGTCACGCGCTCCGAACCGTGCCCGGCACCGGAGTTTTCTCTTTAAAACGGAAGCAGGTAAATGCCCATCGCCCGATAAAACATCAGCAACAGAAGGAAGACGCCGGCAGAGACGCATCCTGCAATCAGCATCCAGCCACGGCCGCCGTCCCTGCCACGCCCGGCAAAGTATCCCGCAAGAAAGCCCACCGCCGCAAGAAAAGGCGTTCCGATCAGCATCCATGCGGCCAGATATGCAAAATTAAAAAGAACCGCCATAGAGTCTCCTTTCCCGGACCGCGCCGTCTTTGTCTTCGGGGAGTAGAGAGGCCTCTCTCGCTTTCCGGAATCGCGGGCCGCTGAAACTTCCCCTTTTACGGAAATGATTATACCATATTTTTTCTTTGCGGAAAAGAATCCGTGAAGACTCGCAGACGCCCCTCTAAAAAGACCGTGACTTTTTAGAGAATATCTTTTGAGGGAGTGTGTTCTTATGTCGCTATTTTGAAAAAAGTCGGCTGTTCTCGATCACTCCAAAACCTTCCGGGACCGTTTTTGGGCTCTTTCGGAGCACTTTTGTGTATCTTCGCACCGCTTTTTTGAACACATTCGGCCGTTTTTGGCTACTCCGGGGCCTTCTGAGACCGCTTTTCGGCTCTTCCGAACCGCTTTTTGTGAAAACTGCGCGGTTTGTGAAAATTCTTTCTGAAAAATTCCGTCGTTTTTGCCTCTTTACTTTAGCTTGCTACCATGATAATATACTACCATACTACAAAACAAAAACGAAAACATCGGAGGAACGAATTATGAAAAAATTATTTGCCCTGATTATGGCGATGCTGATGGTCGCCGTTCTGTTCAGCGGATGCAGCGAAGAGACGAAGGACCCGTCCAAGGACTGGGACTATGTGGAGAAGGCCGGAAAGCTGGTCATCGGCATCACCGACTATCCGCCGGTCAACTACTACGCCGACGACGGCACCCTGATCGGCTTCGATACCGAATTTGCACAGGCCGTCTGCGATTACCTCGGCATCGAGCCGGAGTTCGTCGAGATCGACTGGGACAACAAGGAAATTGAGCTCAACGGATACAGCATCGACTGCATCTGGAACGGCATGACCTATACCGAAGAGCGCGACGAGAACATGGACTTCTCCGAAAAATATCTGTACAATAACATCGTGGCGGTCATCCGCACCGAAGACGCCGACAAATACAAGACCGTCGAAGATTTTGCCAACGCCACCCTTACGGCCGAAGGCGGCTCCACCGGTGAGGCGCGCATCAGTGAGTACTGCCCGAACTGCAACTATGTCGCCTCGGACAGCCTCGCCTCTGCGATGATGGAGGTTGCCTCCTTCTCCGCGGACGCCACCTTCACCGACTCCCTGATCGCCTATAGCCAGGCCGGAAACGGCGTCTATGCCGATCTGATGGTCGTGCCGGATCTGGTCCTTTCTCAGGAAGAACTCGCCATCGGTTTCCGCAGCGGCAGCAGCCTGGTTGATAAGATCAACGAAGCCATCGACGTCATGGTCGCGAATGGCACCTATGCCGACATCGCAGCAAAATATGCCCAGACCGATAACATGATCCTCGCCTGATCCTTCCCGAATAGATAAAATAAAGATTCAGGACGGCGGGACCCCTGCCGCCCTGAATCTATTGTTAGGTGGAATGAATGATGCAGACTTTTGTGAATGTGACGGCGAATCTGATGGGCGGTTTTCGGGAGACGCTCATCCTCTTTTTCTACACGCTCGTTTTCTCCCTGCCGCTCGGGCTGGTGGTGGCCTTTGGTTCCATGTCAAAATGGGCCCCGCTGAGCCTCTTGACGAGGGCCTTCGTCTGGGTGATCCGCGGCACGCCGCTGATGCTTCAGTTGATTATCGTTTATTACGGACCGGGGCTTGCGTGGGATATGGCCTTCTGGGGCTCCTCGATCGAGGGCAGAACGATCGCGGCGGTGGCGGCTTTCGTCATCAACTACGCCTGCTATTTCTCGGAGATCTACCGCGGCGGCATCGAATCCATTCCTCGGGGGCAATATGAGGCCGGGCAGGTGCTCGGCATGACAAAGTCGCAGATCTTCTTCCGCGTGATCCTGCTACAGGTCGTCCGCAGAATCCTCGCGCCGATGTCCAACGAGGTCATCACGCTCGTCAAGGATACGGCGCTCGCAAGGATCATCGGCGTGATCGAACTGATTTACATCGGGCAGAAATACATCACCGCCTCTGCGCTGCTCTGGCCGCTTTTCTACACCGGCGTCTTTTATCTGCTCTTCAGCGGGCTTCTGACGCTGCTGTTCCGCCGTTGGGAAAACCGGCTCCGCTATTTTGCGGTTTGAGGGAGGAATACATATGGCTATTCTGGAAGTACAAAACATCAGCAAGAGCTTCGACGGCAGCTGCGTATTAAAGGATATCAATTTTTCTCTCGAAAAGGGCCGCACGCTCTCCATCATTGGCTCCTCCGGCAGCGGCAAGACCACTTTACTGCGCTGCCTCAACTTTCTTGAGACGCCGGATACGGGCGTCATCTCCGTAAACGGCGAGGCGCTCTTCGACGCCGCGATTCCGCAGTCCGCAAGCGAAACTGCGGTCCGGCAGAAACGGCTGCATTTCGGCCTCGTGTTTCAGCAGTTCAACCTGTTCCCGCAGTACACGGTACTCAAAAACGTGATGCTCGCGGTGCAGCTCTTTGCCTGTCAGCGTCCGAATTATAAGGAAAACAAAAAGCAGATCCTCTCGGGGATTGAACAGGATGCCCGGGAGATTATCGCAAGCGTCGGCCTCTCGGAGAAGCTGCAAAGCTATCCGCATCAGCTCTCCGGCGGACAGCAGCAGCGCGTTGCGATCGCCCGCGCCCTTGCGATGCACCCGGATATTCTCTGCTTTGATGAGCCGACCTCCGCCCTCGACCCGGAGCTGACCGGAGAGGTGCTCAAGGTCATCCGCGGCCTCGCGGAAAAGGAGACGACAATGATCATCGTCACCCACGAGATGCAGTTCGCGCGGGATGTCTCCGATACGGTGCTCTTTATGGATGAAGGCGTGGTCGTCGAGGCCGGGCCGCCGGAGGAGGTCTTCGGCAATCCGAAAGAGGAGCGCACCCGCAAATTCCTCGAGCGCTACAACGAAAACTGATCGTCAAAAAGCATTTTCCTGCCCGAAAGGAGCTTCAAATGGAACTTCGGTATTGGATCGCAGATCCGAGCGGCAATACGACCGCTCTGGTAAAGGAGGGCTTCCCGGCAGAGCTTCGCCGGAAGACCGCGGCCCTGCTGATGGAGACGGGTGAGGTGGAGCAGGTCGGTTTCCTCTCTGCGCCGCGTTCCGGGGAAGCAAAGGGCCGGCTTGAGATGGCGGGCGGCGAATTCTGCGGGAACGCGACGCTCTCCGTCGCCGTCTGGAAAGCGGAGAACCTCATGCTCATCAGCCCAAATCGGAAGGAACTGAAGATCGAGTGCACCGGCGCGGAAGCCGCTCTTTGTTGCGCCGCGTGGAACATCGGCGGCGTGGAGTACGGCGCCGTGGAGATGCCGCTGCCCTCCCGCATCTACGAACGCACCTTTTCCGCGGGCGGCCGCACCGGGATTTTTTCCGTCGTGGAGGCGCCCGGCATCACTCATCTGCTCTGGCCGGTGGATGATTTCGGCGACGCAGAGCGAAACTTTGCGCTCTCCGGCATCAAAGGCTGGTGTGCGGAACTTGGCGCGGAGGCGCTCGGCGTGATTCTGTGCAGCCGGGATTTCGGCCGCATCGCGCCGCTCGTATTTGTGCCGGAGTCGGACACGCTTGTCTGGGAAAATGGCTGCGGAAGCGGCACTGCGGCGCTCGGGGCCTTTCTTGCAAAAGAAGGCGGCTCTCTGGAAAAGGAAGTGCGGCAGCCCGGCGGAACAATTCGGGTTCGTGCGGAGTGCAGAAAGGGCATCTTATCTCTCCTCCAGATCTCCGAGGCCGTCTCCTTCTCCGAAGAAAAGATCCTGCAAATATAATTCATACAACAAAACCGGGGCGGATGATTTCCTCCCCGGCTTTTTTATGCCTGTTTTTGTCTGCGGAGGCCCGGCGACACGATCCGGGTCTGCGTGGAATGCTGCAAAGGTGCCCGATTTCTCCAAATCTCCGGGGCCGTCACGTTCTCCGAATTATGTTTTGTTTTCCGGCCCCCAGCCTTTTAAAAGACGGCTCGGAATTTCCGTGCACATGGGTCTCCGGCCCTTTTCTGCCGCAAACACATGAGCATGTCAAACGGCTTCGTACGAGTCGGCGGACACCAATAACGCAAAAAAAATCCCACCCATTGCTGAGCGGGATCCTGTGGCTCCTCCTGTCCGGCTCGAACGGACGACCCTGCGGTTAACAGCCGCATGCTCTGCCAACTGAGCTAAGGAGGAATATAGAATCAGCGCAGCTCAAAAAGAACTGCGCTGATGTCGGCACCGACCTATCTTTCCGGGAGGCTGCCCTCCAAGTATTTTCGGCACGAACGAGCTTAACTTCTGTGTTCGGAATGGGAACAGGTGGAACCTCGCCGTAATCAATACCGACTGTCAGAGCGAACCTGTTTTACAGGAGCCCTGAAAACCGAATAAGAACGGACTGGCAGCGGATGCTGCCAAGGAAT
>DAOTHJ010000017.1:0-51197 GCA_035447605.1 Oscillospiraceae bacterium | reverse complement strand
GCCCATCCTCCGAAGCAGTCTCCTCCTCGGGAAGCGTCTCCTCAAAAGCAGGCACTTCCTCAAGGGTAAGCACCTCCTCGAAAGGAGACTCCTCCTCCGAGGCGACCTCCTCCTGGAGAAGAACCTCCAGCTCTTCCGAGGAGAGCAGCCGCGTCATCATCGTAAAGCCTTGAGCATCCGGATTTCCCGCACTTTTTGAAAGAAATCCTGTGAAGGGAGTTTCTCTGCGGGAGAAGACTTCCATCCGGATCGTTCTGAATATAAGAAAACGCCCTGCCGTCTGAAGAAACGGCAAGGCGTTTTTTATTATTTGGAATCGGCCGGTTCAGTTGCTCGCCGCAGAAGTGGTTGCCGCGGGCTTGCTTGTCGATGAGGAACTGGTCGTGGCGGGTTTGCTCGTCGATGAAGAACTGGTCGTGGCGGGCTTGCTGGTCGCCGCGCCGGAGGAGGATTCTGCTCCGGAAACGGCCTCGACCTCCGGTACGACCGGTGCGGTCGGCGGCAGAACGGCATCCGGATTGACGGCAAACTCGGCTTCCGTCTTCATCGCGGTCGTGGGGTCGCTCACAAGCTTTGCCATCACGACAAAGCGGTAGTTCTCGCGGGGCCCGAGTCCCCAGCCCACCGTGCAGGTGGAGAGGGTCAGAATCTTGTCGGTTTTGGCGACCGATACGTTGTAGGTATAGAGGGAGCGGCTTCTCGCCGTGGTGAGCAGGAAGTCGTAATCGGAGTCATCCGGGTTGGGGTTGATATACCAGGTGGCGTCTCCGTCGATGGTCTTGTCGTTATAGAAGACCGCAAAGACCTCCCAGACCATATCCTCGTCGGCGGTCGAGAAGAAGATGTAAGGCGTCTGCTTTGCAAAATCCTCGTTCGAGAAGTAGAAGAGCTGGGAGAAGCGCGGGCCGGAAGCGTCATCGGCCTTGTATTCAAGGTTGGTGGAGCCGAGGTCGCTGTGGCCGAAAATGATGGTATTTTTGGAAAGCCCCGCCGCGCCGCCGGTGAAGGTGTTGTATTTGCTGGAGTAGTAGGCGCCGTCGATCCAATAGGTGCTGTAGACGTATTTGCCCGAAGCGTCGCGGTAGTTGTAGGAGTAGGAGTTCACATCCTGGCAGACGACGGAGTTTACGTCGGAGAGGCCCGGAACGTTGAGCCAGCCGACCACGTCGTCGTTGATATTGAAGGCCGCGGCGATCTGTTCCAGTCTGCTGACGACTTCAACAGGTTTCGGCTCCTCCTCGGCCGCCTCCGAGCTGTTCTCTTCGACGACCACAGCGCCGCTGGATTCGGATTCCGTGCCGGGCGTGCGGCTGCCGGAGGAGCAGGAGGTGATCAGCAGGACAAGCAGGAGTACGACGGCTGCCGCAACGATGCCGAGACGGAGGATCAGCTTTCCGGTCGGCATGGTTTTAATGGTTTCGGCGAGCTGCCCGAATTTCCCGTGCGAAGCCGCGGGCGTTTCCTCGTCGTCCCATCCGGCTCCTTCGGCTCCGGAAGAAGCCTGGGGTGCTTTTTCGGGGGAAGAGTCCGCGTCCTCGAATTCGTCCTCCGGGGAAGGAATCTCTCCGGCGGGCTCAAAGACCTTGGTTTCGCCGCCGACATATGTACCGAAAGGTTTTTCTTCTTCCTCGTCCTCAGGTTCCGCATCCGTCCGAGACTTTTTGTGAAGGATATCCTTTGCCCCGGCTTCGGCGTCGTTCTTCAGGTCTTTCAGTTTGTCAAGAAAACTCATAATCGTGCCCATCCTTATGATGAATAATAATAAAGTATATCACCCTTGCCCGTTAAATTCAAGCAGGGCGCCCGTTTCTGGAAGGGTTTTCCTGCCGTGCCCGGAGGCGGACGGCAATTTTCCTAATAACAGTGCAAAAAAAACGCCGGATTCCTGCCTTGGAGCGGCGAGAGGTCACTCATAGAGCCTGTCGAGAAATCCGGCGAAGCTCCCGGCGGCCCATTCCTCCGCGCCGGTACGCAAGTCGATGAAGACAACGGCTCCATCCTCCCGCGCAAAGCACACCGGATTCCCGAAGTCGTCCTCCGCAAAGGGCAGATACCGATCCCCGAAAGTCTCCTTCAGCCGGGCGGTTTTCTCCCAGATGCTGGTTTCCGAATCCCTGTTGAACGAGAGCAGGGACCGGAGTTCCCGCTCCTCGGTTTCCTCCGTATCGAAGGTCCCGGCGGAAGGGTAGCCGCCGTTATGGGCCCTGACGCATTTTACGAAATCGGCCGGAAAGATATACGCCTCGGCCGTCTCAAATTCGCGGATCCGGTCCGGAGTCTCCAGCGGCTCGGAAAAATACCATGACAGCTTCATATCCGTTTCCTTTCCCTCCCGCCGCGGGCCGGGCCTCTTCACATGCGGGCAGATCCGCCGCTATTGTAGCAGATCCGGCCGCATTTGAAAAGAAAAACCTTTTCTTATTTGTTGTCCTGTTCCTGCGGGCCCCGGAAATCAAATACGGACGGGCCTTCCTCTTCCACTTCCAGATACAGTTCCTCGCATCGCTGCTGCGCGTCGATCAAAATGCGAACGGCCTTTTCGGACGCGCGCACCATGGAGAGGTACATCTCTTTATAATCCGCCATATCGTCACCTCATAAACAGTATGGATCGGCTTTGCCCAAAAATAAGTGGGGAAAACTGCCATGAGGCCGCGGATGCCCTTTTCTGCAAAAAACCGCCCGAACATTGTTTCGGACGGCTCATCCCGAAAACGGAAAAAACCGCCGTCACAACAGACAGGCGGCTTTTGCTTTTTGTTTATTGATATACATCAGATCGTCGATGTGCTTGAGAAAATCGGAGACGTTTGCATATTCGGAGGAATAACATTCGTACCCCGCGCTCAAATGAATTTCGTAAGGGACGAGCTGCTTGGCATTAAACTGTTCCACGTTCTCATTGAGCCGGCGGATGGCTTTTTCCAGATCGGCGGTATCCTTGATCGTCATCACGACAACGAATTCGTCGCCGCCGTACCTTGCCAGGAAGTCGCTTCTCCGGAAAGTTTCCCTCAGAATATCGGCAACGTATTTCAGAGCCCGGTCGCCGCTGTCGTGCCCATAGGTGTCATTGATGGACTTGAAGCGGTCCACGTCGATCATGATGCCGGCCATCACTTTGCCGCGCAGGCGCTGGCTTCTGATGTGCAGATAGTTGTCAAGCTGGCGGCGGTTGTGGAGGTTTGTCAGATAATCCGTATCGAGCTGAACATTCTGGATGTTGAAAAACGTCAAAAGAAGGGAGAAGGTCGCGCCGGCCCAAATCAGCGAAAGACCGTAATGCAGCGTCTGGATGACGGCTCCGAGGACCGGAAGAAGCGGGAAGATGAGCAGGGTTCCGAATTCCTTGGAGGGCAGCCTTTTGCGGCTGAACAGGACATAGACCGTCGAGTAGACACAGAGCAGAAAGCTGATGATCGCCATCACAGGGAAGTAGGGGCCGCGGTGGTAGACGTTGTTTTCATCAATATAAAACAGGATATTGTTGAAAGGGTTCATGATGACGAGGATCACGTTGATCAGAGCCGGAAGCATCAGGGGGATGGCGAACTTTCGGAGGTGCGACTGGCTTTTATGGATGTAATAATCCACATAATAGTTCCACAGCACGCAGATCAGCGGGTTCAGGATATAGTAGCACCCGGTGACGATCGGATAGGTGAGGGAGACGGCGCTGCCGGGCTGGCCGTCGAACATCCACATCAGCGAATCCAGGATCAGAATCACGGTGTTGGTGAGAAGCAGGGCAAGATACAGCTGCTGATCCGGCAGATAAAGACTGCTGCGGTGATAAATATTCAGGGAAATCAAAAGCAGAATGGCGAGGCAAAAGATGTTCAGTTCCGTATAGACCAGATTCTGAATACGATCGCCTCCCTTGCCGCAAAAAATCAGGTTGGATTAATTATCTATGATACAATATATTTTCGGCAAATTGCAAGATATTCCGCTAAATTATTGCCAAAAAGCCTCACAAATGTGAGAGAAAACCCGCAGCGGAGCATAAAAAGGGCGAGGCAGCTAAAAAAGCCGCCCCGCAGTCTATTTTTTAACGCAGGATCGTTCCCTGACACAGCTGTACGGCGCCGGCTTTTTCAAAAGAGGACGATCGGCGGGCGCCGATGGCTCTTTTTTTGGGGCCGGATGTCATTCCCCGGCCGGCAGGGCATACAGCTCGTCGATGCTCATGCCGAAGCGGTCGCCGATTTCCTGCTCCATCCGCCGGATCGCCTCGCCGAAGACGCTTTCGGGAACCGGGTCGCCGTAGATCCCCACAAAATAGTCCTCAGAAGTCATTCCCTCCGGCGCCATGCCGTTGTTATACTGATTTTCCGCAACCCGGTACTCATAGTCCGCGGAGGTTCCGTCCGCCGCTTTCGCCCGGACGAAGAACCGCGGCTCGCTTTCGTAATACCATACCCGGACGGAGTAGCCGTTGACCGGGAACGTATACTCGACGTTCCACTCGATATTGTTCCATTCGGGATGGTGCACGGAGATGGTCAGAGCCGGGTCGTTTTCATCCCGATAGGTGCAGACGCCGTCGCTTTCAATAAGATTCTGAAAACCGAGCCCGGTAAGCGTGACGAATTCCTTCGGCAGGGCACACAGGACGTCGGCGTTTATGCCGCAGGCAGCAAAAATCGTCTCATTGAAATTGGCGGCGGGGGAGGCCAACAGATCGCCGTTCTCCGGTTCGCCGAGGATCGACGTCAGGAGTTCTTCGACGTCCTGCTGTGACTGATTTCCGAAATCGTAGGTCCCGTCTCCCGCGTTGTAAGAATATCCGGTCTTTTTGCCGCTGAGATTATCCAATTTAAAATCATAAGTCTGTGTATCCGGGGTGTAATAAACCGCCAGCACGCCGCCGCTTTCCTGCGGCTCAAAAAGAGAGACATAGTTTTTTGCATTCTCATCCGACGGGTTCCATTCCGCGCGGCCGACCTTGATCTCGGTCGTTCCATATTGGAAACACATTTCCGTGCCGTCGTTGACCGGGACGAACCCCAGCTCCGAAAGAGAAGTCACCATCGTGAAATCCTTTTCTTCTAAAAGCGGGTAAATTTCCGCGAGCGGGGAATAGTCCGTGATCGGGCAGCCTTCCAGATACAGTGCCCGCAGGTTCGTCAGGCCGGCAAGCGAAGAGACGTCGCTTACGCCGGCACGCACAAGGCTCAGCCGGTTCAGATTTGTCAGACCCGAGAGCACGCTTACGTCGGAGATCGTCGAATCTCCGGCCATCAGTCCTTCCAGATTGGTCAGATTCTCAAGGGGGCTGTAATCTTCCGCCTGGCTGTTGAAGATGGTCAGCCACTTCAGGTCGGTTAAGCCCGAAAGCGGAGAAAGATCCGCGACCGTGTTGCCGCCGAGCGACAGAGAAGTGAGCTTCGTCAGCCCCGCAAGCGGAGAAATATCGGAAATATCATGAAAAGACAGATCGAGCATCTCCAGATTCTTAAAAGACTCAAGGCCGTGGAGATCCTTGATCCGCGTCTCCGGCGGGATCTCCGGCTGCCATTCGATATTGAGGGAGAGCTCTTTTACCGCTTCGGCTTCGGCGGCGGTGATGTCTCCTTCGGGCTTGCCCATCTTTTCCCGAACCATGCTTTCCAGCACGGGGTCTGTAAAAACGACCACTTCCGGAGTTCCGGCTTCATCGCCGGAGGCCGGTTCCGTCTGTTCTTCCGCGCATCCCGAAAGCAGCGCGGTCAGGCACGCGGCCAGCAGGATTCCTATCCATATTTTCTTCATAGAGGTCCCTCCCTTGTTGTCCGGTTCGCCCATATCGGCCCGGGTAAAGTTCCCGGATTTACCCTAAATATATAGAAGATATGGAAAAAAATCAAGAGCCTGGCGGCGAATTCCGCCGATTCTGCAAATCCGATGCCGGCAGGCATCAGAGCATGGCACCTGATGCCCGTTTTTTGGGCAGTGGAATCTTTTTAAAAGCCCGTCCTTCTGCTTTCGGCGGAAAGACGGGCTTCTTTTGCTTATCCGGCGCAATGAGCAATATTTTGCCTTGAGCATCGGATTTTTTCGGAAAAATGAGCATGGGGGAAGAGAACTTCCGTAAGCCTTCTTCGCCTGCGGTCAGATCCATGCCTGCCCTTTGGAGAGACCGCCAATATAGGAATTCCAGAGCTCGTGGCCGAACTCCACATACTGCATCGAGTCGCCCGCCACCTCGTCGTCCAGAATATCCCGGACGATGTCGGAATGAAAATAGTGGATTTTTTCGGATCCGCGGGTGGCGCCGTTCAGATAAATCAGGCTGAACTCCTTGGCGCAGAGCGCATACATCTTAGGAAGCGCGTTGTTGGTGATCCGAACCTTGCCATGCAGGGCTCCTTTATCGATCACCGTATCGTAGCGCATCAAATAGGGAATGCGGAGGTCTTTGGCGATCTCCACCGTGCCGAGCAGGGGCACGATGACCTTTCCCGTATTGTAAAAAGAAGACAGGCTGTCGACGGAGATGAAAAACGAATCGCTCTTTTCAATGGCGCAGCGAAAAAGGTCCGAGATGCCCTTTTTCACGGGCTCCTTACCGTTCATCTGTGCAAATTCCTCGGGGCTTGACAGATAGCCGATGGGCAAAAAGTTATATACGGCGTCGAAATGCCCGCCCGCCAGTCTGGTGATCAGAAAAGGATCGGTCTCCAGAAGCTTGGCCACCTCATCCCCGCTGTAACTGATTTTTCTCGCGTTTTTCTTCGTGAGAGAATGGAAAAACAGGGTCAGATAGCTCTTATGCGTGATAAACGTCATCAGCGGCGTCCATCCGTCTATCTGGTTTGAAAAAACCAGCAAAAACCGATCTTTCAGCAGAAAGAACGGGGCCACCTTTTCCTCGGCCTGCCACAGGGTCAGATCCACATATTGCTCCATTTTTGAAAGATAAGAAAGAATATCGGTATCGGATCTGCCGGCAGACGCCTCGAAGGAGGGCGTGTCGAACAGGTGGTGGAAGGAGATACGCCGCCCGTTTTCGGCGACGGAGAATTTGAGACGGGAAAAAATGTCGGAGTAAAACGGATCAATCGTGGGCAGGGAGCTGTAAAACTCCAGCGGAGTCTCCGGCTCGGTCATAAAATAGTCGGAGATAGTCACGCAAAACATGTTGAGGATCGTCGTCTTTCCCAGAAAGCTAAGCTCCCGGTCGGGATAGTCCCGGTCTCCTCCGTTTTCCTCAAAGAAATCGCTGCTCAGCGTATAATCAATGGCATACGTTAGAAACGTTTCCAGCTCATACTTCGTGCTGAAATCATAGAGGATCGGAAAGATGCTCTTCAATTTCAGGTAGCAGTCCCGGCAGAAGAGTGCCTCGGCGAAGTATCCGGCCGCCTGCCGGCTGAAAGCCCGCTTTTCTTTAAAAAAGGGGAGCCTCTTTCCGGTCAGAATCTTGCTGAGCCCGCTCGGCGTCATATTCATGCTGATGGCGAGATCGGTTTTCTGTATCTGGGCGAGATTGATCAGCGATTCCAGCAGTGCGCCGGTTTTCATGGCGTTTCCCCTCCGTTCGACGCGTGGTATGACTTGATTATAGCGGATTTGGGGCCGTGCCACCAATTTGTTTTCTTTAAAAAGAAATTTACCCCATTAAAATTTCTTTTTTCGCCAAGGAAGAGCACCCACTTTTCCCGCATTTTCAAGCACCGGAAAGGCGTCTCTTGTATACTTCTTATGAGAGTCTTAAAGATATTTATTATCAAATAGGAAGAAAAAGCATCCCCTTTTTCCATTTCCGCATTGCTCCGGAGGAGAAAAACCACGGGCGGTATAATATGGCGCTTCGCCCGGACGGAACAAAAATCATGCGATTCGCAGAGAGAAAGAGAGAACCATGACAACAAAGAAAAAATGGGTATTTTTGAGATGGGCGCTGGCGCTGATTCTGGTGCTCAATGTCCTTTTGCCGGTTGTTCCCGCCTATGCGGAGGACGAAGGCGATCTGCTGCCGGTGGAGGAATCCTCTTCGGAGGAATCTCCCTTTGAAGAACCCTCCTCCGAGGAATCTGTATCCATGGAGGGTACGACCGGCAGCGTCGACGTGACCGCTTATTTGACCGACGTCACGCTGACCGTCACCCAGGAGGGGGCGGCGATCCCGGAAAACGGCACCATCCTGAGTACAGAGCCAATCAGAGTCGAGATCTCTTTCGGCGTACCGGTGGAGGGCGACGATCCGACTCCGGCCAATCCGGTACATAAGGGCGATACCGCCTCGTTTGCGCTGAGCAATGCGTTTCTGCTGACCGCAAGCGGTGTCAGCATTGAACTCAAAAATGCGGGCGTCGTCGTCGGGCATGCCTCTTTCTCCACGGATCCCGTTACGAAAATGGTCACCGCCAACGTGGTGTTCGACGGGGACGACAGCATTTTTGTCGAAGGGACCAACGATGTAACTTGCAATTTCTCGGCTGAATTTGAGTATGACAATACCGGCTCCGCGGGCGAAGCGGGGGATCATGTCGTCACAATTCTGGAGAAAACCTATACTGTTGCGGTTCCGCCCGAGGAGATCCTTTATGATGTCGTAAAATCGGGCGCCGTGAATTTCGCCGACCGCTGCATCAATTGGTCGGTGGAAGTCTCTGCGACGCAGGGCGGCGAAGAGATTGATCTTGCCGGTTATCGGTTTGTCGATCATCTCACAAACGTGGGAACTTATGTCGAAGATTCGTTTCAAGTGGAAGGCGAAAACGCCGCCCCCACCTATGAAGACAATACGCTCGTCTATGAATTTCCCGAGGAGACGGCGAGCCCCGTGACGGTCACCTTCCAAACGGCGCTCACGGATGCGGCTCTCTATGCCACCGCCGAGCAGAAGGTGACAAATACCGCCGCTCTGCAGGATGCGGATGAAAATGAGCTGGACAGCGGCTCTTTTGAAGTCAAGTTTACTCCGAAATGGATCGAAAAGGGCGGCACGACGAACGATGCCGGCAGCAGCGGCACCTACGATCCGACCAACCGCACCATTACTTGGACGATCATTGTCAACCACATGGAGGCGTCGCTCACCAACGCGGTCATCATCGACGCGCTGCCCTCCGGCCTGACGTTTGATTCGGCGACCGTACAGGCGTGGACCGGAACCGCTTGGGGTGCGGCAACTTCGCTCACCCCGACCGGAAACAACTTTGCGCTAGGCAATATCAGCACCAAGATGCTGCTCACCATTGTCACAAAGGTGACGGATGAGGCCTACACCGCGAAGATTACGAATTTTACGAATACGGCTTCCCTCAAATGGGACGGAGGCCCCGCCACGGGCCCCAGCGCCAGCAAAACCGTTGGGATCGGCTATAATGCGATCTCCAAATCGGGTACGGCGGATGTGGTCAGCCAGCAGGTTCACTGGACCGTCACGGTAGATACAAAAGGCCAGACGATTCCGGATCTGACGGTCTACGACCTCCTTGTCTACGGCGGTTCCGCGCTCAACCTCGGTACGGTGACGGGAATTCCCGCCGGCATCAGCACGTCGGATCTGACCCAGCGGTATAATCAGAAATATGAAGAAAACAGCTTCGCGGGCAGTGGCCTTCAGATTATGGTTTATCCGATCGAACGGGACGGCGTACGGGTCGCGGATCTTTTAAAGATTACGGGCTTTGTTATGGATGCCATCAACACGTTCCATTTTGATACCATCGTCCTCAACCCGGCTGTTTTTGCGGGGAATTCGACCACTTCCGTCACCAACACGGCCACGCTCTTCAGCGCCAATACGAAGCTGAGTGCGGCCACGAACAGCGTCAATTACCCCAGCAGGATGCTGATCAAGCGGATGCTCACCCGCACCGCGGCCGCCGATCCTGCATCCGGCGTCAACTCCGGCATCACCAACGATATGTCCCTCGGCTTCAACTATCAGGAAAAATCGGCCGTTTTCCGCATCGGGGTCAACTCCAACGGCATGGATCTCAACAACGCGGTCAACGCCGCGGGCCAGACCCTCGGCACAACGACCGTCACCGATACGCTTCCGGAGGGCTGGGAATTCACCGAGATCGCTCCTGGTGTGGATTATCTTGTCTTTGAAGGCACCGGCAATGCCGACGGCACGGTTGTGGCGTCGGATACCACGCCGGATACCGTGGCCGGCCTGACCGCGAATATCACCGGAGGAACAGCCACGTTCACGTTTGCGGCGCTGAATCGTCCCTATGCAATCCTCGTCAAAGCGCAGCTCACCGAGGAGACCGCCGCCGTTTATTTCAGCGAAAACCATACATGGACGGACACCAACTCGGTGTCGCTCAAGACCACGAACTGGACCGCCGGCGTCGGCAGCTCGCAGAGCGTCCGCATTGTCAGCACGATTCTGGAAAAGGATACGATACGCCCGGAGGCAGGAGAGCTGCTTTGGACGGTGGACTATAAGCCCTATGAGCTCACCCAACCCGGCACGAAGCTGAAGGATACCCTTCCGGCTGGCATCGACCTGCGGGTGGATTCCAAAGGCAGCCTGATTCTTGAGGGGAATATCGCGGCCACCGAGCTGATCCTCAACATCGACGGGACCTATACGCCGGGCGCGCCGGTCATGCTGACGGAGGGCGAAACCATCTTCTACGACCCCATGACGCGCGAGCTGTCCTTCCTTCTTCCGGACAGCGCCAAGGCCTGCCGCCTGACCTATCTCACCGATGTCACCGGAGATCCCGGCACCATATCCAACAGCGTGTTGCTGCTCGACGGCGATACCGAACAGGAATCCACCGGGAAGCCCTATGTCATCCTGGAGGAGGACGGTGCCGCAACCTTCCAGAGAAGCGGCTGGGTCCGCATCACCAAGACGGATGAATCGGGCGAGCCTCTCGAAGGCGCAAGGTTTACGCTCTTTGCCTCCGACGGAGAGACCGTCGTCAAAACAGGCATCACCGGCGCAGACGGCGTGCTCAAATTTAAGGTCATCCCCGACGGGGAATACGTGCTCAGAGAGACGGAGGCGCCCGAAGGCTATGGTCTGAGCGCGAAGGTCCATACCCTGACGGTCACAACCGCCGGCGGCGTTGTGACCTCTTCGATCGACGGCAAGACCGGCAGCGACTCCAACACCTTGGAGGTGCAGAACTTCCCGGAGGGCACGGTGGGCAATCTTACCATCACAAAGTCCGTAGCAGGGAACCGTGCCGACGAGGAAAAGGCGTTCGATTTCACCGTGATCTTTGAGGGCGCCGACGGAACCTATGAGTATCTGGGCAGCGGCGTTCCGGACGGGACGATTCGGAGCGGGGATACCGTCTCCCTTGCCCACGGCCAGAGCATCACGATCATCAACCTGCCGAAAGATGCCGCCTATACGGTGACCGAGGCGGATTACCGCAGCGAAGGATACCGCACCGTCAGTGAGGGCGCGGAGGGCGTCATTATCGCGGATGCGACGCAGACGGCCTCCTTCACCAACACCAAAAACCGGGTAAAAGACGACGACAAAAAACCGGTTGAAAAGGGCACCCTGACGATCACCAAAACGGTAAGCGGTGATCTCGGAGACAAGGACCAGCTCTTTACGTTCGTGGTGAGCTTCGATACGGACGATACGTTCCGTTATTCCGGCAGCAAATCCGGCACCATCGAGGACGGCGGAACCATCCAGCTCAGGCACGGTGAATCCGTCACCATCCGGAACATCCCGGCCGGCACAGTCTATAAGGTCACCGAAAAAGAGGCCGGAAAGGACGGCTATGTCACCAGCTCCACCGGGGCGTCCGGCAAGATCACCGAGTCGGGCAAAACGGCGGCGTTTGTCAACGAAAAGGAAAGCGTCCCCAATACCAGCGATGAGAGTAAAGATACCCTCTGGCTGACAGGGCTGGCGGCTTCCATCCTGCTTCTTCTTGGGGCGATCGGGCTGAGCCTTGCCTTTAAAAAGAAAAAAGACAAAAAATAATCGCTGATCGATAAAAAACAGGGTTCGCAAGCCTTCCGGCGGCGGACCCTCCTTTTGGGAAGGAACTTTGTTATGGACGCTTCCACAGGGGAAAGAAAAACGTTTTCAAATGGGTTTCGGATTTTTCTTCGCATCGTCATCGTGCTGTCTGCGGCCGGGGTTGCGGTATTTGCGTTCCTGCTGTTCCGCAGCGCTCGGGAATATGCGCAGGGCGACGCCGCCTACGAGCAGGTGCGGTCGGCGGTCTCCGTCGAGGCGGTCGCTCCGGAAGGTGAAGCCGGCGTCTCCGGCGCCGCGCCGGAGGAGACGGCTCTGAGCATCGACTTTGACGCGCTGCGGGAGATCAATCCGGATGTGGTCGGGTGGATTCTGTCGGAGGAGAACGCGATCAGCTATCCTGTCGTGCAGGGGGAGGACAACGACTACTACCTCACCCATCTTTTTGATGGAGAGCAAAACAAGCTGGGTTCCGTCTTTATGGATTTTCGCAGCAGCGGCGATTTCTCAGATTCAAACACCGTGCTCTACGGGCACAACATGAGGGATGGTTCGATGTTTTCCGCACTGACCAATTATGCGGATCAGAGCTATTACGACCGTTTTCCGGCGATGACCTTATACACGCCGGAGGGGAATTATACGGTTGAGCTTTTTGCGGGAATTCTCACGGATGGGCAAAGCGGGCTCATCTGCCGTACGTTCGGCGGGGACGGGGAATTTCAGGAGTATGTGGATGCGCTGAAGGAATCGTCCACCTTCTCATGCGACGTATCTGTCGTCCCCGGGGACCGGATCGTGACGCTGTGCACCTGTTCCTACGCCTACGACGACGCGAGATATCTGCTCTTCGGCAAACTGACTCCGCTGGAGGCCTCCTCCGCGGAGTGAGGCCCGAAAAATGAGCATGAAAAAGCGGAGGGTTTTGGCAGTTTTGCCGGATCCCTCCGCTTTAAAAATGTTTTGCCACCGCCGGCAGAGAATAAAAGCGACTTCTTTGCTCCGGCGTCGGCCGACCGCTCTCCCCGGCCGACCCGCGAGCCCGGAAACTTTTTTCCGGGCGTTTTTTTGTTTTGGGGAAATCGTCAGGTTCCCAGATACGCGGCTTTGACCGCCTCATCGTTTAGAAGCTCTTTGCCGGTGCCGGTCATAGTGATGCTTCCGGTCTCCAGCACATAGCCGGTATCGGCGGTGGAAAGCGCCATATTTGCGTTCTGCTCGATCAGTAGGATGGTGACGCCGCGCTTGTTGATCTCCTTGATGATGTCGAAGATGTCGCGTACGATGAGCGGCGCGAGGCCCAGAGAAGGTTCATCCATCATCATCAGCTTCGGGCGGCTCATCAGGGCTCTTGCGACCGCGAGCATCTGCTGCTCGCCGCCGGAGAGCGTGCCGCCGGCCTGCCAGGAGCGCTCCTTGAGGCGCGGAAACAGCTCGTAGATCCAGTCGATATCCTTCGAGATGTCGTCCTTGCGCAGATAGGCGCCCACGCGCAGATTCTCCACAACGGTCAGATCCGGGAAGATGCGCCGGCCCTCAGGCACCATGGTGATGCCCTTTTTGACGATCGCTGTCGGATCCTTGCCGGCGATGTTCTCGCCTTCAAATTCGATAGTGCCGCCCTTGGGCTTGACAAGCCCGGCGATGGTGCGCAGCGTCGAGCTCTTGCCGGCGCCGTTCGCGCCGATCAGGGTCACAATGTCGCCTTTCGGTACGTCGAAGGAGATGCCTTTCACGGCTTCAATGCCACCGTAGTTGACTTTCAGATCTTTGATGCTGAGTATGATCTCGCTCATTCGCTCACCCCCAGATAGGCGTTGATGACGCGCGGATCCTCCTGCACGACGGCAGGCGTTCCGCTGCTGATGAGCTTTCCGAAATCAATGACGTAGATGCGGTCGGAAAACTGCATGACCAGATCCATATGATGTTCGATCATGAAGACCGTGAGATTGTATTTATCTTTGATCTGCACGATGAACTCGCCTAATTCCCTGGTTTCCTGCGGGTTCATGCCGGCGGCCGGCTCATCCAGAAGGAGGAGCGTCGGGTCGGTTGCCAGAGCTCTCGCGATCTCCAGCCGGCGCTGCAGACCATAGGGCAGACTTACGGCCAGCTCATCCGCGTACTGCATGAGGTTTTGCTCCTCCAGCAGGGCGGCGGTCTCGTCGCGCATGCGCTTTTCTTCGCTGTAGCTGATGCGCAGCGTGGCGGAGAACACATTCTGATTTGCCCGCATGTGTTTGGCCGTCAGCACGTTATCAAAGACCGTCATGCTCTTCCAGAGACGAATATTCTGAAATGTGCGGGCGATGCCGAGCTTCGTGATCTGATCCGGCGTCGGATGGATCGACTTGATATTCAAATAGCTCTTCGCGTTCTCTCCCGTGTAGAGCTTTTTCATCTTGCCGCGGGGATGGTTTGCGACGATCGGATTGCCGTTGAAGGTGACGAGGCCGTTGGTCGGCTCATAGACGCCCGTGATGCAGTTAAAAGCCGTCGTCTTGCCGGCACCGTTCGGGCCGATCAGCGCGACGATCTCGCCGCGGTTGACTTCGAGAGAGAGGTTGTTGACGGCGACAACGCCGCCGAACTGCATGGTCACATTCTCGAGACGAAGCACGTTTTCAGGCATCGGTACCGCCTCCTTTCGCCGCGTCGGCCGGAGCCGGTTTCCGCTGGAACAATCCTGCGAGCCCGCGGAAGGAGATCTCTCTGTCGCCCATCAGGCCTCTGGAGAAGAAGAGCACGATCACCATGATGATGATCGAAAAGACGAATTTCCGGAATCCGGAGCGGAAGATCGTTGCGGAATCGATGCCAAGGAATTTGCCCATATCGAGCCCGCGCAGCCACCACTCAGAGGCCGCAATGTAAAGGAAGCTCGCGATGCAGGAGCCGGAGATCGAACCGATGCCGCCGATGACGACGATCAGCAGGATCTCATAGGTCATGGCGCTCTTGAACTGGGCCGCCTGCACCGTGTACTGGTACATGGCGAGCAGCGCGCCGGAGACTCCGGCAAAGAAGGAGCTGATGACGAAACTCATTTCCTTATGTTTAAAAAGGTTGATGCCCATGGCCTCCGCCGCCACCTCGTCGTCGCGGATCGCCTTGAAGGCGCGGCCGTAGGAGGAGTTGATGAGCAGCATGATCAGCGCGATGCAGATACCCGTCGCCAGAAACACATAGAGCGTCGGCGGGAACGGGATATCCGTAAAAGGAATGGTGACGTCCGTCAGATCCTTGTATTCGCGCATGACGTTGGCGCCGTTCGTTATGGGGCCGAGCGCGTCCCACTGAAAGATGGCGCGGATGATCTCCGCAAAGCCGAGCGTTGCAATCGCAAGGTAATCCGACTTGAGGCGCAGCACCGGCAGGCCGATGAGCGCCGCAAAGAGTGCCGCGGCAAGCCCCGCGCAGATCAGCCCGACGAAGATGCCGGTATCGAACGGAATGGCGCAGACGTAGTATTTATAGACCTGATCGGTGGCCTTGACCGCCGCCGGCATGGTGAAGATGGCATAAGTATACGCACCAATCAGCATGAAGCCCGCCTGACCAAGAGAAAACAGTCCGGTGAAGCCGTTCAGCAGGTTCATGGAGACGGCGACCAGAGAATAGATGGCTCCTTTTTTGAGGACGGTAAAGAGGATATGCCCGGAGTTGACCGTCTTTTCGAGGATGAAGACCACGATGTAAACGAGCGCGATGGCGCACAGAGCGATCCAGAGCTCGGTTTTGTTTTTCTTTTTCATCTCTTCCGCCTCCTCAAACCTTATCCGTGGCTTTTTCACCGAACAGGCCGGTGGGCTTCACGACAAGGATGATGATCAGCAGCGCGAACGTAAAGGCGTCGGAGAACGTGGTCCAGCCGCTTCCGGAGATGCCGAAAATGGAGCTGCCGCCTTTGATGATGTTCTCGCAGATACCGATGATAAACGCGCCGATGACCGCGCCCGGAATGCTGCCGATGCCGCCGAAGACGGCCGCGACGAAGCATTTAAGCCCGGGCATGCCGCCGGAGACCGGCGTCACGGAGGCGTAGTTCGTAAAGTAAAGCATGGAGCCGACCGCCGCCAGAAACGAACCGATGATGAAGGTGACGGAGATGACGGCGTCGATCTTGATGCCCATGAGCTGGCTGGTCTCAAAGTCCTTGGAGACGGCCCTCATGGCCATACCGACTTTCGTGTGCTTGATCAGCAGCGACAGCAGGATCACAAGAACGAGAGTCAGAATCGGCGTGACGACGGTGACCATTTTGGTGGTCGAGTCCCAGATCGTGACGGTATCGGAGAGCCACGGAATGGTCGGATAGACCTTGGCGAGGCCGCCGGTGAAATACAGCGCCGCATTCTGGAGCAGGTACGATACGCCGATGGCGCTGATCATGACGGACATACGCGGCGCGGTACGCAGGGGTTTGTAGGCCACGCGCTCGATCAGAAAGCCCAAAACGACCGTCAGGATCAGGACCATCGGAATCGATATCATCATCGGCAGGGAAGCCGAAAGATAGACCATCATCAGGCCGGCACACATAAATACGTCGCCGTGGGCAAAGTTGATGAGGCGGAGGATGCCGTAGACCATCGTGTAGCCGATGGCGATCAGCGCATATTGTCCGCCCACCGAGATGCCCGACAAAATGTAGGACAGGTTGCTGTGCAGAAATTCCAACATATCTTTGCCTCCATTTATGCCGCTTCAGAAAAAAAGAAAAAGGCCTTTCCTTCTGAAGCGGCATAAGCGTAGTCTGACCGGAGATAACCGGCAGAAATCCCGGTTACAAAGTGCGGCGGGGGCCGGTAACCCCCGCCGCTCGGCAAACTTCGCGTTAACGTTAAATTATCCGATCGTGACCGCGGGCAGGGCATCCCATGCGCCGGTCTCGGGGTTGCAGTGCTTGACATAGGCGGTGTTGCGGATCGCGTCGCCGTTGGTCTGGTCGAGCGCGATGTGGCCGGAAACGCCGTCATATTCGGTGGTCCAGAGGGCCTGCATAACGGCGGCAGCATCAGTGGCGCCGGCCGTCTTCATGGCCTCGAGGGCGAAGAAGTACGCATCATAACCCATGGCGGTGACAGCGGAAACCGTGTCGTCGCCGCCGTTGTTGGCGAGGCGGGTGGAGTCAGCGTTGACCCACTCTTTGAAGCTGCTGTCGAATTCGGCGTTCGCGCCTTCAGGATAGAAGGTGGTGACGGTGACGTCGACATCCTTGCCTTCAGCGGCCTGAAGGATGACGTTGGAATCCCAGGTATCGCCGGCGAGGATCGGCATGCCGAGTCCCTGAGACTGGGCCTGATCGATGATCAGCTGCGCAGCTTCAGTGGAGACAGGGGAGAAGAAGACTTCGCAGCCTTCGTTCTTGGCGTTGCTGATGTAAGAGGTGAAGTCGGAGTTGCCGTCCGGGAAGGTATCCTGCACGCAGGTGCCGCCGAGGGCCTCAAAAGCCTGAACAAAGTAGTTCACAAGGCCGCCGGAGTAGTCGTCGCCCAGTTTGGAGAGGCAGTAAGCCTTGGTGACGCCCAGCTCGTTGAAGGCATAGTTGGCAAGAACGGTGCCCTGGAACGGATCCAGGAAGCAGATGCGGAAGTAATGCTGGTTGCCTTCGGTGACCTGCGGGTTGGTGCAGGTGATGCCGACGCAGGGGATGCCTGCAGCTTCGAAGGTCGGGGAAGCGGCGATGGACACGCCGGAACCATAGGAGCCGAGTACGACGGAGACGCCGGCAGAAACCAGCGTGGAGGCGGCGGTGGCCGCTTTGTCGTTGGAGCTCTCGTTGTCGACCTTGACCAGTTCGACATCGTAGGTGGTGCCGTTGATGTCAACGGTGGGGCTGACGGAGTTGGCATACTCGATGCCGAGGGTCTCCTGTTTGCCGCCGGCGCCGTTATCGCCGGAAGCCGGCTCAAAGATGCCGATCTTTACGACAGGATTGCCGGATTCGGGCTGCTCAGCGACGGAAGATTCCGGTACGCCGGATTCGCTGGGTTCGCTGGTCTCCGGGGTGGTTCCGCAGGCGCCGAGAGACAGAACGAGAATCAGCGCCAGAAAAATAGCCGCAAACTTTTTCATTGAAGTTTTTCCTCCCTATAAATGATAAAATATCGGAACTGTCCGTATCATGCGGACATCTGTATTCCGATATCCATGGATGATTATAATCTAAATCTCATCTAAATGCAACATTAATAATTTACAAATTCATGTAGATATCTTCCTTTTTATTTCAGTGAAAAAATGCACATCGCCGGACAGCACAAAGGGAACGCCGCCGAATCCCATCGCCGGTGTGGGCGGATTTTTTATTGGAAAAACGAGAGGACTGCTTTCAGCCGGATATTTCGATGATCAGAAATTCCTCCTTTCACGGAATGATGAGCCGCCGCAGGGATTCGGCCCGGCCGATGAAGGCGGATACAGGGGACGGCGGCGGAGCGGCAGGGAATTATATGAGAAAGCGGATCAAAATTATCAGAGGCTTTGCAGGATTCCATTTTCGGACGTGGTTCCGTCATAAAACGCACCCATAAAAAATAAAAAAGGGTTGGCGATCCTGCGGATAGGCAAATTGAAAACGCGGTACCACGCAAAAATAATAAAACCGGGAACCGCATAAACTATGCGATTCCCGGTTTTATTCAATGGCGGAGAAGGGGGGACTCGAACCCCCGCGACCCTTTCGAGCCCTACGCCCTTAGCAGGGGCGCCTCGTCACCACTTGAGTACTTCTCCATGGTAGCGTTCTCGCTTTGATATTCCCCTTAAAGAGGTGTTGGCGGAGAGGGCGGGATTCGAACCCGCGGTCCCTTTTTGGAGATCACTGGTTTTCAGGACCAGCTCCTTAAGCCGCTCGGACACCTCTCCACGGTTTGGTCGAGTAATAATATATCACAACCTTATCTTCCATGTCAACGGATTTTTCGGGAAAGAGGCAGGTTTCATTCAGGACGGACGGATTACAGCCCCGCTTCCGGCGCTTTGAGGCGCAGCAGCCTTGCGGACCAGACGACGGTGATCAGGCAGACGCCCACATCCGCAAAGACCGCGAGCCAGACCGGTGAGAGACCGGCCGCGCCGAGCGCCAAAACGAGCGCCTTGCATCCGAGGATGAAAACCGTGTTCTGCCGGACGCAGGTCATCGTCTTTTTGCTGATCCAGACCGCCTTTGCAAGCGCCCCGATCCCGCCGCGCATCAGCACAAGGTCCGCGGATTCAATGGCCGCGTCGGTTCCCATGCCCATGGCGGCGCCGACATCCGCGGCGGCCAGCACCGGCGCGTCGTTGATGCCGTCCCCGGCAAAAACGGTGATGCCGTCTTTTTTGAGTTCGTTGACGACGGACACTTTATCTTCCGGCATCAGGCCGGAGCGATATTCGTCCATGCCGCAGAGGGCGGCGGTGTCGGCGGCGGCCTTTTCGTTGTCGCCGGTCAGCATGACGGTGCGCTGAACGCCAAGCTGCCTGAGCATGGCGACAGCGGCCGCAGAGTTCTCCCGCGGCGTATCGGCCAGCACCAGTGCACCAAGGTATTTTTCTTCTTCAAAAAGGTAGATATTCGCCTCGGGGAGAGAATCCCTGAGTTCTTCCGGCGCAAATTTGATGTTTCCGCAGGCAAGCTGTCTGCCGCCGACGGTCACGGTCAGTCCCCGGCCGGCGATCTCGCAGACCTTTTCCGCCTCCGGGATCGCAAGCCCCATGCGTGCGGCCTTTTCCCGGACCGCTTTCGCGAAGGGGTGGTCGGAGTAGGTCTCCGCAGCGGCGCAGGTGGCCAGAACCTGATCCTCGGTAAAGCCGTCCGCCGCGTAGATCTTCGTGACGGAGAACTGTCCGGAGGTGACGGTGCCGGTCTTATCGAAGGCCGCGATTTTCACCTTGGAGAGCAGCTCCATGTACTGGGAGCCTTTAAACAGCGCGCCGGCTTTGGAGGCCGCGCCGATGCCCGCAAAGTAGGAAAGCGGGATGGAAATTACGAGCGCGCAGGGGCACGCGGCGACCAGGAAGGTCAGCGCCCGATAGATGGAATCGGAAAAGGGAAGCCATCCGAGAACGGGCGGCGCAAAAGCGATCAGCGCGGCCGCTCCGATGGCGCAAGGCGTATAAATGGCCGAAAATTTCGTGATAAATTTTTCCGCTTTGCCCTTGCCGGAGACGCTGTTTTCCACAAGATCCAGGATGCGCGCCGCCGCGGAATCGCCATAGGTGCCGACGGTCCGGCAGTGTACCGGCTTGCCGAGAATGACCGCGCCGGCCGGAATGACCGCGCCTTCCGCGTAATCGACCGGCAGACTCTCTCCGGTCAGGGCGGAGAGGTCGGCGGAGGCGCTCTCCGAGAGCAGCGCCGCGTCGATCGGCATGCGCTCGCCGGATTTCACCAAAATTTCGCTCCCGACGGCAATGCCTTCCGCTTTGGCGGCGACGATGCCTTCCGGCGTCACGAGGTTGGCGGTATCGGGCCGGATGTTGGCGAGCGCCTTGATCTCCCGCTCCGAGCGGCCGACCGCGGCCTCCTCCAACTTTTCACCCAGCGAAAACAGAACGGCGACCAGAGCCCCTTCGGTATATTCTCCGATGAGAAACGCGGCGATCACCGCGATGGTCATCAAAAGCTCCTCGTCGGCGCGCAGATGCAAAAGGCTCCGGAAGCCCTCTTTCAGCGTTTTCCAGCCACAGAGCAGAGCCGCCAGCGCCGCGGGAACCCATGTGAAATTTTCCGGAATGCCGACGGCGGAGAGAACCAGCAGCACGGCGCTGACGCCGAAGAGAACATAATCCGACCTGCGGAATCCGTTTTCCTCGTGCTCATTTTCGTGCTCGTTCTCGGGCTCGTTTTTGCGTGCGCTTCCGTATTCACAGGATGAATCCATCTGCCTGCAAACGGCGCAGGATGTATTTTCAGCCATATAAGGCCCTTCTTTCCGTTACTTTTCTTCCACGTGGGAGATTCCCGCATTCAAAATCGAGGCGATGTGAACGTCGTCGAGGGAATAATAGATCTGTCTGCCCTCCCGACGGTTTTTGACCAGCCTCGCAGCCTTCAGGATGCGGAGCTGGTGGGAGACCGCGCTCTGCTCCATGCCGAGCAGGTCGGAAAGGCAGCAGACGCACATTTCTCCCTCAGAAAGGCCCGCGAGGATGCGAATGCGGGTTCCGTCGCCAAACACTTTAAAAACCTCCGCGGTCGCCTGAAGCGTCTCGTCGGAGGGCATGTTGGATTTTGCCTGCGCGATAATGTGCTGATGTTCGGGATGAAGTTCCGCCATATCAAAAACCTCCTGACCGTTCAATCATCTGAATATATGAACAACTGTTCATATTTACATGCTTAATATACCACATACAGGAGAGGCTGTCAATTCCTTTTTCATCTGTCCGCAAAAAATCTTTAATCTTATGAGAGCTCTGTGGTCTTGCAGGCGCTTTGGCTTTTTGAAAGCGGAATTTCAGGGCATTTTCGGCTCCTCGGCGGCACCGGTAGATCACCCGAAAAATTCGGATTTTCCGAAAGCAGTGGTTTTGCATCATCAGCTTTGTATTTACAAAAAATATCTGAACCTTTCCCGGCAATGAGCGGCTTTTCCGCATGTTTCGGTTTTGCGGGGGCGGGATTCGCAGGTATTTTTGTTTTGCGTCGGCGGCGCCCATACTGCCTGAGGCCCCCGTTTTTTGGGACGGCCACGGTTCATCTCGGCAGCTTGCGGCCATGGAAATTTTATCTTTGGTGGCGGTATTGCAGGTGTTTCGTCCCTATGAAAGCGGAATTTGCGGCCATTTCCTGCCCCCTGCTTCGGTGCACACCCTGGATTTCCGGCTTCTTGGGCAGCTATGGCTTGCATCGGCAGTTTGAGCCCAAAAAATTCTTAATCTTTTTCGATCTGTGGTCTTGCGGATGTTTTCGGCTTGGGGGCGGGGTTCGCAGGTGTTTCCATCCCTGCGTCGGTGCGCGGCTCCGTCGCTTATAAAGATTTCCGAAAAAAAGAAATAATCCGGACCGTTACGCGGTTCGGATTATTTATCCGACAGAATTAAGAAAAACGGCGCACACTATTCTTGCA
Source organism: Oscillospiraceae bacterium (assembly GCA_035447605.1). Taxonomy (GTDB): domain Bacteria; phylum Bacillota; class Clostridia; order Oscillospirales; family Ruminococcaceae; genus UMGS1668. Next base: position 29,234 of record DAOTHJ010000017.1, on the reverse strand, counting down.
TCTTCAAAAAAGAAATCCGCGCCGCCTCTGAAGCGCTGTCAAGCGTTTAGACATTCTGCTTGCGGCGGCTTCCGGCCCAATGGATTTCCCGGTCTTAGGTCCGGGAATCGGGCGGCTTCCTCCGGCTTTTTTCACTTACAGGGCGTTTTCCGTTCCGGCGGCGGGACCTGCCCGCAGGTTTTGAAAGAATTCCGCCAGCAGGGCCGAGGATTCCTCCGCCAGCAGCCCGGATTCCACTTTGGGATGATAACCGCCGGGCAAACCGCACAGATCCGTAACGCTTCCGCAGGCGCCGGATTTCGGATCCGCCGCGCCGAAGACCACCCTCGGAATTCGGGCGTTTACGATCGCGCCAGCGCACATGGGGCAGGGCTCGAGCGTGACGTAGAGCGCCGCCTTCCAGAGCCGCCAGCCGCCGAGCCTTCGGCAGGCTTCGCCGATTGCGGCGAGTTCCGCGTGGGCGAGGGCGTTTTTGTCCGTCTCCCGCCGGTTATAGCCGCGGCCGACGATTTCCCCTTCCCAGACGACCACCGCGCCGACCGGCACCTCGCCGAGCGCCGCCGCCTGTTTTGCGAGCTCCAGCGCCTCCCGCATATACGCCTCATCTGTGTTTTCCGCCATGCGGCACCTCCGTAAACAATCTTTTTAGCCCCGAGCAGTTCGTTTCCCATGGCCTGCCCAAAATACCGGCGGCATACGGCCGGGAGAGATCTTGTTTACACAAAAGAAATTTCCAATGCCTCCGTGCAAACGATCATCATATCCTCCAAAAAGGAAGCCGTACCGTGCGCAGAGATTCCACAAATTCTGCGTGGCAAAGACGCCTCGCTTAAGGTTCCCATTTCCTCCGCGTAAAAGACGCGGAGAGGCGAAGAATTCCCCTGCAAAGCCCCTTTTTTCGTATTATATCATAAATATATGAGAAATTTGGAATATTTTCCGGAAAAGAGAATTTCTCCGGCGGCGACGGTTGCAACGGGGCGGGAAAAAGGCTATGATAGAATTTATCAATCCTATTTAAATGCCGGAGGACAACATGGAAAGACGAGACAAGCAGAATTACTATCTCGATATTGCGGAAACGGTTCTCGAGCGCGGCACCTGTCTGCGCAGGAATTACGGGGCCATCATTGTCAAGAATGATCAGATTGTTTCCACAGGCTACGTCGGCGCGCCGCGGCAGAGAAAAAACTGCAGCGACCTCGGCTTCTGCATGCGGGAAAAGCTCAACGTCCCGCGGGGCGAGCGCTATGAGCTCTGCCGCTCCGTCCACGCGGAGATGAACGCGATCATCCATGCCTCGCGCTCCGAGATGCTGGATTCTACGCTCTATCTGGTCGGCAAGGAGGCCGCCACCGGAGAATACGTCTCCAACAGCAACCCCTGCGCGATGTGCAAGCGCATGATCATCAACGCCGGCATCAAGACCGTCGTCATCCGGGACGACAAGGAGCATTTCCGCGAGGTTGACGTCTATGAGGCATGGGTGCTCAACGATGATTCGTTGACCGGAACGATGGGCTACTGACAAAAAACACGGAGAGCATGCGCTTTTCGTCAGGAGGATTATGGCGCCGAAAGGGAAGAGGCCGCGCTTTCCGGAAGGACAGACGTCCTCATATTTTGGGAAACCCGTTTGGGTGTTTTGTTCCCAGGGCCCCTTTTGCGGCTTCGGTGAAAAAGAGAGCCGGATATACCGGAGAGGATGAAAGAGCGGTCATTTCCTGTGCCGGCAGCCGCTTCAGCCGCCGTGCTTTCCGGGGATATATCTTTTAAAAAGTTTCTGCCGGACGCTTGGCGTGCGGTTTCAATTTGTTGGATTCGGGAGGAATTATCAATGGGAAGAGCCGACGATGGGCTTGCATTTCTGCTTCAGTTTGAAAATGTGGCGTGGTATGAGGACGGCGCCGTCCGGATTCTGGACCGCCGATGTTATCCGCATCCCGTCTCTTTCGTGACCTGTAAAAGCACGGAGGAGGTGGCGCAGGCGATCAAGGATATGGTCACCCAGAGCGCCGGCCCGTATCTCGCCGCCGGAATGGGCATGGCCCTTGCCGCGAAGGAATCCGAGCGCCTCGGCGGAGAGGCCAGAAGAGAGTATCTTGCTAAGGCGGCGGATCTGTTGGCCACCGCGCGCCCGACCACGGAGAAGCGCATGCGCATCATCACCGACGGCTGTCTCGATGCGGCCGGCCGCGCCATGGAATCCGGAGAGGATGTCGCCGAGGCCGTCTTTGGCCATACCGTCGCCGTCACCGAGAAGCGCTACCATAAGATCGAAAAAACCGCGAAATATTTGGTCGATAAATTCCCGACCCACGGCACGATCATGACGCAGTGTTTCGCCGAGACGATCGTCGGCTTTATGCTTAAAGAAGCGGCCGCCCGGGGCCTCGACATCAAGGTCATCTGCCCGGAGACAAGGCCGTATTTTCAGGGCGCGCGGCTGACGGCCAGCGTCGCTTTCGATCAGGGCTTCGACGTCACCGTCATCACGGACAACATGCCCGGCTGGACGATGAAGGAGAAATCTGTCGATCTTTTCACCTCCGCGGCGGATGCCATCACGATGGACGGCTGGGTGGTCAACAAGGTCGGCACGTTCCAGGTTGCCCTCTGCGCCAAATACTGGGGCATTCCATATTATGTTACCGGTGCGCCGGATAAATGTCACGCCCGGGCCGAGGATGTCCATATTGAGGAACGCGACCCGCGCCTCGTGCTGGAGGCGCTCGGCAATCCCACCGCCATGGAGGGCGTCAAAGGATACTATCCGGCTTTCGACAAAACGCCGCCGAAGCTCGTCACCGGCGTCGTCACCGATCGGGGCATCTTCAGCCCCTATAAACTCGCGGATTACTATGCCGGCAATTCCGAGGGCGAATACGATGTCGTCGTGTAATGATTTACAGAATCGGGAGAACCTATGATTGATTTGACAAGAAACTCCGAGCAGCTGGAGCACAATATTGAAGCTGCAAAACGGGAAAATATCATTTTGCCGACCTTTGCGCAGATGAAGGAGCCGGACTCCGTTCCGCAGGAGATCAAAAACCGCCTGCGCACGACGGCGATGGACGATCTCGACCCGGTCAATCTCTTCCGCATCACATGGAAGAACATGCCGGTCGAAAAGGGCGGCGTCTACGGCAAGCCGAACTATATCGAGCTGCCCTCCTCTCTCACGGGCGTCAAGGCGCGGATCATCTGCCTCGTGGGGAAATTCTTCCCGACGGGCTGCCACAAGGTCGGGGCCGCCTACGGCTGTCTGGTGCCGCGCCTCGTCACCGGGCAGTTCGACGTCACCAAAAATAAGGCCGTCTGGCCCTCCACCGGAAACTACTGCCGTGGCGGCGCGTTCAACTCCGCGCTGCTCAAATGCCGCTCCGTCGCCGTCATGCCCGAGAATATGAGCCGGGAGCGCTTTGAGTGGCTCGAAAAGCTCGGCGCGGAAGTTCTCAAGACTCCGGCCGGCGGCGTCTCGGAGCTGCTGAAAGCGGTCTCCGGCCTCCGGAATTCCGGGGAGGACGTCATGGTCTTCAACCAGTTCGAGGAGATGGGCAACCACCTTTGGCACTATGCGGTCACCGGGGACGCCATGGTCGAGGTCTTCAAATCTCTCGGCCCGGGCTACCGTCTCGCGGGCGCGGTTTTTTCCTCCGGCTCGGCGGGCACCACCGCCGCCGGGGATAAGCTCAAAGAGCTTTTCCCGTCCGTCAAAGTCGCGGTCGGCGAGGCGGCGCAGTGCCCGACTCTGCTCAACAACGGCTTCGGCGATCACCATATCGAGGGCATCGGCGACAGCAGCGTCCCGTGGATCCACGACTGCCGCCAGACCGACATGATCGTCGGCGTCGACGACATGGCCTGCCGGAAGCTGCTGCGCCTCTTCAACGAATCCGCCGGGCAGGAATACCTGGTCTCGGAGGCCGGTATCACCGACGCCTTGGCCGAGAAGCTGCCGTGGCTCGGGATCTCCGGCATCGCAAACGTCCTTGCCGCCATCAAGCTGGCAAAATACTATGAACTGACCGCGGGCGACGTCGTCGAGACCGTTCTGACGGACAGCGCGGTTCTCTACGGCTCCCGGATCGATGAGATGGCCGAAGAGGACGGCCGCTACACCACCTCCACCGCGGCGGTCGATTTTGCCCGCTACCTGCTCGCCGCCGACACCTCTTATATGGAGGAACTGACCTACTACGGCAGGAAGCGCATCCACAACCTCAAATACTTCACCTGGTGCGAGCAGCAGGGCAGGAGCAAGGCCGAGCTGGATGCCCTTTGGTACGACTGGGAACACACCTTCGGCGCCGTTCACAAACAGGAGGCCGAGATCGACGCGCTAATCAATGATTTCAACGCGAAGGTTGGTCTTCTCGGTTCCGGACAATAAATTTTCTGCGGGCGGGATACGGTTCCGCCCGCTTTTTTGGTCAAGAAAAGGCCGAATTCTTTTACGGAATGTAGAATTGGCCCGATTTTTGCCGAAAAGGAGCGTTTTATGCCGGTATTGGAGCATGAAACTCTGCTTTTAGGTTGGCCGGGGCCGCCGGCATAATCCCGGAGGCGATCGTCGGGGGCGTGCGGCGGATCGCGTTCAACAACGCGGTTCGGGCCTGAACCTTTCCCAAAAAGCTTTCAGCAGATAACCGGAATCATTTTTCATAAAAGCGGCACGGACGGCGGAATCCTTGCCAGAAAGGAGCCTTTCTTGCCAGAAAGGAGCAGACTATGCTGACAGAAAAGCCGACGCCGGAACTGGTGCGGCAGTGGAAAGAGACTTGGAGCGAGTACCATGAGCGGTTGAAACCGGGCCGGAAATCCGGGGAGGAGCTCGCGGCGTACCTAAAGGAAAACTATCCGCTGGAGCCGCTCGACGATCCGCGGGCCGCGGAGACGGTCGTTCGGAACGTGCTGGATAACGCTTGTTTTGCGAAGCGTCTTCCAGCCGGAGCAAAGCCCTCCGCCCTGACATGGTTCATCCAAAACGAGGGGAAAGGCACAAAACTTTACAGGGAGCAGGAGGAAATATTCCGCGGCGCGGAGATCTTTGTCGGCATCGAGCCGGTGACCGGCTTCTTTTTGGTGGAGGGCAGCAGCCTGCTCTGGGATGAGCTGTTCGCGTACCGCGGGCTTGACGAGGACGATCTGCAAAACTCCTACCTCGTCTGGGAATATGTCTCCTGCCTCCGCCGCTTCGGCCAACTGGAGGCCGCTTTGCGGGAATAACGCCGGAGGGGGACGGATATGCTCCCTTTCCGAATGAGGCGCTTTTCAGCGGCATACGCGCCCGGGAAAATGAGGCCGGGTTTCGGCACCGTGGTTGGATTCTTCGAAAATGCGGGCGCCTGCGGGAAATCGGTTTTTCATGCCTGCGCGGAGACGGGCCTCTCTTTTTTAAATCCGGGCGACCTCCGGGGAAAAATAAGAAGGAGTAGAATAGATTCTTTGCTTTTCGGAAGTGGCATTTCGAGGGAAAGATTCCGGGATTGGGTTCCTGAAAAACTTGCGTGGCATCCACATAAAACAAAAAGACAGCGGAAGCTTTGCGCCTCCGCTGTCTTTTATTTGTTGAATATATATCCCGGAGCCAAGGGGCATTCGCCGTGGCGAGGATCTTTCTTACAGATCCCGACAGGCCACGATGTCGATGCCGGTGCCGAGCACATCCGGCAGCAGCACGTCGCCGCACTTAACCGGCGAGTGAACGGAAATCTTATCGATCTCTTTCATCACGTCGAAAATCTTCTCCTTCGGAATGTTGCCGTTCGTCTTGACCGGCAGACGCGGATGCGCGCCGCCGGTCAGCTCCACCGTGGAGGAGATGGTGCGCGTCGGGCAGATCAGCTCGTTGATCGCGTACTCTCTTCCCTGCTGGCAGGAGAAGCCGGTGACGGTTCCCTCCGGGTTTTCGGTATCGAGGGTGACGATGCAGCCCTTCGGGCAGCAGATGCAGGTGATCTTCTTCAGCATTTCATTTCACCTCGCTTTTTTCTTTCAAGGCGCTGATGATGATATCACGGCCGGTCGCCTGATCGAGGATCTTTCTGGGCAGGATGAGCTTTTCCATCTCCGCCGGGAGCATCTGGTCGCGGGTCTTGGTCATGAGCACGGTGTCGCCCGCCCGGACGACGACCGTCGCATCCTTGAGCACGGCCTTGACGCGGAAGAGCACCTCGATGAACTTATCCACTTTGGAGACCGTGACCTTCTGCGGCACGGTATAGCCGACGTTTGTGCCGTTCAGAAGGTGGATCGGTGCCTCAACCGCCTCTGCGGAGCCGCTCTTTTTCGCGGCGAGATAGGCCGCGGCGGCACGTCCGGCCTTTTCGGACTCGTTGGTCACGAAGTCGACGAGGTCGTGGACGTGCAGCACGTTGCCGCAGGCGAAGATGCCGTCGACGGAGGTCATCATGTTCTCGGAGACGACGGCGCCGCTTGTACGCGGATCAATTTCGACTCCGGCGGATTTGGAGAGCTCGTTTTCCGGGATCAGACCGACCGAGAGCAGCAGGGTGTCGACGTCAAACTCCATCTCCGTGCCGGGGATCGGCTCGAAGCCGTTGACCTCGGAGACGATGACCTTGGAGAGGCGGTTGTTTTCGCTCTTGATGTCGGTGACGGTGTGGCTGAGATAGAGCGGAATGTTGTAATCGTCCAGACATTGCGCGATATTCCGCTTGAGGCCGTTCGAATAGGGCATCAGCTCGACCACGGCTTTCACCTCGGCGCCCTCGAGCGTCATGCGGCGCGCCATGATGAGGCCGATGTCGCCCGAGCCGAGGATCAGCACCTTTTTGCCGACCATGTAGCCCTCGATGTTGATGTATCTCTGGGCGGTTCCGGCGGTGAAGATGCCGGAAGGCCGGTCGCCCGGGATCGCAATGGCGCCGCGGGTACGTTCCCGGCAGCCCATGGCGAGGACGATGGCGCCCGCGCGGATGGCCATGTAGCCTTTTTCGGCGTTCATGGCAAAGACGGTCTTGTCCGGCGTGATGTTGAGAACCATCGTGTCGGTCATGACGTCGATGCCGGCGCCTTCCAGACGGTCGATGAAGCGCTGGGCATATTCCGGCCCGGTGAGCTGTTCTTTAAAAACATGCAGGCCGAAGCCACTGTGAATGCACTGGTTGAGGATGCCGCCGAGCTCTCTGTCGCGCTCGATGATGAGCACGGAGCCGGCGCCGTTTTTCTTGGCCTCTTCCGCGGCGGCAAGCCCGGCCGGGCCGCCTCCGATGACGACGAGATCGTACTCCATCAGCGGTCGCCTCCCTTATTGGTCTTTTCGGTCAGGATGTAGGAGCCGTTCCGGTCGAGAAGGACCTCCTCCGGCTTGATGCCGAGCTCGCGGGAGATGATCTCCAGCACCCGGGGCCCGCAGAATCCGCCTTGGCAGCGGCCCATGCCGGCGTTGCAGCGGCGCTTGATGGCGTCGAGCGTCCGCGGCGTGATCGGGGCGTGCAGCGCGTCGACGATCTCGCCCTCGGTGATGGTCTCGCAGCGGCAGATGACACGGCCGTAGGCGGGATTTTCCTTGATGAGGGCGGCCTTTTCTTCTTCAGGCAGGTTTTTAAACATAGGCGCCCTGCGGAAGATGGCGAGGTCGGCCTTTTTCTTTGCGCCGAGCTGTTTTACAAGATAGGCGGCGGCGTCCGCGGCGATGGCCGGGGCGGCGGAGAGGCCCGGAGATTTGATGCCGGCAATGTTATAAAGATGCGGGGTGCTTTCGCTCGGCCCGACGATGAAGTCGCCGGTCGAGGGTTGGGCGCGAATTCCCGCAAAGTTGCGGATATTCTCACGGAAGTTGATCGCGGCCGACGTGCGGCGGCTTTCTTTGACGACGTGTTCAAGGCCTCTGCGGTCGGTGGCCACGCTGTCGCGGGCACTGCCGGGGTTGGCGTCCGGCCCGACGATCAGGTTGCCGTGCACGGTCGGGGAGACCAGAATGCCCTTGCCGAGCGGGCCGGGGCACTGGAACAGGACGTGATGAAACAGCGCGCCCTGAGATTTATCGAGCAGATAGTACTGGCCCTTGGAGGCGTCGATGGAAAAACTGTCATCGCCCGCCATGGCGGCGATTTCGTCGCTCTCCACGCCGGCGGCATTCACAAGATATTTCGCGCGGACATCCTCCTTATCCGTAAAGTGGAGGACGAAGCCGTCCTTCTCTTTTTCGATGCCGGAAACCTCATGTTCCAGCAGCAGGTCGACGCCGTTGAGGACGGCGTTCTGTGCGAGCAGCAGGGCGAATTCCCACGGATTGACGATGCCGGCGGTCGGCGCCCAAAGCGCTCCGACGACTTCCGGCGAGAGGTTCGGCTCCATCTCCCGGACTTTTTCGCCATCCAGAATCTCCATCCCAGGCACGCCGCTCTGCACGCCGCGGTCATAGAGCGTCCGAACGGTCTTCATGTCCTCCTCGCTGAAAGCAAGGACGAAGGAACCGCAGCGTTCAAACGGAATGTTCAGTTCCGCCGCGAGTTCACCGGCCAGACGGTTTCCCTCCACGTTGTACTTTGCCATCAGCGTACCGGGCTCCGGGTCATATCCCGCGTGAATGATTGCGCTGTTTGCGCGGGTTGTGCCCATGGCTACGTCGTTTTCCTTCTCGATCAGCGCGACCTTCTTGTCGTAGCGGGAAAGCTCCCTCGCAAGAGAGCAGCCGATGATGCCCGCGCCGATGATTGCTACATCGTAAGCCAAAATTCCTGTCTCCTTCCTTTCGGGAACAGACGGCTTCCTTTCTGTCGCCCATTTCCGAGCAAAATTTCACTTATACAGTATAGCATTTGAATTTCTTGGTTCAAGCTTAAAACCGATTTGTTCACGAAAACTTTTCTCCATTTTTTGGAGCTTTCGAAATGAAGCCAAAAAATCCGAAGAGCCGTGAATTTTTTTGGTCATAACTCCCCAAGGCATATATTTTCCGTTTTTCCGGGAGGTTTCTTTAAGGAAGAAGGAAAACGGCCGCATTTTCTTTCGGGGGATCATGCGCCCCGGCCTTTGCTCCGGAGCCGTCGCCCCGGGTACTTTTGGCGCGGGAGACGATCGGCTTTCCGCAGAAATTTCCACACGGTTATTCTTGACAAACCGCGCTTTCTGCATTATGATAAATTTCAGAATAAGAACATATGTTCCAAACGAAGAAGGCAAGATCATGGATGTCGGTCAGAAGCTCGCGATCCTGACGGAGGCGGCAAAATACGATGTCTCCTGTTCCTCCTCCGGTACGGCGGGAAGGAGCGGCGGCAAACTGGGTTCGGCGCTGCCGGCAGGCTGCTGCCATGCCTTTGCGGCGGATGGGCGCTGCATTTCGCTGTTAAAAATATTGCTCTCCAACGCCTGCGTTTACGACTGCAAGTACTGCCTCAACCGCCGCAGCGCCGATTTTCCGCGGGCGACGTTTGAGCCGCGGGAGCTTGCGGATCTGACGATCGAGTTCTACCGCCGCAACTACATCGAGGGGTTGTTTCTCAGCAGCGCCGTTTTCGGAAGCCCAGACCGCACCTGCGAGCGGATGATCGAGGTGCTGCGGATTCTCCGGGAGGAGTACGGCTTCACCGGCTACATCCACGCGAAGGCGATTCCGGGCGCGAGCGACGGCCTGCTCCAACGCCTCGGCCTGCTTGCGGACCGGATGAGCGTCAACATCGAGCTGCCGTCCCGCCAGAGCCTCGGCCTCCTCGCGCCGGATAAGACCAAGGAATCCATCGTGCACCCGATGACGCTCCTCCGCAACGGCATCACGGAGAACCGGGAGGATCTCGTCAAGTACCGCGCGGCGCCGCAGTTCGTTCCGGCCGGTCAGAGCACGCAGATGATCGTCGGCGCGAGCCCGGAGAGCGACTATCACATCCTGACGCTGTCGGAGAAGCTTTATCAGAATTACAGCCTCAAGCGGGTCTATTTTTCCGCCTACACGCCGGTCGTGGAGGATAGTTTGCTGCCCTCCGTCGACTCGAAGCCGCCGCTTCTGCGTGAGCACCGGCTCTATCAGGCGGACTGGCTGCTGCGTTTCTACGGATTTCAGGCGAGCGAGATTCTGAGCCCGGAGCGCCCGATGCTCTATTCCGAGATCGATCCCAAATGCGGCTGGGTGCTTCGGAACATGGATGATTTTCCGGTGGAGGTCAACACTGCCGATTATGAGATGCTGCTGCGCGTGCCGGGCATCGGTGTCACGAGCGCGAAGCGCATTCTCCGGGAACGGCGCCAGCACAGCCTCGATTTTGAGATGCTCAAGCGCATCGGCGTCGTGCTCAAACGGGCCCGTTTCTTTCTTATCTGTAACGGAAGGGCCATGCAGACCTTGCCGGAGACGCCCGAGCAGGCGTTGGAATGGCTGGTCGGGCCGCAGAATTCGCCCTCTCTGCCGGACTACGAGCCGGAGCAGCTCTCCCTGTTTCAGAGCAGTATTTTGCAGGAGGAGGCGCTCCCCTGCCTGAAAGGCGAGCTCTGAGCCGCTGTGCCGCGGCACGTTCCAAGAGTTGACGCTGAAGAAAATAAGCAGGGCTCCTTCCGGCAACTTTGAAGAAATTAGCCTGCGGAATGCGGGTCTGTGTCCTCGCCGGGCGGCCTCAAGACTTCCCGGCGGCACAGGGGAAATCCGTGCAGGCAAAACGATTTTGACCGAGGACCGGTTGGCCCGGATTATTTTTTTGCGGAGGGAGGCGGTTTTGTGGCGGAACAACAGGTCCTCATCTACGAATACGACGGCAGTTACGACGGCCTGATGACGGTCGTGTTCGACTGCTTCCGGGAGAAGACGGTTCCCTGCGAAATCCGCGTCTCCGGGGATGGGGAGGAGAGCTTCTACGAGATTCGCTCCGTCGAGACCGATCCGTGCCGTGCGGGCCGGGTCGAGACCGGAATCCGGACCAAGCTGGGGCCGGTTGCGGAGGATATGGTCCGGCGCGGTTTCCTCTACGGCGAGGGCGGCAAGGAGACGGCCATTCTCCGGTTCCTTAAAAGGGCCTTTGCCGTGGGGCCGCGGGCGGTCTCGATGATCGCGGATAGGGAGATCAATCCGCTGTTCCGGATGGTGCGGGCGGTGAACAACGAGGAACAGAAGATGATTCAGTTTATCCGTTTCAGCGATGTCGGCGGCGCGCTGGTTGCGAAGATTACGCCGAAACACGAGGTTCTTCCCCTGCTGACCGGCCATTTTTGCAGCCGCTACCGGAATGAAAACTTCCTGATCTACGATCAGACGCACGGGCAGGCGTTTGCCTATTCGGGCGGCCGCAGAGCGCTCTTTGAGGCCGATTCCCTGACGTTGCCGCCGGAGGCCGAGCAGGGGGACGCCTTTTACCGTGAACTATGGAAGAGCTATTACCGCCATGTCGCCATCGCCGAGCGCTTCAACCCGCGCTGCCGGATGTCGCATATGCCGAAGCGCTTCTGGGCGGATATGCCCGAGGTTGCGGAGGAACTCCTGCATGGCTTTGTCCCGCCGGAGGAGACCTTCGGTACGGCGAAGAAGGATGGCGGCTATTCGCTGAAGTCCCTGCCGGAGCGGCAGCGGAGGGGTTTGCCGTCCGGGCAGGCGGACGAGACGCTGATGCCGGAAAAAGAGCCGGATTTCGGCGAGAATTCTTCGGAGACGAAAAGCTTATCTTCGGAAAAGAGCTCTTGAAACTGCCGTTTTCCGCAGAAGCGACCGGAAAAACAAAATAAGAAAGCTCGAACGGTTCTGCCTCCGGGATTTTTTGGCGGCGGGTACCAGTTTTCCGCACGGTACAACCATGCGACAGCACGGCAGATGCTTATAGGCGTTCCCGTGCCGGGAAAAGCGTTCCCCCTCGGCGGGGCATATCCGGAGAAAGTGTTTCGTAGATAGGACTGAAAAATAAAAGAGCCCGGTCGGTTCTGCCTCCGGGCTTTTTATTTTGGAAGAAGGCGCTCGCCCTCGGCAAAGCGCCGCCGGAGCGCCTTCCGGTACCGAAAGAAATTGACGCTCAGATCGAGGAAAAATACCGCCCAGAGCAGGATGCAGGCGTAGAGAAGCAGCGAATATCCGCTTTGGACGGCCCAGAAGCCCGCCGCCGCAAGGAGCCCGCTCCCGCACAGGATCCGCACAAGATAGGTCAGCAGCTTTCTGCGCAGGAAGCGCCGCTTTTCCTTTCTGAGGACGGCGGCCGCCTCCGGCAGCGTCATGCGAACCCGGCTCTCCGAGTCGAGGATGCTGAGATCCCGGAGCTGGGCATCCAGCGCTTTCGCGTCGCCCTCGGTCAGTTCCTGCCGGAATGCATTTTTCAGCACTTCCGGGACAAAACTCTTTTGGTAGGGGGAAAAACCTTTTGCATCCGCCGGGCAGAAGGCGCGGCAGAAGGAGAGCACATAAGGGCTGTATCCGATGTTGGAAGCCGCCGCGGCCGGAAAACGCTCCGAGACGCCCGGCAGGTTCGCCGCCAGTTCCTTTAGATCGTCCCCATCGAGCAGACGCACGCCGTTCGATTCCGCGAGCTTCTCCGCGGCGCGGGTGAAGCCTCCGCGCGCGGCTGCAATCATCTCGTCCGCGCCATAGTAGGCCCTTGCGCCGGTGATCTGCTGGATGGCCGCGACGCCGGCCTTTCCGTTCCAGTCTTTGCACTGCACGACGGTTTTCCGGCCGCCGCGCTCGAGGATCAGGTCGGCGCCGAAATCGCCGGTGACCTCCGTCCTGCCGACGGCATATCCCATGCCGCGAAAAAGCTCCGCGACGTACCGCTCAAACGCGCGCCCGTCCATGCTTTTTTCCTCCATGCGGCGCCCCCTTTCCGAAAACTGCCTCCATCATAGCATAGTTTCATCCATCTTGCAAACGTTTGTTCGGGTTTGCATTGCCAGAAGGACAATGCTATAATGTGGATAATTGCCGAAAGGAGGGGGCGCCACTTGGGATATTCGGAGATCAACGCGGAGACGATTGACCGCTGGGTGCAGGAAGGCTGGGAATGGGGCGTTCCGATCGGCCATGAGGAATTTCTCGCCGCAAAGGAAGGGCGCTGGTCCGTGAAACTGACGCCGGTAAAGCCGGTGCCGGCGGATTGGTTCCCGGAGATGAAGGGAACCCGCGTGCTGGGGCTTGCCTCCGGCGGCGGTCAGCAGATACCGATCTTTGCGGCGCTGGGAGCGATATGCACCGTGCTCGACTACTCGCCGCGCCAGATTGAAAGCGAGCGCATGGTCGCCGAACGGGAGGGCTATTCCGTGGAGGCCGTCCGCGCCGATATGACGATGCCGCTGCCCTTTGCGGACGAGAGCTTCGATCTCATCTTCCATCCGGTCGCGAACTGCTATATTGAGGAAGTGAAACCCCTCTGGCGGGAGTGTTTCCGCGTGCTCAAAAGGGGAGGCCGCCTGATGGCCGGTCTCGACAACGGCATCAATTTTCTTTTTAACGACGAGGAGGACCTTACCGTCCGCTACCGTCTGCCGTTCAATCCGCTCAACGTTCCCGCGCTGATGGAGGAATTGCGGCGGCAAAACGACGGCGTTCAGTTTTCCCACACGCTGGAGGAGCAGATCCGCGGGCAGCTTGAGGCCGGTTTCTCCCTCCGCGATCTTTACGAAGACACCAACGGCTCCGGGCCGCTCCATGAACACGGCATCCCGACGTTCTGGGCGACCCTTGCGGTAAAACCATAACGAATCTTACCTGATGACAGGGAAAGGAAGCATGCGGCATGAAGATTTCCGTCGTCGTGCCCTGCTGGAACGAGGAAGAGGCACTTCCGCTCTTTTATAAGGCGATCTGCCCGATTATGCGCTCCATGCGGGAACAATACGGCGTCGGCTTCGAGCTGATTTTCGTAGACGACGGCTCCAAGGATGGCACGTTGGATCTGCTGCGCAGGTTCGCCGCCAGCGACGAGCGCGTCAAATACATCTCTTTTTCGCGTAATTTCGGCAAGGAGGCCGCCATTTTGGCCGGGCTTACCGAATCGACCGGCAATTTCACCGCCCTGATGGACGCCGACCTTCAGGATCCCCCGGCGCTGCTGCCGGAGATGTACGAAGCCGTCACGCAGGGCGGATACGACTGCGCGGCTACGAGGCGCGTCACCCGTGTCGGCGAACCGAAACTCCGCAGTTTTTTCGCCCGCACCTTTTATAAGCTGATGCACCACATCTCCGACGCCGAGATCACCGACGGCGCCCGCGATTACCGCCTGATGAACCGCAAAATGACCGACGCGGTGCTCTCGCTCGGCGAGACCGGCCGCTTCAGCAAGGGCATTTTCGGTTGGGTGGGCTTCCGGACAAAGTGGTTCGCCTATGAAAATATCGAGCGCGCTGCCGGAACGACGAAGTGGTCGTTCTGGAAGCTTGTGCGCTACTCGATCAGCGGCATCACGGCGTTTTCCACGGCGCCGCTGGATCTTCCGTTCGTGCTCGGAGCGGCACTCGCCGGGATTTCCGTGCTCGGAGCCGTGCTCACGCTGATCCTGGGCGGCAACCCGTACTGGTATCTTGCGGAGCTGATCGGCTTCTGCAGCGGGCTCAACCTGCTGTGCCTCGGCGTCCTTGGCCAGTATCTCGGCCGGACTTTTCTGGAAGTCAAGCACCGCCCGGTCTATATCATCAAGGAAAAAAGCAAAGAAAATTTCTTGCTCTGAGCGCAGTGAAAAAGAATAGAAAAACAGCGTCCCGCGCACGGGAGATTCCCGCGGCCGGCGGCGCTGTTTTATCTGTTTTGGGCTCCCGGCGGCTGTTTTTGCTTTTCCACGGCGGGGATTTTTGAGTGCCTCTCGCTTTTGATTCTCCAAAGATCTTTTCCGGAAAGGAAGCCTGACCGGGTTCTCTTTTGCCCGTTTTCCGTTACCGCGGAAAGGGGGAAGGCCATCTGAAAAGAGACCAAAAAAACTGATTCCGGCGAGGCCGATAAATATTTATTAAAAAGACATCGGAGACAAGCCGCATCTGCCGGCATGGGGCGGCAGAGATTGGACTATGGGCGGATCGGGACCGGCAGAAATCCCAGATAAAAAAATAAAAACCCTTCGGGATGTTTTCTCCGAAGGGCTTTTTCTTGTGCCTTATTTTTCCGGCGGATGTTCCTCGAGGTAGGTGTCCAGCAATCCGGCCGCATAGCCGACAAGGTTTTTACAAGGGCGTTCCTCAAAAAAGGTTCTGTTCCGCGGCGTGGGGACGGGGCTGCCGTCCGCGTCGATGCCAAGCAGTTCCCGGCAGAGAATCGAGCCGTTTGTCTCACGGAAGCGTGCGGCCAGCTCCTGAATTCTTTGATTGTGGCAGGTCTTTGCCTCGGGATCGCCGGGCTCGAACCTGCCGTAGAGCAGCCCGGCCGCCATAAACATGCCGGTGACGGCTCCGCAGACCTCGCGGAGCCTGCCCATGCCGCCGCCGAACGAGGAGGCGAGCGCCAGCGCCGTTTCCCGCGGCAGGCCGGTCCGGTCGCAGAACGCCGCAAAGACCGACTGGGCGCAGTTGTAGCCTTCCTCAAAAAGCGCCTCGGCGGTTTCGGAGTGCGTGCTCATAAAAATCCCTTCTTCTTCATGAAATCGGCCCGTGCCAAAAAACCGTTCCCGGATAGTTTCCGGGCCGGGAACTCCGGCGTGGATTCCTCCTTCCGGGGCATATTCGGAAAAATCCCCGGAGCAGGGATGCTCCGGGGACGTAGAGCTGGTCTTATCCGTGGTACTCAAAATGGGTGGAGGTCCATGTCTCGAATTCCTCCGGGGTGGCGAGGACCTTGTGGGTGCCCTCCACGGTCCGGAGCTTTCCGGAGAGGTAATCGATGCCGCTCGTATAGTAGTTGTAGGTCTGGGCGATGCGTTCCCGCTCGATTCTGGGGTTCGGATGCGGGATCGCGGAGAGCAGGCTCTGCGTATACGGGTGGATCGGGTTCGCAAAGATCTCGTCCGTCGTGCCGGTCTCGACCAGGTGGCCAAGATGCAGTACGCCGATACGATCGGAGATATATTTGACCATCGAGAGGTCATGGGCGATGAACAGATAGGAAGAGCCGGTCTCCTCCTGGATGTCGCGCATCAGGTTGACGACCTGTGCCTGGATGGAGACGTCGAGCGCGGAGATGCACTCGTCGGCGATGATCAGCTTCGGGTTCATAATCAAGGCGCGGGCGATTCCGACGCGCTGTCTCTGTCCGCCGGAGAACTGGTGCGGGTAGCGCACGGTATGTTCCGGCGCGAGGCCGACCTTTTCGAGGATGCGGGCAATTTTTGCGTTGCGCTCCTCCTCGCTTTTGCACAGGTGGTTGATGTCAAGGCCCTCTCCGATGATGTCGGCGACCTTTTTCCTCGGATTGAGGCAGGCCATCGGGTCCTGAAAGATCATCTGCATCTCGGTGCGGAGCAGATGGTTGGTCTCCCGGTCCATCTTTCCGGAGATGTCCTTCCCCTCAAAGAGAATTTTTCCGGCCGTGGGGTCGTAGAGGCGGATGATCGAGCGGCCGATCGTCGTCTTTCCGGAGCCGGATTCGCCGACAAGGCCGTAGGTCTCGCCGGGGTAAATCTCAAAGGAGACGTCGTCGACAGCCTTAACAACGAATTTCTTGCTGATCGGGAAGTACTGTTTCAGGTTTTCTACCTTCAGGAGGGGCTCCTTGGTGTAGTCAATCATGCTTCTGCACCTCCTCCTTCAGCATTCTGTCGATTCTCGCACGGAGCTCCGGCGGCATTTCAACCTTTGGAGCTCTCGGATCGAGCAGCCATGTGGCGGCAAAGTGCGTGTCGCTGATCTTAAACATGGGAGGCTCGGCGTAATCGTCGATGCGGAGCGCGAATTCGTTTCTCGGAGCGAATGCGTCGCCGGAAACCGCATGGAGCAGGTTCGGCGGGCTTCCGGGGATCGTATAGAGGCGCTCGTCGTGCGTATCCAGGTCCGGCAGAGCGGAGAGCAGGCCCCACGTATACGGATGGCGCGGATCGTAGTAGATCTCGTCGATCAGGCCTTTTTCGACAATCTTTCCGGCATACATGACGTAGACGAAGTCGGCGACTTTTGCGACGACGCCGAGGTCGTGGGTGATGTAGATGACGGAGATGCCGAGCTTTTCCTGAACGTCCTTAATCAGCTCAAGGATCTTTGCCTGAATCGTGACGTCCAGCGCGGTGGTCGGCTCGTCGCAGATCAGCAGGTCTGGGTTGCAAGAGAGGGCGATGGCAATGACGACGCGCTGACGCATGCCGCCGGAGAGCTGGTGCGGATAGTTTTTAACCCGCTTCTCCGGGTCGAGGATGCCGACCATGTCGAGCAGCTCGATGGCGCGTTTTTCCGCTTCCGCCTTCGGAGTTTTGTAGTGGAGAATCAAGCTCTCCATGATCTGGCTGCCGATGGTCATCGTCGGGTTGAGAGAGGTCATAGGATCCTGAAAGACCATGGCAATGCGCTTGCCGTTAATATGGTGGCGCATTTCTTTCTGTGGGAGCTTGAGCAGGTCGAGGTCGATCACTTCGCCGCTTTCGCGGGCGTAGTTGAATTCGGCGGAGCCGGCGTTGATGCGGCCGTTGCTGTCGAGAATGCCGATTGCCGTCTTGACGGTGACGGATTTTCCGGAGCCGGATTCGCCGACGATGGCGATGGTCTTGCCTCTCGGCACGTCGAAATCCACGCCGCGCAGGGCATGGATGTCACCGGCGGTGGTTTTGAACGAAACATCGAGGTTCCGAACGGAGAGAATTACATCTTTCTTTTCCATATCGGCGCCCCCTCACATTTCCTTCTGCTGCGGATCAAGCGCGTCGCGGAGGCCGTCTGCAACGAGGTTGCAGCAGAGCATCAGCAGCGACAGGATCATCAGCGGGAAGATAATCATATAGGTGTGTGTCGTGGCGAATTTATAGGCGTCGTTGATCATCGTGCCGAGCGAGGCGAGCGGCGCCGGGATGCCGAGTCCGACAAAGGCGAGGAACGCCTCCGTGAAGATCGCGCTCGGGATCGAGAACATCGTCTGGGTGATGATCTGGCCAATGATATTCGGCATGATGGTGTTGAAGATCAGGTGCAGCGGGCTCGCACCGAGGGAACGGGAGGCGAGCACGTATTCCTGCTCTTTGAGTTTGAGCATCTGAGCACGGGCGATACGGGCCATTGGAATCCATCCGATCAGGGAGATGGCCACGATGATGGCACCGAGCCCCGGGCTCATGACGAGAATCATCAGCGTGACAATAACGAGGTTCGGGATGGAGTTGAGCAGCTCCGCAATACGCTGCATGATCATATCCGCCCTGCCGCCGAAGTAGCCGGAAATCAGTCCATAGGAGAGTCCGAATAGGATATCGACGGTCACGGCGACGAGTGCGACCAGAAGGGAGATGCGGGTGCCTTCCCAGACACGCGTAAAGATGTCGCGCCCGAGGTTGTCGGAGCCGAACCAGTAGTAAATATCGTCCCAGCCGTTTGCCTCATATCCGTTTTTTTCGATCACGCCGCTGGAGGTGATGATGGATTCGGTCCCGTTGAAGCCGAGCCATTCGAGGCCTTTGATTCTCGGGGCGAGGTTTTGCTGCTGGATGGTCTGCTGATTGTATGTATACGGCGTCATCCACGGGCCGACGACGGCGAAGAAGATGATAACCACAATCAGAAGAAGGCCGATCACCGCGCCCTTGTTTTTAACGAAGCGTTTATAGGCATCCAGCCAGAAGTTTTGGGAAGCGAAGTTCGTATCGATATGCGCATGGATATCGTTGTGCTTCAGCTCGAACGCATCGGCCGGAAGATTATTCAGATCGACTGCGGCTTCACTCTGGAGGCTGTTCGTGTCAATTTTAGGATTGCGCATGATTTTCCTCCTTTGAAAGCCGGATTCTGGGGTCAATCACGCCGTACATCAGGTCGACGATCAGCATGATGCCAATGTACATGACACTATAAACAAAGGAGAGAACGATGGTGACGTTGTAGTCGTTGGACTGAATGGAGCGAACCATCAGTTCTCCGATGCCGGGGATGGAGAAGATTTTTTCCACGACCAGGGAGCCGGTCATCTGGTTGACGAACAGCGGTCCGAGAACGGTGATGATCGGGATCAGGGCGTTGCGCAGGATGTGTTTGATAATCAGCTGCAGGCCGCTGACGCCTTTGCTCCTTGCCAGAAGGATATAGTCGCTGCGCATCACCTCAAGAATTTCCGTCCGGGTAAACCTCGCGATGTTTGCCAGACTGAACATCGCAAGCGAGATCGTCGGCATAATCGAGGAGTTGAATGGATTTTCGGTTGAGTAGAGAAGCGGCAGCCACCCTAAACGGAATCCGACAAAATAAGCAAGCCCGAGGGCAAAGACGTAGGACGGTAAGCTCACGCCCAGAACGGAAAGAACGGTCGCGATGGTGTCGATGATGGAGTTGTGGCGCAGCGCGGCCGCGATTCCAAGAAACAGGCCGATCGTGGAACCGATCAAAACCGCCTGAAAGCCGATTCGCAGGCTGGTGGGCAGCCTCGTCTTCAGCAGCTCGGTAATCGGAACGTTTTTGGAGATGTTGTAGGATACGCCGAAATCGCCCCTGCACATGTTGAACACATAGCGGAAATACTGGATATAGACCGGGTCGTTCAGGCCGTATTTCTCCTTCATCGTCTCAATCTGCTGCACGGTGAGCTTTTCGTCGTTGAACGGAGAGCCCGGCATGAGCTTGAGCATGGAGAAAAGCAGCATAAGTAGGATCAGCAGGGTGACTGCGGACATAACCAGGCGCTTCAAAAGATACTTTTTCACTGAGGATGACCCCTCCTCTTATAAAAGCATACAGTGGCTCTCTTCGGAAAGCCACTGTATGCATAAATTTTGTGCCGAAAGGAACCGGCTGTTCCGCAGAATTAGGCGATAACGGTGCGGATGAAGACGCGGTTCAGGCCAACCGTGTGGAATTCAACGCCGGAGACGTTGGATTTGATCAGGGTGGCGTCGCAGTTCTGATACAGCGGGAAGATGACAAAATCGTCGGCAACCAGCTTCTCAGCCTGCTTGAAAGCGGCCCAGCGTCCTTCGGTATCATACTCGCCGTTGGTAACACCGTTGATCAGGGCGTCGAAGTCCGCGTTGTTCCAAAGTCCATAGTTGTAGGAGTTGGAAGTGGAGAGCCACAGCGTCATGTAGGTCATCGGGTCGGCGTAGTCGGGTCCCCAACGGGAGATGCCGATATCAAAGTTGTGACCCTTCATCAGGTCAGAACGCTCTTTCTTCGGCATGGAAGCGATGGTGATCTCGAGGCCGGGGAGGTTGGTCTCCCACTGCTCTTTCAGGAACTGAGCCACATAGAGGGCGGTCTCAAGGTCCTCAACCACGATGGTGTAGGAGAGGGAGCTGACGCCCAGTTCGGCAAGTCCGGCAGCCCAGGCTTCCTGAGCGGCGGCGATATCCATCGGATTGTACTGATATTCGGTCTCCGCATCGCCGGTCTCGGTCTGGTTGACGGATTTGCGGTAGTCGAGGCCATCAGGGCCGGTGGAAAGGCCATACGGGACATACCAGTAGGCCGGGATGGAACCATCCTTGAGGATGTAATCGGCAATGTGCTCACGGTCATAAGAGAGGGCAAGCGCCTTGCGGATGTTTTCGTTTTCAAGACCGTTGTTGGCGCTGATGTTCGGAGTGACATACCAGAGATAACCGGTCATAACCGGACGATACTCCGGATCGCTGGCAACCAGCTCGACCATCTCAGAGGACAGTTTCGCGACATCAAGTTCGCCGTTCTGGTAGGCAAGGTAAGCTTCCTGATAGTCCAGGATGACCTTGTAGTTAATGCCGGCACAGATGACGTTGGCGACATCCCAGTAATCTGCGTTCTTGGTCAGGGTGAAGGCGGTGGCGGCAACGGAATAATCCGTCATGACGTACGGGCCGCAGGAGAGGAAATACTCCGGAGCGGTGGCGTACAGATCGCCGCACTCCTCAACGAAAGCCTGATTTGCCGGGAAGAATGCCGGGAAATACATCAGGGTCTCGAAGAAGCCGCACGGAGCTTTCAGATGGACAACCAGGGTCTTTTCATCAACAGCCTCGACGCCGAGTTCGGACGGATCCTTTTCGCCGGCGACAATTTCAGAGGCGTTGACGATGCCGGCCGCGTCACCAAAGATGAACGCATACTCGGCTGCATTGTTCGGGTCGACCATTCTCTGCCAGGCAAAGACGAAGTCGGCAGCGGTGACAGGGCCATAAACGCCGTTGACGTTGGACCAGTTGACATCACGAAGATGGAAGGTCCAGGTCAGCTGATCCTCGGAGACTTCCCAGCTCTCGGCAAGACCAGGAGCAAGAGAACCGTCGCCCTTCAGCAGGATCAGACCGTCGATCAGATGGCCGATTACCTCGAAGTCATCGCCGGAACCGGTCCCAAGCGGATCGATGGATTGGATGGCAGCAGCTACATGGACGTTGAGGAAACGGTCGGAAGCGGTTTCTTCACCGCCGGATTCCGCCTCAGAAGAGGGAGCTTCACTCTCGGATTCTTCTCCGGCAGAACCACCGCAGGCTGCGAGGCTGAGCATCATGATCAGCGCCAGCAGCATGGCAAGCAGTTTTTTCATTTTTTTACACCTCTCTTACTATTTCGGCAATGAAGGTTTTGCAGGGCAAAAGTTCATTGTGATGTTTTGTATTTTAAACCCATCTTTTCCGTTTGTCAAGAAGATTCAGCATAAATATGCCGAATGCTGCGGCCGCGTTCCGGGCCTTTTTTTGCGCAAAAACGGAAAAAAGAGGGGCGTTCTTTAAATAAATACTACCTTTATAATATGGATTCCCGAGAAACCTTCCCCGAGGGGCGGAAAAACCTCCTCCCGAAGAGCCTGTGTTACCCCTCGAAAAAAGGAGAAATATACAAAAGAAAAACGAATAAATATGCACTTTTCGCAAAGCCGGGAAACGCCCGAAAAAATGAATTATAGAAAATATCCCCTGCAAAATATTTTTTCTTTTTTCATTTTTCAAAAAAAGCCGCCGCTTTCCGAAGAGAAAACGGTGGCTTCCAGATAAATACAGATGTCCTTATTTGGCGGACTCGTGAATGTCATGCAGCACCCGGTCGAGCGCCTCCTGTTCGAGGGAGTAATCGCCGTCGCGGTAATCCTCCCCGAGCAGGCGCCGCAGGATCTCCCGCATCATAACGGGGTTCCGAACCAGCACGGGGCCGAGGCTCCAAGTGCCGAAGAAGTTTTTGCAGAGCGTTCCCTCGGTGCCTCCGGTCTTTTCGTTGTCGGAATAGCCCATCTCGACCGTGAAAAGCGGGGAAGGGTTTTCCCCTTTAAAATAAAGATTTTCCGAGCGGTTCACGCAGCCGAAGACGGTCTCCTCCGGTGCAAAGACCGGGTGGAGCAGCTCGTCGTGCACGGTGAGCCCGTCGAATTCCTTTCCGGTATAGTCGAAAAGTCCGAGCGCATCGTGGGTTTTGCCGTCCAGCGTTTCAAAGCTCTTTCCGAAAAGCAGGCGCGCGCTTCCGGTGACGAGAAAGACCGTTCCGGCCTCGAAAGCCCGCACAAATTCCTCCCGATACTGGATGATATGTTCGCTCACCGCGGACAGATTTCGGCATTTACCATGTCCGATATAAATAAAATCATAGCCCTCTAGTGAAATTTTTTCACCATATTCCACATAGGAAACTGCATAATTGCAGCCGCATTCCCGGATTCGCATACACAGGGCGTCCAGGTTTTTGAAGTCCCCGGTGAGGTCGAGGGTTTTGGAGTAAAGATGCAAGATATTCACATGCTTCATAACGATTTCAGCACCTCCAGAAACTTCGTCTCGTTTTCGAGGGCGTAGGCGGAGAGAATATAGATATCACCGGCGGTTGCGCCGACGGCGGCGGGAATTTTCTCCAGAGTATCCGCGATGGTCACGCGGCTCATATCCACACCGGCGACTTTCAGGCGGACGGCGAGGTCCCAGCAGCGATCCCCGACGCAGATGATGTGATCGACGGTGCTGGCCATGCGCTCAAAGCCGACGTCGTACATGTAAAGGACATCCTTGTTGTGGGAGTGCAGCATGTTGCTGGCGAAGATGATGGCGGTACGCTCTCCGTGCTGTTCCACGACATAGTCCACAGACTGGTCGATGGAGGCCGGGTTCTGCTTGGTCAGGATG
This sequence comes from Oscillospiraceae bacterium, assembly GCA_035447605.1. Lineage (GTDB taxonomy): Bacteria > Bacillota > Clostridia > Oscillospirales > Ruminococcaceae > UMGS1668. The sequence continues at coordinate 6,168 of DAOTHJ010000017.1, read as the reverse complement.
AGCTGCGCCTTTCTGCCCTGAATGGGGAATTCCTGATAGCGGGTGGCATGGACGGTAAACGTGCCGACCGCCTTTACCGCTTCGTTGAAGGGGATTCCCGCGGCGGTGGTGACGGCAATGGCGGCGATCGTGTTGAAAAGATAATAGGTGGCGCCATAGGTCGCCTTCACTCTCGTGCCGCGAAGCGTGTAGCTGAAGTCGTCGAAGTCGAAGTCCGTGCCGAGGAAATCCGCCTCCGGAGTGGCAAACCCACAGTTCGGGCAGCGGAATTTGCCGAGGTGGTTGTAGTGGCGGTACTCGTATTCGAGCGGGTGGAAGCACTTCGGGCAGACCTTGCCATCGTCGGTGCCGTTCTGGCAGGTTTCGGTGGAGCGGGGGGTGCGGTCCATGCCGAACAGGACGACCGGGTTATCAGTCCTGGCGGAACCGTCGGCTCCTTCGGAAAGGCGCTGGGAGATCGGGTCGTTCGCGTTGAGAATCAGCGTGGTGCCCGGCACAACGGCCATTTTAATTTTATCGAATACGATCTCCGGGCAGCAGTTGCGGGCGATCTGGTCGCGCAGCAGGTTGTTGACGAGGAAAAAGTCCGGATGGATGGATTTGACGAGAAACCGCATGTACCGCTCGTCGACCTCGAGCACGACGTAGTCGGCCTTGATTCTGCCGCCGAGCGTGCAGTGGTTGAGCAGCAATGTCGTGACGCCGCCGAGCATGTTGGAGCCTTTGGCGTTGTTGATGGCGGTATGTCCGGTTTCCCGGAAGATGTGGGTGATCAGGTTGGAAGTGGTGGTCTTGCCGTTTGTTCCGGTGACGCAGATCACCTTTCCGTCGAACCGGAGCCGCTTCAGGGCGTCCGGATAGAGCCGAAGCGCCCACTCGCCCGGCTTTGCGGTGCCCTTATGAACCATTCTGCCGGCAAGGTAGAGTATCCGGCAGAAAAAAACGGCCAATACGAATCTCATGTTTCGTCCTCTTTCTTAGTGTCCTTGGGAAATACCCGTGGAAATTATATGCTCCCACGGCTTTCAAGTCAAGGGAAAGCGCATTTTCCCGAAGGAAAGCATACATTTCCGAAGATTGACGCACTTTCTGAAAGGAAAGCGTCCTTTTCCGGCAGAAAGTGTGCTTTCTGCTAAAAGAGCGGTTCTTCCCTTGAAAAAATGGCAAAAATTATATATTATATGTACATTAAATATGCGGAGGCCATCATGAAGAAAATCATTGCGGAAAACAGAAGGCGCATTGCGCTGCTGCTTGCGGCGGAGGGGATGATTCTGCTGCTCTGCGCATTCGGCAGGCAGCTCTCCGGCCGGGAGCTCTATTTCCGCGAGGTGGAAGCGGATGCTCTTTCGATGACGAAAGGGATCAATTCGGAATACTGGGATGGCGTCTGGGTCGACGGCACCTTCGGCTATGAGGAGAGCGGCAATTTCACCTATGGGCCGTATCTTCCGCTCTCTTCCGGCACCTACGACGTCACCCTCAATTATTACGCGGATACCGACGGCAACACCTGCAACGCCTTCGCCGCGGATATTCCTTACGGCGCCCTGAAGGAGGATGTCATTTTCCTCGCGCCGGGCGAAGAATCGGTCACTTTCCGGATCTGGCTCTCCGCCGATGTCGACAATCTTGAACTGCAAACCAATTATTGCGGAACGGGTACCTTCGTGATAAAAGGCTTTACGATTTCGGAGTGCCCGCAGGCCGGCCTGTACCTCGCGTTTAAATGGCTCTGCGCATTCCTGCTTCTGGACGGCGCGGCGCTGCTTTGGCTCCTTTGGAAAAGGAACGGCCTGACGGAGGAACAGGGCAGACGCCTGCTGATCCTTGCGGCGATCATCCTTGCGGCGTCGGTGCCGCTCGGTGCGGACTATGTGATGCAGGGGCACGACATCCGTTTTCATCTGATGCGGATCGAGGGCCTGCGGGAGGGACTTCTTTCCGGGCAGTTCCCGGTCAGGATTCAGCCTTATTGGCTCGACGGCTACGGCTACGCAACCTCGGTTTTTTACGGCGATCTGTTCCTTTATGTTCCGGCGCTTCTAAGGATTGCGGGTTTCACCGTACAGGGCGCATACAATGCCTTCTTGTTTTTCGTCAACGCGGCGACCTGCCTGCTCGCCTATTGGAGCTTCAAAAAAATCTTTCGGGATGAGAACGCGGGGCTGCTCGGCTCGGCGCTCTATACGCTTTCCGCCTACCGCCTGACCGATCTCTATGTGCGCAGCGCGGCCGGTGAATTCTGTGCGATGATGTTCCTGCCGGTGCTGCTGGCGGGTATGTACGAGCTTTTGTTCGGCGATACGAACAGCTCCGGCTACCGAAAAGCATGGGTCGCGCCCGCGCTCGCCATCGCCGGCATCGGCTACAGCCATGTGATCTCCTGCGTCACGGCCGGCACATTTTTGGTTCTCGGTCTGATTCTGTTCTGCAAACGCGTGTTCCGGGAGGAGCGCTTCTTCGCCCTTTGCAAGACGGTTCTCGCCGCCATTCTGCTCTGCGCCTCCTACGCGGTGCCGTTTCTCAGCTACCGGAAGGATGCCTTTGTCTTTAACAGCGCCTCCCGGCTCGACAATCTGATTCAGACCGACGGCGTCTATCCGGCGCAGATGTTCTCGCTCTTCCAGAACGGCAGCGGAAACAGCCAGTCCGGCATCGGCGGCATGCCCGGCGAGATGCCGCTCTGCCTCGGCGCGGCGCTGATGATCGGTGCGGCCGCCTTTCTCTGGAGCTGCGTGGTCAAAAAGGAGGGCGTTCCGGCAGCCGACCGGAAAAAGGGCGTCGTCCTGCTGCTGCTCTCCGGGATCGCCTGTTTTCTCTGCACGATCTATTTTCCATGGGACCGGATCTCCCGCATGGGGGATCTTGCGGCGCTGGTGGTCTCCAATATCCAGTTCCCGTGGCGCTACCTCGGGATCGGCGGGCTGATGCTCGCGGGCGTCTCCTGTGCGGCGGCGCTCGCCTTCCGCCACGCCTACGGAAAAACGGCGGAGGCGGTTCTCTCCGGCGTGTTGGCCGCGGCGGTATTTCTCACGGCCTCGTGGACTTATTATGACGTGCTCAATGAGCACGGCGCCTACCGCTATTATGACCGGGGCTCGATCGGCACCTTCAGCATCGGCGGCGGAGAATATCTGCCGGAGGGCACGGACGCGGACCTGCTCTATGCCGGGGAACCCGAGACGGAGGAAGACGTCACGATCTCGGATTACGAAAAGAACGGCGTCCGCGTGACATTCTTCTGCGAAAACGAGTCCGGGAGCAACGCGGGCATCGCGGTTCCGCTGCTCTACTATCGCTATTATTCCGCAAAAACGGAGTCGGGAGACAGCCTGACCTGCTATGCCGGGGACAACAACGTGCTGACGGTGGCGGTCCCGCCGGATTTTGCCGGGACGGTTACGGTCGATTTTCACGAACCGGTTTCCTGGCGCACCGCAGAAGCGGTTTCGGCCGCCGCGCTGCTCTTTATCGTCTGGTTCTGCGCGGGAAAAAGGCGAAAAACGGAGTCTTCGTAAAAGTTTTGTACTGCGCCGACCTTTTGCGGAATAAGATTGGAGATTATAGCCGGGATCCGGGGAGTATGGTTGTAAAGTTCTCTGAGATGCCGGTTCCCCATGAAGTAGGGCTGAAAATGATAGCCAAAGACGGGGCATGCATGAAGGACTTTCTGTGACATCGCTCTCCCACGAAGTGGAATTTAAAATGATAACATACCTCGGGTAGCATGCTTGGAAAATACTCTGGCCTGTGCTCGGGGAGCGGTTCCCGCGGCACGCGTGATTTTTTGCGCCGGGGTTCCGCGCGGCATTTATTGTTGCCGCGCCCTGTGATATAATACCATTTTGACAACAACCTGTTTTAAAACAACAAAAGACGGAAAGGAGGCGCCGCGATGCGCTATGGAGAAATGAGCTGCGGCAGATTTCTGGAGGAGCTTTCCTCCAAACAGGCGGTGCCCGGCGGCGGCGGTGCGTCCGCGCTGGCCGGCGCGCTGGGAGCCGCTCTTGGCAGCATGGTCGGGAACCTGACGCTCGGAAAGAAAAAATATGCCGACGTGGAGGTGGAGATCCTCACCCTCAACGAGCGCGCGGACCCGCTGCGCGAAAAGCTGCTCTCTCTCGCGGATGCGGATGCCGAGGCGTTTCTTCCGCTTTCGGAGGTCTATTCCATGCCGAAGGAGACGCCGGAGGAGCAGGCCGCCCGCGCGAAGGCGATGGAGTCGGCGCTGGATGCGGCATGCGCGGTGCCGATGGAGATCATGGAGGCCTCCTGCCGGGTGACGGAGCTGCTGGAGGTCTATGCGGAAAAAGGCAGTACGCTCGCCGTCTCGGATGCCGGGGTCGGCGCGGCGCTGTGTTCTGCGGCGATCCGGGGCGCTTCCCTCAATGTGTTTATCAATACGAAATATATGGCTGACCGGAAAAAGGCCGCTGCGCTGGAAGCCAAAGCCGGAGCGATGCTCGCGGAATTTGTGCCGCGGGCGGAAGCAGTCTACGCATCCGTCGCCGCGCGTCTCTCCGCAAAGAAGGAGGGATAGCCGTGGCAGAAATTCTGTATGGAAAAGAGATCGCGGCCTCTCTTGCGCAGCAGACCGCGGAGAAGGTTTCCGCGCTGCGGGCGAAGGGAATTGTCCCGGCGCTCGCGCTTATCCGGGTCGGGGAAAACGGCGGCGACAAAGTCTATGAGCGCGGCATCTGCCGGCGCTGCGAAAAGGCCGGCATCTCCGTCGTCAAGCAGGAATTTCCGGCGGATGCCTCCGAAGCGGAGGTTCTCTCCGCCGTGGAGAAATTTGCGAAGGACCCGGCGGTTCACGGGCTGATGGCGTTTCGCCCGCTGCCGGGGCAGATTTCCGATGAGAAGGTCCGTGCCGCCATCCCGCCGGAAAAGGATGTGGACGGCGTGACGGATGCCTCTCTCGCCGGGGTCTTCACCGGGAGCGGCAGGGGATTTGCCCCCTGTACGGCCGAGGCGTGTATCCGCCTGCTGGACGGCTATGGAGTGGAACTCTGCGGGAAGAACGCGGCCGTCGTCGGGCGGAGCCTCGTGGTGGGGAAACCCCTCGCGATGCTGCTGACCGGACGCAACGCCACGGTCACCCTCTGTCACACAAAGACAAAAAACCTTGCGGAGATCTGCGCCCGCTCGGAGCTTCTTATTGCCGCGGCGGGGAAGCCGGGCCTTCTCGGAAGAGACTGCTTTTCCGCGGGGCAGACCGTGCTCGATGTCGGCGTCAATGTGAGCGAAGACGGCTCCGTCTGCGGCGATGTGGATTTCGCGGCGGCGGCGGAGATCGTCTCGGCGGTCAGCCCCGTGCCGGGCGGCGTGGGGGCCGTCACCTCCGCGGTGCTGATCGATCACGTCGCGGAAGCGGCGGAACGCAGTACCCGGCGGGCCGAACAATAATTCTCGGGGATTTTAAACATGCCCGTTTTCCGAAGGACTTATTCCACCCGGTATCTGTGCGAAAGGCCGATATTCCCGAGAAATATTGTTGGCACATATTCTGCCCGACAGCGTGCCGTGCGGTGGGACAAGCGATAGGATCGGGGAAATCTTTTCGAGAAGCCGTTTCTCATGGGATTTCCTTGTGGAGGGCCGGCGCTCCCGGGGATTCATGCTGCCGGCTTATATCCTGCACGGCGCGGCAGGCCGGATGATCAAACGAAGGAGATCTTTTATTGGACGTAAACCAGAGTGTTTCCTACCTCAACAGCATCGATTGGCGCGGCAGCAGGCTCGGACTCGAGCGAATGTCCGATCTGCTTGACCGTCTGGGGGATCCTCAGCGGGATCTCCGATACATTCATATCACCGGGACCAACGGCAAGGGCAGCACGGCCGCCATGCTGGAATCGGTTCTCCGGGCCGCAGGCTACAAAACCGGGCTCTATACCTCGCCCTACGTCAACTGTTTTGCCGAGCGCATCCGCGTCTTGGGAGAAAATATCCCGGACGAGGCGCTCTGCCGGCTGACGGAACGGGTGCGCGCGGCGGCGGATGCCATGCCGGATCACCCGACCACCTTCGAGATGGTGACGGCGCTCGGCTTTTTGTATTTTGCGGAACAGATGTGTGAGATTGTCGTGCTCGAAGTCGGCATGGGCGGCGAACTGGACGCGACCAACGTCATTTCTGCTCCGGAGGCCGCCGTCTTTACGAATA
>DAOTHJ010000016.1:0-52620 GCA_035447605.1 Oscillospiraceae bacterium | reverse complement strand
TTACCGGAGATCTGAAAGCCAGCCTGATTGTCGGTGCGTCGATGCCGTTCTCGGTGCTGATCGCCCTGTGCTGCATGCGCCTGCTGGGGTACACGCTGAACCTGCTGACCGCCGGCTCGCTCATCATCGCCATCGGCATGATCGTAGACAACTCGATCGTCGTCTTGGAGAGCTGTTTCCGCCTGAAAGAGGAAGGCGCAAGTTACCGGGAGGCCGCCCTTTCCGGCAGCAGAACCGTCATGATGTCCATTCTGGCTTCCACGCTGACCACGATCGTCGTCTACCTGCCGCTGACCTTTATGAAAGGCCTGACCGGCCAGATGTTCATCGAATTCGGCTGGACGATCATCTTTGTTCTGACGGGTTCTCTGGTGAGCGCCGTCACCATCGTGCCGCTCGCCTTCTTAAAATTGCAGCCGAAGCCGCGGGAGGATCTTCCGATCAACCGGCTTCTTAAGAAAATTACCGACGCATACGGCCGCTTCATGCCGAAGCTCTTCCGCCATAAATGGAGGGGAATCCTGGCGGCGGTCGGACTCTTTGCGGGAGCGGTGGTCCTTGCGCTTACGTTACATATGGAACTGATCCCGATCTCCTGGGACGGCAGCATCTCCGTGACCGCGGATTTCCGTCCGGGCACGCAGCTTTCCTCCATCGACGAACAGATCCGCCCGATCGAGGAGGCTCTGCTCGCGGATGAAAACTTCGACGAGGTGAGCCTCTCCGTCTCCGGAGAAAACATGACGAGCAATACCGCCACGCTCACCGCTTACAGCGCGGACGGCTGCGAGCGCACCTCGGAAGAGGCGGTCGAATATTACACCGATCTTTTTAAAGACGTAACCAATATGGATCTGACCATCTCCGGCACGGGCGGCGGCATCATGTCCGCGTTCACCTCTTATTTGAGCGCCAACACGGTCATTGATCTTCAAGGCAATAACCTCGACGACCTCAAGACGGCCGCGAAGGAAGTCAAAGCCGTCATGCAGAAGGTTCCGGGCGTCATTAAAGTCGACTCCGACGCCGAGCAGGCATCGACGCAGGCCGGCATCCTGATCGATCCGCAGAAGGCCATGGCCGTCGGCCTGACGCCCGCGCAGGTCGCCATGGATCTCTATTTCTCCGTCAGCGGCGTCGAAGCCTCCACGATGGTGATCGACGACGAGGAGTACTCGATCCGGCTCGAATATCCCGAGGGGCGGTACGACAATGTCAACCACCTGATGGATAAGGCCATCTCCACGCCCTATGGCACGTCGGTCACGCTCAGCGAGATCGCCGAGCTCTCCTACGGCGAGGAGCTGGAGACCCGGGTCCGCAAGGACGGCAGCTACCGGATCACGCTGACCGCGACGCCGACGGAATCCTCCCGCTGGACCGCGAGCTCAAAGATCTATGCATCGCTGGATGAGATCGAGCTGCCCGAGGGCGTTGAAATCGTAAAGAGCGACATGGATGAGACTATGTATGAGGAACTGTACAGCATGCTCGCCGCCATCGGATTCGGCGTGTTTCTGGTCTTCCTTGTGATGGCGATCCAGTTTGAATCGCCGCGGTTCTCGCTGATGGTCATGGTCAGCATCCCGTTCTGCCTGATCGGGTCCTTCCTCGTCATGTTCCTGATGCAGACCACGTTCAGCATGATTTCGCTGATGGGCTTCCTGACGCTGGTGGGCACGGTCGTCAACAACGGCATCCTGTTCGTCGATACCGCGAACCAGCTCAAAATTCATATGCCGGTGGAAGAGGCCCTCACCAAGAGCGGCCAGATCCGTCTGCGCCCGATCCTGATGACGACGCTCACGACCGTGCTTGCCATGATGCCTACGGCCTTCACCACAAACCCGGATACCGAGATGCTCAAGGGCATGTCCATGGTCATCGCCGGAGGGCTGATGGCCTCCACGCTGCTCATCCTGCTGCTTCAGCCGGACTTCTACATGGTCATGGCCGGCAAGAAGGCCCAGTACCTCGGCCTGACGGACGACATTAAAGAAAAATTGCGGACCGAGGGAATCTCCGGGATGGAGCCGCCGGGTGCCGCCGAAGATCCGGATGCCGGCAGAGAGCCCGGCCCGGAGGCGCAAAACCCGAATGCGGAAGCGGAACAATCGGATGAGGAGGCTAAAACAGATGAATAACTCCCTGTTACATAAAATGACGGCTCTGCTGCTGACCGTGCTCATGCTCATGACGCTCGGCGCCTGCAGCAGCGAGGAGGCCGCGGTTCAGGATACCACGATTCCCGTCACGGTCGGCGAGGCCGGGACCGGCGATCTGGTGCTGAAAAATACCTATATCGGTACGCTGACGGCCGGGGAATCGGTCTATGTCGTGCCGCTCGCCGCGGGGGAGATCACGGGCGTCTATGTCTCGGTCGGCGACCGGGTCGAGGAGGGAGAGCTCCTGATGACGATCGACGACGAGGCCGCGCAGCTCTCTTATTCGAGCGCCGAGGCCTCCTATGCGGCCACGGTGGCCACGATGAATCAGACCACCGGCTCCACCTACGATCTCACCGATCTTCAGCTGGATTCCAACATCCAGTCGATCAAGGATTCCATTTCCGCCTATACCGACAACGTCCATGACGCGAGGGACAGCAGGAGCGATCTGGAGGACAGTCTGGAGGACACGGAGACCGCCGCAGCGCAGGCCGCAGCCGCCTATCAGCAGGCGGCGACCGCCTATGCGACCGCCGTGGAGGCGCAGAAGACCTTGGTGGCTTACGATGTGCTCAGCGATGCGGAACTGCGTGCCGTGCTGGACGATCCGGAGAACGAGGCCTATGCCGCATGCGGCGCGGTGCACGACCTGCTGGTCGAATGGGGCACCAGCGTCGACCGCCTTGATTCCTACATCGACGGCCTGGAGGAGGATATGGATGCCGCCGCGGAACAGCTTGCGGCCGTCTCCTCCGCCCAATCCACGATCCAGAGCGGCATTGATTCGCTGGACGGCGCAATCAAGCAGTACCGTCAGGCCGTCTCCGGTTATCGGGATGCCTTGGCTCTTGCCGAGGGCTCCGCGGAGATCACGCAGGGCGACCTCCGCGAGGAAACCCAGGCCATTCTGGACGCGCAGCTCGACGCGGTCTCCGTCGCGGTGGAGGCGGCCGAGTACCAGCTCAGCCTTTATCAAATTACCGCGCCGATCTCCGGCATTGTGGAGAGCGTCTCCGCCGAAGAACACGGATTTGCGGGAAGCTCCGCCGCCTTTGTTATCTCCGATAAAGCCAGCATGACCGCCACGTTTTACGTCACCGAAGAGGTGCGCAACGCGCTCGCGGTGGGGCAGGCGGTGACGGTGGAGCGCAACGGCAAAACCTATCCCGGTTCGATCACCGAGATCGGCGTTTCCCTTGATCTGACGAAAGGCCTTTTCAAAATTAAGGCTTCGGTGGACGCGGAGGAAGGCGCGCTTGCCTCCTATACCACAGTCTCCGTGACGACCGATACCTACCGGCAGGAGGATGCCGTCCTCGTGCCTTACGATGCGGTTTATTACGGCGACGACGGCGCCTATGTCTTCCTTGCGAAAGACGGGAAAGCGGTCCGGACTCCGGTTCAGACCGGGCTCTCCGACGAGACCACCACCGCCGTTACGGAGGGCATCGCGCCCGGCGATCTGGTGGTCACCTCCTGGTCGCCGGATCTGTCGGATGGCGCCGCGCTTTCCTATGAAACATCTTCCGGCAGCGTCGTCGTTACGCCGTCGGAGGGCTGACGGGGGCGGAATCATGGACCGGGAAACCGCATTTGACGGCGAGGAGAGAATCCATCAGGTCATCGATTTGCTCCGCCGGGCACATCGGCTGGATTTCAAAAAGATCCACCGCCGGGTTCAGAGCGCAGAATTCGCCATGCTGAGCACCCTGTGGGATTTCCGCGAAAGCGGGGTTCAGGCCACCGTTTCGCAGATCAAGGAGCAGCTCCATGTCACGCCGTCGGCGGTGACCAACCTGCTCCGTGTGCTGGAAAACAAGGGCCTGATTCTTCGCCAGACGGATGCCGGCAATCGCCGGAAGACCTTCGTCTTTCTGACGGAGGAAGGGGCGCGCGTCTTCCGGGAGGAGTTGGAGCTTGCCCGGGATTTTTCGGCCCAGATCTACCAAAAGATGGGGGAATCCGATTCCGCACAGGCCATCGTCCTGCTCGAAAAACTCATCAATATCATGGAAGATGAACTCCGCAGGCCGTCCGAAAAATAAAAAACAAAAAAGAAAGCCTTTTTCCCGAAGGCTTTCTTTTTTATACAGGATCGTTTTTCTTTTCCAACATCGGGGCCCGCGGCCAAAAAGCGCCGCCGGCCGAAAACGGCTTCGGAGAAGCTATTCCTCCATCTGTTTTCCCAGAAACGACGCGGCCGCCGAGACGAGCTTGTTTTCGGCTTCGGTCGCGCGGCAGTCTCCGTCGCCGCAGAGATAGATGACCGCGCCGCAGACATCCCCGGCGGCGACAATGGAAGCGGCGGCGAGGGCGCTGCGTTCCATGCCCTCGACGGGCTGAAGTTTTTTGTCTGTGCCGGTGGAGGAGAAGGTGCCCCGGTGTTCCATCAGGTCCTCAAGGGCGGGGGAGACGCGCCGTTCCACGACCTCTTTCTTCGGAACCCCGGAGGCGCAGATCACATGATCCCGGTCGCAGATGAGGACCGGGTAGCCGCCGACTTTGTTAAGCACGTCGGCATACTGCCCGGCAAATTCGGACAACTCCCCAATGGGCGAATATTTTTTAAAAATGACCTCTCCGTCGTTATCGGTAAAAATTTCCAGGGGATTGCCCTCGCGGATGCGCAAAACTCTCCGGATCTCTTTCGGTATCACAACACGGCCGAGGTCGTCGATTCTTCTGACAATGCCTGTGGCTTTCATGATTTCAATACCTTTCCATGTTTATTTGGATTTTGCCGAGGCCGGGCCTTATCCCCAGCGCTTTTCGGATGCCCGGCCAAAATCCATGTGATCGGTGCGGATGAAATTCTCCGTCCGTCCCGCCGCCCGGAGAGGAATCCCGGGCTCCGTTTCCGGGCGCCGGGATTCCCCGCCGGGCCCGGCTGCCGAAATGAAGATTTCCCATTGAGCATCAGGAAAAACTCGCTTCGGAAAGTGCCAATTTCCCTTTAGGAGGAAAAGGCGGTCTCATCCTTTCACCGGGTTGCTTTCCTATTCTCTGCAAAATGAGGAAGAATATACAGCTTTCAAACGGGGACAAAACCGGATTCCGCATATGGAAAAATCAGGACAAATCCGGAGCACGGAGACATCCGCAGGCCGAAAATGAATTTCATTTCCAATCGTGCTGCATGTTCGGCGTTTGCGAACCCGACAGGCCTATTTTTCTCAAAAAGAAAGCGCGGTTTCATGGCCGCGGCTGCGAGGCCGGAGCCGATGCCCAAACGATGCAGAAAAACGAATCCGACCGTTTCCAAATTTCGACACAGGCCCAGGTCGTTTTTTACGAAAAAAGAAAACAAATACCGAAATAAAAGGAAAAAACAATAAAAAAAACCGATTTTTCAACCAAGATAATTGCAATAAAAGTAAAAATAGAATATAATTATTAAAAGTATCCTTAAAACATAGGAATTATTATCTAAATTTAGTGGGAATTTGGGTAACTGACAGAGAAGGAGCGGGGATATGACCTATATACGTTTGGGCGATTTGCTGATTTCTGCCGGAATCATCAACGAAAAACAGCTGAACGAAGCTCTTGTCATCCAGAAAAAGACCGGTGAGAGACTTGGCGACGTTTTGCTCAACAACAACGTCATTACGGAGCCTCAGCTGATTGAAGCGCTGCAGATTCAGCTTGGCGTTGATTTTGTCGATCTGACCAGCGTGACGATCCCCGTCGAGCTGACCAAATATGTTTCCAGAAATATCGCGAAAAAATACGGCGTTGTGCCGGTGAAGATGGTCAACAGCGAGCTTTACGTCGCCATGATCGATCCGATGAACTTCATGGCGCTTGAGGAGATCAAAGGGGTCTCCCATAAAAACGTCATCCCCATGATCGCGACCCGTGCGGCGACGGAGCGGGCGATCAACACGCTGTACGGCAACGAAGGCGCCGCCCGCGCGATCGAGGAAATGAAACGGGAGGCCGAGACGGTATCGAAGACGGCCATTCCTGTCAAAAATACCGTCAGCGAAGAGGAAGACACCGCGGCGGTGCCGACGATCCGCTTTGTCAACTCCATCATCGAGCGTGCCGTTGTGGAGCGCGCAAGCGATATTCACATCGAGCCGCAGGAGAACGACATGGTCGTCCGGATGCGGATCGACGGTCTGCTCCGCACGATCCTGACCGTGCCGGCGAATCTTCAGAATCCGGTCATTTCCCGCCTGAAAATCATGGGGAATATGGATATCTCCGAGCACAAGGTTCCTCAGGACGGCCGCGCGAACGTCAACGTCAAGGGAAAGAGCATCGACCTTCGTATTTCCTCCCTGCCGACGGTACACGGAGAAAAAATGGTTCTCCGCCTGCTCGACAAGTCCGCGCAGTTCCTCGATAAAGGCGTGATCGGCCTGGAGGGCGGAGATCTTCAGAAATATGCCGCGCTGATGAAAAACAGCAGCGGCGTCATCCTGATCGTGGGCCCGACCGGTTCTGGCAAATCCACGACCATGTCCACAATGATCCGGGAGCTCGCCAAGGACGACGTCAACGTCGTCACGCTGGAGGACCCGGTTGAGATCGAGATCCCCGGCGTCAACCAGTGCCAGATTAACGAAAAGACCGGCATGACGTTTGCCTCCGGTCTTCGTTCCATCCTTCGTCAGGACCCGGACATCATCGCCGTAGGCGAGATCCGCGACGGTGAAACCGGTACGATTGCGATGCGCGCGGCCATCACCGGACATCTTGTCCTCTCCACGATCCATACCAACGACGCGGTTTCCACGATCGACCGTCTGATCGATATCGGCATCGAGCCGTATCTGATTTCCAGCGCCCTCAAGGGCGTCATCTCCCAGCGCCTGATCCGCAAGATCTGCCCGAAGTGCCGCGAGGCCTACCGCCCCAGCGAGGAGGAGCTCGACTTCTTTGGTCTGAAAGACGACGGCTCCATCATGTTCTATCGCGGTGCCGGCTGCCCGGAGTGCGCCCATACCGGCTATCTCGGACGTCAGGCGGTATTTGAGATCCTGGTGCTCAACCGCGAGGAGAAGAGCCTCATCAACCAGCGTGCCTCGCACGATCAGATCGTGGAGGCCGTAAAACGCACCAATTTCGTCTCCATGAAAGAGAACTGCCGCAGTTTGGTTCTCCACGGCGTCACGACCATGCAGGAAGTGTTCAAGGTCATCAACAGCACGGAAGAATGAGGAGTTTTTAACGATGCAGCCAATCAATGATGTTATCGAAAAGGCGCAGACCCTGGGCGCGTCGGATATCCATGTCGTGTCGGGTCTGCCGCTCAAATATCGGGTGGACGGCCGGATAGAGTCCCTGTTCCCGGAGGTGCTGACTCCGGAGGACTGCGAGGCCTATGCCCGGGAGCTTGCCGGCGGAAAATATGAGCAGATCAAGGAAATCGGCGAGCTCGACATGGCGCTCACCTTCCCGTGCGGCGTGCGCACGCGTATCAACCTTTTCCGCCAGCAGAACGCGGTCTCCGCGGCCATCCGTCTGCTCAAGGATAAAATCCCTGAGCTGGACACGCTGGGTCTGCCGTCGGTTGTCGTGGATTTTCCGAAATACAGAAGCGGCATCGTATTGGTGACGGGCGAGAGCGTGATCGCGGATGAAAACGGCGAGCCCAAGGAGCTCAAACTCTTCGCCTGCGCGGCGCTCCAGACCACCATCGAGGAATACAAAACCATGCTCCGGCGCGCGGGCTTCCGCCTTAAAGTGGCGATGCCCGAGGTCTTCGCCTACTCGTCGCTGATGCGGAGCTATCAGGAGCGCACGGATGACCGGGACGCCGAGAGCTGCATCATCGACATCGGCTATAAGAGCACGAGGATGGTGATTCTCCACGAGGGCTGGTATTTCACGCAGCGGACTTTCCCGATGGGCACGCAGGATCTGGTGCGCGTGATCGCCGAGGATACCACGGTCGGCGAGCACATGGCCGGCACCTACCTCGCCTGCAACTACAACGGGGTTCTGGAGGCCGACCGCTGCAAGGAAGTTTATAATCGCATGGCGATCGAAATCATGAAGGCGATCAACTTCTATAAATTCAACAACCGCGAAAGTGTTCTGGATAAAATTTATCTCTGCGGCGGAGGCGCCGCCATTCCGCAGCTGGTGGATGCCATTTCTGCCGCCGTCGGTCTGGAGGTGCACAGCGTGCAGGAGCTGATGCCGGGATTCGATGCGGAGGATGCAAAGCCATGGCTCTTCGCCAAGGCGGTCGGCATCGGCCTGAAAGCCTGAGGGGGGAGAGAGATTATGAAAGTGATACTCAAACCGGCAAAATTCCCTACCAAGCAAAACGTCAACCTGGTTATGCGGGAAGAGCAAACCGTTACCCCCGTCACGTTTGTGCTGATGCTGGCCCTGATTCTCGTTGCCACGTTTGCCATTGCGAAATTCGCGGTGATCGACCAGTACGCCCGCCTCAACGAAGCCGAGCGCGCGTACAATCAGGTCTATGACCAGCGTCTTGCGATGGATAACGAGATCGCCGATTACAGCGACGTGCTGAGCGAATACCGCAAGTATTCCATGTCGTGGCTCGGCGAGGATGAATACATAACGACCGACCGTCTGGATGTGCTGAGCCTGATCGAGAAAAAGATGAAATCCGTCGGCACGGTCCATTCCGCGGCCGTGATCGGCAACAATCTGGTCGTCTCGATGGGCGGCATGAATCTCAAACAGATTTCCGATCTGATCTCCAGCCTGGCGCAGGAGCCCATCGTACAGTCCGTGGCCGTCAACGTCGCCTCGACCACCGAGGAGAACGCCGCCGCCGGAAATGTATGGGATGCGGAGCTGGAATTTTCCCTGATCCTTACGCTTCAGGCTGCCGAAGAGGAGGTCTTGGGATGAAACGAGCATTTACAGGCCGTGAAAAAGCGCTTTTGACCGTTTTTATTTTGCTGCTGCTGTTCGTCGGGTATTTCAAGCTCATCCTTGAGCCGATCAACACGAAGATCGCCGAATATCAGGCCAACGCCGCCGCCGAGCAGGATATCATGATCGCCGAGACCGGCACGCTGACCGAAAAAAGGCGGATGGAGAAGGAACTCGAAGAGATCCGCGCTTCCGCCGATTTCAAGGAGATCCCGGATTACGACAATATCCAGAATGTCATCAAGGAAATGGACTCCATTTTCCAGAGTAACTCCGCGGATTATTCCCTGTATTTCAAGGAGATCGTCGAGACCGACAACATCGTGCGGCGCACCATCCTGATGGATTACAAGACCGAGACCTATCAGCAGGCCCGGACGATCGTCAACGCCCTGCACGCCTGCAAATACCCCAACCAGATCTCGGATCTTGCCTATACCTATCTCGAGGATGAATCCGGGAACCAGGGCCAGGCCGTTGAGGTCAACCTCACGGTCACTTTCTACGAACTGGATTACTGACGGACAGACCGGGGAAGGCAATGTTTGCCGTCTCCGGTCCGGCCATCTTTTCCGCGGCCTGCCGGGGGAATCCGGCGCGCCCATCTATTTTCTGGATACCGGCGGAATCTTTTGCGCCGGAGAGGAGGCGGAACTGTGAGAAACGGGATAAACCGGATCAAAAGTGAACGCGGCGCATCCATCCTTGCCGCGCTGCTTCTGGTTCTGGTGCTGACCACGGTCAGCGCGATCATTCTGATCTATGCCTCCGCCGACTATGGCCGCCTGCCCGACCGCCTTGCGGAAAAACAGGAGAAGACGGCCCTCGTTTCCGCCGCTTCCCTGATCCGCGATGAGCTGGATCAGCAGTCCGTCACGGTAAAAACCACGACGACCACGGTCACGACTTACGATTATTGGGGAAATGTCACCGGCACGAGCACCAACGTCGTGAGGGAGGAATCCTCCAGCGATCCGAGCGGCATGATCGGGCAATTTGCCTCGCTCCCGATTTTTGCCGGCACTTCGGAGAGCAGCTCCCTTGCCGCGACGCTTTCGGTAGACAAGGCCGTTTTCACCGCGCTCGAGGCGGACATCTCCCTTTATAAAAACGACAGCGACGCCATCATCGTCGAGGCGGATCTCCACCCGGCCGACGATTCCGACCATATTTATGTATATTGGGCCGTCTCGGACAGCACCAGCATCACTTCTTCCTCCACGCCCGGGTCATACACCTCGACCTATGTCGAAACCGAGGTAGTGACCTATACGTTTTCTGCAGAGACCATCACCGAGGTGAAGAACGAATGAGCAGAATTGCAAAAAAACTGCATCAGAGACACGGCGAGACGCTGATCGAGTCTCTGTGCGCGATTCTGGTGATCGCGCTGATCAGCGCAGGCTTTTGCGCCTCCGTCATGGCCGTCACGAAGATCAGCGAGCGGGTTCGGGCGGAGGACGACGAATTCTATTCCACCGCGGTGACCGGCACCGAAACCGGAACCGCGACCGTCAACATCGGCGGAACCAATTACACCTATACGATTACTTACACCCATTACGAATCGGGACTGATTGATTATGCCAAAGCAGCTTAGCGCGAAGATCTTCAAAAAACTGAATACCGGCTCCGGCATGACGATTCTGGAGATGCTTGTCTCCATGCTGATCGTCGTGATGGTGTTTGTCGCCGTATCCACAGGCGTCTCCGTCGGTCAAAAGGCGTTTTTTGACAGCACGAAGACCTCGCAGTCCCATATTCTGATGGAATCCCTGATTGCGGCGGTGGAGGGAGACCTCCAATATGCGACGAACGTGAGCACGGATGCCAACCAGATCCAATTTACCAACGCCGAGCACAACTTTCTGGATGCGACCCTGATGTACGAGGACGGAAAGCTCGTGGTCAGCACAGGCTCCGGCTCCTATGATCTTGTTCCCGAACCGACCTATACGGTGGAAGTCTCGGCTTTCACGGCGATCCAGACCGGAGATACCATCAACATGACAATTCTGCTTTCCAACGGCTACTCCAGGGATTTTGCCGTTTCCCTTGTGAATTATAAGGAGACAAGCGAATGACGAAGTTTGAAAAGCGCAGATCCGGATTCACTCTTATAGAGACGATGGTTGTCGTCGCAATTATAGTCGTCCTGGCGGCGGTTGCCGCGGCGGGCTTGACCGACTATGCGGGCAGCCTCACCCACCTTGAGCGCATGAACAGCGCCAAGGCGATCTATATCACTGCGCAGAACAGGCTTGTGAACCTCAAGACACGGAATCAGCTTTCCATGTTCCAGGAGGAGGCTCTCTCCCAATTTTATACGGCGAGCGAAGCGCAGGACGACGACGGCACCGTGATCCCGGGCCTTTTCTATGTCGACGAGAGCGACACGGCCGTG
The DNA here is from genome assembly GCA_035447605.1 of Oscillospiraceae bacterium. Classification (GTDB taxonomy): domain Bacteria; phylum Bacillota; class Clostridia; order Oscillospirales; family Ruminococcaceae; genus UMGS1668. The sequence continues at coordinate 41,181 of DAOTHJ010000016.1, read as the reverse complement.
ATCGACGAGCTGATGCCGGAGGGAACGATCTCCAGCGACGTCCGCAACGGCAGCTATTATTACATCGATTTTGATCCGGTAAACGGATATATTTACGGCGTTTTCTTTTCTGACAAAAATTTTAATTACAGCGAAGTATCGGCGATCCGCGGCGACGAAACCGCGCTGAAGCGTGCGGAGGTGGGCTATTACGGACAGTCCTCCCTCGCCAACATCAACGGCTCCGTTGTCAAACTTTCTCCGGCCTTTACGCTGACCAACGGCGAGGAGCTCTACGTCACGGCGAAATACACCAACTACTTTGTCTCGGAGACGGCCGCCGCCAACTGGGAGCTTTCCGTCACGATGGAAGGCGTCGTCAGCGGGGAATCCCATACCTTCCAGACGGCCCCGGCGGACGTTCAGCTCTCCGGAAATACCGTCACCATTGAATTTGTCATCGACAGCCTGAAGCCCGGCATGGGTTTCGGCGAGCAATTCGGCGCATCGGGTTATGAGCCCGGCGAAAGGCTGAATCTCACGGCGCAGATGACCTATACCGGAAGCGTCGTCACCGCGACGCCGAGTGACAACCGCTCCCTCGGCGCAGCGAACAGCCTGTACGAAAACGTCATCGGCGCGGATGTGCACGTCTCAACCGGGCGCCACCTGCAAAATCTCTCCAAAGCCGTGAGCGGCGTCTCGTGCGCCGGAACATTGTCCGCCGATGCGGTCACCACGGTCACGTTCACCAGCGATATCGACTGGGAAAACGGCACGCTCAGCTATTACAGCGATAAATACGGCAGTTCCGGCGACATCGGCTTCGAGCCGCTTGAAAACGAAGACTTTTTCGGCACGACCGGCGTCTCAAGCGGCGTGACGATCGCGGGCGGAAAACATATTATCTCGAATGTCACGGTCTCCACCGGCATCTCTTCCTCCTGCGCTGGCTTCTTCCCGGTGCTCAATCTCGGAACGGGCAAGGTCACCAATCTTCTCCTTCAGAATTTGGAGGTCACGGACGACGATTCCCAATATATAGGCGGCTTTACAGGGTATCTGGTCAGCGGCAGCATCACGGGCTGCGGCGTCTACGGCGAGAGCTCCTATGAGGATGTTCTGGTTCGCTCCACCTCAACCTCGGTGACAAACCCGGCCGGACTGGTCGGCGGTTTTGTCGGAAGAAACAGCGGAACGATCAAGGAATCCTTTGCCGCCGGCATCGTGGATGCAAAGGCGAGCAACGCAGGCGGCTTCTCCGGATGGAACGAAGGCACGGTCGAGTGCTGCTACGCCAACTGCTACACCTATGCATGGAACCGGGCGGCGGGATTCGCCGTCACCAACCGCGGCAAAATCTACGGCAGTTTCGCTCTGATCTGCGCCGAAAGCGACAGCGCGGCCTCGGGTATCTCCGCCGGGTTTGTGCTTGCGAACAGCGGTGGAACCATTTCCGGCTGCTATTCCGCCATGAACGACCTGGACTATTACGGAAGCACCTATGAGCTCACCTATCCCTTTGCGCCGATCGGCGTGGGCTCCATGACCAACTGCTATTATTATTACAGCGGAATTTATAACACCGGGATCCAGGCCGGCACGAGGCTCTATACCGCCTCACTGAGCGACGCGGCGCCCCTGCTTTCCTATAACGACGGCGTCAGCACCAAAAATCCGTGGCGTTCCACGCTGCCGGTCACCAAAAAGTACAACCACATTGAGGTTGGCGCGGACCAGTATATCTATCCCACGCCGCTCACCACTTTCTACGGCGACTGGCCGGCGGACAGCACGCTCCGGATCAACGGCGTCTATCCCACAAAGGTCGTAGATCATCTTCAGGAGCTGGATCAGGAGCCTTACAGCAACTATTATGTGGAACTCCCCTATGACCCGAACGGCCGTCAGGTCTATGACGGGGAGGGCAACCCCACGACGGTGAAGTACTGGCTGGTCAATAAGGACGACATGGAGGATTTCACGGCGGTCGTCAACGACGATCCGAGCCTGTATAATATCACCTGGCTCTCCACCGCGGGCGCGGTCGAAAGAACGAGCAACGTCACCTCAAGGCTCTATGCCGGGGACGATACGGCTCTCTATACGATCAGTGCGGTCGAGCGGAACTCCGGCAGCCGGGCGATCGGCTATGTCATCGTGTATTCCGTCAAAGTGGCGATCAGTCCGAAGACACTGAATTTGTATTATGAGGACAGAACCGAGGCGGATATCGATATCGTGTTGACCGTGGAGCCGGAAGCGCTTAGGACGGTCAACTGGATGCCGCTCGAGAAATATATCGACGGTGACGTGGACTGGGAGATCGAGCCTTACACCACCGGCGCGGCTCTGGTTGTTGAGAACGCAAACAGCGACAACGAGACTATCACGGTCCAATTGATACCAAACGATTCCGTCTATCGCTTCGGCACCTCCTATGTGACGGCCACGTTTACGGATACGCTCACCGGGCTGGAGCATGAACTGGTCTCCACGGTGAGCTCGCTTCCTTCCAATACGGCGGCCGCCTATCTCGAGTTTGACAAATACAACGAAGTTTCCGGCTTCTTCCTCGTCAATGACGACGGCAACTATATCGACAACGTCTCCACCAACAACGAGAACGATATCACCTCTTGGTATTACGGCGTCGTCTCGCCGAAGAGCACGCTGAGCGTCCCCTATACATCCGGATACCGTTCGGTCACGATCACGCTGTCCGACGGAAGCGAAATCGACTACTATTTCTATCAGTTTACGGATGCGGGCACCGGCGTCACTTCCTCCACCAAGCCGGTAAACCGGCAGCTGACGGTGGACGGCTCTACCTATACCTATCATATGCTGTTCGCCTGCGGCATTATCAAGGGCAGCGGCACGATCTCTACGACCAACAACACGTTCCAGATCCGTACCGCTGACCAACTTCAGAATATCAACTATTATGACACCGCCTCTGCGGCAAGCACCTATCTGCAAGGGAACAATACCTACAACCAGACGCATGACATTACGATTACAACCGGTTTCCAGCCGATCGGGAAAGGCGGCGCCGGAACAAAGGCCTTCATCGGGATCTATGATGGGCACGGTTATACGCTGGAGGATTACAAGAATACTGATTTCCCGAATGAACGCTTCATCGGACTCTTCGGCCAACTCGGCGAGATGAGCGTCGATGACAGCAAAACCGCGACAGTCTCCAACGAGAAGCCCGGCATCATCCGAAACGTCGTGATGCTCGCCACCGACCCGGAGGAGCAGAGCGGGCTGATCGTCGCGACGTATAACCCGAGCCCGACGTCGAACATCGGCGATACGTCGGTCGGTACGCTCGTTGGGCTGATCTATACGCCGAACTCCGCCGTTGAAAACTGCGTCGTCAGCGGCTACACCGTCGATTATACGAACCAAGTTTCGGTGAGCTTCGACATCTACAGCCATCTCGGCGGCCTGGTCGGCATCAACATGGGTACCGTGAAGAACTGCAGCGTCATCTCGAGCACCCTCACCGCGAGGGCCACGAGAAGCAACATCAAGACCTATGTGAGCGGCCTTGTCGGGGCTAACTTCGGCACGATCGAGGGCTGCTATGCCGGAGGAGAGCTTTCCATCGACCCCAGTACTCCGGGCACCAGGGTCATCAACGGGCTGGCCGGTTTTTCGGGCGGCACTTGGGGCAACCGGCCTTACCACAGCTACGGCGTCAAGGTTACCCGGAACAGCTATTCGATCTGCCGAATTCAGGCATCCAACGCCACCGTATATCCGGTGTCGCCGACGTCATGTGTTTACGGCGGGATCACCTATACGCAGACGGTTTCAAACAGCTACTATCTGACCAATACCGTGAGCGCCACCGTCGCCGGCAGCGGCAGCGGCGGCACCGGTCTTGCTTATGAGATCATGGACGGCACGCAGCTTTCCGGCGGTCAGACCTTTACCCAGATGCTCAACGCCGGCATCTCCGCGGGGAACCGGAATTTCGGAAATGCAACGGCGGTTCATACTTACCCGTATTCGGGCAAACTCACCGCGCGGCCGTATCCGTTCCCGGCCATCGTCCGGAACACGGTTGTCGATCAGGGCATCACGACTTCCTTCTACGTCCATTACGGCGATTGGCCGCTGCTCACGGATTATTCCATTTCGATCACGGGCGATTCGGTCGTGGCCATCGGAGATTCTATTGAACTCACCGTGCGGTCCAACAACGAGGAAATGACCATCAGCCGGATTTCGAGCATCAGGAACTTTGATACGAATATCATCTCCGTCATGTTTGAGGGCAGCAGCATCACCGTGACCGGCGTGGATGAGGGCGAAACCACGATGCTCGTCACCGTGGTCGGCAGCGACGGGCTGATCTATCAGGCGACCGCAACGATCACCGTCACCGTGCCGAAGGTCTCGCTTATTGCCGCTCCGGATCCGTGCGAGATTCTGACTGGAAGGACGGCCTACCTCACGGTCGCCGCTCCGTCCGGCTGGTCCTTCGACGAGGCGGACGGGAATCCCACGCTGGAGTTCGTGCCAGCGAATATCGGAGATCCTCAGAGCTTTGAGATTATAAGCTGGGAGCTCCAGAACGAAAAGTACTGGGTTGCCACGATAGAGGGCACCGTTGCAGCCTCTACGCAGGTTGGGGTGCAGAGCGCCCTGATCGTCAACGACCTCAATACGAGCCAAAAGAAACAGACTCTGTCGGACGACCTGGTGATGGTGACGGTTTACGCCGTGCCGGATAGCTTCGAGGCGGCGCCCGAGAGTCTCTATATGGACGAGGGCGTATCCGAGGATCTGACGCTCACGCTGCCGGAGGGCTGCACAAACGACAGCCCCGTCGTCACCTTTAAGGTCTATAATTCCGCTGAGGAGGAACTCACGGAGGCCGACTGGCCGTTCACGCTCAACAATCCCGAGTGGACGGTCGGCACGGACGAAGAGAGCAGGACGACTTATACGAACGCCATCACCTCCAAGGAGGATGCATGGGGCGATTACCGGATCGAAATCTACCTTGAGGGATATACCTTCACGTTCGGCGAGGAAGAGATTCCGGTCACGCCGTCCGGTCCGCAGCCCGTTGCGCTCCATGTCTCGCCGGTCACGTTTGCCGTCTCGCTCGATGAGAGCAAGGTGGGGCAGGAGCGCGAGATCACGCTGGAAGGTGTGACGGAGCAGATGTATGTCATGCCGGTATCCGCGGCCAAGGCGGATTCTGCGATTCTCAATACGACGGTTACCACCGACAACCCGGATCTCACCGGCACTTATCTCTGGACGGCGGAGGACGCCTTCACCGCGGAGGGGATCTCTCTGGGTGGAGTCACCGCGGATGCCGATACGATCACGCTTTCCAACGATATGCTGGCCGTTCCTTCGCTTTACCGGGTGACCTGCACGTTTACCGCAAAGGAAAAGAGTTACACTGACTCCTACTATGTGCTGGTCTATGAGATCACGGTCACGCCGACCGTCTCTCCGACGACCCTCGAATTCGCCGAAATAGACAGGGAAGAATCCATCAATCTGACGGCAAGCTCCACCACGGTGCTCTCCTGCGGCGCCTATTATACGGAGATCACCGGGACCGGCGTCACGGCATGGAGCAGCGAGATGACCGAGGAGAGCGGCACCGCCACTCACACCGTCACCGATACCGTCACCTACACAGATACGTTTGGTAATGAATGGATTGGCTCGGTATCGGCCTCCGGAGATTCCACTTACTTTGTCAGAGCGGGCACCCTGAGCAACCAGAGCGATACCGGTGCCACCTATACGGTGACGAAGGCAAGCTATGTCGCCAAGACCATCTATGTTCCGGTGAGCGCTCCTTCAAACGGCGGCACCTATCTGATCGTCGACAGCGATCAGAGCGGAAACGGGCATGCTCTTAGAGCGGCAAGCAGCAGTACCGTTGGAGCATCGACGGTTACCGTGAATGGTTCCGGAACATTCTTTATAGATGCCGAAGGTTCCGGGACGACGACGGTTGATGCGTATCTTGACTTGTTGGATACGACCAGGCTGCTGTGGACATGTAGCTCCAGTTCCGGCGGGTATTATATTCGGAGCGCACAATATTCCACCTATCTCTATGGAAGCAGAAACAGCCTTACGCTCAGAAGTTCCATGCAACTCTGGTATTACGATTCCAGCTGGGACGAATTGGATAACGGCAGTTATTATCTCTATTATAACGGAAGCACTTTCACGTCGAGCAGCCGGTATAGCTCGTCCATCTACTTCTATGAGGCGATGACGGTCTACGTCGAGGAATAATTTCCGCCCGGCTTCCGGTCAAAAGCGCATAAAAAATCAAAAGCGTCCCTCTCCTGCAAAGGAGAGGGACGCTTTTTTGTGTACCGGCGGCTGGTGTCCGTGATACAATTTCCGGCAGATTCTTAAAAACGGGATGTCATTCTTCGCCGTCACCGCAGGATGCGTTTTTTTGACGACCTGGCGCGCTTTTGATACCGCGGGGAAAACGGAAAATACTAAAGGCATAAAAAACGCCGTCCGAACATCATCGGACGGCGGGATTTTTCAGGAATTGTCATGCAAGTTTTTAAGCAGCGCGATCTCGGCGGCATAGCCGGCCTCATCGTTCGGCGTCTCGAGGATGAACGGCAGCCCTTCCAGCGCCGGATGCCGGACGATCCGCCCGATGGCCTCAAGACTGAGCGTGCCCTCCGTGATCCGTGCATGGCGGTCCTTTCTGGAACCGCGGGCATTCAGGCTGTTGTTGAGGTGTATGGCCCGGAGCCTTGACAGCCCGACCACCCGGTCAAATTCCGTGAGCACGCCACCAAGATCGTTCTCGAGGTCGTAACCCGCGTCCCAGACGTGGCAGGTGTCGAGACACACGCCCATCTTTTCGCCGAGATTCACCCGGTCGAGGATCTCCCTGAGCTCCTCGAACCGCCCGCCGACTTCGCTGCCTTTTCCGGACATCGTCTCCAGCAGCACGGTGGTTGTCATCTCCGGGAGCAGCGTCTCGTTGAGTAACTCCGCGATCTTTTCGATACCAATCTTAATGCCCTGACCGACGTGGCTGCCCGGATGAAAATTGTAGAGCTGGCCGGGCGTCGCCTCCATCCTTTGCAGATCGTCCGCAAGGATCATTCGCGCAAATTCCCGCACGTTTTCTTTATCTGCGCAGGGGTTCAGCGTGTAGGGCGCATGGGCGACGATCCGGTCGATGCCGTGCTCCCGGCAGAAATCCTGGAATGCCCGCACGTCGTCCGGGTCGATCGGCTTCGAGGCGCCGCCCCGCGGATTCCGCGTAAAAAATGCAAACGTGTTGGCGCCGAGCGCGGCGGCACGCTCCCCCATGGCGAGGTATCCTCCCGCCGACGAAATATGGCTCCCAATCCGGAACATCAAAATTCCCCCTCCGTCGATTTCTTTTATTATACCCTTCGCAGCGCCCGGCGAAAAGCCCGGTTTTCAAAAACAAAGTCATTTTTATCGGTAAAAAATGCTTGATTAACTAAGAATCATTCTTATGTATCTTTTGAAAGTGGAAATAAAACGCAAAATATTGTATCATTTGAGACAGAAAGAGGGGATTCCATGCTGAAGCGCGACCGCGAGATTTTACGGACCTCAGAGCTCTTCGTGGAAGTGCCGAAGGAGGCACTCGACCGCTGGCTTGACGGAGACGGCAGTTGGACGGTCAGCGCCGGCAGCGGGGAGACAATTCTCGGCTGCTCGGAATTCTGCCGCAGTCTCGGTGTGCTGCTAAAGGGCAGGGCGACGGTATATAAAGTCTGCCCGGGCGGCCGCAGAGTGATCCTGAGCGTGTTGGAGCAAGGCAAGACGTTCGGGATGTCGACGCTGTTTTACGAAGCGGCCGCCTGCCCGACCGAGATTGTCGCCTCCGGCGTGTGCAAAATGATCTTCTTTTCCAAGGAGCTGGTGGAGCGCGCCTTTGCCGAGTCTCCGGATTTTGCCCGCGCCTACGTCACGCTGCTCTCCCGGAAGATCCATTTTTTGAACCGCAGGCTCGCGACCTTTGTGGAAGCGGACTGCCGGGATAAGCTATTGAGCTATCTTTCCGGCATCTATGCCGGCGGAGAGAGAGTCCGGCTCCCCGGCAGCATGTCGGAGCTTGCGCAGACGCTCGGCGTCGGCAGGGCCTCGCTCTACCGCGCGTTCGACGCGCTGGAGGAGGAGGACATCCTCCGCCGCGACGGGCGGACGATTCTTGTTAGGAATGCCGAAAGGCTTTCTATAGAATGAAAAATCTATGAGGTGATTTTGATGAAAAAAATTCTTGCTGTCCTGATGAGCCTGCTGATGATCGCAGCGTTCTCCGCCTGCTCCGGCACGGAGAAGCCCGAGGAATCGGTACCGGAATCCTCCGAGCCGGTGGTTTCCGAGCCGGAGACTTCGCAGGAGCCCGTCTATGAGGGGACAACGATCAATATCGGCATGCTGAAAGGCCCGACCGGCATGGGCGCCGCCTGGCTGATGGAGCAGGATTCCCTCGGCGCCACCGTCAACGATTATAACTTCACGCTTGTCGGCGCTCCGGATGTGCTGACCTCTCAGCTCCTTTCCGGAGAGATGGATATTGCCGCCCTGCCGACCAACGTGATCTCGACGCTGTATAACAAAGCAAACGGCGAAATTGAGATCCTCGGCGTCAACACGCTCGGCGTGCTTTATATCCTTGAAAACGGTGATACTATTCAGTCCGTCGCGGATTTGGCCGGCAAGACCATTCTCGCCTCCGGCCAGGGTTCCACCGCGGAGTATGTTCTGGATTATATCCTTGCGCAGAACGGTCTCACCGTCGGCGAGGATGTCGAGGTCTTCTGGGCCACCGAGCACAGCGAAGCCGCGACGCTTGCCCTTGCCGGGGAATATGACGTCGTCATGCTGCCGGAGCCTTTCGTCACCAGCGTGACCGCTCAGTCCGATTCCTTCCGCGTCGCCCTTGACCTGACCGCCGAGTGGGAAACGCTCGGAAACGGCGAGCTCACCATGGGCGGCATCGCGGTCCGCAAGGAATTTGCCGATGAAAATCCGGAAGCCGTCGCCGCCTTCCTTGAGGAGTACGGCGAAAGCATCGCCTATACGCAGGAAAATACGGCCGACGCCGCCGCGCTGATCGAAAAATATGAGATCGCAACGGCCGCCATCGCACAGTCCGCTCTGCCGCGCTGCAACATCGTATGGGTTACGGGCGAGGCGATGAAGGCTCCGCTCGAGAGCTTCTATCAGGTCCTCTACGACTACAATCCTGCCACGGTCGGCGGTGCGCTTCCGGGCGAAGATTTCTACTATCAGGCATAAAGAGAATTGACACTTCCTTATGAGCACGGAAGGAGGGGGACACAGGATGAAAAAACTGCTGCGCGGCCTTTTGGTCACGGCGTTCTGGCTACTTTGCTGGCAGGGAGCCGCGATGCTGGTCGGAAAAGCCGTTCTGCTTCCTCCTCCGCTTTCCGTGCTCAAAGCGCTGCTCACCCTCGCGGGAACATGGGAATTCTGGCTTTCGGTCATGAATTCCGTGCTCAGGGTTCTGGAGGGGCTGCTTCTCGGGGTGCTTCTCGGGGTGCTGACCGCGGCCGGAACCGCGCGTTTCGCTCCGCTGCAAAATCTGCTCTCGCCGGTCATGTCGGCGATCAAGGCGACGCCGATCGCCTCGTTCATCATCTTGGCGCTGGTATGGTTCCGGGTGAGCTTCATTCCCGTCTTTACGGCGTTTCTGATCGTTTATCCGCTGGTCTGGGCCAATGTGGAGCAGGGTATCCGCAGCACCGACCCGGCGCTGCTTGAGATGGCGCGCGCCTTCCGGATGCCGCGCAAGAACCTGCTGACAAAGATCTATTTGCCCTCAGTTAAGCCGTATTTTCTGGCGGCCTTCAACTCCGGCATGGGCATGGCGTGGAAGGCCGGGATCGCGGCGGAGGTCATCTGCTCCGACAGAAATTCGATCGGCGGCGCGCTTCATGACGCCAAAATTTATCTTGAAACGGAAAATCTGTTTGCCTGGACCTTTTCGGTCATCCTGCTGAGCATCCTGCTCGAGAAGCTGTTTTTCCGCCTCGCCACATGGGAAGGGAGGCGCCGGGATGCCTGAATTCCGAGACGTGAGTCTCTCTTTTGATGACCGCGTCATTCTGGACCGGTTTCAGTTCTCTCTGGCGGAAAAGACACGCACCGCCATTCTGGGGACCTCCGGCAGCGGCAAGACGACGGTTCTGCGCCTCGCCTCCGGTTTGCAGAAGCCGGATTCCGGCACCGTGGAATCCTTTTCCGGGAAGCCGTCCTTTCTGTTTCAGGATGACCGCCTGCTGCCGTGGAGCAGCGCGCTGGAAAACCTGACCGCCCTCGGCATTCCGCCGGAGCGTGCGAAGGAATATCTTGCGAAGGTTGGGCTTGCCGGCGAGGAGGAAAAGCTGCCGGAGGAACTTTCCGGCGGAATGAAACGCAGGCTTGCGATTGCCCGATGCTTTGCCCACGGCGGCGACGTTTTCTATTTGGATGAGCCGCTGCAGGGCCTCGACATCAAAACCGCCGGCGACGTACTGGCCTTTATGGCCGGGGAACTGCGCGGAAAATCGGTCTTAATGATTACGCACAACCCGGAGGAGGCGCTTGCGCTTGCCGACCGCGTCGTGATCGTATCGGGGCCGCCGCTGAACGTGGTTTCCGATCGGCCGGCCTCCGGCTTTTCCGGCCCGGAGGAACTGAAAGCGCTTCTTTCCGGAAAATAACGATAAAAACAGCGGCGCCGCGGGAAAACTCCTGCGGCGTCATTTTTTATGGAACGAATTCCGTTTTATGGCTGTATGTTCCAGCCCTATTCTTCGGCTGTATCTTCTGCATAGTCGAATTTTTCAGCGGCATTCTTCGGCTACCCTTTCTGCATGGCGGTTTTCCAGTCCCATTTTCCGGCCGTATTCTTCGCGCGGCGTCGTTTTTATAGAACGAATTCGGCTCTATCCGTTTTATGGATGTATATTCCAGCCCGATTTTTTGCCTGTACTTTCTGCATAGCTGCGTTCTTCATGCGGCGGAGAAACTTCCGGATGGACGAAAATACCCGTAACCCCTTGTACTGCCGCTCTCACCCCGATTTGCCGCCCGCGCGTTCGTATCCCCACTTTACGGCATCCAAAAAGGCGCGGCGTTCCCCTTATGGTTTCTCATACAAAAAAACGCCTCCCGAATGGAAGGCGTTTTTTATTGAAAACATTACTTCGGCAAATTGCCGCGGTCGGCGTAGTTGGTGTGGAAGAGCTTGTGAGCAATCTCTTCGCCGGGCTTGACGCCGAGATCCTTGTAGAATTCCTGAATCGCCGGGTTCTTGTGGCTCTGGCGGATCGGGCACTGCTCGGCATCGATGATGTAGGTGGCAGCGTTCCGTTTCTCAACCTTTGTCCAATCGCGGTACGGGTTGCCGCCGCCGCCGATGCAGCCGCCGGGGCAGGCCATGATCTCAATGAACTGGTAGTCGGCTTTGCCGGCTCTGACGAGATCCATGATCATTCTGGCATTTGCAAGGCCGGAGGTGATGCAGACCTTGACGTCGAGATCGCCGATCGTGATGGTGGCTTCTCTGGTGTCGCGGAGACCACGAACCTGCTTGAAGTCGATATCCTCAAGCACTTTGCCGGTGACGATTTCGTGAACGGTGCGGAGGGCCGCCTCCATAACGCCGCCGGAAGCACCGAAGATGACGCCGGCGCCGGAGCCAAGGCCGAACGGAGCGTCAAACATCGTATCGGGCAGCTTGCTGAAGTCGATATTGGCGGAGCGGATCATCTGGGCGAGTTCCTGAACGGTAACCACGCAGTCGACATCCTGATAGCCGTCGCGTCCGAGCTCGGGGCGCTTGGCCTCGTACTTCTTTGCGGTGCACGGCATGACGGAGAGGGAGAAAACTTCCTGCGGACGTTTGCCGATTTTCTTCGCGAAGTACTCTTTGATGACCGCGCCGAACATGCCTTGAGGCGATTTGGCGGTGGAGAGGTGCGCCAGCTGATCGGGGTACCAGGTCTCGCAGAACTTGACCCAGCCGGGCGAGCAGGAGGTGATCAGCGGCAGGCATCCGCCATTTGTCAGACGATGCAGGAACTCCGTGCCCTCTTCCATAATGGTGAGGTCGGCGGTGAAGTCGGTATCGAACACATAGTCGATGCCCATCATCTTCATGGCGGTGACCAGACGGCCGGTGGAAATCGTGCCCGGATCCTCGCCGAGCGCCTCGGCGATATTGACACGAACGGCCGGAGCGACCTGAGCGACCACGGTGAGGTTCTTGTCATTGATTGCTTTCCAGGCGTCGGTGGTGTCGTCGTGGATGGTCAGAGCGGCGACCGGACAGGCCTGAATGCATTGGCCGCAGGTGGTGCAGGCAGTCTCGGCCATCGGTCTGTCATATTCGGTGGTGAGGTAAGTCTCAAATCCGCGGTTGGTCTTCGTCAGGACGTTGCAGCTCTGGAAATGTGTGCAGGCCCAGGAGCAGCGGTCGCAGACAATGCACTTGGCGGGATCGCGGGTGATGGAAGGGCTGGAATAATCCAGGCCGGTTCCGCGCTCGTGATACGGATAGCGGATCTCGCGGGTGAAGCTCATATCCTCAACGATCTGCTGCAGCTCGCAGTTGTGGTTGCGGATGCAGTGCAGGCAGTCGGCCGGATGGTGGGCGAGGATCAGCTCAAGAATGTTGTAGCGGGCCTTGCGGGCACGCGCGGTATTGGTATGTACGACCATGCCGTCGCTGACCGGATAGGCGCAGGCGGGCTGCAGAAGGCGCTGGCCTTCGATCTCCACCACGCAGATGCGGCAGTTGCCTTTGACGTCCTGATCGGGATGATAGCAGAGGCGCGGGATTTTAACGCCGGCTTTTTCGGCGGCTTTCAGAACGGTAGTACCGTTTTCAACTTCAACGACGATTCCGTCGATAGTTACTTTCGCCATTAGTAGTTCCCCCCTTCGAGGAATTCATTGCGGAAATACTTGATCGCGGAGACCAGCGGGATCGGGGAAGCCTGGCCAAGTCCGCAGAGAGAGGCGTCCATCATCGTGGAGGCAAGATCCTCGATAGTGTCGAGGTCGGTCTCGGTGCCGGTGCCGTCCTTAAATTTGCGGACCAGCTCGAGCAGACGGAAGTTACCCTCGCGGCAGGGCGTGCATTTGCCGCAGGATTCCTCTTCAAAGAACTCCATCAGGTTTTCGCAGAGATCCACGATGCCCTGATCCTCGTCGATGAACATCAGATCGCCGGCGCCGAAGTTGGCGCCCGCGGCGTTGCAGTCCTCAATGGACATCTTGGTGTCGAGCTTGTCCGTTCCGACGATCGGTCCGGAGGCGCCGCCGCACTGGATGGCCTTGAGCTTCTTGCCGTTCGGGCAGCCGCCGCCGACGTCCTCAAACAGCTCACGCATGGTGATGCCGGTCTGGAACTCGTAGACGCCCGGATTCTTGATGTTGCCGCAGAGGGTGAAGAGCTTCGTTCCGGTGGTCTGCGGAGTGCCGAGGGCTTTGAAGAAGTCGGCGCCCATGCAGAGGATCATCGGGATGTTGCAGAGAGTCTCCACGTTGTTGATGACGGTCGGTTTGCCCCACAGGCCCTGAACGCCCGGGAACGGAGGCTTGTATCTCGGCTCGCCGCGCTTGCCCTCGATGGACTCGAGCAGGGCGGTCTCTTCGCCACAGACATAGGCGCCTGCGCCGGAGCGGATCTCGATATCGAAATCAAAATCGGAACCCATGACGTTCTTGCCGAGGAAGTGACGGATTCTCGCGTCGTCGAGCGCCTTCAGCAGGATCTCTTTGACATATGGATATTCGGCGCGGAGATAGATGTAGCCCTTCGTTGCGCCGACGGCGACACCGGCGATCGCCATACCTTCAAAAAGAAGGTTCGGAACCTCGGCCATCAGGATGCGATCCTTGTTGGTTCCGGGTTCGCCCTCGTCGGCGTTGCAGACAATGTATTTTTGATCCGCTTCGGTGTTGCGGACAAACGTCCACTTCATTCCGGTCGGGAAGCCGGCGCCGCCTCTGCCGCGGAGGCCGGAATCCTTGATGGTCTGGATAACTGCGGACGGATTGGCAAGCGCGATCTTTAAGCCCGCATAGCCGCCGACGGTGGCATACTCGGTGGCGCTTACAGGGTTAAGCTTGCCGACGTTGTACGTTAAAAATTTATATTCTTCCATCTTTTTCACCCTCCTCAGCGATATTTGGCGAGGACGCCTTTGACATCCGCGGGAGTCAGCGGGCCATAGACCTCGTCGTCGATCATGACGGCAGGGGCACGGTCGCAGACGCCGAGGCACTCGCAGGTTTCCAGGGTGAATCTGCCGTCAAGGGTGGTGTGGCCGCACGGAATGCCGAGCTCTTTTTCAAAAGCATCAAGCAGCACTTTCGCACCTCTGACATGGCAGGGGGCGCTGTGGCACATCCGGATGATGTGTTCGCCGCGCTCTTCTTTAGAGAACATTGCATAGAAGGTAGCAACACCGTAAATCTTGGGGCGCGGAATATCCATCGCTTCAGAGACAACGGCGGCAACCTCTTCCGGAACGGCGTTTCCGGCGATCGGCTGAGCCTCGCGCAGCACCTCGATCAGCATGTCTTCGCGGCCTCTGTAAGGCGCAGCGATGGCTGCGATCTTAGCGAGGACCAGCGGGTCGCTGGCTTTGGTGCAGCAGTAAGAATAATCGTTTGCCATAGGGAAAACTGACACCTCCGTAGTTGGATTTCGGATTCTTCAGCCCCGCTGTTTTTGTTAAAAAGCAGCGGAAAACAGCATTTTTCAGCTTCGAAAAAATGCCGAATAACAGTATCCATCTAATTATATCTGAATATAGGGGGTCCCCGGTGTTTTCATTAAGTTCAAAAGAAGACCGCCGGGTTATTTTAAGTTACCAAACGGAAAGAGAGGAATATTCACAAACAATGGCGGACAAGCCGGCGGAAAACGACGTTTTTTGCTGCAGGAATTGCTTCAGAAATCCCTGTTTTTCCCTATTTTCCGACATATGTATACATGGTGCAGGGACGCCCGCCCGTGCCGTAGTCCATGCCGGCCTCGACGCTGTTGCCGTTGACGAGATAGTTCATATAACGGCGGAGCGTGACCCGTGAAAGGGGAATTTCTTTGGAAATATCCTCGATGGAAAGCGTCGCGCCCTTCTGTTTCCGCAGGAAGGCGCAGATCATCTCCAGCGTCGCGGGCTGGATGCCTTTGTCTATATACTGGGAGGTCGCCTCCTGAATGCCGGCGACAAAGAAGGAATCGATGGCCGCCTGCGTCAGTGTCTCGTAAGAATCCAGGGCCTCTTTTCTGGCGAGGTATTTCGTCAGGGCGTCCTGAAACCGGGCGTAGTCGAAGGGCTTGATCAGATAGTCCACCAAGCCGAAAGAAAACAACATGGCAACCATACGTGCATCCTTGACCGCAGTGACCATGATGATATCCTGCAGACCGCCGGACCTGCGCAGTTCCGAAAGAAATTCGGCGCCGGTCATCGACGGCATATTATAATCCAGCAGAATCAGGTCGACGGAATGCGTCCGGAGATAGTCCAGCGCCTCCACGCCGCCGGAAAACACGCTGGCGACGGTCAGCTTGGCATTGTGCTCCACATAATTCCGGTCGATCTCCGCAACCATGGGGTCGTCCTCTACAATCATGACGCGGTACATGGTTCCCATTTCCTTTCTTTTTTAGACTGGTATCCAGTTTAGAAACTTCATTTGTATATTTTAAACTTTTTTAAAGAAAAGTCAATAGTATAGAAACTTCGGAAGCATGAAAAAAATAAAAGAAAGAAGGATTTCGTTGAGAAAAAGAAAAAAATCAAAAATTTTGTAGAAATCATTCGGAATATAAAAAAACGCCGTCCTTCCGGGCGGCGTTTTTCTGAAAGAGATGGATTTTGCAGGCGATTTTCCGAAGAGCACGGCTGCCCGGTAGTTTTGAGCACATAAAGCCGGTATGAGTTTTTGGAGGACCAAAAGCCCCGGCCCCGCGTTTTTATTCCGAAGCGAAAACGCCTTGCGGTTCCGTTACCGCTACCGGATCTGTCCGTTTCCGTAGATCACATATTTGACGGAGGTCAGTTCCTCGAGTCCCATCGGCCCTCTGGCGTGGAGCTTCTGCGTGGAGATGCCGATCTCGGCGCCGAAGCCGAAGACGCCACCGTCGGTAAAGCGGGTGGAGGCGTTGACATAGACGGCGGCGGCATCCACAAGCCGGATAAATTCCCGCGCGGCGGTATAGTTCTCAGTTACGATAGCCTCTGAGTGTTTGGTGGAGTACTTATAAATATGATCCGCCGCATCCTCGAGGGAATCCACCACCCGGCAGGAGATGGCGTAATCCAGAAACTCCTTCGAGTATTCCTCGTCGCCGGCCGGCAGCACCGATTCGCCCAGAATCCGGCGGGTCTCCTCGCAGCCATACCAGACGACGCCCTTGGTGTCGAGCTTCTGTTTGGCGAGGGGCAAAAACTCCTCCGCGATCTCCCGGTGCACGAGCAGGCTTTCGGCCGCGTTGCAGACCGAGGGGCGGGAGGTTTTGGCGTTAAACAGGATCTCCACCCCTTTGGCGAGATCCGCGTCCTTATCAATATACACATGGCAGTTGCCGGTCCCGGTTTCGATGACCGGTACGGTGGCATTCTCCACCACCGACCGGATCAGTCCGGCTCCACCGCGGGGAATCAGCACATCCAGATAGCCGTTCAGTTTCATCATCTGCGCGGCGGATTCCCGGGAGGTATCCTCGACGAGACAGATGAGGTTGGGGTCGAGGCCCTGTTTTTCAAGCACATCCCGCAGGACGCTTACGAGGCAGATGTTGGAGGAGATGGCCTCCTTGCCGCCCCGGAGCAGCACGGCGTTGCCCGATTTAAAGCAGAGCACGGCGGCATCCACGGTTACGTTGGGCCTCGCCTCGTAGATGATGCCGCAGACGCCGAGTGGAACACGGACTTTATAGACCTGAAGGCCGTTTGCGGTTACGAAGCCGCGGTCCACCTTGCCGATCGGGTCCTCAAGCGCCGCCACCTGAAGGATGGAGGCCGCCATATCCTCGATGCGGCTTTCCGAAAGGGCCAGCCGGTCCAGCAGGCTCTCCGAAAGTCCGGCGTTTTTGCCCTCCCGGAGATCCTCCGCGTTGGCCGAGAGAATAAACTGCTTTTTCTGTAAAAGCGCGTCCGCCATGGCCGAAAGCGCCGCGTTTTTCTGTGCCTGCGTCAGAACGGCGGCCTGACGGGATGCTTGTTTGACCGCTTTTCCGAGCTCCAATACCGTTTTCACCGAGCCTGCCTCCTTTCAAAGAATCAAAAGTTACTTGCTTTCCGGGAAGAAATGCGTGCCGAGCGTCTCTCCGTCAAAGATCTTATAAAGATCGGAGGGATCCGATCCGTTCATAATCACCATATGGATGCCCGCCCCGCAGGCGATCTGAGCCGCATGGACCTTGGTGATCATGCCGCCGGTCCCCCGGGAGGAGCCGACTCCTCCGGCCAAAGCCAGAATCCGGTCATCCACATGATACACTTCGCCGATCGGTTTTGCGGTCGGATTCTGCCGCGGGTCGCCGTCATAGAGCCCATCAATATCCGACAGGATAATCAGCGCGTCGGCCCCGCACAGCACCGCCACGATGGCGGAAAGGGTGTCGTTGTCGCCGAATTCGAGCTCCTCCACGGCGGTGGTGTCGTTCTCGTTGACGATGGGAATGGAGCCGTACTCCAGAAGTTTCTGGAAGGTGTTGACCACGTTCCGCTTGCGTTTTTCTTCCTCGAGAATATCGCGGGTCAGCAGTACTTGAGAGACCACATGATTGTATTCCCCGAAGAGCTTGTCGTAGAGATACATCAGCTCGCACTGCCCGATGGCTGCGGCCGCCTGTTTGGAAGGAGTATCGGCGGGTCTCTGCGGCAGATGCAGTTTGCCCACGCCCACGGCGATGGCGCCGGAGGAGACCAGAATGATCTCCCGGCCGGAATTGCGGATATCCGCCAGTACCTGTACCAGCTTTTCGATCCGGCGGATATGGATCTGGCCCGACTCATGGGTCAGCGTCGAGGTACCCACCTTGACCACGACCCTTTTGGCGTTGACAAAAGCATCCAACCCCATACACCTCTTTGTTCTGTGCGAAAAAATTTTACGGGGATCCCGCATCCGCTTCAGACGGCGAAAAAAAGGGAAGCCCACATATTTGTCTGATTATATCATAAAAAGACGGAATTCGCCAATAGCCCAAAAACAGATTTTTTTGGTGCCGAAACCCGTGCCGGCGCAAAACACGCCGCTCGGAGCTACGCGGAAAGCATGCCGCTGCGGACAGGCGGACGGAAGGGCCTTGAGCGGCGGAATACGGTACCCACGGAGGAACATGAGGCGCCCAATAGCGGGCCGGAGAAAACCCGGGAGACAGCAGAAAACTAAAAAAGCCCGGGGCATCATGCACCGGGCTTTTTTGCTTTCTGGCGGTCATGCGGCTGCGTCTCTCGGCGCTCTCCCCGTGCAGAAAATAATTTGTATCAGCAAAGCGGAGATGATTCCTAAGATGCCGCCGAAGATAAAAGGCGCGGCGGAATTGACGTTATCCCACATCAGACCTGCGATGATCGAAGAAAGCAGCAGGCCGATTCCCTGAAGCATGCCGTAAAGCCCAAGAATGGTGCCTTTAAGTCCTTTGGGCGAGTTCTCCACGATGAAAGCTCTCTCTGCGCCGCTGATCAGCGCGTTGTATGCGCCATAGGCGATAAAAAGGAGGATCATCGAAAATCTTGACGATAAAAACGCAAAGCCGAGATAGACCAATCCATAGATCAGATACCCGGGGACGAGAACTTTGCTTCGTCCCAGTTTGTCCGATAATTTTCCCGCCGGAATGGCGAGCAGAGAGGCGGAAACATTGAAAACGAGATAGAGCAGAATGACCTCCGAGGAGGAGAAGCCGTTTTCCTGTGCCTTCAGGAGCAAAAACGTATTCGAGGAGTTTCCGAGACAAAAGATGAAGATGACCGCAAGATAGATCTTCAGCTTTCCATTGAGCTTCAGCCCTTTTAAGTTCAGCTTCTCGGCGGCCGGCCCGGAGGTTTTCTCCTCCTTGATGGCCAGAATAATCAGGATGCTGACGATTGCGGGGATGATGGAGAAGAGAAACGCCCTATGAAAACCGAAGTTGGTTGCGACAAAAAAATAGGCGAAGATGACGCCGAAGGAAGATCCGGCCATATCCAGCATTTTATGCAGACCAAAAGAACCGCCCAGCTCTTTCTCGCTGCTCGACTGAGCGACCAGCGCGTCACGCGGAGCGGTGCGGATGCCTTTTCCCGTCCGGTCGATCACCCTCGCAGCCAAAACCCCGAGCCATGAGGTGGACAGCAGAAGAACGAGCTTATAAAAGATGGTCGCCGAATATCCGATAAAAGCAAGGTGCTTTTTATTGTGATAGACGTCCCCGATATATCCGCTGAAGACTTTAAGAAGGGAGGCGATGCTCTCCGCAATTCCTTCAATGATGCCTACGATGGCGGGAGAGGCTCCGAGTGTCGCCGTCAAAAACAGCGGCACCAGCGGATAGACCATTTCGGTGCTCATATCGGCAAACATGCTGACGAGCCCGAGCAAAACGATATTCGACAGGATTTTTTGTTTTTTCAAGTGGATGACGCACCCTTCTTTCACAGATTGGCCGGGGTTTTGCCGGTGCTCCGCCATCATTGGTCCCTAAAAAGTACCGCGGCGGAAAGAGGCCGGCGGGATTCATGCGGAATATCACTTCCATAGAAGGATATCAAGTCCTTCAAACGGATTCATACAAAACGTGCCGCGAAATGCCCGGGGGGAGCGGCCGCCGGAAACGGCTTTTCTTATCGGGCTAAGATTGCCATAATTTTGCCATAACGGATATGATGAACAATACCGAAAGACGCTTAGAAATATGGTCTCCCTATCAAATATTTTAAAATGAAAAGCCCGGAAAACCTGATAAAATCAGAAATTTCCGGGCTTCTTCATGTGGCGCGCCACGGGGGACTCGAACCCTCGGCCTACTGGTTCGTAGCCAGTCACTCTATCCAGCTGAGCTAGTGGCGCATTGGCGGTCTTTGCAAACCGCTAAAACATAATAGCACAACGATTTTTGTCTGTCAAGAAAGATTTCCCGCCGGCAGATACTTTTTTGAAGGAAATCAGAACAGGTTCCTGCGGAACTTCTTCCACTTCCTGTGGGAGATGATACAGAACATGGAGCCCACGATGGAAAGCATCATCCAGACCGTGATCGTGAAGGTCCAGCCGAGGTGATCGACCAGAATACCGGTCAGCAGGCTCATCATGGCGGCGCTGAAATAGGCGCTCGCGTTGAGTACGCCGGTCACGCCGGCGACACGGCCGACATTGAGGAAATACATGGGGATGGTGCCGATCAGCAGCATGTTTTGGCCCAGCGAGCAGGCATAGGTCAGCGCCAGGCAGAACACGGCGATGCCGAGGGAATACCGGCCGGCCAGTACAAGCAGCGCCAGCGCGCCGGAGGAAATGATCAGCAGCCAGAACATGGAGGAAAACTCATCGTTGACCTTGTGCATAATCCAGTTTGCCATATACGGGCCCAGCAGGCCGAAGACCGGCATCAGCGTTCCGAAGAGGATCGAGGTGACGGAATCCAGCTGGTAAGCGTCGATCAAAAAGGTCGGCGTCCAGGTAGATACGCAGTCCTTGAGGATCGACAAGACGCCGGCGACCACGGTCATGGTCAGCAGCCCGGAGACGGCAAGCAGCGGAAACAGCTTGGACGGGACCTCGTCGTGCGGAACCCCTTCCTCGGGCTCCGCCGCCTCCCGGCAGGAGGAGAACTCGTCGATACCGGTTTTATCCGCTTTCTTTTCGATTCTCGTCGTCAGAATGATCCATAGAAACGCAATGACGGCGGCAATCACGGCGGGGACGTAAAAAGAGGCGTGCCAGCCGAATTCCTCGATCAGCGCGGCACAGAGAAGATACGACATCAGCGTGCCGGCGGCCATCGTCGTCGCAAGAGCGGTACAGGCTTTCCGGCGCCGTGCGGCCGATACCCGGTCGGAGACCAGTTTGATCAGCGGGGCCCAGAGCAGCGAAAGAGAGAGGCCGTTCAGGCTCCAGAGCGTGGCCAATAGCCAGAGCGGCGGCTCCAGGGAGATGCAGAAATTGCAGACGGCGGAGAGCAGAAGCCCGATAAAAATCAAAAAGCGCGGCCGGAATTTATCCCCCAGCCAGCCGCTGAGAAATTGTCCGCCGCCGTAACAGAGAAAATACCCCGTGGTGACGGCGCCGGCCTGCGACTTCAGGAAGATACCGTCCGCAACCATTTCGGACATGGAGGCGGAAAGATTCAGCCTCCCTATGTAGGAGCAGGAATAGGTCAGCCAGCAGAGCATAATAAAGAGGATCGTTTCTTTTTCACCAGCGATCTTCTTCTTGATGACCGTACCCATCGTGGACCTTCTTTCCGCATTCTCACATTCTATAAAAATATAGTATAGCATATCTCTTCTTTTATTACAATGTTCCAACCCGCTAATGAAAGATAAGAAAAAAGCCGGAAGAGAAATCTCTTCCGGCCGAAAAACAAAGCAGTCAGTTTTTGTAGATGCTTGGATAGGCGGGGGAGAGCGGCTCCAGATCCGGGTAGGCATCCGGCAAAACCGTGGCGAGCATCGTCTCCAGAACATCCAGCGAGCGCAGCGTCCCGCGGGAGAGCAGGTCCAGATCGACGGCGTAGACCTTGTCCCCCTTAACGGCGGTTTTCTTTTTATAGAGGTCGTTTGTTTCGAGGTCGGCGATGTGAATGCCCTCGTTGACAAACAGCACATCCGGATTGACGGCCGCGATGCCGTCCTCGCCGATATCCCAGCCGGTATACTCTGCGGCGGCATTTGTCAGACCCGCGGCCTCCAGGAACTCGTCGGCCAGCGTATCTCCGGTCGCGTAGGTGGAGTTGAGGACGCGCAGGCAGGCGACGGTGACCGAGGCGCTGTTCGCCTCAAGATATCCGGAGGCGGGAGAAGTTACCTCCTGAAGTTTGGCCTCAAACTCCGTGATGAAATCCGCGGCGGCAGAGGCGCCGGCTTCTTTTCCGAGGAAGAAGACCGCCAGATCCGTCATCAGAGCTTCCTGCCCGGCGAGATCCTGCGGCGCGGAGAACACGATCACTTCCGTGTTCATCTGCTGCAAAGCCAAAAGGTCGCTTTCGGAAAACTGCGCCATGGTGAGAATGTATTCAGGCTGGATCTCCGCGATGGCGGTGAGATCCGGCAGCACGGCGGTTCCGGCTTTCGGCAGACCGGGATCGTTTCCGCTTTCATCCGTGCAGAAGCTGCTGACCGCCGCAAGCTTGTCTCCAAGACCCATGTCGTACAGCAGTTCCGTCAGAATCGGCGACATGGAGATGACGGTTTCCGGCGCCGCTTCGAGGGTAATTCCGGAGACTTCGGCCGGCCAGTTCGGGTCGGGCTCCGATTCCGGTTCGGAAGAAATGCCGGAGGATTCCGGGCCGCTTTCCGTCTCCGAACCAAAGAATTCCTCAATGTTCTCCATGCCGGAGCAGCCGCTCAAGATTAAGAGCGCCGCCAGCAGGAACGGCAGGATTTTTTTCATGGCCGAAGCCTCCTTCCCTTCCATAACAGGTATATCTTACTCAAAACCACGAAAACTGTCAAATGCAATATTTGCAACCTTCCGGGGCATGCCTTTGTCGAGAAATGCACACCGCCGGTTTCCTTTTGAAGCATAAAAAAGCGGTTTTTGCCGGAGCAGCTTTCGGATTTTTGCCGGAAGAACGTTCCGAAGGCGGTCGGAAAGTGGAAGAGACGCGGCTTTCCTGTTGAAATTTCGTTGAAATTTCATTAAAATGAAAAAGTTAGAGAAATGAAATTGCAATGAAACCGAAATTCAAGTACAATAACATATATATGAAATCTCTGGAGGTGCTGCCGTTGCGAACCGGAAACAGAACGAGACTGATTGCCGTGCAGGCGCTGATTGCGGCGGTTTATGCGGCGATGTCGCTCGCGCTGCCGATGCTGTCATACGGCGCCGTGCAGGTGCGTGTCTCCGAGGCACTGACGCTGCTGCCGGTCTTTTCTCCGCAGTGCATTTTGGGCGTCACGATGGGCTGCTTTCTTGCCAACCTGATCGGCGCGTTCTTGAGCGTCAACACCCTCGGCTTTCTCGATGTCGCGGTCGGTACCGCCGCCACCTTGGCTGCCGCGGTTCTGACTTCCGCGCTGGGGCATATCCGGTTCCGGAAACTGCCGGTGCTGGCCTCCCTGCCGCCGGTCGTGGTAAATGGGCTGGTGATCGGCGCGGAGATCATGTACGTCACCACCGGGGGCCTCGATCTGCGCGTGTTCTTCCTGTCCGGGTTTTCGGTCGCGGCCGGGGAGATGGTCGCCTGCTGCGGCTTCGGCCTGACGATGGTTTGGTTCCTCGAGAAGCGCGGCCTCGCTGAAAAATTTGTCGTAAAATAACGCGGAACCTCCGCGGAAACAGAAACGAAGGGGCCGGATTCCGGTTCCCGGGAAGAAGAGGATGAAAAAGATGTTTCCTGTGAGCATGATCGCGGGCGAGCCGGTCTGGGATTCTCTCCCGGCGGCCAAAATCATTCATTATCCGCTTGAGAAGGCGGATTATAAGCCGTATGCGCAGGCAAAGGTCTGCTTTTCTCCGGATGATCTTCATATCCGCATCTACTGCTTTGAGAATAATCCTTCCGAGCGCAGTCTCGCTGCGGCGGCGGTCTCCCTGTTTCCGGAGGAGGACGGCGGGAAGCGCTATTTCTGGTTTTCCGCGAACCGCTCCGGGCAAGTGATCTGCAAATTCATCGACGAGGCGAACGGCACGGAGAAGGATCTCTCCCGCCGCGCCTCCCACCGCATCTTCTCCGGCGAAGATCTTCAGGGGATCTACTGGTGCGTCGATTTCACGCTGCCGCTCGCCGTGGCCGAGAAGCTCTGCGGAGAGAGCTATATTGAAAAGGGGCACCGGATGAAAGGCAATTTTTATAAAATCAGCGACGATCCGGCGCGCCCGCATTACGGCAGCTACTATCCCGCGGATTTCACCGCGGTGAATCCCTACGGCAGCGCCTTTTTCGGCGATCTGGCCGCGGAGGAATACTGAACTTGATCCGAAACGAGAGTGAGAACATGAAATTTTTCCGGACGATCCTTGTGCTGACGCTGGTCCTGCTTCTTTTGGCGGGCTGCGGCGACAAGGAGGAGGTAAACTCCGGGGAGGGAACCTTGAGCGGAGAAATGGAAATTTCCGAAAGCATGTCGGAACCGTCGGAACCGTCGGAACCGTCGGAAGCTTCCTCCGAAACGGAGGCGCAGAGTTCCGCGGCGGAGGGGTCCGGGGCGGAGAGCGGAGACAGCGTTCCGGTCTCTGTGTCGGGCGATTCCGACAACCTGCTGATCCTCGTCAACCCGTGGAACTACATCCCGGACGACTATACGCTGGATCTCGAGACTGTGCAGGGCGACTATAAAATGAACAAGCTCGCCGCCGATGCCGCGAAGGACCTGATTGCCGCGGCTGCGGCGGACGGTTATTCCCTGAGGGTTTGTTCCGGCTACCGCACCGTCGAGAAATCCCGCATCCTGTATGAAAGAAAAGTGCAGCAGTATCTTGACGCCGGTTACAGCGAGGCGGATGCGAAGACCGAAGCGGCCAAATGGGTCGCGCCTCCCGGCACGAGCGAGCACCACACCGGCCTCGCCATGGATATCGTCTCCGCGGATTATTTTAACTATTATTCCGATCTTGAGCACGACTTCGACAAATTTGACGAATTCGACTGGCTGATTGCCCACTGCGCCGAGTATGGCTTCATCCTCCGCTATCCGGAGGGCAAGGAGGACATCACCGGCATCACCTACGAACCGTGGCACTACCGCTATGTCGGCAAAGAAGCCGCCGAAGTCATCATGTCGGAGGGGCTCTGTCTGGAGGAATATCTCGAACAGTACGGCCCGTAAGCGCGGCGGCCCCGCTCCGAAAAGAATTTTTGGATCGGCATATGCCGGGAATAATATTGTTCTATATTATAAGGATAAAGAATCGTCCGGGCACGCCGCTTTGAGCACGGCGCTTCATCTTTGAGCACAGGAGGAACAAACAGCATGAAAAACCAGTTGGCACTGATCCTCGATTTCGGGGGCCAATACAAAGAGCTGATCGCACGCAAGGTGCGGGAATGCGGCGTCTATTCCGAAATCTGGCCCTGTACCTCCAGCATCGAGGCGATCCGGGAGGCTGCCCCGATCGGCATCATCCTGACCGGAGGGCCGAACAGCGTCTATGCGCCGAATGCCCCGACCTGCGACAACGCCATCTTCCAGCTCGGCATTCCGGTGCTCGGCATCTGCTACGGCGCGCAGTATCTTTGCAGGGTGCTCGGCGGCGAAGTCAACGCCGGCGAGAACGGTGAATTCGGCAAGGTGGGCATCCGCTTCGACGCCGGCTCCCCGATCTTCGATGGAATCGGCGCCTGCGATACCGTTCTGATGAGCCACAACGACCGCATCATGAAGCTCCCGGAGGGATTCCGTACGATCGCCGAATCCGCCGACTGCCCGTATGCGGCCGCCTCGGATGAAAAGAAAAAATTCTACTGCCTTCAGTTCCATCCGGAGACGGACGCCACCGATTCCGGCATCGAGATGATCCACAACTTCCTCTTTGGCGTTTGCGAAGCGGCCGGGGATTACTCCATGGATGATTTTATCGAGAAGCAAATCAAAGCCATCCGGGAGCAGGTCGGGAACGAGAAGGTACTGCTCGGCCTTTCCGGAGGCGTCGATTCCGCGGTGGCGGCCGCTCTTTTAAGCAAGGCCATCCCGGGGCAGGCCGTCTGCATCTTTGTCGATCACGGCCTGATGCGCAAGGACGAGGGCGACGAGGTCGAGGCCGCGTTCTGTGTCCGGGATCTGACATTCGTCCGCGTCAACGCCGAGGAGCGGTTCCTCCGCGCGCTCAAGGGCGTCACCGAACCGGAGGAAAAGCGCAAGATCATCGGCCGCAACTTCGTGGAGGTGTTTGACGAGGAATCCGCTAAATTCGGCGACGTCAAATATCTCGCCCAAGGTACGATCTATCCGGATATCGTCGAGTCGGGCGTCAACGGCTCCGCAAAAATCAAGAGCCATCACAACGTTGGCGGGCTGCCGGAGACCATGCGCTTCATCGGGCTGGTCGAGCCGCTCAGAAGCCTTTTTAAAGACGAAGTCCGCGCAGTCGGCAGAAAACTCGGCCTGCCGTCCGTTCTCACCGAGCGCCAGCCGTTCCCGGGCCCGGGGCTCGGCGTCCGCTGCATCGGCGAGCTGACAAAAGAAAAACTGGAGATCCTCCGCGGCGCCGACGCGATCTGGCGTGAAGAGGTCGACAAATGTCCGGCCCGTCCGGCGCAATATTTTGCCGTGATGACCGATATGCGCTCCGTCGGCGTGATGGGCGACGAACGCACCTATGATTATACGGTCGCCCTCCGCGCGGTGGTCACAAGAGACTTCATGACCGCCGAAGTGGCGCCGATTCCGATGGAGACGCTGCTTTCCGCCTCCCGCCGCATCACCAACGAGATCCGCGGCATCAACCGCGTTGTCTACGATATCACGAGCAAGCCGCCGGCAACCATCGAGTGGGAATAAGAATCACGCAATGAGAAAAAAAGGAGGAAAAACGGATGTCTTCGTATTATGTAATAGGAATTAGAATGGACAACAGAGTCGGCAATTCCCTGAGCCTTCAGCAGGCGCTTACAAGGAACGGCTGTAAGATCAAGGCGCGTTTGGGCTTGCATGAAGCGAGCGAAGACGTGTGTGCGCGGGATGGGCTTATCGTCCTGCAGCCCTGCGGGGAAAAAGAGGAGGTCGAGCGGTTGGTCAGGGAACTGAATCGTCTCGATGGAATCATCGCCAAGCTCATTGACTTAAACTGAAACCGCTTCGGAAAACCGAAGAGCTGAGGGGCCGTGCCGAACGGAGAAGCCTTTGGAGGCACGCTTGCCCTTTCCTTATGGCGGCCTGTTTTCAAAAGCGGGATGCCGCCGATGGGTTTCCTCCCCAAACGGGATTTTCTTATGGGCGGCGGCACGGCGCATGATTGCCGGACAACAGGGAATTTTGGGGTTCCGCACCAAACTCGACGGATCCTTAAAAGACATAAAAATGCTATGGAAAAGAGGAAAAAACCGTTGAGAAAAAAGGAATTGCGTTAATATGTGTTATGATGGCACTTTGTCTGATCTGCCTTTCGGGATGTGGCGTCACGGAAGAGGCGGACAAAAGAACCGAAATTGCTGTCATCAGTGATTTACATCTCTATGTGGATGATTCCTATTCGCGCACCGATTTTAACAAACAGACAATCGTGGATTTTTTGTCCATGATCAGAGAATCCGAGTCGGTTGCGGAGCTTGTCATCAACGGTGATATGATAGATGAATGGGTGATCCCGATGGATTATACGATCACCTCCCTGGCCGATCTGGATGACAAAATTGTTGAGAATAACCGGGATATCGTCGATGCGGTCAATGCGATCATTGCCGACGGAGCGATCCAAGTGACCTATATACCCGGAAACCACGATATGACGTTCAGCGAAGAAGAAGCCGAGCGGATCTTCCCCGGCATCAATCAGGTGCGGGACGCCGAAGGGCTCGGCACCTATACGGCTCTGAACGGAGAAGCGGCGATCGAACACGGTCACCGGTACAATTTCATCTGCGGCCCCGACCCGATCTCGAACAGGGATCTTACAGGGAGCGGCTCCTCGATTCTGCCGTGCGGATATTTTCTCACGAGAATCGCGGTGACGTCGGCGCTGGAGGGCGCGGCGGGAACGCCCAGTGCGATCCCTATGATCTCGCAGGATCAGGCGGATGCGACGCAGACGGCGTATTATGCCTATAACATGGGTCTGGCGGCCATTCTGTCTCAGCTGCCGCTGTCCGAAAGCCTTTCCGACGCCGTGATAAAGACCGATTTTGACGGCTATACGGATACGTACGCGATTGGCGACCTGCTTCCCTATCAGGATGAAAACGGAGAAGTCAAGATCAATCTGTATGACGGCGTCATCGAAAATTGGGCGGAAAGACAGACGCAAAATCAGGTGGCGGTGCCGTTTGACGTGATGACGGCCCTGATGAACGCGGGCTCCAATGATTTTACCGATTCCCTGGCGCAGACGGAGTATTTTGACGGCGGCTCCACGGCAAGGATCGTCGTGTTTAGCCACACGCACGCCGCCAAAATAACAACAACGGAAAACTCGGCCGGAGAAAAGGTAATCTACGCCAACAGCGGCTCATGGAGAGATTCCGCGCCCGACTATCCTCTGAATACATACTTGATTATCACGCCGGCAACAGATGCTTCGGCCGCCGTTGTCAGCCTCTATCAGTATTTGGAGGATGGGACTTCCGAGCTCTTACAGCAGGAAGATCTGGGAGCCTGATTTGCTGTTTTCGGAATGTTCCGCCTGAGATGATTTTTATGGCCTTCCGCGGCGGCCGGACTCGCTCGGAAAGGGCGCCTCGTGATGGCATTGCCGTGTAAGGGGCCCTTTCGTTCCCGGGCGGGATTGACGCCGCGGAACCAAAAAGGCGAAATCTTCATATAACGAACTATGCTTCCGTTTCGGACGGCGTGGTCTTCGGCCCCAAAAAGGGCATGGCTGCGGCATTCCAATCAGGCCGCCATGGCTCGGGGAACCGAAACCGCACGGAAGAAACGGAATTTTTATCTTCAGAAAAAGACGGCTGCGGCCGGCGCGGATGGAATCCGGAGCGGAAGCTCCGGCGCCGCACCCGTACCGGAGCATGGAAAGGGGAAATCTGAAATGTGTGGAATCATCGGCTTTACAGGAACACGGGAGGCCGCTCCGGTGCTGCTGGAGGGTCTTAAAAGACTGGAATACCGCGGGTACGACTCCGCCGGCATCGCGGTGCAGACGGATGGCAAAATCAATATGGTCAAGATTTCGGGCGTCATCAAAAACCTCTGCGAAAAGACGCATGATGGGGCGGACCTGCACGGCGACAGCGGCATTGCGCATACCCGTTGGGCAACCCACGGCGCGCCCACGGATATCAACGCGCATCCGCACCTGTCGAAAGACGGCCGGTTTGCGGTGATCCAGAACGGCATCATCGAGAATTTTGTCGTCCTGCGCGAGGAACTGAAAGAAAAGGGCTACGAATTCCTCAGCGATACGGATACCGAAGTCATCCCGTATTTGCTGGATATGTATTATGACGGCGATTTCAAGGCCGCCGTGATGAAGACCGCCGCGCGTCTCCAGGGTTCGTATGCGCTCGGTTTTCTCTGCGCCGACGAGCCGGGTAAGCTCTATGTCATTAAAGAGGGATGCCCGATGATCCTCGGCCTCGGCGTCGGCGAGAACTATTTTGCCTCGGATGTGACGGCGCTCGTCTCGCATACCAGAAACATGATTTATCTGGAAGAGGGCGAGTTCGCCGAGATCACGCCGGAGTCGGTCACGGTTTTCGACCGCACCGGCGAACCGGTCAAAAAATCCGTCACGCGCGTGGTCTGGAACATCGAGGCCGCGGAGAAGGGCGGCTATGAGCACTTCATGCTCAAAGAGATCATGGAGCAGCCCAACGCCGTCAAATCCACCGTTGAGCCGCGGATTAAGGACGGTCGGATCGTGCTCGACGATTTCGACATGACGCCGGAGGAATTCGGAAAATTCCGCAAGATTCTGATTACGGGCTGCGGCTCCGCCTATCATGCCGGAGTCGTCGGAAAATATATCATGGAATCCCTCTGCCGTCTGCCGGTGGAGATCGACATCGCAAGCGAGCTGCGCTACCGCGATCCCATCGTGGATGAGCATACGCTGCTGATCGTCATCTCACAGTCCGGCGAGACGGCCGATACCATCGCCGCGGTGCGGCAGTGCAAATCGCTGGGCGCCCATGTGCTCGCCGTTGTGAATGTGGTCGGCAGCACGATCGCCAAGCTGGCCGATCATGTCCTTTACACCTATGCCGGGCCGGAAATCGCCGTCGCCACGACGAAGGGATATACCACTCAGGTCGCCGCGCTCTGCCTGATCGCGGTCTGGGCGGCGGAAAAGCTCGGCCGGATCGGCGGGGAGCGCTACGACGAGCTTGTAAAGGCCGTCCGCGAGATCCCTTCGCAGATTCAGCGCGCCATCGACCTCAACACCGACGTGGAGGAGCTCGCGGCCCGCTACCATACGAATGAAGCTCTTTTCTTTATCGGCCGCAACATCGACTACGCGGTCGCCCTTGAAGGCTCGCTGAAACTGAAAGAGATTTCTTATCTTCACTCGGAGGCCTACGCCGCCGGCGAGCTCAAGCACGGCACGATTGCCCTGATCGACAAGGGCAGGCTGGTTGTCGCGCTCTGCTGCCAGGAGCGCCTCTTCGGCAAGATGATGTCGAATATCGAGGAAGTCAAGGCGCGCGGCGCGACGGTGCTGGGCGTGGCGATGGAGGGAGACCGGCGCATCTTCTCCGAGGCGGACGACGTGCTCACCGTTCCGCAGACCGAGCCGCTCTTTGCCGCCGCCGCGGAGATCGTGCCGCTGCAGCTTTTTGCCTATTATGTGGCGAAGGAGAACGGCTGCGACATCGATAAGCCGCGGAACCTTGCAAAGTCCGTCACGGTGGAATGAGTTCATCCAGGGAAGGGCATACCCCACGCGCCGTCCCCAAACCGGCGGAGTTTTCCTCTCCGTCCGGCGTTGGACGGACAGACGGAATTTAATCCAGACACGGCCGCAGAAGATCCTGTGGCCGTGTTTTTTTGACGGAAATCATACCGGCCGCATCGTCAAAAGCAAACGGATTTTTTCGGATGCTTTCCGGGCGGGGCGGACGGTTTTGCCGGAATTTACATGGGCTGCGGGCAGAGCATAGTCCTTTTTGAACCGGAGTTTGTGGGATCGTACAAATTCAGGCAAAAAGGGTTAGGCAATTTGTATGCGGAAAGTGCTTGACTTTTGGACTTTACAGGGTTAAACTATAACACAACAAAGCACGAAAAAATTCGGACGAAAGGAGCCGCTACAATGAAAAACGTTTCAAGAACCCATACGATGTCTCTGCTTCCGGCGGATCTCTGCGCCCGTTTCTTTACGAAGCCGGCTCGCTTTTTTGCGGGTCTGGTTCTGCATGCTTATTATTACTACTATTACTATGAGTTTACGCGGCCACAATACGTCTGAATCGACCGGCGCTCAACCTGTTTTGATACTGAGCGGCCCCGTCAGTTTGGACGGGGCCGTTTTTGTATAGAAATTTCTGAAGAATCACACAATAAAAAAGGAGAAATGATCATGAAAAAAGTATTTGGCATCGTGATGGCCCTGCTGATGGTGCTGTCCCTGGCCGCCTGCGGCGGAACCACCGAAACCAGCGAAGCGGAAACCACATCCGAAGTTTCCGGTGAAACCGAAATCTCCGAAGCGGAGAGCACGGATACCTCCGACGAAACCTTTGTCGTCGGCATCTGCCAGCTCGTGCAGCATCCGGCGCTGGATGCCGCCACGCAAGGCTTTGAGGACGCCCTGACCGAGGCGCTGGGCGACCGCGTCACCTTTGACCTGCAGAATGCCTCCGGCGACGCCCCCACCTGCGGCACCATCGTCAACGGCTTCGTCTCGAGCAATGTGGATCTGATTATGGCCAACGCCACCTCCCCGCTCCAGGCCGCCGCTTCTGCCACGAGTGAGATTCCGATTCTCGGCACCTCCGTCACCGATTACGCGACCGCGCTGGAGATCGACAACTGGACCGGTACCGTGGGCGGCAACATCTCCGGCGCCTCCGATCTCGCCCCGCTGGATCAGCAGGCCGCGATGATTCAGGAGCTCTTCCCCGATGCGGAGAACATCGGTCTGCTCTACTGCTCCGCCGAGGCCAACTCCCAGTTCCAGGTTGAACAGATCACCGGGCTCCTTGAAGCGATGGGCTACACCTGCACGCCGTTCGCCTTCACGGATTCCAACGATGTCGCCTCCGTGGCTCAGACGGCCTGCGACAGCTCCGACGTCATCTACATCCCGACCGACAACACGGCCGCCTCCAACACCGAGGCCATCGCCAACGTGGTCCTGCCCGCCAAAGTTCCGGTCGTCGCGGGAGAAGAGGGCCTCTGCAAAGGCTGCGGCGTCGTGACGCTCACCATTGATTACTACGAGCTTGGCCGCACCACCGGCGAAATGGCTGTCCGGATTCTGACCGGCGAGGCGGATATCTCCACGATGCCGGTGCAGTTCGCGCCCAATGCCGTCAAGGAATACAACGCGGCCAACTGCGCGGCGCTCGGCATCACGGTGCCCGAGGGCTACACGGCCATTGCAGAATAAGCAAAAGAATATCTTTCCGCAAAAAGCGAGCGAAGGGGGAAATCTCCCTTTCGCTCCTTTTTGCGGAATTCCCGGTGATGTCATTTCAACCTGATGGGAGAATTGTTTTATGGATTTCATTCTGTCCCTGCTCAATTCCATGCCCGGCGCCGCGGCGCAGGGCATGATCTGGGGCATCATGGCCATCGGCGTTTTCATCACGTTCCGCGTGTTGGATGTGGCCGATCTGACGGTGGACGGATCGCTCGCCACCGGCGGCGCGGTTGCCGTTATGCTGATCCGCATGGGATACAGCCCGTGGATCGCGCTGATGTGCGCGTTTCTTGCCGGGCTGCTGGCGGGCTTTGTGACCGGTTTCTTTCATACATTCTGCGGAATTCCCGCAATCCTTGCCGGCATCCTGACGCAGCTTGCCCTGTATTCGGTGAATCTGCGCATCATGGACAACAAATCGAACCAGCCGGTCGGCGTGGATAAGTACGATCTTCTGGTCTCCCAGCGCTATGTGCGCGACCTGACTTTAGAGAATCCGCTGCCGCTGCTGATGCTCTTCACCGCGGTGCTGATCGCGCTGCTCTACTGGTTTTTTGGCACCGAGTGCGGCTGCTCGATCCGCGCCACCGGCGCGAATCCGCAGATGTCCCGCGCACAGGGCATCAACACGAATTCCAACATCGTGCTCGGCCTGATGCTTTCCAACGGGCTTGTGGCCGCGTCCGGCGCGCTGCTCGCGCAGTATCAGGGCGCCGCCGACATCAATATGGGCCGAGGCGGCATCGTGATCGGTCTTGCGGCGGTCATCATCGGCGAGGTTGTGTTCGGAAAGATCTTCCGGAATTTTTCACTGAAACTGCTCAGCGTCTCCATCGGCGCAGTTATTTATTATATTGTGATTCAGATTGTTTTGAAGCTGGGGCTCAACACCAACGATCTGAAGCTCATCACGGCGCTGATCGTCGCGGTCTTCCTTGCCATTCCTTATTGGAAGGTCCGCTGGGCGCAGAAATTCGGAAAGAGAGGTGTCCGCAGTGCTTGAGGTCACGGATATTTGCAAGACGTTCAATCCCGGAACGGTCAACGAAAAGATCGCGCTGAACGGACTTTCTTTGACGCTTCGCGACGGCGATTTCGTCACCGTCATCGGCGGCAACGGCGCGGGGAAATCCACGCTGCTGAACGCGGTCGCCGGCGTCTGGCCGGTGGATGGGGGCAAAATCTTCATCGACGGCGTCGACGTCACCGGTCTGCCGGAGTATCGCCGCGCCCGGTATATCGGCCGCGTCTTTCAGGATCCGATGATGGGCACCGCGCCCACCATGCAGATCGAGGAAAATCTTGCGCTGGCTGCCCGCCGCGGCTGCAGCAGAACGCTGCGTGCCGGCATCACAGGCGCGGAACGGGAAGAGTACCATGAGAAGCTCAAAATGCTGGAGCTTGGGCTGGAAAGCCGCATGACGGCCAGAGTCGGTCTGCTCTCCGGCGGCCAGCGGCAGGCGCTGACGCTGCTGATGGCGACGCTCCGGGAGCCAAAGCTGCTGCTGCTCGACGAGCATACGGCGGCGCTCGACCCCGCCACGGCCCAGAAGGTGCTCGATTTGACCGACCGCATCGTGGAGGAG
Source organism: Oscillospiraceae bacterium (assembly GCA_035447605.1). Taxonomy (GTDB): domain Bacteria; phylum Bacillota; class Clostridia; order Oscillospirales; family Ruminococcaceae; genus UMGS1668. Next base: position 7,171 of record DAOTHJ010000016.1, on the reverse strand, counting down.
CACCATCTGACGACGCTGATGATCACCCATAATATGAAAGACGCCCTCCGCCACGGCAACCGGCTCATCATGATGAACGAGGGCAAAATCATTCTTGACATCTCCGGGGAGGAGAAGCAGCGCCTCACGAAGCAGGATTTGCTGAGCAAATTTGCGGAAGTTTCCGGCAGTGGTTTGGAGACGGACCGCGTGCTGCTCTCCTGAGAAGATCGTTTTCTCCGTTTGCCGCCTTGAAAAGGACTGGCACCGCTTGTCTTTTAATAAGATCTCTTTGCTGCCTGGCGCTTTCCCGAAAATTTCAAAAAGTTTTTATGGATCGGAAGGGCAATCTTTTTCCAATGCCTTTTCCTTTCACCGCCCGATAACGTAAAGAATTCCTTTAAAACCGCCGCAGTGCTTTCCCGGAGATTCCGAAAAAGCGCTTTGAGCCAAACGGATACGCCGCTTTTTCGGCGGATGCAGGAGATCGATCCGCGGGATTTTTCCGCCGCGCGCCGGTGGATTCTTATGGATTTCGGCATTTTCCCGAAACCAAAGGCCGATTTTTTTCGACGGTTCGTCAAAAATTTCAGGTTGACATTTGTGCGGATTGATCGTATAATGCTCCTAACAACCAAATAACCAAACCGTTGAGTAAGAAGAGTAGCGTTGATCACTCACTCCCAGAGAGCCGCAGCCGGTGAAATTGCGGCAGCAGAAGTCATCGTGAATGGACTTATGAGGGCGGCCGAAAGCGTAAGCAAGTAGTAGCCGACGGGTTCCGCACCCGTTATCAGAGCGGCCTGCATGATAAGTGCAGGGCAGAGCGGATGATTTTTATCATCAACTTGGGTGGTACCGCAGGATACAAGCTCCTGTCCCTTGATTGGGACAGGAGTTTTTTGTTTTATTCAGGAGGTTTTTATGATGAAACAGACAAGACGATGGCGATCTTTCCTAAAAAACGATCCGAATATTCACAAGTAAACTTTTAATGATGAAAAAGGAGATACGCACCATGAAAAAAATACTTTCCGTTCTTTTAACCGCCATCCTGGTCTTCTCTCTGGCCGCCTGTGGCTCCTCCTCCGAGAATGAGGAGACTTCCTCCGAAGCGGAAACTTCCGCCGAAACCGTCTCCGAATCTGAGGCGGAAACTCCTTCCGCCAAATATCTGATCGGCATCTGCCAGTACGGCGAGCACGCTTCGCTGGACAACTGCCGTGAAGGTTTCCTTCAGGGCCTCATCGATTCCGGTTTGCTGACTGAGGACGACTTTGAAATCGATTACCAGAACGCCGGTTTCGACGATGCCGTCACGACCCAGATCGCCCAGAGTTTTTCCGCCGAGAACGTGACGCTGATGTGCGCCATCGCGACGCCGGCCGCGACCGCCTGCTATGCCGCCGCCGAAGATAAGGATATCCCGGTAATCTTCACCGCCATCACCGACCCGGCCGCCGCGAAGCTGGATTCCGGCAATGTCACCGGCACCTCCGACAAACTCCCCGTGGAGGCGCAGCTCGACCTGATCCGCACCCTTCAGCCCGACGCCGACGTGATCGGCATCGTCTATACCTCGAGCGAACCCAACTCCGTCTCCGCCATTGCCGAATATGAGGCAAAGGCCGTCGACTACGGCTTCACGATCGAATCCATCGGCGTCACCGCGCAGTCCGAAGTCACGCAGGCCGTCGATACGCTGATCTCCAAAGGCGTCGACTGCTTCTCGAACCTCACCGACAACAACGTCGTCGGCGTACTCGCGGCTATGCTTGAAAAGACCAACGAGGCGAATATCCCGGTCTATGGCTCCGAGGTTGAGCAGGTTAAGCTGGGCTGCGTCGCCGCCGCCGGCATCGACTACTATCAGCTCGGCATCCAGACCGGCATCATGGCCGCCAAGGTGCTGACCGGAGAGACCACCTGCGAGAACCTGCCCTTCGAGACCATCTCCGAATACGGCATTTATGTCAACTCCGCGGCGCTCTCCGAAATGAACATCACCGTGCCGGAGGAGATCATGCAGAAGGCGGTGGAGGCCTCCGAAGCCTAAATCATTGAAACTGAGGATGGTATCATGGGAAACTTTCTGGAACTTCTGACCAGTACGCTGACGCAGGGCTTTTTATATGCGCTGCTGGCCTACGGCATCTATATCACCTATAAAATTCTCGATTTCCCCGATCTGACCGTCGACGGCAGCTTCCCTCTGGGAGCTGCCGTCACGGCGGTGTTGCTGACCCACGGTGCCAACCCGTATCTGACACTGCTGGCCGCCGTTGCGGTCGGCGCGCTGGCGGGGCTGGCGACGGGCCTCATCCATGTGTGCCTGAAGGTGCGCGATTTACTGGCCGGCATCATCACGACGACGGCACTGTTTTCGCTGAACCTGCAGATCGCCGGTTCCAATCTGACGGTCGAGCGCGCCGTGGAGACGATCTTCACCGCTCCGCCGACCATGGCGCTTTTCGGCGGGATGACGCTCCTCTACCGGAAACTTATCGTCTCGTTCCTGCTGGTTCTGCTGCTGAAGCTGCTGTTGGATCTCTATTTCAAGACGAAAAACGGCCTTTTGCTGCGCGCTGTCGGCGACAATGAGACCCTGGTGACGACGCTTGCCAAAAATAAGGGCACCGTCAAAATCCTGGGGCTCGTTATCGCGAACGCCTTGGTGGCGCTCAGCGGCTGCGTCGTTTGCCAGGAGCAACGCTCCTTCTCCGCCACGATGGGCACCGGGCAGATGGTATTCGGTCTCGCGGCCGTCATCATCGGCACGACCGTCTTTCGCAAACTGTCCTTTGTCAAAGGGACGACCGCGGTGGTCGCCGGCAGCGTTTTATACAAAGGATGCATTCAGTTGGCGATTCTGGCGGGGCTTCCGGCCAACCTGCTCAAGCTGATCACGGCCGTTCTGTTCCTCGTGATCCTGATTCTGGGGAATTTACAGAAATCGGGGGTGAAACAGCATGCTTGAACTGCGCCATATTTTCAAGACGTATAACCCGGGCTCCGTGACCGAGATGTGCCTGTTTGAGGATTTCAGCCTGACGGTGGAGGACGGGCAGTTTGTCTCGGTGGTGGGCAGCAACGGATCTGGAAAAACCTCGATGCTCAACATCATTTGCGGCAGCATTCCCGTTGATAGCGGCGACGTGCTCATCGGTGGAAAGAGCATCCTGAAGCTCCGGGATTATAAGCGCTATGCCCGCATCGGCCGCGTCTATCAGAATCCGGCGATGGGTTCCTGCCCCTCGCTGACCATGCTCGAAAACATGTCTCTCGCAGATAATAAAGGAAAACACTACGGCCTCTCCTTTGGTGTCGACCGCCGCCGGGTGGATTTTTACCGGGAGCAGTTGGCGACGCTGGGGCTTGGCCTCGAGGATAAAATGGATGTAAAGCTCGGCAGCCTTTCCGGCGGCCAGCGGCAGGCGACGGCGCTGATTATGTCCACATTGACGCCGCTCGATTTTCTGATTCTCGACGAACATACGGCGGCACTGGATCCGCGGACGGCGGAACTCATCATGCGGCTGACCAATAAGATTGTCCGGGAGAAGAAGCTGACCGCCATCATGGTGACGCACAATCTGCGCTATGCGGCGGAGTACGGGGACCGCCTGCTCATGATGGACCGCGGAAAAGTTGTGCTCGATCAGGCCGGGGAGGAGAAGGCGAATACCACGACGCAGGAACTGCTCTCACTCTTCAACGCCATCAGCATCGAGTGCGGCAACTGAAGAAAAGATATCCCGCCGGCGGGTATCCCGGACGGGTTCTGTCTCCTGTATCATAGGCTTCTTTTGCCTGAAAAAGCCGTTTTTTCGGCCTGCGGATAAAAAAACCGCTTGCAATTTGAATATATCTATGTTATTATCAAAAATAGAATAGTGGAGTAGGATGAGAGTGGGAAGTTGAAAGCCCGCTCTTTTCTGTTGAACAGGGGAATTTTTACCGGAGGTACAGACTTGGCGGAAGAAAAAAAACATGGAAATACGGCGCAGATATGCAGGGAACTGGCTTTGCCGGTGGCGGAAAAATACGGCCTTGAGCTTTGGGACGTCCGCTTCGAAAAAGAGGGCTCCGAATGGTATCTGCGTTTTTTTATTGATAAAGACGGGCTCACCATCGAGGACTGCGAAAACTTCAGCCGGGCCGTCGAACCGATCCTGGATGAGGCGGACCCCATCGAGCAGCACTATTGTCTTGAGGTGTCCTCTCCGGGCATCGAGCGCAAGCTCCTGACCGAGGAGCATATCCGCCGGTATTTCGGCTCGCTCGTGGATGTGCGTTTCGTCCGTCCGCCGGAGGGATATAAAGAGAGAGAATTCATCGGCATTCTGACGGCGCTTGAGGACGGTATCGTCACCCTGACGCTGGATGACGGCACCGTGCTCCGGTTTCCGCGTTCCGATGCCGCATTTATAAAGTTGTATTATGATTTCGATAAGGACCCCGACGTTTCCGGGATTTGATATAGGAGGACAGGACGAATGAATCAGGATTTCTTTGAGGCGCTCATGTGCCTGGAAAAAGAAAAAGGTATCTCCGTTGATTATCTTTGCGAAAGAATCGAAAACGCGATTGTCATCGCCGTCCGTCGGGATTTCCCCGGTACGGAGGACGTGGCCTGTCGGATCGATCCGGAAACACAGGCGTTTTATGTCGCGATCCGCAAGACCGTCGTGGAGGAGGTCGAGGACCCCGCCAACGAGATCAACGTGGACGCCGCCCGAAAATACGACCGTGCGGCGGTGCCCGGCGTCGTTGTGGAACTTCCGCTGGAGACGAAGGACTTTGGCCGTATCGCCGCCCAGACCGCGAAGCATGTCATCAAGCAGGGCATCCGGGAAGCGGAGCGCGGCCAGGTTCTGAAAGAATTCCAGAGCCGCGAGCATGAGATCATCGCCGCCCAGGTCATCAGCACCGACCCGGTGCGCGGTTCCGTGACGCTGGAGATCGACCACAACGAGGCCTTCCTGCTGAAATCCGAGCAGATCCCCGGCGAGACCTTTGTCCCCGGCGAGATCATCAAAGTTTATGTGGTTGAAGTCATCGCCTCCGAGCGCGGCCCGAAGGTCATGATTTCCCGCACGCATCCGGGGCTTGTCAAACGCCTGTTTGAGCTGGAGGTACCGGAGATTTACGAGGGCACCGTTGAGATCAAGGCCGTCTCCCGCGAGGCCGGCTCGAGGACGAAACTCGCCGTCTGGAGCAAGGATTCCGATGTCGATGCCGTCGGCGCCTGCATCGGACCGAGAGGCGCCCGTGTCGCCAAAATCGTTGACGAGCTCGGCGGCGAAAAGATCGACGTCATTCAATATTCCGAGGATCCGGCCGAATTCATCGCCGCGTCCCTGTCTCCGGCCAAGGTGCTGAACGTCATCCTTGATCCGGACGGGGCCAGAGCCTGCAAAGTGACCGTTCCGGATGAGCAGCTCTCGCTCGCCATCGGCAACAAGGGCCAGAACGCCCGCCTTGCCGCGAGACTGACCGGTTGGAAGATCGACATCAAGCCGGAATCCGGCTTCTGGGGGGAAGAATAAACCCGGCGGGGCTTTTTTGAAGATCCGGCTTTTCTCCGGGGCCCGGAGAGCCCATTCCGGAATGAAAAAATTCCGGGACGCGGATGCCGAAATCTTCCCGCGGCAGGAAACAATAACGATAAAAATCCGCTCAAAAAGCGGCCTGAAATTGGGTTCATCCGCCGTCTTCGTTTGAGGGCGGCAGAAGAGATAGAACAAGAGGCTTTCCGCGGAGAGGCGAAAAGGAGAACCTGCAGCCGGGTTCCCGGGGGCCGAGATGGAGCGACACGATGAAGAAGATACCGATGCGGATGTGCACCGGCTGCGGCGAGATGAAGCCGAAGCGGGAGCTGATCCGGGTGGTCAAATCGCCGGAGGGGGAGATCTCCCTCGATACCACGGGCCGAAAGCCCGGCCGCGGCGCGTATGTCTGCCCGGATATCGAATGCCTGCGCAAGGCGCGTAAGGCAAAGAGGCTGGAGAGGGCGTTTTCCTGCGCCATTCCGCCGGAGGTCTACGACGCGATGGAAAAGGAGCTGGAGCAAAATGCCTGACCGGTTGGCCGGGATTCTGGGCCTCTGCCGCAGGGCGGGCCGGCTGGAGCTTGGCCATGACGCCGTCACGGACGCCGTCGGCGCCGGGAAAGCCGTGCTCGTGCTCATTGCGGAAACATGCTCAGAGCGCACTTCCGGAGGAATCCGGAAGCTCGCCGAAGAGCATCATATAGAAATCAGACGATTGTCCATGGATATGGACGAGATAGGGCATGCCCTGTCGAAACGCGTGGGAGTTCTCGCCGTCTGCGACAAGGGGTTTGCGGAAAAGATCAAAGAGCTGCTGGACGGCGCGCAATCAGCGAAAACTGGGGAGGAACTGCATAGATGTTAGTGAAATACAAGGTCAGCGATGTGGCAAAGGATTTTAGGGTGACGCCGAAAGAAATTATCGACGTCCTTGCCGCTCGTTCTCCGATGCCTAGAAAAAATCAGACGCCTCTGACGGAAGAGGAACTGGATCTCGTCTTCGAGCACTACACGAAGCAGCACGAAGTTTCGAGTTTCAACGACTATTTCGCCATGGCATCTGAGCCGAAGCCGGCCCCGAAGCCGAAGGCACAGACGCCCGCGGCCCCGAAAGAGCCGGAGCCTGCGGCGCAGAAAGCGCAGGAGCCCGCACCGAGACCGGAACAGAAACCGGTCCGGAGGGCGGAGCCTGAGATAAAGGCGGAAAAACCGGCCGAACCCGCGCCGAGAGCGGAGCAGACCCAGAGACCGGAGCCGGCTCAACGGCAGGAGACGGTTCAGCGGCCCGCACCGAGACCGGAATCTTTCCAAAAAGAGGAACCTGCGCAGCAGAGACCGGCGAGACCGGAGCAGCCGCAGGGCCAGACTCAGCAGAGTAGCCAGAATCAGCAAGGTAGCCAGAATCAGCAGGGCGGCCAGAATCGTTTCGGCGACCGTCCGCCTTACCAGCAGAGGAACGACCGCTACGGCGACCGTCCGCAGCAGAGTCAGCCGCAGGGCCAGACTCAGCAGGGCGGCCAGAACCGCTTCGGCGACCGTCCGCCTTACCAGCAGAGGAACGACCGCTACGGCGACCGTCCTCAGCAGGGTCAGCCGCAGGGCCAGACTCAGCAGGGCGGCCAGAACCGCTTCGGCGACCGT
>DAOTHJ010000015.1:0-52888 GCA_035447605.1 Oscillospiraceae bacterium | reverse complement strand
AAAATCAGAAGGCAAAGACATGATTTCGCTCCCTCGCTATAATTTGCTCAGTTTGTGAGCGGCTGAACGGCAATGGCCTCGTTCATCATTTCATTGTAGTCGTCAACGGTCAGCGTGGCAAGAGCCTCGTTGATGCCGTTGAGCAGCTCGGTGTTGCCCTTCTGGACGGAGACGCCGATGTTGATCTCTTCCTCGGAAACTTCGAAGTTGTCTTCGGTATCGGTGAAATCCAGCATCAGCAGATTCGGATAGGCGGCGCAGGCGGCCATTGCGGTCGGTCTGTCGGTGACAACCACGTCGCAGACGCCGGAGTTGAGCGCCACGAGCATGGAAGGGGCGTTCTCCTGAGCAGTCAGGATTTCGGCATCCTGGATCTGCGGCAGGCAGACGTCATACCAGACGGTGTTGAGCTGAGAGGTGCAGGCGGCACCCGCGAGACCGGAGATGCCCTCGGCACCGGCATAGGCACCGTTCGCGTCGACCAGCGCAACGATGGAGGCGTAATAATACGGATTCGAGAAATCGACGGTCTGAAGCCGCTCGGCAGTGATGGACTGGCCGGCAATGACACAGTCGACCGTTCCGGTTTGGACGGCGAGCGGGAGGGAATCCCAGTCAAGCTTGACGATCTCCAGATCCATATCGAGATAATCGGCGATGTATTTGGCCATCATGACGTCGTATCCATAGGCGTATTCGTCGCTGTCCTGGATCGGCACGGCGCCGTTGGAATCATCGGCCTGGGACCAGTTATACGGCGCATAGCCGCATTCCATGGCGACGGAAAGCACGTTGTCGGTGAGAACGCCTTCCTCCTCGGCAGGAGCGGACTCGGAGGTGGAGTCCGCAGACTCGGAGGTGGAATCTTCGGCAGGGACGCTTTCTTCTCCGCTATTGGAGGAGCAGGCTGCAAACGCGAATACCATCGCGAGAGACAGGAGGAGTGCAAAAATTCTTCTTGCCATCGTTGTTTTCCCCTTTCAATCATTAAAATTCGATGTTTCAGCTTTCAATTTCTTTTCGAGGCACGAATAAAAAAGAATCGCCATGCCTGCTTCCCTTATGGGAAAGCACACATGGCGAAAACATACAAAAATCATGTTTCTGACCAATGATAGCGCTCCACCCAAAGGGTGACAGTCCCGGAGATCTTATCTCCGGCCCCAACGGAAACACAGGCGGCCCCGCGTATCCATTTCGGCGAAAAGCCCTTTCCCTGTCGGCGGCAGCCGCGCCTTGCCAACAGATACTCTTACTTTCCGCGCCTCTATCATTGTTTGGGAGAATGACCTCCGAAACAACGGTATGAAATTGTTGTGATTACCTTAACACGCTTTTGGAATCCTGTCAACACCCTTTTGAAAATTTATTCATCTGCAGCGAATTTCATAATTTTGCCCCGGGGTTTTCCGTCAAAGCGCACAAATTTTAATGCGGATCGGATACCGAAAAGGTTTTTTCTCTTTGTCGGATGCTCAGTTGTATCCGCGAAAGCCCTTGCCGATAATCTCGCTCGAGTTGGTGATCATCAGGAAGGCGCTCGGCTCGACATCCTTGATAAAGCGGCGGAGACGCACCGCCTGACTGCGCCGCATGACGGCGAGGATCACATATTTCTGACGGTGACTGTACGTACCCTCCGCGCCGAAGATCGTGGCCGTGCGGTGCAGCTTCTCGTGGATAAAGTCGCAGATCGGATCCGGCTCCGTGCAGACGATCGTGAAATACTTGCAGAGGTTGATATTTTCAATCGCTCCGTCGATGACGAGCGTCTTACAGAGCAGACCTGTGATGGAAAAGAGACCGGTTTCAATGTCGAACACGACAAACGACAGCAGGGTGATGACGAGATCGACGATAAACAGACCGGCGGTCACGTTCAGCGTGGTATATTTCTGGATGATCATGGCCGGGATATCCGTACCGCCGCTCGACGCCTCCATGTTAAAAAGGATGGCTGCCGCGACGCCTGGAATCACAATGGCAAAAACCAGCTCGAGCATCGGCTGATCGGTCAGCGGGGCATCCATCGGATAAATTTTTTCCATCAGGGAAAGGCCAAGCGTCGAGGTCACGCAGACATAGAGCGTCTTTTTGACAAACTCTTTTCCGAGCACGAGAATTCCGATCAGCAGCAGGGCGATGTTGATAATCAGGTTATAGGTCGCCGTGCTCAAAGTGAACATCCTGCTCAGGAGGATGGAGACGCCGGTCACGCCGCCGAATACGAAATTATTCGGATATTTGAAGAAATAGTTGCCGAAAATAATCAGCAGCGACGCCGCGGTGAGCAGCGCATATTGGGTCAGCTTTTCTCTGATGACGTTGTTGGTTCCCATGAGCTTTCCTTTCTTCCGAGAAAATAAGTCGAAAGAGATAAAAATTCAGAATTCCATGCCTTTTTTCGAGCATCCCACAGCGGGGAAAAACTTTATTCGGCGGAGACTGTTATGCCAGGCGTTTCAGACGATTTGAAACAGATAGAATTTCAGGTAATCGGTCTCCGGGCGGAGACTTCAAATATCGGAACAGCCGTGCCCGGCGTTTCAGACGATTTGGAACAAATAGAACTTCAGGTAGTCGGTCTCCGGGCGGAGACTCCAACATCGAAACGGGTGTGCCCGGTACTTCAGACAATTTGGAATAGGATAAAACTTTAAATAATCGGTCTCCGGGCGGAGACTCCAACATCGAAACGGGTGTGCCCGGCGCTTCAGACGATTTGAAACAGATAAAACTTCAGGTAATCGGTCTCCGGGCGGAGACTTCAAACATCGGAAACAGGCGTGCCCGGCGCTTCAGACAATTTGGAATAGGTAAAACTTCAAGTAGTCTGTCTCCGGGCGGAGACTCCAACATCGAAACAGGCGTACCCGGCGCTTCAGACGATTTGGAACAGATAGAACTTCAGGTAGTCGGTCTCCGGTACGTTCCACAGAATCGGATGATCCGGCGCCTGCTGGCGGGCCTCAATCTGGCGGAGACTCACGGCGGCGTCCTTTGCGGCCGAGTGAAGCATCTTTACAAAGAGCTCGTCCGGCATGAAGTGGGAGCAGGAGCAGGTTGCGAGGTAGCCGCCTCTCGGCAGAAGCTTCATCGCCCGGTAATTGATCTCCTTGTATCCCCGCTCGGCGCCGGCGACGGTCTTTCTGGATTTGGTGAAGGCCGGCGGATCGAGAATGATAAAATCATATTTTTCCGCCGAGTTTTCGAGCGACGGCAGCAGATCGAACACATCCGCCGCGACAAAATCGATGCGGTCCGAAAGCCCGTTTTGTTCCGCGTTGAGCCTTGCCGTCTCCAGAGCGGACTCGGAAATGTCGGCCGCCTTGACGTAAGAAGCCCCGCCCTTTGCCGCATTGAGGGCAAAGGAACCGGTATGGGTAAAGCAGTCGAGCACCCGCCTGCCTTTGGCGAGTTTCGACACGGCGAGGCGGTTATATTTTTGATCGAGGAAGAACCCGGTCTTCTGGCCGTTCTCAAAATCAACGAGGTAGCGGATACCGTTTTCCGTGATGAAGGTGGTCGTCTTCTCCGGATTGGCGACGCCGGGCAGCGGGAACCAGCCCTTGTTTTCTTCCAGCCCCTCGAGCTGCCGGATCGCGACGTCGTTGCGCTCATACAGACCGGAGATCAGTTCCCCGTTCTCCGTTAAAACGTCGTAAATCAGCGGAAACAGCATGGGCTTGAGCTTTTCGATGCCGACGGAGAGCGTCTGCGTGACGAGAATATCGTGAAAGCGGTCCACCGTGAGCCCCGGGAACTGATCCGCCTCGCCGAAGATGACCCGGCAACAGTCCGTATCCGTTCCCATGACGGTCTTTCGATAATCCCATGCGTACTGAATCCTTCTGCGGAAGAAATCCCGGTCGAAGCGGTCGTTCGCATTCCGGGAGATCAGGCGGATCCGGATCTTGCTCTCCGTGCTGAGAAAACCGGTGCCAAGATAGCGGCCCTTTTCCGTAACCGCATCCACCAGTCCGCCGTTCACAAAACCCTCACTTACGGACAGCACTTCCGTATCGTAGATCCACGGATGCCCCTCCGAAACGGAGAATTCCGCCTTTTTTGTCACGACCGCGCGGGGAAACATTCTTTCCGTCTTCATTTCCTCAAACCTTCAAAATCATTTAAATTATAATATATATCTTAAACAGAATTCGGTTTCTGTCAAACAAAATTTTACTGCCGCCGGATTTTTGCCGCTTCGCTCAAAAAATCTTAACAATTCCTCCGTATTCTTGAAATGATTCCATGTTATAGTACCCTCGAATTCAAAAAGGAGGCAGTCTATGAAAAAATTCCTTTCTGTTCTGTTGACTTTCTGCATGGCGGCGGCACTGTTGGCCGGATGCAGCTCCACCGGAGAAGAGGCCGAATCTTCCGAAAACAGCGGTTCCGGTGAAGAGAACGCCTACGCCGACGCGGTTCAGATCGTCCTCGGCGACGATGGTATCACGGTGGACGGAGCGGCGGCTTCCGAAAACGCGGAGGACGCGGTCTATGTGGGCGCTCCGGTCATTTATTACGAAGCCGGCCATGACGAAACGTACGGAGCCGGCAGCGAATCCGACGGGCATACCGCCGAAGAAGCCGCCGGAACCACCGTGCTCACGATCACGCAGCCGGGCAGCTATCATGTAACCGGCACGCTCTCCAACGGCCAGATCGCCGTCGATCTCGGGGAGGACGCCGCAACGGACGAGAGCGCGGTCGTCAAGCTGATCCTCGACGGCGCGGACATCACCTGCCCGGTCGCGCCCGCCGTCATCTTTTATAATGTATATGAGACGGAGAGCACCACGGAGGCCGGCGCACAGGTGGTTCTTGCCGACGGAAGCGAAAACACCGTCACTGGCTCCCATGTCGCAAAGATCTACAAAGAGGGCACCGAAGATAAACTCTACAAATTTGACGGCGCCTTTTACAGCAAAATGACGATGTCCTTCGACGGTGAAGGCTCCCTCGCAATCAACGCCGACAACGAGGGTCTTGACAGCGAGATGCATCTGATCGTCAACAGCGGCACGATCACCATCTCCTCCATGGACGACGGCATCAACACCAACGAGGACGGCGTATCCGTCTGCACGATCAATGGAGGCTCCCTCACGATCAACGCCGGACAGGGCTCCGAGGGCGACGGCATTGACTCCAACGGTGATCTTATCATCAACGGCGGAACCATCGTTGCGATGGCGAATCCGCAGACCGGAGACGGCGGCATCGACGCGGACGGCAACATTCTGATCAACGGCGGCGTCGTGATCGCCTCCGGCAGCCGCAACGACGCGGTCAGCACGGACTCCGCCCAGCCGTATATGGAACTGAGCTTTGCCGCCACGCAGAGCGCCGGCACCACCATCCGCATCGAGGATGAGAACGGCGGCGTGCTGCTTGAAACGGCAATGGAAAAGGCCTTCCAGAGCTTCACGTTCAGCTCTGCCGATCTTGCGGAGGATACGACTTACCATGTTTATGCAAACGGAGTTCAGCAGCAGTACACCGGAAACCTGAGTTCCTGGGCTGCGGGAACCGGCGGCATGCAGCCTGGCGGCCAGATGCCGGAAGGCAATTTCAACCCGCAGGAACCTCCGGAGGGATTTGACGCACAGGTGCCTCAGGACGGCGAAGCCCCCGAAATGCCGGAGGGCAACCTCGACGGGACTTCCGGAAAACAGCCCGGCATGCGTGAAAACGTCTCCGGCGAGATGCCTTCGATGCCGGAAAACGGCGAAGTTCCGCAGGAACCTCAGGGCGGCCAGACATCCGGTGAAAATACGACGGAACTGAGCGAGCCCTCCGTGGACTTCACGATCACCGCCTCCATCCACAGCTTCAGCGGCGTCGGCGACTATGCCGAGGCCTCCGGAAAGACGGCGCTCACCTTCCATGTGAACGAGGACGACACGGTTCTTTCCGGCGACACGGTCAGCATCGTCTATAACGGCGCGACCGACGCGGACGGCAATACGGTGGAGATCGACGGCAAATACGTCCAGTTCAGCATCGTGGACGTCCCCTCCGAGGACTATTCCGAAACGGTTCTTCTCTCGGACGGCAGCATCACCGATCTTCTCCCGACCGACGCGGGAACCTACTGCCTGACGATCGCGGTCACTTCGGACTGTGCGGACTACACCGGCAGCAGCCAGTGGGTCTTCACCATCGGCGCCACATCGGGTTCGTAAAACGGGCGTAAAAAAGGCGGCCGCGGAACCAATCGCTCCGCGGCCGTCTTTTATTTTATTCCGGATATGCAGGAAAGATCTTCCGCTTCGTCCTTTAGTAAAGCGACAAGCCGCCGCGCAAATTGTTTCGCGCCGGAGACGGCCTCCTCCGTCTGGAAATCCGCAATCCCGTCGATATCCCGGCAAGAAAACATGCCGAAATACCGCAGTCCGGCGTGCTCGCAGAAATGCTTCATTCCGAGCTCAAACGGCCCCGCGCCGTACTCCGTATCGTATCCCTGCGTGACGAGCAGCGCCATCGGTTTCCGTTCCCAGAGGGAGCCTTTTCCCGTTCCATAATATTTATTCATGCCGTAAAAACGGTCGATAACCGCCTTTAACTGAGCCGTGCAGTACCAGATATAGATCGGCGTCGCAAGGACCACGCAATCGGAGGCGCATATCGCCTCCACAATCTTTTCCATGTCGTCCTGCTGCGGGCAGCCGTAGACCCCGCTGACATTCTGGCAGGCGTAGCATCCCCTGCAAGGCAAAATCTGCTTCTCCGCCACCGGAATATAAACAGATTCCACGCCGAGGCGGTCAAGTTCCTCCCGGAACGGCACACAAATCGTGGCCGTATTGCCGTTTTGGCGCGGGCTTCCCATCAAAATACAGATTTTCATTTTATCCTCCTCTGAAGCGTTCCTGTTCTTCATGCTGCGGCATACAGGTATATTGCTTCGTGTAAAGCAGTTTTGCTTGCCGGAACCGCCTTCCGGCTTTTATCAGGCACGGCCTTTATTTTAATGGGACGGTACATAAATACATCCGTCTCATGAAAAGTGGCTCCATTCGTCAAGCCCGCAGGCCAGCTCTTTATTTGGCAGCATCGTCATTTTGCCCATTCCTCCTGAAGCAGTTCCGCTGCAGAGACCGGGCAAAAAAGGATGTCATCGGTTTTTTCCGTGGAGGCGAGCGCAACGGCATAACCGTCATACTCCGCTTCGGCCAAATAATAGAAAACTCCTCCGGCCGCGCAGGGAGTCTCCAGCACACAGAACGACGCCGGAGACAGCGCAAAACCGACGCCGGAGGCTTTCAGCACCGCCTCTTTTTTCGTCCAGACGAGGCCGAATCCGTTCTCCCTCGAGCGGGCAAAGGACTGTTCCTCCGGCGTGAAGCACCGCGCGGCGACTTTTTCGCGATAGGTGGACGGTGCCTCGATGTCGAGCCCGAGCGGAGAATCCCCTTTTGCCAGGACGGCATAAAACCCGCTGTGGGAGAGGCAAAATTCCGGGCCGTGCTCAAAGAAAGGCTTCCCGTGCTCATTTTGCAGCAGGGCCGCCGCCTGCGTTTCTCCGAAGACGAATTTGAGCAGCAGGCCGGCCGCCGCAGAACGTAGCCGCTCCTCCGGGTTCCGGATGGAGAGCGCCTTTTCTCTTCTCGCGGCGGGAAGGGCTTCATAAACGGCATCGCCAAGGGGAACGAGCTCCCGGATATCCGCGAGATAAACCTCAGTCATCTTCTTCACCACCCCGCAAAGTTTTCAAGACGGCAAGCCCCATCGGCAGCGAACAGCAAAAGGTGATTACGTCGGCAATCGGCTGGCTCACCTGAATGCCGGTTGCACCGAAAAGGCGCGGCAGAAGCAAAATCAGGGGAATGAAAAACAGGCCCTGCCTTGCGAGGGAGAGAAACATCGCCGGCGCCGTCCTGCCGATATTCTGCAGCAGCATATTGCAGATCACCACCCATGCCATCAGGGTAAAGGTGGAGCACTGAAACCGCAGCGCCCTCGCGCCGAACGCAATGACCTCCGGGTCGTCCCGGAAAAGAGCGATGATCTGCGGGGCAAATGCCAGACCGATCAGGCAGAGAGCCGCCAGCACGCCCGCGCCGACCCGGATGCAGAACCAGAAGGCCCGTCGGACTCTTCCATAGAGCCCCGCGCCGTAATTGAAGCCGCAGACCGGCTGGAATCCCTGCCCGAAGCCGAGCACGGAGGCCAGGG
Source organism: Oscillospiraceae bacterium (assembly GCA_035447605.1). GTDB lineage: Bacteria > Bacillota > Clostridia > Oscillospirales > Ruminococcaceae > UMGS1668. The sequence goes on along the minus strand of DAOTHJ010000015.1, from coordinate 44,704 downwards.
CAAAGCCCATCGTCTTGGTCACGACGGACATGGCCGCGACGGCGGCGTCACCATAGATACCCGCCGACGTATTGAGCGCGGCGGTCGCCACGGCGGAAAGCGCCTGTCTAAAGAATGAAGGCAGGCCGCCGCGGAGAATTTCGATAAAAAAGCGGCCCTTCAGGCTGACGTTTCGTAGACTGATCCGGATATTTCCGCCGCGGGTGCAGCCGATGAGCAGAATGACAAAGCTGACGATCTGGCTGAGAATCGTCGCCAGAGCGGCGCCGCCGGTTCCCATCCGAAATGTAAAAATAAACAGCGGATCCAGCCCGATATTCAATACGGCGCCGGAGACCATGCCGGCCATCGCGTAGACGGCGCTGCCTTGAAACCGGAGTTCATTGTTGAGCACCAGCGAGGACGCCATGAACGGCACGCCGAACAGAATATAGCGCAGGTAATCCTTTGCGTACGGAAGGATCGTCTCCGTCGAGCCGAGCAGAACGGCCAGCGGCTCAAGGAACACCATCCCCAGGGCGGAGAGCACAAGGCCGAATCCGAAAGAGAGAAAGAACCCGTTGGAAGCCATTTTCGAGGCCTCTTCCCGGTCCTGACTGCCGAGCTTTCGGGAGATATAGTTCCCGGCGCCCTGGCCGAAAAAGAAGCCGACCGCCTGCACGAGCGCCTGAAACGAATACGCGACGCCGACCGCGCCGGTCGCGCTGGTGTTGATCTTTCCCACAAAAAATGTGTCCGCCATGTTATAGAGATTCGTGATCAGCATGGTAAGGATCGTGGGAACGGCCAGTTTCGCGACCAGTTTTTCCACCGGATCGTGGGTCATCCGGTAGAATTTATCGGTTTTTTCGGTAGGCAAATTTTTCACATTCCTGTTCGTTTCCCATCCGATGGGAGATTTTTGGTATATTGAATTATAACAAAATTTATGGTATCTTTCAAGAAGCCTGTCATACGGAGGCATTTTATGGAATCCAAATTCAAAACAGCCATCTGTTCACTTAATTCAAAATTCGTTCATTCCTCGCTTGCGGCCTGGTATCTCGCCACGGCGGTGAAGGAGACCTGCGGGGATACGGTGCCCTGCAAGGTAATAGAGGGCACCATCAACGAGAGCAGCGACGTGCTGCTTGAGCGCCTTTCGCAGGAGATGTCCGATCTTCTCGGATTCTCCTGCTATATCTGGAATATTACGAAGATCATGGAACTTGCGCCGGAGCTCAAACGCCGCTTTCCTACGGCGAAATTCGTGCTCGGCGGGCCGGAAGTCTCCTACCGCGCGGCGGATCTGCTGCGCTCTTCTCCTTGGATCGATTACGTCCTTTCCGGCGAAGGCGAGCTTCCGTTCGCAAAGCTGACGGAGGCGCTTTCTCACGGGGAGGATCCGGAGAATATTCCCGGTCTCTGCTTCCGGAAAGCGGGCGGCATTGTAGAAGCTTCGCCGTTCATCTCCGATGCGGAGCCGCCCTGCCCCTACTCCGAGGAGCATCTCCGCACTCTGAACGGCCGCATCGCCTACCTGGAAACCAGCCGCGGATGCCCGTTTTCCTGCGCGTTCTGCCTTTCCGGCCGATGCGGCGGCGTCCGCTTCTTCCCCGTTGCCCGCGCCAAGCGCGAGATCCTGTTTCTCGCCAACAGCGGCACGCAGACCGTCAAGCTCGTGGACCGCACGTTTAACGCGAACCGGGAGCGCGCGATGGAACTCTGGCGTTTTGTGATCGAGCAGCACGGCGTCGGAATTCCGGAGGGCGTCTGCTTCCACTTTGAAATTGCCGGCGATCTTCTGGACGACGAAGAGATTGCGCTGCTGGGCACGGCGCCGAAAGGCTCCATTCAGCTCGAAATCGGCCTTCAGTCCTTTAACCGCCAGACGCTCGCCGCCGTGACGCGCAAAACCGACCTCGAAAAGCTTCAGAAAAACATCCTCGCTTTGCTTGCGCCGCGCAACATCCATATTCATATCGACCTGATCGCCGGACTGCCTTACGAGGATCTGCCCTCTTTCATCGACAGCTTCAACCGCGCTTTCTCTCTGCGGCCGGATATGCTTCAGCTCGGCTTTTTGAAGCTGCTTCCCGGCGCGCCGATGCGGGAAAATCCCGTCGACTATCCCTGCCGCTTCCACAAGCACCCGCCCTACGAGGTGACCGAGACGCCGTGGATGTCCGAGCGGGCGCTTCAAAGCCTCCATCAGACGGAGGATGCGCTGGAACGCCTCTACAACAGCGGACGTTTCCGCCGGACCGTCGACTATCTGCTCGCCGAGACGGACGAGGTGGACGCATACGGCCTGTTCCGCTGCTTTGGCGAGGAGATGGCCGGCCGGGATCTCACCAATATCCCGCTGGACGATTTCACCGAGCTTGCCTGCGCCTATTTCTCCGGCCTGCCCGGCGCGGACCCCGACCGCCTGAAGGACGCCATGCTGATCGACCGCCTCTCGACGATTCCGGGCGGAAAACTGCCGGAATTTTTGAAGAAAAAGGATCCGGACATCAAGAAAATCCGGCGGGAAATCGAGCAGCGGCCGGGACTCGAGCAAAAATCCGGCGTCCGGCGTGGATTTGCGCTTCTTTTCTCCGGGAAGGAAGCCGCCGTCGTCGATTATGTCAACAAGGATCCGATCACCGGCGAATATCCGGTAAAGGTTGTCCCCTACGAATGAGCGCTTCGGCCGAAATCCGCGTTCTCTCCCAATTTATATTTATAAAGTAATAGTATGATTATACTATAATATTAAAAGAATTGCAGATCTGGCGGCTTCTTGCTGCATCATTTTCGTCATTTAAATTCATGATCTGCACCGGATTCGTGCAAATATTCCGTCTTTCCTCTTGTTTTGCCGGATACCCTGCTCTTTTGGAGGGGAATCTTGCAGTTTGCAGGAAAATGAAATTCATGAATTCCCGGTTTGCTCTTTACATTCAAAATGCATGGTGTTATAATGTAGAAAATTTGAATCCCCCATGGGATTCGCTGAAAAAGGAGGTCATTCGCATGAGAAAATTCTTACGCTTTGTTTCACTCTTCCTGGGGGCACTGATGCTCGTTGCCTGCATTTCGGGGTGCGAACGACAGCCTGAGACGGAAAAATACCTGATTGCCACCGACACCACCTTTGCTCCGTTTGAGTTCACCGACGGCGACGGCAACTTCGTCGGCATCGATGTCGACATCCTGGCCGCGGTAGCCGAGGATCAGGGTTTTGATTATGAGCTTCAGTCTCTCGGATTCGACGCCTCCCTCACTGCGCTTCAGGCCGGCGAGGTCGACGGCATGATCGCCGGCATGAGCATCACCGACGTGCGCAAAGAGACCTATGATTTCTCCACCGCCTACTATGACAGCGGCGTGGTTATCGCGGTCAAGGCCGATTCCACCATCGCTTCCTATGAAGATCTCGCGGGCCTCTCCGTCGCCGTCAAGAACGGAACCGAGGGCGCCTCTTTTGCGGAGTCCATCAAGGATCAGTACAATCTGACGCTGGTTTATTATGATGATTCCGCCTACATGTATGAAGCCGTCAAGACCGGCGATGCCGACGCCTGCGTCGAGGATTACCCGGTCATGGGCTATGGCATCAGCCAGGGCAACGGCCTCAAGATGGTCGGCGATATGGTTCAGGGTTCCTCTTATGGCTTCGCCGTGCTGAAAGGCCAGAACGCCGAGCTGCTCAAGATGTTTAACGACGGACTTGCCAACATCATCGCAAACGGCAAATATCAGGAAATCCTCGACAAATATATCTCCGAGGGCTGATCGTTCTTCCGTAAAACAAAATTCCATGTTTTTCAGAATGCGGGTAAGTCCTTATCCGCATTCTCTTTATATGGGAAATCAAAAGGTATTGGGGTTGTTTGATTATGGACTTTTATGGCGTATTTCTCGACGTCTGGCCGATGCTGCTGCAAGGCCTCGGCATGACGTTGAAAGTCTCCGCGATTGCCCTTTTCATCGCCTTTTTTCTTGGGCTTGCCTCCTGCCTGATGGGGATGTCGAAGGTTTTTCTCCTCAAATGGATCTCGAAGGCCTATGTCTGGGTGATTCGCGGAACGCCATTTATTGTGCAGCTTTTTATCGTGAAATACGGTTTCCCTCAGCTCATGAAGATCTGGATCCCGGAGTTTAACATCGGCATCACCACCGCCGCCATCGCCACGCTCGCGCTGAATGCCGGCGCCTACCTGAGCGAGATTTTCCGCGGCGGCATTCAGGCGGTCGACGTCGGCCAGATGGAGGCTGCGCGCAGCCTTGGCCTGCCGAGGGGCCACGCCATGCGGAAGGTGATTCTGCCGCAGGCGATCCGGATCTGCATCCCCTCCCTCGGGAACCAGTTCATCATCACGCTGAAGGATTCCTCCCTTGCACAGGTGATCGGCCTCAACGAGCTTTTCTATCAGGGAAAAATCTACGTCGGTTACTCATTTAAGAGCTTTGAAACTTATATATTGGTCGGCTGTGTCTATCTGTTGGTGATCGCCGCCCTCTCTTACATCATGAACCGGATCGAAAGGGGGCTCGACTGTGGCGCAAAAGGTTAAAGTCCGAAATCTTTACAAGAGCTTCGGCAGCCTCTCGGTGCTGGAAGGCCTCGATCTCGATGTCGAGGAGGGCGAGGTCGTCTGCATGATCGGCCCGTCCGGCTCCGGAAAATCCACGTTTCTCCGCTGCCTCAACCGCCTCGAGGAGGCGACTTCCGGGGAAATTGAGATCAACGGACAGCGGATCTCTCAAAAGGAAATCGACATCAACAAGGTTCGCGAAAACATCGGCATGGTGTTTCAGCAGTTTAACCTCTTCCCTCACCTCACCGTGACGGAGAATATCATGATGGCTCCGATCGATCTCAAAAAGATGACCCGGGCCCAGGCGAAAAAACGGGCGCTGGAACTTCTGGACCGCGTCGGCCTCCGCGATAAAGCGGACGCCTTTCCGAAGCAGCTCTCCGGCGGCCAGCAGCAGCGCGTCGCCATCGCCCGCGCGCTTGCGATGAATCCCGCGATCATGCTCTTCGACGAGCCTACTTCCGCGCTCGACCCGGAGATGGTCGGCGAGGTGCTTCAGGTCATGCGCGAGCTTGCCGAGGGCGGCATGACGATGATCGTCGTCACGCATGAGATGGGCTTTGCCCGCGACGTCGCGGACCGGGTGATCTTCATGTCCGACGGCCACATTGTGGAAGAAGGGCCTCCCAAGGAGATCATCCTCCATCCAAAGGAGCAGCGCACCAAGGATTTCCTGAGCTGCGTATTATGAATTATAAAAGTGCCTCCGGCGCCGAATCGCCCGGAGGCATTTTTTTGGATTGAATTTTCCACTAATATCTTATAGAATGAACGAAGAAGTGTTTTTGACATCTGATGGAGGTACCTATGAAACGAATTCTGCCATGGATCCTTGCGCTGGTCTTTTTGCTGGGCGGATGCTCCCAGACGGAAGTGACGCCGGAGCCGGAATCTTCCGCCGCCGAAACGGAGGCTTCTTCCGGGGCCGTGGAGGATCTGCCGCCCGAAGTGACCGGGCCGGATGAGAACGGAGTATTCCCTTCTATCTCCTGTGAGGATTTCGACCGCTGGGTAACAGACAACGGCCCGCCGGATGTGGAAAAACCGGACGACGGCGAAATCACTCCGTTCCTTGAGACGGAATCCTGCCAAAAATATCTGGCGGAAAACTTCGGTGGGATTGTGGGAGAGATCGGCGATATCGGCGACCTCTCGGACTGGCGCGTTCTTTTTGAGGACGACCACTACGTCCTTCAAACGGGAATGTACGACCCCTACACCTATACATGGCGCGACCAGTGGATGCCTCTGCGCTTCGTCATGCTGGGAAGCGACACTTCCGGTACCTACGACCGGCTTGCCTTCGTCTGCATCGACCTGTATAGCGTATATGCCGGCAGCGGCGATTTCTTTGTTCCGCAGGAGGAGTCCCTAATCTACTGGGGCTTCGGCCGGGAGTCGGAGCTTCAATTCGGCACCGAAGAGGACTATGCCGCGGCGCAGACGTATTTTCGTCTGGAAAACGATTATTACCCCAGTCTTGTGAATTCCACGACCGGCCGCACGGTGCTGATCGATTATTCGGTTCGGGATGAGATGATCGCCGTCCGCGAGATCCCCGAGAATTTCGGCCACACGGTCTTTTATTCCGAAAAGCTGGAGTCTTACAAAATGAGCGGCGTCCCGGACGACCGTATCGTCTACCTTTACCGCGACAACGACCTTGACGACCGGATCGATGTCGCCTATTATGATGCCTCCACTCAGGAACTGCATCCGCTCGCCTATGGGGGCAACTGGTTTTATTCCCCGCAGTTTTCCGTTCTGAGCACGGGCGCTTTTGCGATCACCGGCGGAGAGGCCGATGAGATTTCCATCTACCACACCGAAAACGAAACGCCGTGGGTGCCGGCCGCCGTTCTCGGCGGAGACGGAAAGGGCCTTTCCGATGGCGGCATCTACCTCTCGTTTCAGCCGCTGACCGATAAAAAAGAGACGGATTTGCGTGTCCTTTCCTACATAAGTAAAGAGGATCAGCTCCTGTATTTCTGCACCTTCCGAGACGACGGAACGATTGTGGAAAATCTCTCCTCCGGCCTTCGTGCCACGGCAGACTACTGGCCTCTTGATTTACAGAATTTTAATGACGGAATCGTCTATTTTCTCTATTATCCCGACGGCGGCGCTTCCGGCGGTACGCACCTCGCGATGAACCTTTCTTCCGGGAAATGCCACGCCCTCCAGATCTGGAAACAGGAATCCCCCTTCACCTGCACCGCCGAGGGCGGCCTCAACATCCGCTCCGGCCCCGGCGCGGACTATGAGAAGCTCGGCATCATTCCCGAAAACGCAGAAGCGATCGTCCTGCAGGAGACAAACGGCTGGGGATATGTCGTCTACGGCGACATCGTCGGCTGGGCCTCGATGGAATATCTCATTCAGGCCTGAGCAGGGCCGAAACTCCGCTTCAAACAATTCCGAACGGTTCAGGATAGCGCCCCGGCGTTTACAAAGAATCATCGCCGGAAATTGGTTATCGCGTTTTCGCGCGGCGGGCGGCCCATAAACCCTGCCGGTATGCCGGGGCATCCGATGAAGCCGGCCAAAAGGCGAAATATCCAAGCCCCGCTTCTCCCCTACCGCCTGCTTGAAATCCACATAAACGTCAAACCCCCTTCCGGAGCGGGCTCCGGAAGGGGGTTTAATTTTGGAGGAATTTTTTGTATGACGCGGTGCTTCCGGAAGACGGAACCGCCGGCAGAAGCTGATGGAAAAACGGATCAGATGAGATTCACTTTTCCGGCCGCATAATCGAATTCGTGCTCCATCTCGGCGGAAGGCCTTTCGGTCAGGAGGCTTACGATAACGGTTATCATCAGCCCAAAAATGAAGGCCGGGAGCAGCTCATAGACATTCCATCCGCCGCCCAGCGGACGGACGAGATATTTCCAGATAAACACCATGGCTCCTCCGGAGATCATACCGGCCAGCGCGCCGGCGCGGTTGGTCCGTTTCCAGAACAGGCCGCAGAGCATGACCGGCCCGAACGCGGCACCAAAGCCTGCCCACGCAAAGGAGACAATGGAGAAAACGGAGCCGGGCTCCCACGCCTCGGCCGCCGCGATGACCGCAATGGCAATGACGGTAATTCTCGCCGCCAACATGGCCTGCTTCTCCGTGAGCTTGACGCCAAAGACGCCCTGAAGCACGTTCTGCGCAGCCGCGGAGGATGCGACCAGCAGCTGCGAGTCGGAGGTGGACATCGTGCTGGCAAGGATGCCCGCGATGACAAGGCCCGCCAGCAGCGCCGCGATCACGCCGTGCTGGCTCAGGTAGTTGGAGATGGAGACGATGACCGTCTCCGCGTCGCTGTATGTATTGAGCGAGGCGATCATGCCGTCCTGCGAAAGGCTGAAGCCGGTAACGCCGATCAGAATGGCGACGCTCATGGAGATGACAACCCAGATGGAGGCGACCCTACGCGCCACCTTGATTTTATTTTCATCCCGGATTGCCATGAAGCGCAGGACGAAATGCGGCATGCCGAAATAGCCGAGCCCCCATGCCAGGAGGCAGATCGCCGCGAGCACCGTATAAGGCTGACTGCCTCCGGTCTCCCAGACATAGCTCGCGGAGACGCTCAGATAGCCCGGCAGTTTGGAGGCGTTTTCGATCACGTTGCCGAATCCGCCGGCATGAATCACGCCGTAAATAAAGACGAATCCGAGCGAGAAGCTCATGATGATGCCCTGAATCAGGTCCGTTGTGGATTCCGCGAGGAAACCGCCCAATGCCGTATAGACCACGATGACCACCGCGCTGATGAGCATGGCCGCGCGGTAATCCACGCCGAAGAGGCTCGCAAAGAGCTTGCCGCTCGCATTAAAGCCGGAGGAGGTGTACGGCACGAAAAAGACGATGATCGTAATGGAAGAGATCAGCAGCAGCAGCTTGCTTTTATCGTGGAAGCGGTTCGCGAAGAAATCCGGGATCGTGATGGCGCCGACCGCCTGGGAATAGCGGCGCAGACGCTTCGCTTCAAGCAGCCACGCAAGGTAGGTGCCGACCGCAAGACCGACCGCCGTCCAGAAGGCTTCCGCCGTACCAAAAAAATAGGCTGTGCCCGGGAGTCCCATAAGCAGCCACGCGCTCATATCGGTCGCTTCGGCGCTCATCGCCGTCACATACGGCCCCAGCGTTCTGCCACCGATATAGAAGTCGTCGGTCGTTTTGTTTTTCTTGGCGTACCACAGGCCGATGACGATTACCAGCATAATATAAAGGACAATGGAAATCGTCATAAAAATCTGTCCCTGTGTCATAAACTATCACTCCGTTCCGTTGTTGCAGAATAACGTGATTATAACACAAAAAATACCGTACGAGAATACAGAATAAAGTATGTACTTCATTCTGTTCCAAGCCGGTATTTCATATTAAATATTCTCTTATTTATGATGTTTTATCGATATATTTATTTATAGACTGCAAATAATACCAAGAAAAATATTTTTTTAAATATTTTTTCGGAATTCATGCAAAAATACGGGCATCATGCGTTTGGAATACTGCCGGAGGGAATATTCTCCGTTGCAGATGCACCAATCGTAGAGCAGTGCGCGTTCCAAAAGCGCATAGGCTTTGACGATCTCGTTGGCGGAGACGTCGTCCCGCAGCTCGCCCCGTTCCTGTCCCCTTGTCACAATCGTTCGGAGGAGCTTATAATAAGTACGGTTGCGGTCGAGCAGATGCTTATCCCCTTTTGTCACGAGCTGGGAGGAATACAGGCGCGCAAGCAGATCGATGGCGACGGTGTTTTCGATCATGCCAAAAAGTTCCTCGTTAAGATAGATCAGCTCGTCGAAGGCATCCATCTCCGGGTCCATCGTCTCTTCCAGCTCCTCGTATTTCTCATCGAAGAGAATCGAGAGCGAAGAAAGCAGTGCATCTTTTCCTTCAAAATAATGATAGAAGGAACCTTTGGAGGTCCCGGATTCCTCGATGATGTCGTCGATGGTCGTGTCGTCGTACCCTTGCCGGTAAAAAAGATGCCACGCGGCGTCAACGATGCGGCTTTTTGTGTTGCGGGAATTTTTTTTCGGCATGGCACTCCCCTCCTTTTTATATAGTGTAGCATTCTATTTGTGAATCATCAAGCGTTTTTTCAAACATTCAAAAGGATAAAACGATCTCATTTATGTCGATTTTTCGTGAATTATGAAATTCATTTTCCCGTTTTATTCAAAAAGTCTTGATTATTTCCTGAGGTATGGTAAAATGATGAATACATACTCTCTTCCCATGCAGAAATTGTTTCAAAGGAGTGAATCGGATGGATCGGGTGTATAACTTCTCCGCAGGGCCGTCGATGCTGCCGCTGCCTGTGCTCGAACAGGCGCAGCGGGATCTGGTCTGCTATCCCGGCGCTGGATGCAGCGTCATGGAGATGAGCCATCGATCTCACGCCTATGAAGCCATTATCGCCCGTGCGGAAGAGACTCTGCGCAAGCTGATGCAAATTCCGGAGGACTACGCGGTGCTCTTTTTACAGGGGGGCGCCTCCCTTCAGTTCTCCATGGTTCCGATGAACCTCGTAAAACGCGGCGGAACCGCGGATTACGCCGTCACCGGAGTCTTTGCAAAAAAAGCCTTCGCAGAGGCGAAAAGGTGGTGTTGTGCCAATGCCGTTTCCGACGGCTCGTTGTCCGGCTACACCACAATCCCGGATCTGACGCCCGATATGCTTTCTCCGGATGCTTCCTATCTGCACATCACCGGGAACAACACGATCTACGGCACCGCCTACCGGACGGAGCCTGAGACGAACGGCATCCCGCTGGTGGCGGATTGGTCCTCCGCGATTCTCAGCCGCGTGATCGACGTGAACAAATATACGCTGATCTACGCAGGCGCCCAGAAAAATATGGGCATCGCCGGCGTCACGGTCGTCATTGTCAAAAAATCGGCTATTCCGGATGAGATCGACTCCGTCGTCCCATCCATGCTGCAATATAAAGTCATGGCAGAGACAGGATCCATGTACAACACGCCGCCGGCCTTCGCGATCTACGTCGCCGGACTCGTGTTTCAGTGGGTGCTCGACCAGGGCGGCGTACCCGCTTTGGAAAAACACAACGCCGAAAAAGCCGCGATCCTCTATTCCGCGCTTGACGAATCGAAGCTCTTCCGTCCGGTCGCCGCGAAGGAATTCCGTTCCAGCATGAACGTCACCTTCACGCTGCCCGACGAGAAGCTGACCGCCGATTTTCTCCGCATGGCGGAGGAACGCGGCCTCATCAACATCAAGGGGCACCGCGCTGTTGGCGGCTGCCGGGCTTCGATCTACAACGCCATGCCGACCGAAGGCGTGGTGAAGCTCGTGGAATGTATGCGCGACTTTGAAAAACAGGTTCTGTAATCTCCTCTGCCCTTTCCGTCCGCGCTTCCCGATGGGGTCGGCGCCCGCTTTTTCCCGCCCGGAGAACATTTTTCGTCTTCCCGGCCGGAGAGCCGCCGCATCCCATAGAGGAACGGACCATCATTTTTTAACGATAAGGAGATTTCTTTCATGTATATTATCAACACCTACAATAAAATCGGCCAGGTCGGCCTTGATCTTTATGATAAGACCAAGTACGTCATCACCGACGTGCTTGATAACCCGGATGCGATCATGGTTCACTCCGCTCCCCTGCACGACCTCGTCTTCGGCGACAAGCTCAAGGCGATCGTCCGCGTCGGCGCGGGCGTCAACACGATCCCGGTCGACCGCTGCACCGAAAACGGCATCGCGGTTTTTAACACGCCCGGCGGCAACGCCAATGCCGTAAAAGAGCTCGCCATCGCCGCCATTGTCTCGATCACCCGCAACGTGGAAGCCGCTTCCTCATGGGTCAAAACCCTGAAGGACAGCGAAAGCGAGCCCGGAAAAGCGGTGGAAAAAGGCAAAGAGGTCTTCCGCGGACCGGAGATCATGGGCAAACGTATCGGCATCATCGGCGTCGGCTCGATCGGCTCCCGGATGGCGAAAGCCTGCTCCGATCTCGGCATGGACGTGATCGGCTACGACCCCTACCTGCTGCCTATGCGCAAGAAGGAACTGCGCGCCTATCTCAATTTCACCGACGACGTCACGGAGATCTACAAGACCTGCGACTATATCACCGTGCATGTCCCGCTCAACGACGAGACCCGCGATTATATTGGCGCGATCGAAATCGATATGATGAAGCCCGGCGTCTACTTGATTAACTATGCCCGCGGCCCGATCATCAACGAGGAGGCACTCAATGCGGCGCTCCTCAGCGGGAAGGTGAAGGGCTTTGCGACCGACTTCCCCACCAAGGCACAGCTTGCGATCGAAACCGTCTTCTGCACGCCGCACCTCGGCGCCGGAACGCCGGAAGCAGACGAAAACTGCGCGGTGATGGGCGCAAAGGAGATCATCGATTATCTGGAGAACGGCAACATTGCGAATTCCGTGAACCTGCCTGCGGTCAGCTTCCCAAGAGCGGCCGGAGCCCGCGTCACCCTGATTCACAGCAACGTTCCCGGCATGCTCGGCATGATCACCGAAAAAGTTGCCGCCGCCGGGCTCAACATCGAAAACCTCGTCAACAAATCCCTCGGAGAAATTGCATATACGATCCTGGATTTCAACACGGATTTTCCGGATTCCCTTGCCGGCGAGCTCGAAGCTCTTGAGAACGTCAGACGGGTCCGGGTTCTCTGACAGGATTTTATCAGTTCAGCGGCTCGGAAACGGGCCGCCGTTCGTTTCTTAAGGATTATGGAGGAAAACATGAATTTAGAGGAACGATTTGCAGCCCTTGGCATCAAAGTGCCGGAGATCTGGCTGCCGAACAACACCGTGGATCTTCAGAAATATGCCGTGCTCGCCTGCGATCAGTATGCGGCTCAGCCGGAATACTGGGACCGCGTGAGCAATTTTGTCGGGGACGCGCCCTCGGCGCTCAATATGATTCTGCCTGAGGCGTTTCTGCTGCGCGGCGACCGCGATTACGCGAAGCGCGCGGCGGCGATGGAGTGCTATCTCTCCGACGGCACGCTGGAAAATAAGGGCGAGACGATGGTCTTTTGCCGGAGAAAAACGCCGGACGGCGAGCGAAGGGGCTTGATTGTAGCCTTCGATATGGAGCAGTATGATTTTAACCCGGATTCCAAACTTCTGATCCGGGCGACCGAGGAGACCGTCCTCAGCCGGGTACCGCCCCGCGTGGAGATCCGAAAGCAGTCGCCCCTTGAACTGCCGCACGTGCTCGTGCTCATCGACGACCGCGAGAACCTGCTGATGCGCGCGCTGGATGCGGAGACCTACAACCTGCCCCTTCTCTACGACTTCGACCTGATGGAGGGCGGCGGCCACATCACCGGATACCGCGTCGATTCCCCGGAGCTGCTCGGCAAGGTGGCCGGCGCATTGGAGATTCTCCGCGACCAAAGCGGCGACGGCTTTCTCTTTGCCATGGGCGACGGCAACCACTCCTTCGCCGCGGCGAAGAGCTACTGGGAGGAGCTGAAACCCACGCTCTCCCCCGCCGAGCGTGAAACCCATCCCGCCCGTTACGCGCTCGCCGAGATCATCAATCTCTATGATCCGGCGATGCCCTACGAGGGCATGAACCGCCTGCTGACAAATGTCGATTCTGATAAGGCTCTTGCCGAAATGGGGCTGGATCTTTCGCATCTGCCGGATTTGCAGACGCTTCAGCCGATTCTCGACCGGTGGCTCGAATCTCACCCCGAGGCGCAGCTCGAATATGTGCATGACGCCCGCACCTGCCGGGAGCTCGGCAAAAAGCCGCGCAGTCTGGCCTTCACTTATGAAACTTTCGACAAGGAAGGGCTCTTTGATGTGGTACGGAAGAACGGCCGCTTTGTCCGAAAGAGCTTCGCGATGGGACATCCGTACGAAAAGCGGTATTATCTCGAAGCGCGGAAAATAAGATAACTTCATAAAAAGCAATTTGTTCCCAATGGGTCCGGAATAAAAATATGGTCTTTGATCGGGGGTGTTTCATGGAAAAAAGATCGCTGGGTTTTTCTCCGCAAGCCCGAAGTTCCAAGGATAAAACAGCCGTTTTTTATAAAATATCCCCTGTTTTTTTTAACAATCCAAGAAATTCTTGTGCATTTGCTTGCGCGCATTGCGGAAAAAGATTATACTAATTTAGTAACATTTAGTAAACGAGGTGAAAAGATGGAAAAAGAAAATCAATTCCTGCTCTGGTTTGACGAGCTGGAACGAAGCGATGTTTCTATCGTTGGAGGTAAATCCTCTTCCCTTGGCGAAATGACTTCCAAAACGGATGTCCCCGTCCCGTACGGCTTCGCCACAACCGCCTATGCCTATCGGTACTTTTTGGAATCCACCGGCCTGAAAGATGAAATGTATGCGATGCTCAAGGGCCTTGACGTTGATAATTCCGATAAGCTTCACGAAGTCTGCACCGCTATCCGCACCAAATTCGTGGAAAAGCAGATGCCGGCCGATCTGGAAAAAGCCATTAAGGACGCCTATATCGAGCTGGCTGCGCGCATCCGCCGCAACTGCCCGGAGCTCATCGGCGACGATCTGCCGATGGTGGCCGTCCGCTCCAGCGCAACCGCGGAAGATCTGCCGGACGCCTCCTTCGCGGGCCAGCAGGATACGTATCTCAACGTGGTCGGCGGCGACGAGGTCGTCAGAAAGGTCAAGGAGTGCTACGCCTCCTGCTTTACGGACCGCGCCACATTCTACCGCGAAAAACAGGGCTACGATCATATGAATCTCGCCCTCTCCGCCGCCATCCAGATGATGGTCTTCTCCAAGGTCTCCGGCGTCATGTTCTCCGTGAACATTTCGAACGGCGACGACACCAAGATCATCATCGAGGCTGCCTACGGCCTCGGCGAATACGTCGTGCAGGGCATCGTCACGCCGGACAACTACCTCATTGACAAAAAGACGCTGCAGATCGTCTCCAGAGACGTGCATGTTCAGAACGTCATGTACGCCTGCAAACCCGGCGGCGACTGCGAGGAGCGCGAGGTAGCCCCCGAGGATGCGATCCAGCAAAAGCTTACCAATAAACAGATTTTGGAGCTCGCCGGGTACGCGAAGAGACTCGAGGAGCACTACGGCCGCTACATGGATATGGAATGGGGCATCGACGAGCGCACCGGCAAAACGTGGCTGCTTCAGGCGCGCCCCGAGACCGTCTGGAGCCGCAAAAACAAGAAGAGCGCCGAGGGTGCCGCCCGCGAAGTCATTGTAAAAGGGCTTCCGGCAAGCCCGGGCCTCGTCTCCGGAAAAGCGCATGTCATCCTGAGCCCGGAGCATATCGACCAGTTCCATGACGGCGAGATTCTCATTACCGAAATGACCGCACCGGACTGGGTGCCCGCCATGAAGAAGGCCAAGGCCATCGTCACCAACTCCGGCGGCATGACCTGCCACGCCTCCATCGTCAGCCGGGAGCTCGGCATCCCCTGCATCGTCGGCACCAAGAGCCGCGGCGACGCCTGCACCGAGGTCATCACCGACGGCATGGAGATCACCGTCGACGCAAACAACGGCGTCGTTTACAAGGGCATCGTGGAAGATAAGAAACCCGAAGCCGCCCCGGCCGCTGCTGCTGTTGTCGCGGAGACCTTCCCGGTCACCGGCACCAAAATCTATATGAACCTCGGCGACCCAGATCTGGCCGAAAAATATGCGCCTCTTCCCTGCGACGGCATCGGCCTGATGCGCGAGGAATTCATCTGGACCACCTACATTCATGAGCATCCGCTCTATCTGATCAAATCCGGCCACCCGGAGAAGGTCGTCGACCAACTGGCCGAGGGCTTCCGTCAGGTCTGCCAGGCGATGGCTCCCCGCCCGGTCACGCTGCGCTTCTCCGATTTCAAATCGAGCGAGTACCGCGACCTCAAGGGCGGCGATGAATTTGAGCCCAACGAGCCCTCCGCCCTGCTCGGCTGGAGAGGCGCCTCCCGCTACTACGATCCGAAATACATCGAGGGCTTCCGCCTTGAATGCCAAGCGGTCCTTAAGGTGAGAGAGGAATACGGCCTCAAAAACCTGCATGTGATGATTCCGTTCTGCAGAACCGTCGCGGAGTGTGAAAAAGTCGTCACGATCATGGCGGAAGAGGGACTGCGCCGCGGCCCGGACTTCAAGGTCTGGCTGATGGCGGAGATTCCGGCCAACATCATCCTCGCCGACCAGTTCAATCGGTTCGTCGACGGCTATTCCATCGGCTCCAACGACCTGACGATGCTGGTGCTCGGCTGCGACCGCGATAACGACACGGTTTCCGCCATCTTCGATGAGCGCAACCTCGCCGTCAAACGCGCCGTCAAACACCTGATCGAAGCGGCCCATAAAGAGGGCAAGACCGTCTCCATCTGCGGGCAGGCGCCGAGCGTCTATCCGGAATTCGCCGAATTCCTCGTGCGCTCCGGCATCGACAGCATCTCCGTCAACCCGGACCGCGTCAAATTCACCCGCAAGATGGTCGCCCAGGTCGAACAGCGCATCATGCTGGACGCCCTCACCAACCGCGGCCGCGTGCTCGACACCGACGTGATCTGGTAATCCGTTTTTTTAAAAAAAAATATAAAAAAGAAGCTGCCGCAGACTGTGGCAGCTTCTTTTTTATCCGGCACCCGGAAATGAACCCTGCGCCGGGATTTCTAATATTTAGACGGAAAGCGGCCCAAAAAATCCGGCAACAAAAATGCCTTTCCCTTTCCGGTAAAGGCAGAGGAATGCTTGAAGCTTTCCGCCGCGATGTGAGCCGGCCTTTCAACCCCTATAAAAAACGGACGGCCTTTCGGGCCGTCCGTTTTGCTTTATTCTTTAGATCAATAATTCTCGGCACGGAGCTGAAAATAGGACTTCGGATGGTTGCAGACCGGGCAGATCTCCGGCGCGTTCTCGCCGATGTGGATGTGGCCGCAGTTGGAGCACTTCCAGATCACGATGGAGCCCTTTTTGAAGACTTCGCCGTCCTTGACGTTTTCCAGAAGCTTGAGATAGCGCTCCTCATGGGTCTTTTCGATCGCGGCAACGCCTTCGAATTTGGCGGCGATTTCGTCGAAGCCCTCTTCCTTGGCTTCTTTTGCGAAGGTCGCGTACATATCGGTCCACTCGTAATGCTCGCCGCCGGCGGCGGTGGCAAGGTTCTCGGCCGTGGATTTGATTTCTCCGCCCACCAGATATTTATACCAAAGCTTGGCGTGCTCTTTTTCGTTGCCGGCGGTTTCTTCAAAAATATCCGCGATCTGGTTGAAGCCTTCTTTTCTCGCCTTACCGCTGAAATAGGTGTATTTGTTTCTGGCTTCAGATTCGCCCGCAAAAGCGGTCATCAGGTTTTTTTCGGTTTTGCTGCCTTTGAGTTCCATAACATACTCTCCTTTTCGTAAATTCAATTTTATTCTTCCATAATCGGAACAAAATCTACGGCGCCGTGCTTGCAGACCGGGCAAATAAAGTCTGCCGGAAGGTTCTCCCCTTCATAAATATATCCGCAGATCACGCAGCGCCAGCCTTTGATGCCCTTGGTCGGTTTGAATTTGGGCTTGATGTTTTCCTGATAATATGTGTAGGTGACGGAATCGCCGCCGCCCAGAACCTCCGCGTCGTCGATGTCTACGATAAACATGACATGGGTGCCGAGGTCGATCTCCTGCACGACCGTGCCCGAAAATACGGCATTGACGTGCTCCGTCAGGTGGAGGATGCCATTTTCTCCGCGTACCGTGCCCGAGAGCCCCTCAAATTTGTCCGCGTTCTTGCCGCTCTGAAAGCCGAAACGCTTAAAAAGGTCAAACGGCGCGCTGGTATCCAGAACGGATACGCTGAATTTTTTGCTCTTCTGAATCATTTCACAGGTCAGATTCAGTTTGTTGATCGCAATGCTGCCGCGGAGCGGATTGCTCGTCACCTGGGAAAAGGTGTTGATGATACAGCCGTTGTCCTTTTCGCCGTCTCTTGCGCTCAGAACAAAAAGACCGTAACTGATTTTAAATAACGCCTTATTATCCATGATCCTTCTCCTTTCCTGATTGGTTTATTTCAGTCCCGCCGCATTCCGCGCAGATCCCCATGAACACAAGCTCATAGCCGAGGATCTGGAATCCGGCGGTGTCACTGACTCTTTCTTCGACGCCGCGAAGCTCCGGCATCGTGACGTCCCGCACTTTTCCGCACTGGATGCAGAGGATATGATAGTGCTTCATCGCGTTCCAGTCGTAATGGGCGGGACCGGAGGCCACCTTGATATCGGTGATCTCCCCTTCCTCCGCAAGCCGGCCGAGGATTCGATAGACCGTCGCCTTGCTGATACCGGGAAACGTCTTATGAATCCATGCGTAAGCTTCCTCTGCCGTCGGATGGTCCAGCGCGCGGAGAGCCTGGAGAACAATATCTTTTTGTAATGTATTCTTCATCTTCCCGGCGCCTCCTTTAATTAAGAATCGTTCTTATTTGATTGTACCAGCATTTTCTGAAAAGTCAACATCCGCGGGCGATTTTTTGATATTTTTTCTGCTTCCGCAGATACTAAGGATATTCCACTATGGGAGGGAAATTTAAAAAAACGATATGATCGAAAATGAAGATACCGTCAACCTGCTGAAAGAATGCGACGCAGGCGTAAAAATGGGAGTTGCCTCCATCGATGAGGTGATGCCCTCGGTAAAAAGTCTCGGCTTAAAGACGATGCTCTCAAACTGTAAGGAGAATCATCAAAAGTTGGGCGGCGAGGCCCGGAGCCTGCTGGAACAGCATAATGCCGAGGGCAAGGAGCCGAGCCCGATCGCCGAAGGGATGGGCTGGTTCAAAACAAACGTCAAGCTGGCGGTGGATTCCGGCGACGACACCGTGGCCGATCTGATGATCGACGGCTGCAATACGGGCGTCAAATCGCTCAACCGGTATCTGAATCAGTATCAGAATGCGGATGAGCCGGCAAAGAGCGTCGCCCGGCGCTTGGCCGAGGTCGAGGACCGTCTGGCAAGAGACATCCGTTCCTATCTTTGAGCACGGTACTCAAAAAAATACCCGCTTTCGTGTGCTCCGTTTCGTGCGGAGCCTCCGAAGGCGGGCTTTTTTTGTTTTCAGGAAGTCAGCTTGCCCTGAAGGCTGCTCTGAAGGCTGACGGCGGCCTGCACATTGTTGATGATAAGCGCGTCGGTGATGCCGTACTCGCTGATGAGGCTGCTTGTGCTCTTGCAGGATTTTCGGATGTCGACGACGACGATCTCCTCGAAATAGTCGATCATATAAGGCACAAAGGCGTTGCCGTAAGATTCCTTAAAGATCAGCAGCCGCCGGCCGTTGTGGTTTTCCGTCTGAATGACGGTCAGGGGCTGGTCACCGCAGATAAACATGGAGGCGTAGCTCTTCGCCTTGCCGTTGATCGCGCTGCCGGTGTAGGAGACGCCGCCGCTGTAATAGGTCATCGTATAGGAAGTTTTGGGGTAGTGGCCGACCGTATAGTCGGGATTGGCCAGCAGGCAGGCCGGGTGCGGTTCGGCCGTATAGCCGTAAAGGGTGCCGATGAAGCCGGTGTTGACGACGGTCGTGTAGCTGGAAATGGCGCGCGGCGTCATGCCGATGGCGCTGCACATCGCCGCGGAGGCATAGTAGGCGCCGAGGCTGGTCCAGTGGTGATCGGTGCGGTAGTAGAGGTACTCGTCGCTGTGCTGATTCATCAGGCTTGCCGCGTCGACGGTGGTGACGCCGGACATCATCGAATAAGTATTGGAAATAAACGAGGACTGGCTGTCGTAGGTATCCCCATAGCCGGCGGGCCCGTTGAAGGCGCAGCTTTTCGGCACCAGCAGGCTGATGACCTGAACGGATGGGTATTTCGCCGCAAAATCCGTCAGGATGGAGGCATAGGAGCTGCTTCCGGAGGAATTGGAGCCGAAATACTCGAGCGCATAATCACCACAGACCAGCACATTTCCGGAATAATAGGCGTTGATCGTGTTGTGGTAATGGACGCCGCTCGTCGTCTCGTCGCAAATCTCCGTGGTCTGCGGCTCGGTGATGGTGTTCGCGGTCTGGGCGGCCTCCGACGAAGTTTGCGTGGCGGCACCCTCCGCACTCTGAGCGGAGGGGACTTTTTCGGAGTAGCCACAGACCGTGCAGGTACGGGTGTCTCCCTCCGTCACGAACGTATGGCCCTTCGCCTTTTCAATGACCGCTCCGCAGACCGTGCAGACCTGAGGTTTCGTACAGGTGGCCGCAGAACCGGGGGTGTGGCCGGTCGCTTCTTCAAGCACCGCCCCGCAGACCGTGCAGACCTGAGGTTCCGTGCAGGTGGCCGCCGGGCCGGGCGTATGGCCTGTCGCCTCTTCAAGGATCTCTCCGCACACTGTGCAGACCTGAGGCTCCGTGCAGGTGGCCGCCGGACCGGGCGTGTGGCCGGTCGCCTCTTCAAGAATCGCTCCGCAGACCGTGCAGACCTGAGGCTCCGTGCAGGTGGCCGCCGGGCCGGGCGCGTGGCCTTTCGCCTCTTCGAGGATCTCCCCGCAGACTGTGCAGACCTGGGGCTCCGTGCAGGTGGCCACCGGGCCGGGCGTATGAATATGAATCCGGCTCCCGATGAGAACAGCGGTTACAAGAAGCGCTCCGCCCGCCAAAATGATCATTTTTTTGCTGACGCTCATGTGCGGCAAAACTCCTTTTCCTTTTCAATCCAATTCATTATATAAAATTTTTCCTGCGTTTTAAAGGGGAGAAAGAAAAAGCGTGGAGATTTTCCCTTTTTTGTTTTTTGTTAATTATTTTTGCTGTCGATAATTGCCTTTACTTTTTTTTGGGCGTAAGTTATAATTTATTTATGCTTTTTCGTCTTTCGGATGGAGGCGGATTGCAGTGGAGTGGAGAAAACATATAGAAAAGGATGTTACGTATGAAGCTAACTGACAATGCGAAAGCCGTACTCGAACGCAGATACCTTGTCAAAAATGAAAAAGGGGAATGCGTGGAGACTCCTGAGGATCTCTTCCGGAGAGTCGCGGCCGCCATCGCCTCCGCAGACCGGAACTACGACCCGGAGGCCGACACCGCTGCGCTTGCGGAGCAATTTTATCAGAGGATGGCCAACCTCGAATTCCTGCCGAACAGTCCGACGCTCATGAACGCGGGACGTCCGCTCGGCCAGCTTTCCGCCTGCTTCGTACTGCCGGTAGAAGACAGCATGGTCGACATTTTTGATTCCGTCAAAAATGCGGCGCTGATCCATCAGTCCGGCGGCGGCACCGGATTCAGTTTCTCCAGACTCCGCCCGAAAGGCAGCACCGTCCGTTCCACCGGCGGGGTTGCCTCCGGCCCGATCAGCTTCATGAAGGTGTTCAACATGGCCACCGAGGCCGTGAAGCAGGGCGGAACCCGCCGCGGCGCCAACATGGGCATTCTCCGCGTCGACCATCCGGACATTCTTGAATTCATCGATTGCAAAAAGAATAACAGCGAACTCAACAACTTTAATATCTCCGTCGGCGTAACGGAAGCATTCATGGAGGCCGCCCAAAAGGGCGAGCTCTATGATCTTGTGGATCCGCATACCAAAAACGTCGTCAGCCAGCTGGAGGCCTCCGCGGTCTATCAGAAGATCATCGAGGGTGCCTGGAGAAACGGCGAACCCGGTATCCTCTTCCTCGACCGGCTCAACCGCGACAACGTCGTTCCGGCACAGGGCGAGATCGAAAGCACGAACCCCTGTGGCGAACAGCCCCTTCTCCCCTACGAATCCTGCAACCTCGGCTCCATCAACCTCTCCGTCCTGACCAAAGAGACGGAGGACGGCGTCGAAATCGACTATGAACGCCTCGGCAAAATCGTCCGGGATGCCGTTCACTTCCTCGACAACGTGATCGACGTCAACCGCTACCCGCTGGAGCAGATCGACAAGACGACGAAGGCCACCAGAAAGATCGGCCTCGGCATCATGGGCTGGGCGGATCTGCTGCTCAAGCTCGGCATCCCCTATTGCTCCGACGAGGCCGTCGACCTCGCCGAAACGCTGATGGGCTTTATCACCGAGACCGGCCGCGGCGAGAGCGAAAAGCTGGCCGAAATCCGCGGCGCTTTCCCGCTTTTCGGCGAGAGCATTTATAAAGATGGAAAACCGCTTCGCAACGCGACCGTCACCACCATCGCCCCGACCGGCACGCTCTCCATCATCGCGGGCTGCTCCTCCGGCGTCGAACCGGTCTTTGCCTATGCCTACATCCGCAACATCATGGATAACACCAAGATGGTCGAAGTGAGCCCGGTGCTCAAAGCCCTGCTCGAGGAGCGCTCGCTCGCTTCGGAAGAGCTTATGAACCGGATCGCCGAGCACGGCTCCCTCGCCCACATCATGGAGATCCCGGAGGATATCCGCCGCGTCTATATCTCCGCGCACGACGTCAGCCCCGAATACCACATCCGGATGCAGGCGGCCTTCCAGAGACATACCGACAACGCCGTCTCCAAGACCGTCAACTTCAAGAACGAAGCCACGCAGGACGAGGTGCGCCATGTATTTGATCTCGCGTACAGCCTCGGCTGCAAGGGCGTTACCATCTACCGCGACGGCAGCCGGGATTCCCAGGTGCTGAATATCGGCAAAGAGGAAAAGAAGGATTCCGCCTCCGTCGTGACCGTTGTGGAACATGCGATTGTTCCGAGACCGAGACCCGATACCGTCTTCGGCATCACGGAGCGGATGCGGATCGGCTGCGGCAATCTCTATGTCACCGTCAACTACGACAAAGACGGCATCTGTGAGATCTTCACCAACACCGGCAAGGAAGGCGGCTGCCCGAGCCAGTCCGAAGCGACCGCAAGGCTCATCTCCGTCGCCCTCCGCAGCGGCATCAGCATCGACGAGATCATCAAGCAGATCCGCGGCATCCGCTGCCCCTCCACCATCCGCCAGCCCGGCCTCAAATGCACGAGCTGCCCGGACGCGATCGCCAGAGTCATCAAAAAGGTCTACGATATGCAGATCAAGGGCATGGCGGTCTCCCCGGAGAGCATGAGCGCCGACGCGCCTCAGGTGGAAATTGAAAATCCCAATAAACATACGCTGAAATATTGCCCGGAGTGCGGAGAACTTCTTGAGCACGAGGGCGGCTGCGTCTCCTGCCGTTCCTGCGGCTGGTCGAAGTGCAACTGATACATAAATAAGAAAATGCCGGCGGGGGTTTTCCCCTGCCGGTATTTTTATGCCCCGGATGTAGGCCTTCTCGCGTCCATTTGCTCTTTCATCTTTGGGAAATATGATTTTTACTTGGGAAAACGAGCTCGCGGCGTCTCTTGACCGCAAGATGGGAAAGTCTTACCGGTATTTTTATATGCCGGATCGCCAAGTTCAGACTTCATACTGTGAAATCCTTCCCGGGCCCCGAAGAAGCGGAAAAATGTTTTTAGCAGCCTGATAAAAAAGCTATCCATTTCTGCGATTCCGCCGAGCCGCCCTCCCCGCTTTTTTCGTTCATCTTTTTCATTTCGTCCCGCCGGGTTCAAATTGAGTTCATAAAAGAAGTATGCTATACTGGAGCTGAAAAAGGAGGCGGACGTATGGCGAATATTCTGATCGTAGAGGACAGCGCCGAGCTGCGCAGGCTGATGCGGATTTACCTCCGCCGCGCCGGCTACGAGGTATATGAGGCGGAAAACGGCGCCGCCGCGCTCGATGTGATGGAGCACGCCAGCATCCATCTGATCGTGATGGACCTGATGATGCCCGTGATGGACGGCTACGAGCTGACCGCCGAGATCCGCGGCGCAAATCTCACAATCCCGGTGCTGATCGTCTCCGCGAAGGACACGCTCGACGACAAACGGGAGGGGTTCCGCCGGGGGGCCGACGACTACATGACAAAGCCTATCAATATGGAGGAGATGCTGCTGCGCATCGAGGCCCTGCTCCGGCGCTGCAACATGATGCAGGAATCCGTCACGGAGATCGGCGGCTGCACCCTCAATTCGGATGCGCTCTCCGTCTCGGATCAGGAGAATACCGTCCCGCTGCGCCAGAAGGAATTCCTCCTGCTGCGGATGCTGCTCTCCTACCCAAACAAAATCTTCTCGCGCCAAAACCTGATGGATGAGATCTGGGGCTACGACAGCGACTCCGATCCCCGAACCGTGGATACGCATGTCAAGCGCCTGCGTGAAAAGCTATTAAGCTTTACAGGATTTGAAATTCAGACCGTTCGCGGGCTTGGATACCGGGCGGTGCTGAAGGAACGGTAACTTTTCTTAAAGCAGGTCTGTTCCCCCCCCATCGAATCGGAGCTGCAGGATCCGGCCATGAAACGGCCGCCATGCGCATGCTCCCTTTATACGATATTTTTTCCTTCGCCCGGCTTCGGAATCCGGGCGGTAATGAGACAAGGAGGTTTTCTCATGAAACGGATTCGCTTCCGGCTGACTCTGACGTTTTTTATCGTTGTCGCGCTCAGTTCCGCCTACACGCTGAGCATGTCGGCGCTGATCCGCAACGACCGCCTTCTCAAGCGAGAGGATCTTGAACTCCTGATCTCCGAATATGCGGTCAAGGATCTCATTTTGCTGCTGATCTCCGCCTGTTTTGTGATCGCGATGGTGATTCTGATGTCCCGCCGCACGTCGAATCCGATTGTGGAACTTTCCAAGGCGGCGGAACAGATCGCCGCCGGGAATTTCGACGTGCAGCTCAACTTTCGGGAGCGCGCCGCCGGCAGAACGCTTGAGTATCAGGAGCTTCAGCGGAATTTCAACCTGATGGTGACGGAGCTCAGAAGCAACGAATACCTGCGGAAGGATTTTATCTCCAACGTCTCCCATGAATTCAAGACGCCTCTCTCGATCATCGGCGGCTACGCGAAGCTTTTGCAAAGCGGCGGCCTCTCCGAGGAGGAGGAGCGGGAATATGCCGGCTTCATCGCCGAAGAGACGGAGCGCCTGACTGAGCTGACCGGAAACCTGCTGCGCCTTTCGCGCCTTGATAATCAGAAGATCATCGAGAAAAAGCGGACTTTTTCCCTTGACGAACAGATCCGGCAGACCATCCTTCAGCTCGAGCCGAAATGGAGCGCGAAAAGCCTCAGCTTCGACGTGAATCTGGCCGAAGTACTCTTTTCCGGTGATGAGGACCTGCTCTCCTGCGTCTGGTTTAACCTTCTGGACAACGCGGTCAAATTCTCCGGCAGCGGCGGGAGCGTCTCCGTCTCCCTCCGAAAAGAAAACGGCAAGGCGGCGGCCCGCTTTGTGAACGGGGGAACCGACATCACGGAAGAGACGGCCGCCCGGGCTTTCGAGCTGTTTTATCAGCAGGAAGGCGAGCATCGAAAAGAGGGCTCCGGCCTCGGGCTTGCGCTTGCGAAACGAATTGTGGAGCTTCACGGCGGCAGGATTTTCATGGAGATGACGTCCGGCGGGCAAGTCGCCTTCACGGTGGAACTGCCCTGCTGACGGCTCACGCTCCGAAACGGCGGGCATTCGATGGATTGCGCGGCGGAAGATTGCCGCAGACGCGGACCGGACGTTCAGAAACCGTTCGTTTTTACTGCCCGAACCTTAAAAATATCCCATATAAAAATGCTTCGTCTCAAAATGGTTAAGCGTTTACCCGGGCTGCACACCGGGAAACCTCTGTAGGAGCCCACTGGACCTAGCCCAGAAACGGCCGGGCGTTTTTTTACAGCCGAATTTTTCCGACGGGGTTTCCCGGCAGCCGTACGGAACTTTTTCTATAAAAACTCCGCGGAATCTCCGTATTCGGTTCAAATATAGTTCACATCCGATGGTAAGATAGAAGTATCACGGAAACGAAAGGCGGTGCCTGTATGACAACCGGAATCAACCTCTGGGATAAGGAAGTATGGTCCTTCATCGTGACGCTGACTCTGCTGTTTCTTGCCATGATGGCGGCGAACACGCTGCGGAACATGATTCCCGCCCTTCGCAGGCTGATGATTCCCAGTTCCGTCCTCGGCGGCTTTCTGATCCTGTTCGTCGGGTATCTTTACCGGGAAATCACCGGCAATCCCCTTCTGCCGACCACGACGCTGGAGATGCTCACCTACCACGGGCTTGGGCTTGGGTTTGTGGCGATGTCCCTGCGCAACACGGATCTTCAGAAGGACCGCACGATGAAAACCGGCGGCTTCGATTCCGGCGTCACCGTCGTCGCGACCTATCTGATGCAGGCCGCGCTCGGCATGGTCATCTCGATTGTCTGCTATTATGCACTGGGCAGTTTCTTTGCCTCCGGCATGCTGCTTCCGCTCGGCTACGGGCAGGGACCCGGCAACGCCTACACCTGGGGACGCACCTACGAAAACAGCTACGGCTTTGTCAACGGCACGAGCTTCGGCCTGACCATCGCGGCCATGGGATTTATCGCGGCCAGCATCGGCGGCATCATCTACCTGAACGTTCTGCGGAAAAAAGGCCGTTTCTCCGGCGAGATCGGCTCCGGCTGCGAGTCGGAGCACGTCACGCTGAACGACGTCATGGGTGACGGAGAGATTCCGCTGACTGAGGCGATGGATAAATTCACGATTCAGGTATCGCTGGTCTTTCTGGCGTACAGCATGGCCTATCTCTTTTTGCTCGGCGTCAACGCGCTGGCGGACTCCGGCGTGCTCGGCGGCTTCGGCAACGTGCTCAGAACAACCCTCTGGCCTTTCAACTTTTTGCTCGGCACCATCTTCGCCTTACTGCTCAAGGCCCTGCTCAACAAACTGAAAAAAAAAGGCGTGATCCGTCGGGAATACATGAACAACTTTCTGCAAAATCGCATCGCCGGATTTATGTTTGACATTATGGTGGTGGCCTCGATCGCCGCGATCGACCTCTCCGCCTTTACGCATCCGAACTTCGTCATTCCCCTCGTGCTGCTCTGTCTTGTCGGGAGCGCGGCGACCTACCTTTATCTGGGGATCGTCTGCAAAAGAATCTTTCACCTCTACCGGGATGAGGCGTTCCTCTCGCTGTACGGCATGCTGACCGGCACCGCCAGCACCGGCATCATCCTGCTTCGCGAGGCCGACCCGAAATTCGAGACCCAGGCCGCCAGCAACCTCGTCTATCACCAGCCGTGGGCCATCCTGTTCGGATTCCCGATGCTGCTGCTCCTGAGCGTGGCCCCGGTCAGCATCGGAAAGGCATGGCTGACGCTCGGCGCCGTGACGCTCTTGTTCCTCACCATGAATGTGATCTCCTTCCGAACTTACATTTTTGGAAAACACAAAAAAACGCGATAAGCCCGCAAAAAGATAATGCCCTCCGGATTCATCAGAATCCCGAGGGCATTTTTATTTCGATCCCAAAAGCCTTTTTTACGAACGAAAGCCTTTCCGAATTCCGCAAGATCAAACAAAAAAGCACCTGTCGGTGCTCTTCAGAGTGAACATGGTATCGCATACAAATTCGGGTAAATCAAGGCGAAATCCTCCGCGGCCCGGCGTACGCGGTCCAGATAAGCCCCGCCGGAAAGCGCATCCAGAAGCGGAAGAATGTTCTTGCCTTTGTCGGCAATCACGCGGACATATTCAAACGGCTCGGCAAGATCCAGAGCCTCCTGCAGCTTTTCCAGCGCAAGCTCCCGCTTCCCCATCGCTTCCAGCGACAGAGCCATGGAGGAGAGCGTATCGGCGCGGTCGAGCACGCGGTTGCCCCTCGAGATCATCTCCTGGAGCTGCTCCCGAAGAGAGAGAGCTTCCCGATACCGGCCGAGGCTCAGATAGACACCCGCCTTGGTCTCCATCCGGTAAAAGTTTTCCGGCGTGATCCCATCCCATTCGTCCTCCGCAGCATCCAGCCAGAGACGCGCCGCCTCCATGTTCCCGGAAAGCAGTTCCATGCGGACCTGAAACGCCTCAAAATTCGGGAGCAGCCACTCCGCATGCTTCTTTTCGAGAATACGGGCAAGATGCTCCACGGCATCGCGCCAACCCGGGCCGTCCGGTTCGAGCGCACGCAGACGGGCCATGAGAACATAGGCGATAAATAAAATCTCCGGCTCCTCCGCATGGAGCGCCGAAGCAACTTCCAGAGAAGCCTGGGTAAGATCGTTCTGCTCATAAAACAGCTCGGCGCGCGCACACTCGACCAGGCCGCTGCTGTTTCCAAAAGAAAGAGCCGGCAGCATCGGCCGAATGATCGAGCTCACCGCACCGACATAAATCGACAGGTCAGAGAGGTCCCGGCTCCCGCGCAAAACGCTCGGCATCCGGTCGGTCGGTATAATCGGATAAGGCGAATGGCCCCGGCCCCCGTTATACAAAATCCCAAGCTGAAGCAGCAGACGGGAATTCTCTTTCGGCACCCGGAGCAGATTTGCGGCGCAGATATATGTCTCAAGCTGTGCCCTTGCCGGGGACTCCTCACGGAATTTGCTCCTCCGGGCAGTCAGGGCGTCATGCCAAAGATCGATATCGGAAAAGCGCCCCTCCAGCCAGTCGAGCTCCATCTCCTGAAGGCAGTGGGTCATGGAAGTTTTGCGCTCCTGCTCCGGGATCTGGTCAAAAAGCTCCCGAAGCTGTTTCAGTTCCGGTTTTGTGAGGCGCTCCACCCAGACGGATTCCATGGCGGCCACGGCGGCGCCGTTTTTGCCTGAAGAGCGCAGTTTTTCCGCTTTTTTGAGATCATCGGCAAACGCCATTCCGTCACCCCCCCCCCCCCGCAAAAAATTCGTCACTTCTAGAATTTGATTATAGAAGAATTTTTCGGCAATTTCAACCTTTTTGTCGGGAATCGGGTCGAAAAAGCGGGAAAGAATAAACGGCGCGCCGGGATCCCAAAAACGGATCGGCGGCACGGGCAAAAAAATGGAGCCGGCATCTGTCCGGCTCCTTGATTCGTCAAAGGACGAATCCGTTACCCATTCATGCTGTTTTCATAGGACTCGATCATCTTTTTGACCATCTGGCCACCGACGGAACCGGCCTGACGGGAAGTGAGGTCTCCATTGTAACCCTGTTTCAGGTTGACACCGACTTCGCTCGCAGCTTCCTGTTTGAACTGCTCAAGAGAACTCTTAGCCTGTTTGTTCGCCATAAATTTTTCACTCCTTGTTTTGCTCTAATTTGCGTTTGCAAGAATAGTGTTTTCCTGCCGTTAAATTTTATGATTGGTAATTTTCAGCGGTAAAGGAAAGCCTTCTCTTTCTTAAAAAATCAAATTCAATTACCGTAAAGCAATTCGCCTTTCATTTAGCTTTTTTTCTTATATATAATTGACTTGTTGGGGGATTAATAATAAAATATTCTTTTGTAGGAAGATGATTCCATCTTTCGCAGTAAATAATAGAAAGGGATTTTTAAATGAAAAAAGGTTTTGCTCTTCTCCTCGTATGCCTGATGATGTTTTCTCTCGCTGCCTGCGGAAACGAAAAGACAGATGAGTCTGAGCCTCAGGAATCTCAGGGAGAAACCGAAGAAACAAACAACTCCCAAGAATCTCCGGCGGAATCCGAAGCCGCTCCGGAAACGATCGATAACCGTGAATGGTATGAGATGGTTGACAACGACTGGGACGAATGCTTTGTCGATCTTGACACCGGCATCAAAATGTGCTATCTGACCATGGGGCCGGAAGACGGTACGCCGCTTCTTCTCATTCATGGCGCAACCGACAGCAGACTCTCTTGGGCGCAGGTTGCTCCGATTCTTGCCGATCAGGGATACAAGGTCTATATTCCCGAACTTCGCGGTCATGGTAAAACCGACAAGCCTGAAGAGGAGGATGAAGCCTATACCGTTCAGGAACATACCGCCGACATCGTGAATTTCATGGATAAAGTCGGCCTTGACAAGGTTAATATTACCGGCCACAGCCTCGGTTCCCTAATTGCGCAGGAGATTGCCATTTCTTATCCGGAAAGGGCCGCTTCCATTACGCTGATTGCTTCCGGTGCCAAATCCTGCGACAACGAAGCCTTGACTTGGTGCTATTATGGCGATAAAACCGATTATCTCGGCGTCCACGGCTATGATGAAGAACAAACCATGCCTGAGGATTTTGTCCGGGACTGGACTGCATGCACCAACGAGGATGCGGATTTTGATGAGGGCATCTATAAACATGCCGCCCAGCTTCCGTATTATGCGTGGGCGCATATTTTCGGCGGATTGCTGACCTATGACAACAGAGACAGGCTGGACACGATCACCTGCCCCGTTCAGATCATTTGGGGATCGGAAGACGTCATCTTCCTTGAAGCCGATCAGGAAGAATTGCAGAGCGGCCTCACCCATGCGGCCAATGTGGAATTTGTCAAAATTGAAGGCGCTTCCCATAACACGCATTGGGACAGTAAAGCAAATGCTGATCAGGTTTCCGGTCTGATCTCGGATTTTGCCGTTACAGAATAATAAATTCCCGTATTTATGAAATATACCGGTATCAGGTTAACCCGATACCGGTATATTTATATTCTCTAAATGATTTACCCATCGGAAATAAATGGATAAAAATTTTACCTGACGTCTTCGTCGTTGAAGGGGTCTCCGCACTGCGGGCAGAATTTCGGCGGATGGGCCGGATCTTCCGGCTCCCAGCCGCATTTGTCGCACTTATAAAGCGGCTCGCCCGCCGGCTTTTTTGCGCCACACTCCATGCAAAACTTGCCTTTGTTGACGGCGCCGCACTGTGGGCAGGTCCAGCCCTCCGGCTTTGCTTCCGGCTTCTTTGCGCCGCATTCAAGGCAGAATTTGCCCGTGTTGCCCTTATATCCGCAGGCCGGGCAGTCCCAGCCCTCGGCGGCCGGTTTCGGTTCCGGTTTTTTCGCGCCGCACTCGAGGCAGAATTTGCCTGGGTTGCCCTTGTGCCCACAGGCCGGGCAGTCCCAGCCCTCGGCGGCCGGCGCAGCCTGCTGGCCCATTCCATAGAGGGTATTCGCGTTGACGCCGCCGGCATTCGCGGCCATATTCATGCCCGCAAAGGCCATGAAGGCGCCGCCGTTCCCCTGATTCTTCGCGGCATCCTGCATCGCCTGCGCCTGTGCGCCCGCGAGATTCGCCGCCGCCATCGTCGGATTGCGGAACACCGCGTTCCTCTGAAGCTCCTTGATCATGGCCTCGTCCTCTTCGGAGGCCTTGACCGAGCTGACGCCGAAGCTCACAACCCGAAGGCCGCGCAGCTTGCCCCACTTCTCGGAAAGCACGTCGTTGAGGGCGTCCGCCAAGTCATCCGTATGGCCCGGCAGCGCGCTGTAGCGGATTCCCATCTCGCTGATCTTTGCAAACGCCGGCTGAAGGGCCGTCATTAGCTCGGTCTTGAGCTGGCTGTCGATCGTGCTGCGGAGAAAATCCTCGGTCACGTTGCCGCAGACATTGGTATAGAACAGCATCGGATCGGCGATCCGGTAGGAATACTCGCCGAAACATTTGATGGCGATATCGATGTCAAGCCCGATATTCTGATCCACGACGCGGAAAGGCACGGCGTTCGCGGTGCCGTATTTGTTTCCGACGACCTCTTTGGTGTTGAAATAATAAATGCGCTGGTCTTTTCCGGTGTCGCCGCCGAACGTGAACCGCTTGCCAATGGTTTTAAAGGTATTGACGATGCCCTCGCCGAGCTTGCCGTAAAAAAGGCTCGGCTCCGTGGAGGCGTCGTATGTAAATTCACCCGGCTCGGCGCAGAAATCCACGACTTTGCCCTGCTCCACGATGATCATGCACTGACCGTCGTTGACCGCGATGAGGGAGCCGTTGGAAATGATGTTCTCCTCGCCCTTGGTGTTGGAGCTTCTGGCGCTGGTGCGTTTTACGCCCTTGGTCGCCAAAACATCCTCTTCGAGCGAATCACAATAGAAGTATTCGCGCCACTGGTCCGCCAGCGTGCCGCCCGTTGCGCCAAAGAGTGCCTTGATCAGTCCCATTCTGCATTCTCCTTTATCGTTTATTTTTTAGTATATGTGATTTTTTTGTGTTTCATCAGAAAGCAGGACCCGGAATTTTGAATGTGGGGCCCGTGCAGAGAAGCCATCTTCCCGCCCGTTTTTGCGCCGGACTTACAGGTTTCAGATTATCGTTATTATACCTCAAAAAGGCCTGCCTGTATAGAGCAAACTTTATGCCGCCCGCCGGAGCCGTTTTCGGGTTGTGCCAGCGGAAAACGGATTTTCTCGCTGATATATTTGACTGATAAATTAATCCGACATATTTATCTATTTTTTTCAAATTTCCGAAAAAAATCCAAGGAAACATCAAAAACTGAGCATGAATTCAGCCAAATTCGCATTGACGAAACGGAACCGCCGCCCTATAATGAGGGCGTATGATAAATATTTACCACAGGAGGCAACGACGATGAAAGTGACCATCAAGGATATTGCCGAAAAACTCGGCATTTCCACCACCGCGGTGTCTCTGGTGCTCAATAATCGGGACAACCGGATCTCCCCGGAGAAAAAGGAACTGATTATCCGCACCGCCAAAGAGATGAATTACCATCCCAACCAGGCCGCGGTCACCTTTGTAAAGAAAAGCAGCCGGACGATCGGGCTGATCATCCCCGACCCCAGCAACATGTTCTTTGCCGACCTCACGAAGGGCATCGGCGATACGGTCGCCAGGGACAAGATGAGCCTGATCATTGCGAACACGAACGATATCGCAAAAAACGATCTGAGCTACCTCGATATGTTCATCTCCGCCGGTACCGATGCGATCATTCTCACCATCGCCTCGGATTCCACTTCCGGGCTGATTCCTCTGTATCAGAGCGCGATCGAGGCATATGGCAAGCCCGTCGTCATGGTCGACCGCTATGTGATGTCGGTCGGCTGCTCGGCCGTCACGCTCAACCACCGCAAGGGCGCCTATGTCGCGCTGCAGCACCTCTTTGCCTTAGGACACCGAAAAATCGCCTGCCTGACCGGGCCGCGGTATCTGCTCAACACTTCGGAACTGCTGGAAGGGGTGCGCGCCGCCTACCGCGACAACGACATCCCGTTTGACGAAAGATCCGTGATCGAGGGCAACTATCAGGTCTCGGGCGGAATGAAGGCGGCGGAAGAGATCATCAAGGATGGCTGCACCGCGGTCTTCTCCTTCAACGACATGATGGCCTATGGCCTCTATAAAAAATTCGCGGAATTCGGCGTCCGGATTCCGGAGGACATCTCCATCGTGGGATTCGACGACGTCTTTTTCTCCGACCTTCTGGATCCGCCGCTGACCACGATCAAACAGCCCGCCTATGCGATCGGCGAGGGCGCCGCGATGCGTGCGCTTTATGAGATTCAGCATCCGAATGAGGAAAAAATGACCACCTTCTTTGAACCCACTCTTAAAATCAGAAAGAGCACCCGCGCCCTGTAAATTCCGGCAGGCACAAGGAATAACGCTTTGAGGTGAGCATCATGAACTTACTGAGCTTCGGCTCCGTAAACAGAGACGTCGTCTATCACGTCGACCATATCGTCCGCGAAAAAGAGACTATTTCCTGCCGCAATGTGACAACAGGCATCGGCGGAAAAGGGCTCAATCAAGCTATTGCGCTGAGCCGGGCTGCCGGATCGGCCTGTCTTGCGGCAAGAATCTGTGAAAAAGACGGCGAACTTTTGGTTTTTCTCCACGCGCAGAACGTCGACACCCGCTTTGTGGAGATTTGCCCGGAAAGAACCGGCCATGCGATCATTCAGGTCGACCGGCGCGGGCAGAACAGCATCATCGTGGCTCCCGGCGCAAACGCCGGATTCACGCCGGACTATGTCGAGCGTGTTTTCACCGAGTTCCGGGACGGAGCCGTCGTTCTTCAGAACGAAATCAATCTGATCCCGGAGGTCATGAAAAAAGCCCATGAGGCAGGCAATTTGATCTTGTTTAACCCCTCCCCGTTTTCCGACGCGATCCTGAGGGAGTATCCGCTGGAACTTGTGGATATTTTTGTCGTCAACGAGGTGGAGGGCGGCGCGATGACCGGCGAACGGGAGCCGGAAAAGATCCTCCGGGCCATGCTGGAGGCCTATCCTTCCTCCAAAACCGTGCTCACGCTGGGCGCGGAGGGCTCCTATTTTGCGGACCGCCGGGTCACCATCTATCAGCCGGCCTTCCGAACCGAAGTGGTGGATACGACTGCGGCCGGCGATACCTTCCTCGGGTATTTTCTCAGCAGCTATACGAAAAACTCCGACCCGAAGGAGGCTCTGCGCCTTGCAAGTAAGGCCGCCGCAATTGCCGTATCGAAGCCTGGCGCCGCGGCATCCATTCCGTTTTTTGAGGAACTGGCCTGACCTGACCAAACGAATTCCCTTCCGTAAAGGCAGTTCAGCTATAACCACACATGAAATGAAAAACAGGGAGACAGGCCCGCAGCCCGTCTCCCTGTTTTCTGTTTTCTATACGCCGGAAAGAAAACATCTTCCGGCGGAAATCATAATTTGGTTCCGCGTCAGCCGAGTCTCTCGTAGGTTACGGCCCCGCCGGTCAGAATCCAGTGATACAGGAGCCGGCAAACCAGGAGCAGCACCACGGTCACGATGCCCATTGCCATGCTCATCGGCATCAGGAGCGACAGTCCGTATCCGGCTCCGGCCATCGCCATGACGGCGACCATGCTCACGCACAGCGCGATCAGGACGGAGGCTCCGTTTTTGACCGCCTGCGTCTCGTTGGTCCAGTCCAGATTCGGATGACGCAGGTTCGCCGCCAGACCGGCCAGCGCGGTAAATCCCGTGAACGTGAGCGGCGTGAGCAGACACCAGATGAGCTCCGGCCATGACGGACGAAGCGCGAGAATCAGGCCCGCCTCCGCGATCAGAGTTGCCGGACCGGCGACGATCAGATGCACCAGCAGCTTCGCTTTAAGGAGATCCGTCGTGTCAACCGGCATGGACCTGGCAATCCAGAGCGTGTTGCCCTCGATCGAAACCGAGGCCGCCGTGATCGTCGTCATTCCGGAGATCATGCAGACCGCGAGGATCAGAATCGGGCTGTAAAGGCCATCCGGAAGCGGAACTTTTTCTTTGATATTCAAAAACGGCAGCGCCACGCCGCCGACTGCGAGAACAAGCGCGCCGAAGCCCGCGTTGATGATGTAGGCGGAACTGGAGAGGAACCGGCGCATCTCCCGCTGATACAGTGCGGCAAAGACGCCCGAGACCTTCTGCATGTTTTCCTTATAGGCAATCACAGCGAAGCCCGGCTTCGCGGTCACGGTGCGGATAAAAGTCTTGGAAACCAGCCAGTAGGCAAGCAAGAACGGCAGAACCAGACACACCGCCGAAAAAAGCAGCAGCCTCAGATCTCCGTCCGCGATCGCCTTACCGATCCAATAGAGGATGGAGACCCCTCCGAGCCGCTCGGCGACCGCGGTGCCGTTCTGCGCCAGCTTGGTGATCATGTTCTGCATCTGGCCCACAAGAACGAAATATGCGCCGAGAAACGCCAGCGAAAAGACGGTGGAGAGCAGGGTCTTTCTCCGGATCCTGCGGGTC
Organism: Oscillospiraceae bacterium; assembly: GCA_035447605.1. GTDB lineage: Bacteria > Bacillota > Clostridia > Oscillospirales > Ruminococcaceae > UMGS1668. Next base: position 9,756 of record DAOTHJ010000015.1, on the reverse strand, counting down.
AGGAGCGAAAGCAGCCACGCAAAAAGGATGGACAGCGCCAAAGAGAACAGCGGCAGCAGCAGGATAATCACAATAAACGCAAGAATGCCGGCTGCGCGAACCGGGCAGGACTGCGCCCACGCGATGCCCGCCGGAACCGCTATCATCAGGTCAAACGCGAGGTTGATCAGCAGCAGGGTCAGCATCCTGCTGGCCAAAATGGCCGACGGAGGAATCGGCATCGAGAGAAGCAGCTCGTTGTCCTTTGCCTCATAGAGCTGCGCTTTCGCCGCAAAAATGCTCCCGATAAACATCATCGCAAAATTGGTCACCGCAAACATGGAAAAATAAGTCCAGCCGAGCCCCGCCTCATAGTACGGGCGGCTGATGATGGAAAAATAGCCGTAAAACATAAACGCATACGCCGCGGCGGCATAAAGAATCAGAATGGCGAAGCCGATTGCCCGGGTCTTCGTCTGTTTCTGCTTGTAGCGCGACGCACCCGTGAGCCAGCTGCGCATCGCGGCAAAGCGGACCCGCATCAGTGCTTTAAGCATGGTCTCCCTCCAGTTCCAGGAACACATCCTCCAGCGAGGTATTCCCTTTCACTTCCTCCATGCTTCCGCTGACGACAAGTTTCCCCTGCCGGATGATGGCGACCTTATCACAGAGCTTCTCGGCCACCTCCAGCACATGCGTCGAGAAGAAGATGGAACCGCCCGCGTCGCAGTGCGTACGCATCATCTCCTTGAGCAGATGGGAGGCAATCGGGTCCAGCCCGACAAACGGCTCGTCCATGATGATGAGCTTCGGCGCATGCAGCCAAGCGGCGACGATGGCGAGCTTCTGCTTCATGCCGTGGGAATATGCGGAGACCGGCTGGGCAAGATCACCCGTCAGATCGAATTTTTCGGCGTATTCGTGAATGCGCTCCTTCCGCACGGCGGCGTCCACACCATAGACGTCGGCGATGAAATCCAGATACTGAATTCCGGAAAGATAGTCGTACAGATCCGGGTTATCGGGGATATAGGCGAGGAGCTTCTTGCAGGCGATCGGTTCCTCTTTGATGGAATGCCCGTCGATCAGGATTTCTCCGGCATCGAACTGCAGAATCCCGCAGCAGGCCTTGATCGTCGTCGTTTTGCCGGCGCCGTTATGCCCGATGAAACCGTAAATTTCTCCCGGTGCAATCGAGAGCGTGAGGTCGTCCACCGCAACTTTATTTCCAAATTTCTTGGTCAGATGCTCGATTTTCAGCATGTTTTCTCTCCTGAATCATTTGAATTGCCCGTTTCGGCACCATCCGTATCCCCCCTTGGGGGTCCAATGCCGAAACAGAAAGTGAGATTCTTTTTGACCGTCTCTTTTCGTCCGGCATGACGGAATTTCCAATATGTCCGGACAAAAAGAACGGAACAACTGCAGGTTGTTATTATACTACCGATTCACAAAAGTATCAACGAGGCCGGCACGAGATTCCCGGCTTTGCCCAAAAATCCGCCGCCGGCTAAAAAAGGGCGTTCGGGGTTCTTCCGGTCGCCAGCCTATATCGGGCACATATACGGAGACACCTTTAATGAGTCCCGCAAAAGGCTCACGCCTCCGAAGAGCGCCGATATTTATAAGCAGGCCGAAAAGCCCCCGGCTGCCGCCCGGCACTGCTTCACCCAAACAGCATATCCTCCACATAGCGGTCCATAAAAAAGGCATCCGAAGAGAGATCGATGGTCTCGGCGGCGACCGCGATTTCCTCCGCGCGCCGGCGCTCCGCATCCGAGAGCAGCATCATCGAGGCGCCGGAGCCGGCCGCGTTGCCGACCGCCTTCGCCTTTTTTTCACAGCCTGCCGGAAGAAGCCCGGTCGCGGCCGCATTTTTGACGGACAGAAAGCTGCCGAAGCCGCCGGCCAGCAGGATTCCCGACAGTTCCTCCGCCCGGAGGCCGGAATGGTGCAAAAGCGTCTCCGCCCCCGCGCAGACCGCCGCTTTCGCGAGCTGATACTTTCGCAAATCCTTCTGCGTGAGCACGATTTTATCTTTGAGCACGACGGCGGGAACTTTTTCCGCCTCCGTGAGCACGCCGTAAGATTCCGCCTGTTCCTCGTCGATCCGGCCGGTCTCGTCCAGAATTCCGGCAGAAAGCATGGCGGCGGCCGCGTCGATCAGGCCGGAACCGCAGAGCCCGTACGGTGCAGCGCCCGCGATCGTGCGGACGGAAAAGCCGCCCTCCCGGAACTCCACCCCGGAGACGGCGCCCGGAACCGCCTGTGTGCCGCAGTAGATGCCCGCGCCCTCGAACGCCGGGCCCGCCGCGGTGGAACAGACGCGGATTCTTCCCTCTTTGGCCAGCGCCATCTCGCCGTTCGTGCCGATATCCATCAGCAGAAGCGCTTCTTTTGCCTCATCCAGCCGGGAAGCCAGCATCGCCGCCGTGATATCCGCCCCGACAAACGCCGAGACGCACCGGCCAAGATAGACCTCCGCCCCCCGCAAAAGGCCCGTAAGCCCGAGCGAAGCGGCGGAGACCGTCTCCCCAAACAGGCTTTCCGGCAGAAACGGCGAAGCGCAGAGCCGTGAAGCGTCCCCTTCCGTCAGCAGACAGAGCATGACCGTATTCCCGACAAAGACGGCTTTTCTGATCCGTTCCCCGGAGAGGCCGGCTTCCTCCCCGATCCGGTCCGCGAGCGTGCAGACGGCGGTGCGGACGGCCGCTGCGAGATCGGCGGCATGCCCATCCCGTGAGGCGCCGAGCCGCGTCATCACATCCGCGCCGAAAGCGGCCTGCGGATTGGGCGCGGTCCCGGAGGAAAGCAGTCTCCCCTCCGCAAGATCCCAGAGATAGGCGGCCAGCGTCGTCGTTCCGATGTCGACGGCAAGCCCGCAGCCTTCTCCCCTATCCGGCACAAACTCCGGCAGGATGCCCGAGGAGAGCGCCTCCAGCTTCATGTCTTCCGGAAGAAAAACGGAGGCGTCGCCCAAAGCCTCCGTCTCGCAGGCGAGGCGGATTCCGGAGGAGAGATCCTCCTTTGTGAGCAGCAGGCGCTCCTGCGCGGTCGCCGGAGAGATTTTTCCCTCCGCGCGGATACGGCATTTTCCGCAGCGCCCGCAGCCGCCGCACGGCATCGGAACGGAATATCCCGCCTTCCGCAGCAGATCGGAAAGCCTCCCTCCGGAAAGAAGATCCAAACTCCGGCTCTCTTCCCCGCAGACAACCGTCAGCTTCATGCGCGCGCCCCCTTTTTCAATAATAAGGAAATCATAGCGCGGAAACGCCCTTCTGTCAAACGGACCGTACCCGATTTTTATGAGCTTCGGCCATAAAAAAACGAGGCCCGTCTGAAAACAGGCCCCGTCTCTTTTTTTGATGTCACGTGCACGAATTGCATCCGCAGCCACAGCCGCAGTTGCAGTTGTTGCTCGTATCGATATCCTCCAGCCGCGGCGGGAAAAACTCGTTGGTCGGGAATTTGATATGTTTGAATACCTCGCAGGGATCGTCCGTCGTGGTGATGCATTCCTTGCCCGGAATGCAGAAGTCGTAGGCCGGAACGAGCATCTGCACAGGGCGCTCGAGCTGGACGATCGTAAACAGGCCCAGAGTGATCAGCACGGTGTGGCAGTTTCCTGAGACAAAATTACCGTCGAACAGGGCAGTGACCCTCTCCGGGAAATGGATTTCCGACACATGTTCGTTGTCACTGCTCTCGACCATGCGGGAATGTAAACAGATCGGATCGACCACCTGCACAACCGCTTTCGGGCTGTTGGTGGATTCGCCGGAAGTCGCTTCGGAATTAAATACTTTGACGTTGCCTTCGCTGCCATAAAGGATGACCTTCTTGGAGAAAAACGCCACGCCGCAAACGGTATCCGCCGTGGAAACCGGCGTATAATAGGCCGACAACCTGACGAGAAAATAGAAGGTCATGTCCACGGAATAAAATCCCCGGTTGAACGGAATGGGCTCAACCTCCAAAAACACATTCATTACTTCCACACTCTTGGCTTTGACCGTCAGAGCGCGTTCGATCTTTGCCTGTTCCGTCTCAATAAAGTAAACCGGGAGATCTTCCAGACAATCCTTATCCCTGCACGTTCCATCGTGAACTCCGGCAGCGGTGCTTTTTATCCGTTCCACCCTCCGGATCGCGCTCTTTTCTATGAAATAAGGGGCTTTTCTCCAAGGTTTTTTCCGATTTTTTCACGGCGCTGTGTATGGTCTTGCCAAAGAAGAAGCGAAAACCGGTTCCACCCCAGAGCACCCTCCGCATCATCCAGTTCGGAGCAAAACGCCTTCCTGAATCCGGAATTTTTGAATTTTTTTTGAAGTTTATAAAAAGGTATTGACCATGAAACTTTTCATGATAGAATATGTCCATAATTCATGCAGTGGGCAGACCCTCTGCGGCTCTGCCCGGGCAGAAAGAAGGATGCATATGGAAGATGATTCCGCCATCCAGAATGAGGAAGCGGTTTTTCAAGGCGACAGCGACGACGAATATGATTTTCCCTCTCGGAGAGCGGACGATGATGATTCTCAGTGCGTGTCGGACCTGAGACGGATTGAGGTCAATGAGGCGGCTGCCTCTGCAAGAGAAAAAAAGGAGGCTGTTTCGATCTGGCAGCATGAGCTGGATACGTTCCGCCGCTCGATAGAGAGGGAAAACGCCCACCTTTGCCATACAAAAACAGATGCATAACCCGTTTTTATAACAAAACAGAGGCATCCGGCCGAAAAGCCGGGTGCCTCTTTGCTTTCAAAATATTTTTAAATTATAGCGTTGAATTCGTCCCTGAGTTTCTCTAGCTCAGGTCTATTATTTTTAAGATACTCCTGCAATATCTCCAGTTCTCTTTTTTCATTGGAAGCAATAAAATCGCGGTTATATGCATATTCCACTTCCAGAGCCGATATGTTCATTGTTTCGATCTGGTCACTCTCTTTAACGACTTGGTAAGACATATAACCTTCTTTTATACATTCTTTTGAAAAATCATCGGGTTGAAGCATAAGGGCTCCCTGTGGCGATATCGGAGCAATTATACACTCCTTATTTCCGTCTCTTATAAAATAGAAACAATTCCTCGGAACTACTAAATTCCTTTCCGTTTTATTAACTAAAACGTTTAAATGAAATCCTCGAAGAAACGCATCAATAGAATCCTCCTTTTCTGAAGGATTTATTGAACACTGCACCAATGCATCATGGTTACTTTGGGGACTAAAAAAAGGAGCCAAAATATCATATTTATAAAATAAACATATGGCCCTACAACTTCGCATCATTGCGCCTTTTATATATTTTTTTAACGCAGGCTCCATTTTTGGTGTTATAGAAATAGAATCAATTTCTCCCGCACAAAAAGAGCGGATTTTTTTATTCACTCGCGAAATTGGTCCTTCTATCGTCCGGTTTAAGAAGTCTTCGGTTTCATCAGAATAATATCCATAAACCGTACCTAATTTTCTAGCCGTGTTGGGGTTGATTTCTCCCGTCACAATATCTAAATACCATACTTTTTTATCTGATCGGCTTTCATCTTTAAAATATTTTATAATCCCATTTGGAAGTTGAACGTGTGAATTTATAGACATTTATTTTCCTTTTTCTAAGTTATTACAATTTTTTCCGATTTTATCTTTAAAAGTATACTCGCCTTCCCTCAAAAAATCTACATATTTGTAAAATTATAGCATATCTTGTTGAACTCTCTTGGGCTCTTTTTTTCGCTTTTCGCGTGGAAAATGTTTTCCGGGCGCACCGCCTCTTTGTAACCAAGTTACGGAACTTTGTCCAAAACTTCGCTATGATAGAGTCATCTCAAACGAAGGGAGTTTTGGATATGTTAAAATTTATCATCGGAGGTCTTGTCGGCGCCGCCGCAGGTTTCCTGTATTACCGTTTTGTCGGCTGCCCCTCCGGTTCCTGCCCGATTACGTCGCACCCGATCTCTTCCACGATTTATGGAGCCGTACTGGGGCTGCTGATCGCCTCGGCATTCTCCGCCTGAGCGGGCCTCCACCCGTTCAGACATCTTAAAAAGACCCGCTCGCCCGCCATACCCTGGATAGATTATCTTTCGGCGGCTTCACCTCACGGCCGTTTTCATCGATCCTTTTTTCGGACATGCCCCGTGTTCCGTTCCGGCATGACGGAATGGAGGTAACTTCCCGGCAGAAAAATTGTTTCTCTCCATACTTTTCCCGGCGGGTTGTCCCTTGTATTTTTGGAAAAAATTGATATACTATCATTGAGGTGATTGTTGTGGAATTTTTGCACGATGAAGACAGCATTTACATGACCGATAAATCCGGAAACCGCATCGCCGAAGTGACGTTCCCGATTTCCGACGGCGTTGCCAACATCATCCACACTTATGTGGATCCTTCCCTGCGCGGCCAGGGTGTCGCCAGCCAGATGATGACCGCCGCGGTGGAACAGATCCGCTCCGCCGGACTCAAGGCTCGCCCAACCTGTTCGTATGCGGTCAAGTGGTTCGCCGAACATCCCGAATACCTGTATCTGCTCTGAACCGCCGCCCTCGCACGAGGGCGGTTTTCTTTTTTTCTCTCAAAGTTCCGAAGCCAGCCGCCGCGCCGTATTTTTGAGCATGCTCAGCGCCTCCGCCGACCGCTTCTCCTCCCTTTGGTCCCGGCAACCGACCGCCGTCCCGGAATCGGTCCGCCGCACCTCACCCGCCTCCATCCAGCCGGCCCATGCGCCCATGTAGATCCAGGTGCGCCCTCTCCAGGCAAAGACATCCTTGCCGAGCCAGTCCTTTTCCTCCTCCGGGATCGTCTCCACGCTCTCCATGCCGCCTTCCCCCTCCGCCGTAAAATTTTATGCGGCCGCGGCTTGTCTCAGGGCCTGTACCATTCCGGAAGCGGACACCCGCCCGGCATCTTTCTCCGCCGAAAACCTGAAACCTCCATCGTCCGGCATCTTTTTCCGCCGAAAACACGAAGCCTTCACCGCGCGGCATTTTGCCTGCCGGATGAGGTTTTTTAAGGCGACGGCAAGGATATTCCGCGGGCACACCCCGTTTTCAATCCAACAGCTCGCCCTGTCGATCAAAACGTTGGTTGGGTCGTTCCCTGCCCCGACCGGGGGGCAGAAACGGCCTTTTTTTATCTATGCAAAAAACGCCCGCCCCCCGGACAAAAGCCGGAAGCGGGCCGTTTTATTTTTGTCATAAAAGCGGAGAAACCGTTTTATATTTTATAGAATAAAGCGTCCGACGGATGACACTCCTCCGCGGACGCCGGGAGGTACGCTGTGAACTGTTTGATGTATCTGCGCAAAAGCCGTGCTGATCCGGAGGCGGAAACGGTCGAGGGCACGCTCCGCCGCCATGAGGAGCAGCTCGAGGATCTTGCGGCGCGCCGCGGCGACCGCATCGTCAAGGTCTATAAGGAGGTCGTCTCCGGCGGCTCTCTTTACACGCGGCCGCAGATGCTGCGGTTGCTGGACGACGTCGGCACCGGCGAATACGACGCGGTGCTCTGCATGGATATCGACCGGCTGGGCCGCTCAAGCATGGCGGAGCAGGGCATCATTCTGGATACGTTCAAATACTCGCATACGAAGATCGTCACGATGGATAAGGTCTACGATCTCGCCGACGAGGCGGACGACGAAGCCTCCGATTTCAAATCCTTCATGGCGCGGATGGAACTGCGCATCTATAAGAAGCGGTTTCGCCGCTCACTCGAGAAAACCGTCTCGGACGGAGGCACCATCTCCGAAGCGCCGTTCGGATATATCAAGACGCGGATCGGCCGCCTTCCCACTCTGGAACCGGAGCCGGTCGAATCGGAATTTGTGAAGATGATCTTCGCCCTTTATACGGAGCAGGGCGTCGGCACCGAGCGGATCGCCCGGGAGCTCAACGCATTGGGCGCGAAGCCGCGGCGCGGAAGCACAGCGTTCAGCCGGGCCTCGGTGCGCTACATCCTCCGCAATCCGGTCTACCTCGGAAGCGTCGTGTGGAACCGGAAGCACTATATCCGCAAAGGCACCTGCGGCAGCGAGAAACACCTTGCGGAGCAGAATCCGGAGGAACAGTGGATTGTGCGGGAAAACGCCCACCCCGCCCTCGTCACGCAGGAAGAGTTTGATAAGGCACAGGAGATCATGGAGAAGAGCTGGCGCGTCAAATCTTACACCGGAGAGATCAAGAACCCGTTGGCCTCGCTGGTCTTCTGCGGCAACTGCGGCCGGAAGATGGTGCAGCATCCGAGCGGCCGGCGCGTGAAGGAGAACTTTCTGATGTGCCCGCAGAAGGGCTGCATCCCGACCACGCGCACGGAGGACGTCGAGCGCGCCGTGCTCGATCTTCTGCGCGAAACGCTGCGGGCGCTGAGCCTTGAGACCGGTGAGGCACCTCCGCCCGGTCTTTCCGTTCCGGAGCACGAGATCGCCGCGGCCGAAGAAGAACTTCGCAAATGCGGTCAGCAGACGGAGCGCCTGCATACGCTGCTGGAGCAGGGCGTCTATGATACGGATACGTTTCTTCAGCGCCGCGGCATTCTCCGCGCAAGGGAGGCGGAACTTCAGGCATTTCTCTCCGGGAAGCAGGATTTCGTCAAAAAAATACGGGCCCCCGGCCGTTCCGAAGTCCGGCAGAGGCTCGCTTCTGTTCTTGATGTCTATGAAGCCGGTTCACCTGCCGTTCGCAACGAGCTTCTGAAAGCCGTGGTCGGGCGCATCATATACTATAAGACGGAAAAAGGCAGCGGCCTGCCCTTTTCCGTCTTCGTCGAGCTGAAATTTCCCCGCATTCAGGCAGGGAGTTCATGATGGAAACCGTCTGTCGGAACAACTGTCGTATACCCTCCCGGCATCGATGCAGACGGCCTCCTTGAAACAGGCAGAGCTTGCCGCTGACATCGTGCTGTTTGCCTTTTGTTCTGCCATAACTATCCTCCTATCGAAATGTTAGCTGCATGAAGCCGCTTGGTAACATTTTATGTAAGAAGAACCATTTTGTGCACTGATTCAGCTTCTTCTGTCCTCAATCACGTCGGCGACGTGAATCGGGCGGACGGCTCCCTCCGCAAGACGACAGGCCAGCCGCTCCGCTTCCTCCAAATTTTCCGCTACGGCCGGGCACCTGGCACTCCGTACGGAATGTCCGCCCGCGGCGCCCTCCTGCGTGCACTCGATGCCGTACCGGCCCTCCTCCTCAAAAACCGCATACCGGATCAAATAGGGGCTTTCGCCGGGAATTTCCGCCGAAAAACAGGAACAATACATCTGATGTTTCACCTCGTATAAAATCACTCTTGTTGTTTTAAGTATACGTCCCTTAAAAGAAGCAATACAACCGGAAAACACTGGGAAAGCCGATTCAGAATAGATCTCATGCAGCAAAACCAAAATGACGCCGGAAACGGCTCCTCCTGCCCTGGGTGTTTTTGCTTTTTCGGCATTGCGAAGCCTTTTTTGTTTTTCCAAAAAATTGTTGTAATCCGGTGGCGCTTATGTTAGAATATGGGTTAATATTCAAAAACCGGATGGGAAACGAAAGGAGCTGTATCCATGAACGTAGAAAGCGGTATCCCCGCAAGAATCAGGGAACTTCGCGAAGTCTGCGGCTACTCTGTAGAAGAATTTGCCGAGGCCCTCGGCATCGACGCGAAAACCTATGCCGGCTACGAAAAGGACGGGGCGGATATTCCGATCAGCGTCATTTTTCAGGTAGCCAACAAGTGCAGCGTCGATTTTAACGAGATCGTCACCGGGACCAGCGCCAAACTCAACACCTATCACATC
>DAOTHJ010000014.1:26754-54765 GCA_035447605.1 Oscillospiraceae bacterium | reverse complement strand
TCCGTAAAGGTTGAGCACGCGCCGTAAAGCCCGATAAAAGGCACGCCTGAACTTCTCGCTCCGTATGCCGACGCGATGCACTGATTAAGCAGGTCGCCCGCGAAGATAAAATCCATGCCCGACATCTTCCGGTTTGCCTTGCCCAGTGCAACCTTGCAGGCAAGCTCCTGCATCTTGCTCTCCGCCTTTTCCCAAGTCTCCTGCCCAAAGCGGGAATCCTCCTCGATCAGGTCGAATTCCTTGCCGAGCGGGCCTTCGCCTTCCTTTTGGGCGCCGACCGCCGCCGTGGAAAGCACGGCCGGACAGGAAGGCGTCACCAGCGTATCCTTTCCGATTTTATATGCCATAGCATCACCCCATAACTTTGCTTATGCTTCACCCGTTAGTTTCTCCGACGAAAGAAAAATTATCAGGAAATCCTCATTCCCGCACCTCCGTGCTTAAAAAACGGACTTTTTTCCATATCCGGAGCTGCTCCCTTTTCTTCACGGAAGCGCGTTTTGAAGCGGCTTCGTCCTCTTTTGTCCGGAGAGCAGGGAAACCTGTCCGAACAGGGCGGGCAGGTTTTCCTTGACAAATAATTTATATTGTGTGACTATTAGCATTGTCGTACGTTTTCCGACAGAAAGGGCCTTCATGAGAATTCAGCTTTCCGATCATTTTACTTATCGCAGCCTGCTTCGTTTTACGCTGCCCTCGATTGTAATGATGGTGTTCACCTCCATTTACAGCATCGTGGACGGCGCCTTCGTTTCCAACTGCGTCAGCAGCAACGCGCTCTCCTCCATCAACATCATGCTGCCCCTGTGCATGGTCACGGCCTCCTTCGGCTTCATGCTCGGCACCGGAGGCAGCGCCATCGTCGCCAAGACGCTCGGCGAGGGAAACCGGGAACTGGCTCAGCGGTACTTCACCATGCTGGTCTGGGCCGTGGCGATTCTCTCCGGGATCGTCGCTCTGTTTTCCATTCTTTATATGCGTCAGATCGCCTACCTGCTTGGCGCGAGCGATCTGCTGATCGAGGACTGCGTCACCTACGGCACCATCCTGATGTACGGAAACGTCCTTTTTATGTCGCAGGTGACGTTCCAATCCTTCTTCATCGTTGCGGAAAAACCGAAAATTGGCCTCTGGCTGACCGTAGCTTCCGGCCTTACCAATATGTTCCTCGATTACCTGTTCGTCTATGTGTATCAGTGGGGCATCGCCGGCGCCGCCTGGGCAACCAATATCGGCTATGCCGTCGGGAGCATCATTCCGTTTTTCTATTTTATCCTTCCAAACGACAGCCTCCTTCGCCTTACCAAAACGAAGCTCTATCCGAAGATTTTGCTCAAGAGCTGCACCAACGGCTCCTCCGAAATGGTGAGCAACCTCTCCGCCTCGGTTGTGCTGTTTCTGCTCAACCTCCAGATGATGCGTTTCGTCGGAGAGGACGGCGTCGCGGCGATCACCGTCATCATGTATGTCGACTTTGCCTTTGCGGCGGCTGTTTTGGGCTTCTGTATGGGTTCGGCACCGATCATCGGCTTTAACCACGGCGCGCAGAATCATGAGGAGCTGCACAACATTTTTCACAAAAATCTGGTCGTTCTTGCCGCCGCGGGTCTGGGGATCACGATTATCGCCGAACTGCTCGCCGATACGGTCGCGGGGCTCTTCGTCTCCGCAAATCCGGCTCTCTGCGAGATGACCGCCTACGGCTTCCGGGCCTATTCGCCGCTTTACCTGATCTTCTGGGTCAACGTCTTCGGCTCGTCCTTTTTTACCGCGCTCAGCAACGGCAAGCTCTCCGCGCTGATCTCGTTTCTCCGGACACTGGTGTTCCGGGTGGGCATGATCCTGCTCCTGCCGGAAATTTTTGGCCTGAACGGCGTCTGGGCGGCCATCGTCGCCTCAGAGTTTTTAACGGCCTTCGTCACCATCTTCCTGCTGGTCCGGCAGAAAAAAGTTTACGGGTATTAAAGACCACCGAGTAGCCGGAGCGTTTTTGGAGATATCCAGTTTTCTTCGGCTCCGGGCCTCGTCTGAAGATGCCGCCGCCCGCTTTCCCGAAAAACAGCAAAAAAGCGGCGGCTTTCGCTCTTTGCGCCGCACCGGACAAATATGGCCGCATTGGCCGCACCGGCCACGTTGGCCGCTGTGGGAATCCCTGTCCGCGCCCGTGCTGCAAAAGCGATCAGGCGGAGCGTTCTCCTGCAAAAAAAGAAAAAGTCCGCACGGAAACCCGTGCGGATTTTTTATGCCCCGCCGAACAGCACGAGGAAGAGCCCATAAATGGCGCTCGCGGCGATTCCGTAGACGATGACCGGCCCCGCGATCGTAAACATCTTGGCGCCGAGACCGAGAATCCAGCCTTCGCTTTTGAATTCCATGGCCGGCGAGACGACCGCGTTGGCGAATCCGGTGATCGGCACGAGCGTCCCGCCGCCGCCGAACTTTGCGAGGTTGTCGTAGACGCCGAAGCCCGTCAGGAGCGCCGAGATCAGGATCAGCGTGACGGAGCAGGCGGTTCCGGCAAGCTCCTCGTTCAGCCCGGCCCGGAGATAGAGGTTGATCAGCGCCTGGCCGAGGCAGCAGATCGCGCCGCCGATCAAAAACGCGCCGCTGAGATTGCGAAGCTCCTTGGTGGGCGGAGACGCTTTTTCGTTGAGCTTTTTATATTCTTCAGGGGAAACCGACAAAGGGCAAGCCTCCTTTTCCGGATCTTTCGGCGGTAGTTTTCCGCTTTTTTTCAAAAACATGTATCCCCATGGAAAAAGTCCGGCGGCGCGGTAAACTTGTTTATTTCATCGAAATCAAAAATCCGCGGCGTTTTTGGGGCCGCATATATGAAAAGACCGTCTGCTTCAGAAAAATCAATATGTTATTTGAAAAGAGCCTTTTGAAAAGGTGAAAACGGAGATTCACCTCTTTCATGCCGCACCCTGCGGTTCTTTCGGCCGCATATCCGGCAAGGTAGATCATCTCAGAAAAACGAGGAACCACACAAAAAGGCTATGGCCGGATTTTTTCATACCGCACCCGGCGGCGATTCTTTCGGCCCCGCATATGGCAAAGCGGCCCGCGGAAAATGATATTCGCCCGTATTTTGGGAAAACATAAGGGCAGCAGACCCCCATCGTTTTTTTAAAAGGAGGCATCCGCCGTGCTCAAAAAAGGAGCCGCTCTGCTCTCCGGAGCGGCGGCAGGCGTGCTCAACGGATTTTTCGGCGCGGGCGGCGGGCTTGTCGCGGTGCCGGCGCTTGAAAAGGGCGGCCTCTCCGTCAAGGAGGCGCACGCCACTGCCCTCGCGCTGACGGCCTGCCTCTCGGTGGTGAGCGTGCTGTTCTATCTCGGCGGCGGTCGGTTTTCGCTCGGGGAGGCGGCGGGCTTTCTGCCGGGTGGAATCCTCGGCGCGGCGACCGGGGCTCTCCTCTTTCGGCGGCTGCCTGCCCGGCTCCTGCGGCGGGCGATGGGCGTCTTTATGATCTGGTTTGCGCTGCGGACGCTGCTGCGATGAGCGATTTTCTGGCCGCGTTTTTCTCCGGCGCGGCGGGCGCGATGGGGCTCGGCGGAGGAACCGTGTTGATCCTCTATCTGACCGCCTGCGCCGGATACAGCCAGCCCGCCGCCCAAGGCGTCAACCTGCTGTTTTTTCTTGCCTGCTCCGCCGTCTCGCTGTTTCTGCACGGGCGGGGCGGCTACATCCGCTGGAAGTCCGCCGCGCTCTGCATCCTCGCCGGGCTGCCCGCCGTCTGGATCGGATACCAACTTTCGGTTCTTCTCGGCCCGGAGCGCCTGCGGGACGGGTTCGCAATCTTCTTGCTGCTCCTCGGCTTACAGCAGCTTTTTGGCCGGGCCGGAAACGAGCGATAAAATAAGCCGAAATTTTACTCAGGGAAAAGACGGTGCCGGGCACATATCCGAAAAAAGCCTCATGTGCAGATGAAAAACGGTGATGTGTGTCAGGCCGAACACTCGGTCATGCCGAAAAAAACTCTCTCCGGCAAGGTGAGCACCATATGAGAATACCGTGCTCAGCACATATCCGAAAAGCGAAGGCTTACCGTATCAGACAAAAAGCCGCGGGATATGTATCAAGCAGGGTACACGGTCATGCCAAAAAGCTCTCTGAAAAGTAAACGTGCATGCCCTTGAAAGTCTCAGCTCTCTACGCATCTCACTCGGACGAAAATCCACAGGATACGCGTCAGGCAGGGCATACGGTCATGCCGAAAGAAACCTTTTGGCAAAGCAATTGTTTCCTGAATTTTAGGGAAATGCCGCGCCCGCCGCACGCTCTTTTAACATAGAAAAAACTTTAAATTAGGCCCCGCACGGAAATAAAATAAGCCCGGTTCCGGAGATATTCTCTCTGAAACCGGGCTTTCTATTTTTTTCGGTTCACTCGGCGCCGATCAGGTCGCGCACGCATTTCCCGGCGAGGAAATACCCCGCGGCGGGCGGCACAAACGAGACGCTGCCCGGGGGATGGCGGCCGTTTTCCCCATCGAAGTGGGCCTTGGCCGGCTCCTCCATACTATAAAGAACGGTCAGGTGCTCGATGCCGGCTTTCCGCAGCTCCCGGCGCATGACCCGCGCGAGCGGACAGCCCGAGCCGGCGGTCTCGGAGAGATCGCCGATGCGCAGCATCTCCGGATGAAGCCGGTTGCCGGTGCCGAGGCACATGGCGAGCGGAATACCCCGCGCGGCGCACTCCTTCGCGAGAAAGAGCTTCGCGGTCACGGTGTCGATCGCATCCACGATGTAATCGGGCTTCCAGTCGAATAAAAACGCTCCGTTCTCCGGCAGAAGGAATTCGTCGGCGAGCGTGAGATCGGCTTCCGGCACGATCGCGTGCAGCCTTTTTTCCGCGGCGTCGACCTTGCGCATCCCGACGGTGGAGACCTCGGCTAAAATCTGGCGGTTGCGGTTTGAATCCTCCACCGCGTCGCCGTCGATCACCAGCAGATGGCCGATTCCGGCCCGGCACAGCGCCTCCGCGCAGGCTCCGCCGACGCCGCCGAGCCCCAGCAGCGCGACCCTCGCGCTCTGAAGCTTCGCCGTGTTTTCGCTCCCGATCAGGCGCTCCGTCCGTTCCGTCCAGCTCAACGCGCCCCGCTCCTTTCCGTCAATAAACAACAAAATGCCCCCGCCTTGTCGAATAGCCCCGGATTGAAACCCATCTTACGACAGGGTGGGTAAGTCAGCCCGGATGCTTCGCGCTCCTTCATAAATGAGGGCATGCGTCTCCGCAGCCGGAGACCGGCTCCCTTTTCAATTTCTGTTGGATTAGAATAAGGGGCAAGTTCTCGTGCAAGGCAGGGTGCGTTTCGTTTTGGAATGGTGAATGGTTATTTCTCTTCGGAATCCTCTTCGTCGTCCTCGAAATCATAGTATTCCTCGAGGCGGTCCATAAAAATCTCGGAGATCTGGTTGAATTCGTCCTCGTCCTCAATCGGCTCCAGGAATTCCTCGTCGTTTTCCTGCACGACCTTGAGAATCACCAACTGGCCGTCCTCGTCGGAGACATTCTCGGCATCCTCGGTCGGGATCAGGGCAAAATATTCGTTTTCCTCCGTGTTGAGCGTGTCGACGACTTCAAACTCATGCTCCACGCCGTCGTCGTCGACGAGGGTCAGGATATCCGGGCCATACTCGTCTTCGTTTTCTTCCGTCTCTTCTTCCGGGGTCTCGAGTTCTTTCTCGTTCTCGTCGCTCATGCTTTTTTCCCTTTCCTTATTGAAAACAATTTTTCTCGCTATCATATTATATGAAAAATCCCCGCAAGTCAATCCGTTCCGCCCGCAGTTTTTTCATCAGAGGCCCAGCGGAGGCTTTTTCCGCCCTTTTGGTAAAATTTTTCCGCCAAAGGGGCGCTTCGGCCGCACGCCCGGCATCCCTGCGGGAGCCGCCTTTTCCTCCGGAAAGAGACCCCTTCTCATAAAGGAATCACCGCTAAAAGTCGGCGGAGGTCTTTACAAAAAGCCATGTCTCAGAGGTTCCCTCCAAACCCGTTCGGAGAGGGGTTCTTTTTGGATTTATTCCGAGGAGGACTCCTCGGGGAGGACCGGCTCCACGATTTCGACGTAGGTGATCGTCACCGGAGAGGTGAGCGTATAGCCCTCCGTCCAGTTGGAGGTCTCGGCCGCGGCCGCCGCCGTCAGCAGAGAGCTCCCGGAGACGACCTGCCCGAAAACGGTGCCGGTGCCGGAGAGTTCCGGGACGCCGCCGCGATTTGTATAAAGCTCCGTCACCGGTTTGCCGAGGTTCTGCTCGATCAGAAAGGCGGAGGATTCGGCGGAAAGGGACTCCGCCGTGACAAAGAAGAGCGAGAGCTCCCCGTCCTCCGAGACAAAGCCCACCGCGCCGAAAATCGGAGCGAGGCCGGTCTCCTCCTCCGGGATCTCCCCGGAGATGACGGAGGTCTGGAGATAGCTCTCTTTCACGCTGCGGTCGATCGTCATTCCGTCGAAGGCGCCCGCCTGTGCGAGCTCCGCGAATTTTGCGGCCGCCGCGCTCTCCGCCTTCAGTTTCACCGTAAAGGAACCCGCGTCCGTCGTGAAGACAGCGGTGAGATCGTCCTTTGCCGCCGCGGCGCTCTGCCAGATCAGCTCGTCGGAGAGCGTCTCCTCCTGCGTGAGTTCCTCATCGCCGGACTGAATCCCGCCCCATCCGAAAAGCTCGGCGATGCGGCCGCGGATTCCCTCGGCGGCGGGCAGCAGCCAAATGGTCAGCACGGCCGCCAGCAACAGCAGGACGCATCCCAGCGTCACAAAGAGCGGCACTTTTGATCTCCGCTTTCCGTAGTTTCCGATTCCGTTCATGATGTCCTCCTTATGGTTCAACCAGCTTCACCGCCGTGCGGTACGGCATACAGACCGCCGTATCGCCGGCCTTCGAGAGCCAGCCGGTGTTCTCACAGATTTTGTCGGGGCAGCTTGCCTCGTAAAAACAAATTTTATGGTCCTCGATTTTGAGCCGCACGTCCGGCTCGCCCAATTCGACGATGCCGTCCTGCGCGTCCGCGAGGTCGATCCGCATGACCTCCCCGCTGCCGACGGTCACCACCGCCACCGGGTACTGTTCCGCCGGCGCGTACCTCCGTACCAGCAGCACCGCGGCCGCCGCCAGCATCACGAGGATCACCAGCAGCGCATCTTTTTTGGTCAGCAGCTTCCGCTCCATGCCGCCCCTCCGTTTCTTATTTTTTATAAGTCTTCTGAAGAGAGGCCCCGCCCCGGCCGCAGACTTTAAGCGTCAGGCGACCGTTGCTTCGGGCTACCCAGAAAGTGAACTTGGAGCGTCAGGGCCCGTCGCCTCAGGCAAACCGGGAAGTGAACTTCGAGCGTCAGGTGCCCGTCACCCCAGGCGACCTAGGAAGGGAACTTCGAGCGTCAGGCGCCCGTCGCCTCAGGCGACCCGTACAGCAGCTCCGCCGTCACCGGGTTTGAGAGCAGAAAGCCTTTCGTCGTGAGCCGCACGACCTCATTCTCACGGACGCACAGCCCATGCGCCGCGAGAAACGCCGCCCGCTCCCCGATCTCTCCGGCGGGCGCCTCCGGAAAGCGCTCCGAAAGCTCCGTGAGCGAGAGGCCCCGCTCCAGCCGCAGCCGCAGCATGGCGAATTCCTCCCACCCGCCAACCGGGATATCGGCGGATGAATCTCCGCCGACCGGTGCGCCGCCGGCATCCTCCTCGATCTCGGCCTCCGGAAAATCTTTCTCCATAAAGTCGCGATAGCTTCTTCCAAAATAAAAGCGGCGGCCCTCCATCAGCGAATGAGCGGAAGGCCCGAGCCCGAGGTAATCCGTGCCGAGCCAGTAGCCGAGGTTGTGCTTCGACTCAAAGCCTGGCTTTGCGAAGTTTGAAATCTCATACCGTTGATAGCCAAACTCCGCGAGCCTCTCCGCGGCGGTTTCGTAGAGCGCGGCGGCCGTATCCGGATCCGCACAGCGCTCCCGCAGCGGGGAAGAGGCGAGCGGCGTGCCCTCCTCGATCTTCAGCAGATAGGCGGAGAGGTGCTCCGGCGAGAGACGATGACAGAAAGCGAGCGTCCGAAGCAGGGATTCCTCCGTCTGCTCCGGGATGCCCAGCATGATATCTAAAGAAATATTGTCGAACCCGGCCTCCCGCGCCCGGCGGAAGGTCTCTTCCGCCTCCGCAGCGGTGTGAATCCGCCCGAGCGCCGCAAGCTCATTCTGCTCCGCGGACTGCACCCCGATGGAGAGCCGGTTGAAGCCCGCCCGCCGCAGCGCCGCAAAGTCAACTTCGACGCCGGGGTTCGTCTCGGCGGTGATCTCCGCCTCCGGCAGAAACGGGGCACAGGCTTTTGCCGTCTCAAGGATCCGGATGAGCCGCCGGGCGCCGAGAAGCGTCGGGGTACCGCCGCCGAAATAAACCGACGAAACAGGCCGCCCGGCCCCGCGCAGATAGTGCTCGGCGGCCTCGCAAATGCGATTGGTATAATTTTGGAAACTGTCCTCCGCCGCCGAAAATGAATAAAAGTCGCAATAGCTGCATTTTTTGACGCAGAACGGAATGTGGATATACAGTTCCATCGGCGACGAAAAATTCATTTCGTTCCCTCCGCTGAAAATAGACTCGTCTCTGTCGAAACGGTGCTCGCTTTGTCGTTTTCCACTTCCAAATGCTGGAATTTATCACTTTTTGGATGTGCTCATCCGCTTAAAAATGGGGATTTTCTGAGCACTTTTCAACATTTTCAACCACCTGTTTGTGGAAAACCCTGCTTTTTGCCTTCCGTGAGGCGGAAATCCGGTAGTTTTCCACTTTTTCCACCGATTCATCCACCAAACGGCTTTAAATATGGATTTGTACATTTGTTCTCGGTGGAAAGCCTTTTTTTCATACTTTAGGGTATGTGTTTCGACAAGTTTCCACAAACTGGAAAACGTGCATATTCTGTTTTTTCCGATGCACGGAGCACCGGAATATTCATTTTTGCAGAATGCATACCATCCAGATATTCCCATCTACGGAAAGTTGATTTTATCTCTCCGCGCTTTTGGCAAAGGGCTCACCGGCTGCCGGAGAGGACGCGCTCCGCGAGCCGCTCGAGATCCTCCGGCGCGGAGAGCTCTCCGCATTCCCGGCGGAACGAGGCCGCGCCGGCCATGCCTTTTATGTACCAGGCGGCGTGTTTTCGCGTCTCCCGCATGCCGATATGTTCGCCCTTGTAGGTGCAGAGCAGCCGCGAGTGGCGCAGGAGCATGTCCATCCGCTCCTCGGGCGTGGGCTCCGGGAGCAAGGTGCCGTCCCGGAGGTAGGCCTCGATCCGGCGGAAGATCCACGGGTTGCCGAGCGCCCCCCGGCCGACCATGACGAGCGCGCAGCCCGTCTCCTCATACATCCGTTTCGCGGCCTCCGGCGAATCCACGTCCCCGTTGCCGACGACCGGCACCGAGACCGCCTCCACGACCTGCCGGATGATCTCCATGTCCACCGGCGGCGCGTACATCTGCATCCGCGTGCGGCCGTGTACGGTCAGTGCGGCGGCGCCGTTCGCCTCGCAGATTTTTGCGAATTCCACGGCGTTTTTATGTTCCTCGTCCCAGCCGGCGCGGAACTTGACCGTGACCGGCACCGGGACCGCATCCGCGACCGCGCGCACAATTTTTCCGGCGAGCTCCGGGTCCTTCATCAGGGCGCTTCCTCCGCCATTCCCGGCGATTTTGGGTGCCGGGCAGCCGAAGTTGATGTCGATCGCGTCGGGGTGAAACTCCATCGCCATTTGCGCGGCCTCGGCCATCACGGCGGGATCGCTGCCGAAGATCTGTACCGCGGCAGGGCGCTCCTTTTCGGTGATTTCCAGAAGCTCCGCGGTTTTTCTGCTTCCGCAGGTGAGCCCTTTGGAGGAGGTCATCTCGCAGACCTCCCAGCAGGCACCCATCTCGCGGCAGAGTTCCCGCATCGCGCGGTCCGCGACGCCCGCCATCGGGGCAAGAGCCGCGGTTTTTGGCAAATCAAGGCTGCCGAGCTTCATCTTCGGCCCTCCTTAAAAACAAAGAATAAATGGGGAAACGAGCCCCAAAAGCGGCCCGGAAAAAACGCCGGCCCAAAATCAGGTTCGGCGCAGCCGTTTCCGGGCATGGAAACTATCAGTTTCGGCGCCGAGCCGAGCAGGTCAAGCGGGCCATAAACATGGCGGCCGGGACAATAAAACATGGTCATTTGGGCCGCCCGGAACCGCAAAACCATCTTCGGGCGAAAAGCTTCGTCTCCAAGCATTAAAATATCAGTTTCGGCGCCGAGCCGAGCAGATCAAACGGGTCCGTATAAACGCGGCCGATCGAAATGGCAAAATGCAGGTGGTTCCCGGTGGAGAGGCCGGTGGTGCCGACCTCGCCGATCTGCTCGCCGCGCGAGACCGTATCGCCGGTTTCGACATAGAGCGCCCTCATATGATAGTACCACGTCTTGACGCCGAAGCCGTGCTCAATGAGCACGGTGTTGCCGGTGAGCTGCAAATAGCCCGCGTAGAGCACGGTACCCGCGTTGGAGGCATAGACCGGCGTGCCGGCCGCGCAGGCCATATCGATACCGTTATGGCGCTCCGAAGCCCCGGTGCTGTAATCGCGCCAGAGGCCGAAGCTGGTCGTAACCGTGTAGGGCGTCTTGCCGAGCGGATTCATGAACGTGCCATCCCAGAGAACCTCCGGCGAGGCCGTATTCCGCAGCGGATCGATGATCGCATAATATTCGTCGGAGGCCGCCTGATTGTTGAGCGTCTCGTCCGCGACCTCGTCCGATACTTCGAGATACTGATAGGCAAACTTCGTCTCCGTGACGGAGAAGGCCGCCTCGCAGACGGCATCCCCAACCGGAACCGTGAGCACATAGCTCCCGA
Source organism: Oscillospiraceae bacterium (assembly GCA_035447605.1). Lineage (GTDB taxonomy): Bacteria > Bacillota > Clostridia > Oscillospirales > Ruminococcaceae > UMGS1668. Next base: position 43,913 of record DAOTHJ010000014.1, on the reverse strand, counting down.
TTTCCGCCGCGCATTTGACCGGAATGATCGAAAGCCACCGATCCTCATAGGCGAAGAACTGCCGCTCATAACCGAACGGATCGGTATAAGCGGGCCCCTCCTCCCCGGTATAACCGATGATCTCCGCGACAAAATAGCTGCCCTGCGCGGTCAAATCGGAGGAGAGCAGAAGTTCCGGCGCCGCGGCCGGCTCCTCCGAGACGACGGGTTCCGGCTCGGAGAACGGCTCCTCCGAAGAGAGCTCGGGCAGGGAAGAGCTTGCCTCGGAGGAGGAGCTCTCCGCCTCGGAGGAACTCTCCGGAGCCGATGAAACAGCCAGTTCGCCCTCCGAGGAGATCATGCCCGGCTCCTCCTCAAACAGGGAGCATGAGCAGAGCATCATCAGCAGGGCAAGCAGGAGAACAGGGAATCTTTTTTTCATTCCGGATATCCTTTCTGGCTTCGGCAACAATTCTCTATGTCAATTATAGCAGAAGCCCTTTCTTTATGCTATAATATCTTCATGAAACTTATGGAAAGGAAACGGCACGATGAAACTTCTGGCGGTGGACTCCAACAGCATCATGAACCGCGCGTTCTACGGTATCAAGCTCCTCACAACCCGGAGCGGATTCTACACCAACGCGGTCTACGGCTTCCTCACAATTTTTTTGGCCACTATCTCTGAAGTGCGCCCGGATGCCGTCGTCTTTGCATTCGATATGCACGGGCCGACCTTCCGGCACAATCTTTACGACGCCTACAAGGCCGGACGCCACAAACCTCCGGATGAGCTGACCGCCCAGTTCCCTCTGATTAAGGAACTTCTGCGGGATCTCGGCTACCCGATTCTGGAATCGCCGGGCTTTGAAGCGGACGACATCCTTGGCACGCTCGCCGACGCCTGCGAAAAGGCCGGATGGGACTGCGTGATCTCCACCGGAGACCGCGATTCCCTGCAGCTTGTGACGGAGCACGTCTCCGTCCGCCTCGCCTCCACCAAGATGGGCGCGCCGGTCTCGACGCTGATGGGCCCGGAGGAGATTTTTGGGGCCTACGGCGTGCGGCCGAAACAGCTGATCGAGGTCAAGGCGCTGATGGGCGACCCCTCCGACAACATTCCGGGCGTGCCCGGCGTAGGCGAGAAGACGGCCCTCGACCTTATCGCAAAATACGGCTCCGTCGACTATGTTTATGACCATCTGAACGAGCTCGGGCTCAAGCCCGGCGTTCTGAAAAAGCTCGAGGAGGGAAAGGAAAGCGCCTACCTGAGCCGCACGCTCGGCACCGTCGCCAAGGATGCGCCCATTCCGCTCGACCCGGCGGGCTATATCCGCGGGGAACCGGACGAGGCCGCCGCCTGCCGCCTGCTCGCGAAGCTCGAAATGTACAAGATGCCGCAAAAGCTCGGGCTCGATCCCTCCAAGGTGCCGAAAAAGCCCCTTAAGCATGAGGAAGAGGAGGCCCCGATGCCGCTTTCCGCCGAGGAAGTCACGGCGCTCGCGGACTGCGGAACATGGAAACGCGCCTATCTCCTGCCCGAGGCGGAGGGTGACGACATCACGGCCGCCGCGCTCTCCGACGGCGAAAAAATTTACCTTATCGAAAACGGCGGCCTCTTTTTCGAGAGCGCCTTCGCCGGATTTCTCGCCTCGGGCTGCCCGAAGCTCTGCGACGACCTCAAATTCCTCTGCCGCTGGGCCGACGCCCGAAAAACAGATGTGCGCCATTGTGTCATGGATACCGGCCTTGCCGGATACATTTTAAACGTGACCGGCGACGATTATTCCCCGGAAAAATTATCCGCCCTTTACGGCGCGGAAAAACGCGAAATCGCCGGGAATTCCGCCGGCCACGAGGACTTGCTTAAACGGATGGCCTCGTTCCCCTCGCTCTGCCAAAAGCTGCAGCGCGAGATCGACCGGAACAGCCAGAATTCTCTTTTAAACGACATCGAGCTGCCGCTCGCGAAGGTGCTCGCCAACATGGAGCTCTGCGGCTTTGAGATCGACCCGGAGGGGCTCCGGGCCTACGGCGGCGAACTCTCCGAAAACATCAAGGTCGCGGAACAGCAGGTCTACGAGCTCGCCGGCGAGAAATTCAACATTCTCTCTCCGAAGCAGCTCGGCAAGGTGCTCTTTGAGGATCTCGGCCTGCCCGCGAAGAAAAAGACGAAGAGCGGCTACTCCACCGGCGCCGATATCCTCGAGGATCTGCGCTCCTATCATCCGGTGATCGACCGGATTCTTGAATACCGCAAGCTGACGAAGCTTCGTTCCACCTACGTCGACGGGCTGCTGGCGGCGCTCGCCCCGGACGGCCGCATCCATACCCGCTTCAACCAGAAGGAGACGCGCACCGGCCGCATCAGCTCGCTGGAGCCGAACCTCCAGAATATCCCGATCCGCAGCGAACTCGGCAGCCGTCTGCGCGGATTTTTCCGTGCGAAGGAAGGCGCCGTGCTGATCGACGCCGACTACTCGCAGATCGAGCTGCGCGTGCTCGCCCACATCGCGGACGACGAGGCGATGAAGAAGGCCTTCCTCACCGGCACCGACATCCATACCCAGACCGCCTCACAGGTCTTTAATCTGCCGGAGGAATTTGTCACACATCAGCTCCGCAGCCGCGCGAAGGCCGTCAACTTCGGCATCATCTACGGCATCGGCGCCTTCTCGCTCGCCAACAACATCGGCGTTACGACCGCCGAGGCGAAGCAGTATATCGACAGCTACCTCGCCCATTACTCCGGCGTCGACGCCTACATGAAGCGCGCCATCGAGGACGCGAAAAAAAACGGCTACGCGGAGACGCTCTCCGGAAGACGCCGCGCGCTGCCGGAGCTCAACTCCTCGAATCACAATATCCGCGCCTTCGGGGAACGCGTCGCCCGCAACATGCCGATTCAGGGCGCGGCGGCCGACATCATCAAGCTCGCGATGGTCAAGGTGAGCCGCCGCCTCGCCGAGGAAAAGCTCGACGCAAGGCTGATTCTTCAGGTGCACGACGAGCTGATCGTCGAGGCCTCGGAGGCCGACGCCCCGCACGCCGCGGAAATTCTGAAATACGAGATGGAACACGCCTATCCGCTCTCCGTGCCGCTGACCGTCGACGTCGGCACCGGGAAGACGTGGCTCGAGGCGCACTGAGCCTGGAAAACCCGTCCGGTAAATTCGCGCTGCCGGAATCACGGCAGAAAAGATCCTCCGGCCGTTTTCAAAACAAAAAAATGGGGAACGCCCTCCCGTTTTCCGTATCGCCGACCGTCGGGGCCGGCGCAGGGAGAATGCGGTTTGGGATACAGGAATACGATGAAAGATATCAAAGATATTTTTGATTTATTCAAGAAAATTGAGCGCCCGTCCGGCCCGCCGGAATTCGTGATCGCCGGCCTCGGGAATCCGGGGCAGGACTATTTGCGCACCCGGCACAACACCGGCTTTATGGCGCTCGACCGTGTCGCCGCCGCCTGCGGCGTCAAAATCGACAAAATCAAATTCCGCTCGCTGACGGCGCAGACCGAGCTTGGCGGCCGCCGCGTGCTGCTGCTCAAGCCCTCCACCTTTATGAACAACTCCGGCGAGGCCGTGCGGGACGCTTTGGAGTTTTATAAGCTCGATCCGCTGCATCTGATTGTCGTCTATGACGACACGACCCTCGCGCTCGGCAAACTGCGCATCCGCAGAAAGGGCAGCGACGGCGGCCACAACGGCATCAAGAGCATCCTTTATCAGACGGGCAGCGATCAGTTTCCGCGCGTCAAGATCGGCATCGGCGAGCGGCCGAATCCCAACTACGATCTCGCGGACTGGGTGCTCTCGAAATATTCCGATGCGGAACTCAAGGTTTTGAACACGGCTTTCGACAACACGGTCTCGGCAATCGAGCTCATTATGAGCGGCAAAATTGAAGAGGCCATGGCGAAATACAACTGACCCCCGCAATTTTTCTCAATAAACTTTCATGAGAGGGATCCTATGCTGCTGAAACTCATGGATGGCATCACGCAGTTCCGACAGGTGCTTGACGCGCTTGGGCGGCGTTTTGCTATGCCCATTTTTGCCGCCGGGCTCGCCGGGCCTCACCGCGCGATGCTGGCCGCGGCCGCCGCCGGGCATACCGGCAAACCCATTCTTTTTATCACGCCGGACGAGGTATCGGCCGTCCGCGCCGCAGAGGACCTGAACCGGCTTCTCGGCGAGGGGGCTGCGCTTGTCTACCCGGAGCGGGACTATAACTTCCGCAGCGCAGAGGGTGCCTCCGCCGAATATGAGCACCAGCGGCTGGCCGTGCTCGGCAGCATCCTCTCCGGGACCTGCCGCGCGGTGACCGCTTCCGCCGAGGCCGCGCTTCAATATACCATTCCGCCCGGCACTTATGCTTATAACACAATCGTGCTCAAAAAAGGAGCCTCCGAGGATCTTACGAAGCTCGCCGCCCGCTTTGTGCGCGCCGGATACGAGCGCCGCGACGAGGTGGACGGCATCTGCCAGTTCTCGATCCGCGGCGGCATCCTCGATTTTTACTCCCCGCAGGCCGCCGCGCCGACGAGGGCCGAATTCTGGGGCGACGAGATCGATTCGCTCGCCCACTTCGACATCGAATCCCAGCGCCGCACGCGGGAGCTTGATTCCGCCGTGATCGCGCCGGCGAGAGAGGTGCTGCCCGATTCCATGGAGCAGCTCCGGGCCGTTCTGCTCGAGCAGAAGATTCTCCAGAAGGGCAAACAGGGCGTCGCCGTCAAAAAACAGCTCGACGCCGACCTCACGCGCCTCGAGACCGGGCTCTCCGTCTCGGCCCCGGACCGCTATCTCCCTTTGATTTATAAATTCCCGGCGACGCTCTTCGATTATTTTGAGGGTGCCACCGTCTTTGTCAGCGAATTCATCCGCCAGAAGGAGATCCTCAAAACCCTCGCGAACCAGTGGAACATGGATCTCACCATGCTTTACGAGGAGGGCGTCCTCTTCCCGGGTTGCGACAAATTTTCTCTCGACTTTGAGGAATACTGCGAGCAGCTCGAAAACTCCGACACCGTGCTCATGGATGTCTTCCTGCGCACGATTCAGGAGCTGCCGATCCGCACGGTCGTCGATTTTGCCGGCATCCAGCTCTCCCTCTGGAGCGGGGAGCTCTCCCTGCTGCTCGACGACGTGCGCGACTACCTGCTGCGGGAATATACGGTCGTCATTCTGGCCGGCACGGAGCGCGGCGCAAAGGCGCTTGCCTCCGATCTCGCCGCAAACGGCATCGAGGCCATCTGCGCGGACGACGCCTTCGTCAAAAAGGGGCAGGCCTTTGTGCTGCCCGGCTCGCTCAGCGCCGGCATGGATTTTCCGACGGCCAAAATCGCCGTCATCAGCCACGCCGGAACTGCCGAGAGCGCCGTCAAAAAGCAGCGCCGCCCCCACAAGGCGAAGAATCCGCTCAAAAGCCTCGAGGATCTCACGCCCGGCGACTACATCGTCCACGTCAACCACGGCATCGGCGTCTACGATGGCATCGTCAAGCAGGAGATCCGCGGCGTCGTCAAGGATTACATCGCCATCCGCTACGCCGGCACCGACATGCTCTATTTGCCGGTCACACAGCTCGACCTCGTCTCCAAATACATCGGCACCGGCGAGGACAAATCCGTCAAGCTCAGCAAGCTCAACTCCGCGGAGTGGCAGAAGACCCGCAGCCGGGTCAAGGCCGCCGTCAAGGATATGGCGAAGGAACTGATCGCCCTCTATTCCAAACGCATGCACGCGCCGGGCTATGCCTTCGGCGCGGATACGGACTGGCAGCGGGAATTCGAGGAGCGCTTCCCCTACGAGGAGACCGAGGACCAGCTTCGCTGCATCGAGGAAGTCAAGCACGACATGGAGCAGCCCCGCCCGATGGACCGCCTGCTCTGCGGCGACGTCGGCTTCGGCAAGACGGAGGTCGCCGTGCGCGCAGCCTTCAAAGCGGTGATGGACGGCAAGCAGGTGGCCCTGCTCGTGCCCACCACGATTCTCTCGTGGCAGCACTATCAGACGTTTTTGCAGCGGATGGAGGGGTTCCCGGTCACGGTGGAGCTGCTCTCGCGCTTTCGCACGCCGAAACAGCAGGCCGACATCCTCAAGCGCCTGCATACCGGCGAAATCGATATCCTGATCGGCACGCACCGCATCCTCCAGAAAGACGTAATCTTCAAGGATCTTGGCCTCTGCGTCATCGACGAGGAACAGCGCTTCGGCGTCGCGCATAAAGAGAAATTCAAGGAGCTCAAAACCTCCGTCGACGTGCTGACGCTCTCGGCCACGCCGATTCCGCGCACGCTCAACATGGCGATGAGCGGCATCCGCGACATGTCGACGATCGACGAGGCCCCGCAGGACCGCTACCCGGTTCAGACCTACGTCGTCGAATACGACCGCGGGCTCGTGCTCGAGGCGATCAAGAAGGAACTGCGCCGCGGCGGGCAGATTTTCTACCTGCACAACAACATCGACGATATCGCCGGCTGCGCCGCGAAGCTTCAGGCCGATCTGCCGGACGCCCGCATCGTCTTCGCGCACGGCCGCATGGGCGAGGAGGAGCTCTCCGAGATCTGGCGGAGCCTCGTCGACCAGGAAATCGACATCCTCGTCTCCACCACCATCATTGAAAACGGCGTCGACGTGCCGAACTGCAACACGCTGATCGTCGAGAACGCCGATCGCCTCGGCCTCTCCCAGCTCTATCAGCTTCGGGGCAGGGTGGGACGCTCCAACCGTCGCGCCTTCGCATGGTTCACCTTCGTGCCGGGCAAGGCGATCTCCGAAATTGCCCAGAAGCGCCTCGCGGCGATCCGCGACTTCACGCAGTTCGGCTCCGGCGTCAAGATCGCCATGCGCGACCTCGAGATCCGCGGCGCGGGGAACATCCTCGGCGCGAACCAGCACGGCCACATGGAGGCGGTCGGCTACGATCTCTACGTCCGGCTGCTCTCGGAGGCCGTCGCGGAAGAGAAGGGCGAGCCTCTGCCGCCCGAGGCCGAGGAATGCTCCGTGGATATCGCGCTCGACGCGCACATCCCGGAGAATTATATCCGCAGCGTCAACCAGCGCATCGACGTCTACAAGCGCATCGCGGCGATTCGCTCCGAAGAGGATGCGCGCGACGTGATCGACGAGCTGATCGACCGCTTCGGCGACCCGCCGGATGCGGTGCTCGGCCTGATCGAAGTCGCCACCCTGCGGAACCTCGCCTCCTCCCTCGGCATCACGGATATCGGCCAGAAGGAGACCGAGCTGCATTTTTACCCGAAGGAGATGGATCTCGAGCGCGTCAGCATGGCCTCGGGCAGACTCTCCGGCCGCCTGACGATGGATTTCGTCAGCGCAAAGCCGCACCTCGTCTTCCGCATGAAGCCCGGCGAACAGCCGATCTCGACAATGAAAAAAGTGCTCTCCGCCATGAAATACGATACCGAAAAATAGACGCGGCAAAACGCCGTTCCAACACGCCCTCCGGGATTTCCGGGGGGCGCTTTTTGGCGGAAAAACGGCGCCGGACTTCCGAAAACGCACAGCTGTTTTCTATCCGGAAACATCTCTGCGGATTTTAAAAATTTTGCAGGATTTCTTTCAAAAAACACTTGATTTTTAAAATGCTTCATGCTATGATGTCCGCGGATGAAGAACAAAACATAGAATATGAATGAACAGGCCGATCCGTCGGAGAGCGCGCCTGCCAAATCAGAAAGGAAGAATGGTTATGTACACAATCTCGATGAACGATTTTCTCTGCCAGATTGAAGACCGCGTGCCTGAGTACCCCACCTGGGCAAAGGACGAAGAGATTTATAACTGTGAGAATTACAAGGCCGCCGTCAGCAAGGAGAAGATTTCCTTCGTCAAAAGAATCTTCGGCGGCGTGTTTGCCTCCGCGGTCTGACCGATCAAACGGACAAAAAAATAAAACGGGCCTCCGGAATTCGGGGGCCCGTTTTTTTCTGCGCCGGATGTATTTCTCTCGCATACAATTGTCGGTTTAATCCTCTGTCTCTTTAGCATGATATTATGCAAAAATGGAGGGCATCCTGCAAAAAACGCCCGGAGAGGCCTGTGCTTCTCCGGGCGTTTTGATAGAAATCAGTCCTCATCCCCGGCTTCCGGGCCGGCAGATTCGGTTTCTTCTTCCGCTTCCTTTGCGGAGACGCCCTCTTCGGGGTTTTCGCCCTCCGCTTCTTCCTCGGCGCCCTCGTCGGTCTCCTCTTCGGCGGCCTTCGGCGGCACCTCAAGGCTTACGACGCGGCTTTCGTCGGCCACTTTCATCACGCGCACGCCGCCCGCATACCGGGACTGGACATTGATCTCGTCGACCTTCATGCGGATGATGATGCCGTCGCTGCTGATCAGGATGACGTCGTCGTCATCCTCTACCGCGCCGATACCGGCGACGCGGCCGTTCTTGAAGTTCTGGATGCCCTTGCCGCCGCGGTTTTGCAGACGGTAATCGTCAAACGGGGTGCGGCGTCCCTGGCCGTTTTCGCTGACGGTCAGGAGCTTTGCGCCGTCGCTCACAATCTCCATGCCGACGATCCAGTCGTCCTTGTCGAGGTTGATTGCGCGCACGCCTCTCGCGGTGCGGCCGATCTCGCGGGCATCCTGCTCGTTGAAGCGGATCGCCATGCCCTTGGAGGTGGCCACCACGAGGTCGTTGTCTCCGGAGGTGATTTTGACCCAGCGCAGCACGTCGCCCTCGTCGAGGTTGATGGCGATCAGGCCGGATTTGCGGATATTCTTATAGGCGTCGATGCGGCTGCGCTTGATGACGCCGTTCTTCGTGATCATGCAGAAGTAGCCCTCGGATTCGTCGAGCGCGCCGACCTTCACGAGCGAAGTGACCTTCTCATCCTGCTCGAGCGGGAGGAGGTTGACGATGTTGGTGCCCTTGGAGGAACGGCCGCTGTCCGGAATCTCGTAGGCCTTGAGCCGGAACGCCTTGCCGAGCGTCGTGAAGAACATCAGCGTGTCGTGGCTCGAGCAGATGAACAGATCCTCGGCGAAATCCTCGTCGCGTCTCGTCATGCCGGAGATGCCGCGGCCGCCGCGCTTTTGCAGTTTATAAGCGTCGACCGGCTGGCGTTTGATATAGTTGAAATGCGTCAGCGTGACGACGCAGTCCTCCATCGGGATCAGATCCTCGATGTCCATCTCGCCGCTGACCGCCTGAATCTCCGTGCGGCGCTCGTCGCCGAATTTGTCGCTGATCTCGCGCAGCTCCGTCTTGACGATGTCGTCGACCCTGTGGATGTCGGCGAGAATCTCCTCGTAATCCTGTACCCGGAGCAGAATGTCGGCGAGTTCGCTCTCGATCTTCTCGCGGTCGAGGCTGGAGAGGCGGCCGAGGCGCATGGCAAGGATGGCGTTGGCCTGAATCTCCGAGAGGCCGAAGCGCTCCATCAGGCGCGGGCGGTTGTCGTTGTCGTCGCGGCCGCTGCGGATAATGCGGATGACTTCGTCGATGTGGTCCTCGCAGATCTTGAGGCCCTCGAGCACGTGTTCGCGCTCTTTGGCCTTCTTCAGATCGTATCTCGTGCGGCGGATGATGACCTCGCGCTGGAAGTCGATATAGCACTGCATCATCTCTTTGAGCGTCAGCACCTTCGGCTGGCCCTTGTCGAGCGCGAGCAGGATCACGCCGTAGGTGATCTGCATCTGGCTGTAACTGTAAAGCTGATTCAAAATAAGCTGCGCATTGGCGTCGCGTTTGAGCTCGATGACGATCCGCATGCCCTGCCGGTCGGATTCGTCGCGCAGATCGCTGATGCCCTCGATGCGCTTATCCTTGACGAGGTTTGCGATCTCCTCGATCAGGCGGGCTTTATTGACCATATAGGGAAGCTCCGTCACCACGATGCGCTCGCGGTCGTTCTTCCACTCCTGAATCTCGGCACGGGAGCGCAGGGTCAGCTTCGCGCGCCCGGTCGCGTAGGCCGCGCGGATGGCGCTCCGGCCCATCAGGATGCCGCCGGTCGGGAAATCCGGGCCTTTGACAAATTCCATCAGCTCGTCGAGGCCGGCTTCGGGGTTATCGATCAGGCAGCAGATGCCGTCGGTGATCTCGCGCAGGTTGTGCGGCGGGATGTTGGTGGCCATGCCCACGGCGATGCCGGTGGAGCCGTTGGCCAGCAGGTTCGGGAAGCGCGAAGGCAGCACGATAGGCTCCTGAAGGCGGTCGTCGTAGTTCGACATGAAGTCGACCGTCTCGCGGTCGATATCCTGAAGCATCTTTGTGGCCATCCGCGCCATGCGGGATTCCGTATAACGGTAGGCGGCAGGCGGGTCTCCGTCGACGGAACCGAAGTTTCCGTGCCCGTCGACCAGCGGATACCGCAGCGAGAAATCCTGCGCCAAGCGAACCATCGCGTCATAGACCGAGGCGTCGCCGTGCGGATGATATTTGCCGAGCACGGAACCGACGGTATCCGCGCACTTGCGGTAAGGCTTCGAGGGATCGAGGCCGTTTTCGTACATGGTATAAAGAATTCTGCGGTGGACGGGCTTTAATCCGTCGCGCACATCCGGCAGCGCCCGCGAGACGATGACCGACATGGAGTAATCCAAAAAGGATTTTCGCATCTCGTTCTCGAGCATCACCGTGACCAGCTTGGACTGGGGCAGATCCTCCTCGGTATCCTCCCCGGGCTGCTGATTCAGTTCCTCATCTATTCCGTTTTCACGGATCTCGTCATCCAAAATTCCATCCTCCAACTTTCCAGAGTTTCCATATCGTTTCGGGGCCGGGCGATCCTCTCCTGTTGGGGAAAAAGGCGCCGCTCAGGCTCCGGTTTTAGGCGTTTTCATCCTCCGCAGACGCGGAAGGGTCTTCGGCGGGGGTTTCTTCCTCGGGCTCTTCGGTTCCCTCCGGCAGGGCCTCGAGATCCTCCTCCTCTAATTCCTCGTCGTCAAGCTCCTCGTCCTCGTCGGGCGCGAGCTTCGCTTCCTCGATGTGCGCGTTTGCGTAGGCCATGAAGTCCTCGACGGAATAGCCCGCCGCCGTGACGGAATCCTTCGCCACAAAGAGCTGGTTTGCGAGGTTGAATTCCAGATAGACGACGTTTTCCGTCTCCCAGCAGCGCTGGAACTTCTTCCATGAGAAGAAGGCGTCGCGCGGGGCGGCCTTTTCAAGCACGCCGGTGTCATAGAGCGCGAGCGTCAGGTCGTTGCTCAGATAATTGCTGGTCCTGTAATACTCGGCGCTCGCCCTTCTGAGCTTGCCCTCAAAGAAGAACTTATAGAAAAAGAACGAATAAAATCCGATGCCGAAAAACAGGATCGCTGCGCAGATATAGGACATCAGGCTCGAATACCAGATCAGATGCCAGAAGTCACTTTTAACATAGTCGAGGTTAAAAAAGCACAGCACAAGGAAGAACAGGGAGACCGCAAAAGAGAGGAACCCCCAGAACTTTTTGAGCTTCTTATCCTGTTTGATCGCCGGCGCGGAGACCGCCATATTCATTTCGCGGAAGTTCTCCAGCGTCAGCCTGTGGGTGATGAGGTACGCCGGCTCGCCATGCTCGGCGAGATCGATCCGGGTGATATGCTTGATGCGTTTCCGGTTTGCCTTTTCGTAGAGTTTGTCGAAGAGCATTCGTTTTTTCCTCCGGTTCTTGAGAAATGGTTGAAAGTTTTTGTCCCGGGCCTTTTAAAAGAGAGGCCGCGGATTCTGCCGAATATAGAAAACGGTGCCGTATGGGAAGCGGGCTTTTCGCCCCCTGCCTTATGGGAAAGAAGCCGGTCAGATATCGAGGTTTTTGACGAAGCGCGCGTTCTTTTCGATGAAATCGCGCCTCGGCTCGACCTTGTCGCCCATCAGAATCGTAAAGACTTCATCCGCGGCGGCCGCATCCTCGGTTTCGACTCTGAGCATGATGCGGCGCTCGGGGTCCATGGTCGTCTCCCAGAGCTGTTCGGGGTTCATTTCGCCGAGACCTTTGTAGCGCTGGACTTCGCTCTTGGAGGAACCCTCCGGGAACATCTCTTTGAGCAGGCGGTCGCGCTCCTCGTCGGAATAGGCGTAGCGGATCTTCTTGCCCTTCGCGATGCGGTAGAGCGGCGGCTGGGCGATATAGACGTGCCCTTCCTCGACCAGCGGGCGCATGAAGCGGTAGAAGAAGGTCAGCATCAGCGTGCGGATATGGGAGCCGTCGACATCTGCATCGGCCATGATGATGATTTTGCCGTAGCGCAGTTTCGCGAGGTCGATCTCGTCGCCGATGCCGCAGCCCAAAGCGAGGATGACCGGGGTCAGCTTGTCGTTGCCGTAGACTTTATCGAGCCGCGCCTTCTCGACGTTGAGCATCTTGCCCCAGAGAGGCAGGATCGCCTGGAAGGTGCGGTCGCGCCCCTGTTTGGCGGAGCCGCCTGCGGAATCTCCCTCCACGATATAAATTTCGGTGTTGACGTTGTCGCGGTCGGAGCAGTCGGCGAGCTTGCCGGGCAGGGAGGCGCTTTCGAGCACGGATTTGCGGCGGGCGGTTTCGCGCGCCTTTCTTGCGGCTTCCCGTGCCCTTGCCGCGCCGAGCGCCTTGTCGAAGATCGCCCGCGCAACCGCGGGATTCTCCTCGAAATAGGTCATCAGCTTCTCGTAGACCATGGAATCCACCATGGTGCGCATCTCCGTATTGCCGAGCTTCGTCTTGGTCTGGCCCTCGAATTCGGCGTTTGTCAGCTTGACGGAGATGATCGCCGTCAAGCCCTCGCGCACGTCGTCGCCGGAGAGGTTTTTGTCGCTGTCCTTGAGGATCTTTTTCTCGCGGCCGTAGTCGTTGAAGACCCTCGTCAGCGCGTTTTTGAAACCGATCTCGTGCATGCCGCCGTCCACCGTGTGGATGTTGTTGGCAAAGCTCATCACGAGCTCGTTATAGCTGTCGTTGTACTGCATGGCGACCTCGGCCAGGGAGTCGCCGTTCTGGGCGCAGAGGTAGATGACCTCCGGGTGAATGACCTCGAGGCCCTTCTTTTTATGGATGTGCTCGACGAAGGAACGGATGCCGCCCTCGTAGCAGAGCTCCTCCCGGCGGATATTCTCCTCGTCGCGGCTGTCCGTCAGGATGAACTTGACGCCCGCGTTGAGGAAGGCCTGCTCCCTGAGCCGCGCAAGCAGCGTCTCATAGTCGAATTCCACCGTCTCGAAGATCTCGGCGTCCGGCTTGAAGATGATGACCGTGCCGGTCATATCGGTTTCGCCGATCACGGTGAGATCGCTGTCCGGCGCGCCGCGCTTGAAGGTCTGGCGGTAGGTGTGATGGCCGTCGTTGACCTCGACCTCGAGCCACTCGGAGAGCGCGTTGACAACGGAGGCGCCGACGCCGTGCAGGCCGCCCGAAACTTTATAGCCCGAGCCGCCGAATTTGCCGCCGGCATGCAGCACGGTCAGCACGACGGTGACGGCCGGAATGCCGAGCTTTGGCTGGATGCCGACCGGGATGCCACGGCCGTTGTCGGTGACGCGGATGATGTCGCCCTTGAGGATCTCGACGTCGATATCCGTGCAGAAGCCGGCGAGCGCCTCGTCGATCGAGTTGTCCACGATCTCATAGACGAGATGATGGAGCCCTTTCGGTCCGGTGGAGCCGATATACATACCCGGGCGTTTGCGCACCGCCTCAAGCCCTTCGAGGACCTGAATTTGGTTTTCGTCGTAAATTTCTTCGGATTTATCAATGCCAAAAGGGGTGTTTTCCACGATTTACCTCCTGAAAATTGCGGGCAGGGCGTCTTTTTTTGGCGCCGTCCCGCGCAGATTGATCGAAATGAATCCGCCGCAGCTTTACGGCAGGATGAGACCGCCTGTTTCCGGTCTAAGGGAATTTGGAAGGCGCGGCGTTTCTCTTCCGGGGGGAAGTCGGCCGCCATTTTAAAGGCCGCCGGCGCGCTTCTTGATCGTCGCGGGATTCGCCGAAAGGAGCCAGACCCGTTCGCCGGCCTCGTCGTCGGTGATGCAAAAGCTCTTCGGCAGATCTTCCGCCACCGTGACGACTTTTTGCTCCCTCTGGGCCCGCGCAAGGAATTCCCGCGTGCTTTTGGCGACGGTCGTGTTGTCGAGATCAAGGACCGCGATCACGCTCTTTTCGGGCACCACGGTGTCGTTGCCGAGAAACAGATACATGCGCGCCCCTCCCTCAAAAATGCCGCCCCGCACCCGCGGAACCGGATCGGAACACAAACGGCGGGGGAGCTTCCTTCTTGAAGCCGGCCCCGGCGATCGGTTCGCTCAGCCCTCCTCTTTCAAAATGCCGTCTCGCATCGAGAAGGTTCTGCCGCCCGAGAGCCCGGCAAACAGGCCCGGATCGCAGCAGGTCAGAAAAATCTGGCTCCCTCCGATGCTGTTGAGGATGTATTCCCGGCGCGAGGAGTCGAGCTCGCTCATCACGTCGTCCAAAAGAATCAGCGGCGGCTCGCCCATCTTTTCTCCGAGGAGTTTTGCCTCCGCGAGCTTGAGCGCGAGGATGCAGCTTCTCTGCTGCCCCTGCGAGCCGAAGGCCGGCGCCGGTTTCTCATCGAGCGAGACCAGAAGGTCGTCCCGGTGAGGCCCGCAGGAGGTCGTTCCGTGCTCAAGATCGGCGGCTCTGGCGGCGCGGAGCTTCTCTCTCAGAAGATCGCACCACGTCTCCGTGCTCATCTCGGGATCGGCCGCAGCGCCCTCCGGCAGAACCGTGCTCATATAGGCGGCGGAGAATGCCTCCCGCCCGCCGGAGATGCCCTCGTAGATCTCGCGGGCTTTCTCCCCGAGGCTCCTGCCGTAGCGGACGCGCGCCCGCGTGAGGATGCCGCCGAGCCGCGCGAGCTGCTCGTCGTAGACATCCAGAAGATCCAAAAGCAGGGCGTGGGATTTGGTATCCTTTAAAAGACTGTTGCGCTGTTCGGCCACTTTTTTATAATCCGAAAGCACCGAGAGATACTTCGGCGAGATCTGGCAAAGGGAGGTGTCGATCAGCCGCCGGCGCTCCTTGGGCCCGTCGCGGAAGAAATTCATCTGCTCGGGCGAAAAGACCACGCCGCCGCAGGTTCCGGCATAGTCGGAGGGGCTGCGGATCTCGATGCCGTTTTTTTTCATGCTTCTGGAAGGGGAGAAGGCGATCTCCGCGGTCTGATCCCGGCCCTCGCTGAAAAACGAGGCCCTGAGCGCCGCATACTCCGCGCCGAACCGCACAAGCTCCGCATCCTTCGGCCGGCGGAAGCTCTTGGCCCCGGTAAAGAGCCAGAGCGCCTCGACGAGATTCGTTTTTCCCTGGGCGTTGTCGCCCCAGATCACGTTGACTCCCTCGCCCGGCGAAAAGGAAAGAGATTCGATATTCCTGAAGTTTTCGAGCGAAAGCGTTCTGAAAATCATGCCGGACCGGTCTCCGCGGCGACCCGGTACTGACTGCCTCCGTAGGAGACGACGTCGCCCGGACGCAGCTTCTTGCCGCGCATCGTGCAGACTTCGCCGTTGACGAGCACCTTGCCGCCCTGCACAAGCTCCTTGGCCTCTCCGCCGGAGAGGACCGCGCCCGAAAACTTTAAGAAGGAGTCGAGCTTGATATATTCATCCCGGATGGCGATCTCCTTCGGGGCGGCTTTTGGCCCGCCGGAGGGTTTCTTCGGTTCCGCTTCCCGGCCGGAATCCGCGTTTTTTGCGGAAGCCGGAGCCGCGGAGAAATCCGGGGTTCTCTTTATGACAAATTTCTTTTTTTCCATCTCATGCGCCGCGTTCTTTCCGGGCGGCGAACTCCGGGCATCTTTTTAAAAGCTTCTTTGCGCTATGTAGCCCTTGAAAATCTCTTCGTACAATATGGCCGGGAAATCTCTTTTTGGAATGCCGGCGATCTCTCTTATCCCTGCTTCAGACGGCGTTTCCCGGAAGGGATTTTGCGCGCGGTTACATCTCGCTCTTCATTCTGACCGGAAGGACAAGGAACAGGAAGCTGTCTCCCTCCATCGGAAGAATCTTGACCGGAGAGAGCGGGCTATTAATCACAAGGCGGACCTTGTCGCAGCCGGTCGCGCGCAGGGCATCGAGCAGATAGCGGTTATTGAAGCCCATCTCGACCTCCTCGCCCTGCATCTCGCAGGAGACGGTGTCGTTGACCCTGCCGAGCGCCGTGGCGCAGGAGAGGCGGATCTCGTCTTTGAGGACGGAGAGGCGGATCGGGCTCTTGAGGCGTTCGCTGATCAGCAGCGAGGTGCGCTCGATGCTCTCGAGCAGTTCCCGGACGCCGACCGTCACAACAGTGGCGGAGGTCTGCGGGATCGAGGAACGGAAATCGATGAAGTCGCCTTCCAGCAGACGGGAGATCACGCTGTACCCGCCGATCAGAAAGACGATATGTTTGCCGGAAAGCTCGAGCGTCACGTCTCCGTCTCCGTCAAGGAGCTTCGAGACCTCGCCGAGCGTCTTGCCCGGCACAATGAAGGAGAGTTCGTCCGGATAGTCGGTCGGTTCCCTGCGGATGGCAAGGCGGAAGCCGTCTACGGAGACGAGCGTGGCCTCGCCGTTTTCAAAGATGAACTTGGAGCCGGTATGGACCGGCTTGAAGTCGTTGACGGCCACGGCGAAGATCGTCTGATCGATCATACTCTTTAATGTATCCTGCTTGAAGGTGATGGAGGCGCTGCCGTCAACCTCGGGAAGCTCCGGAAATTCTCCGGCATCGATGCCGACGATCCGGTACTCTGCCGCTCCGCCGCGAACCTCGGTCTGGAGCCGCTCGTCGCAGGTGATCTCGATCGTCTCGGAAGAGAGGCGGCGCACAATGTCGAAGAAGAGCCGCGCATTCAGCACGATAGCCCCTTCCTCCGCGACCTTCGCCTCCATGGAGGTGCGGATACCCATCTCCATATTGTAACAGACGAGGGAAATCGCCCCCTCCTCCGCCCGGACGAGGACGCCCTCCATCGCGGGGTGGGTGGATTTTGTAGCGACGGCGCGGGTGACGTTATTGAGCGCCTCAGAGAGATCGTTCCGGTTGCAGATGATCTTCATGAATGAGTTCCTCCTGTCAGAGTAAAAAAGAATCATTTAGTAGTAGTAGTAGGGGCCGCAGAAAAGTGGAAAGGCTCTAAAAACCCGAAGGACAGGCCCTTAAAAGAGTCTCCGTTTTCCAGACGGAGTGTGAGTTTATTCTGGAAAAGTGGAAAAGAAAAAAGTCGAAACGCCGCGGTGGAAAAGAAAAAGTT
>DAOTHJ010000014.1:0-26654 GCA_035447605.1 Oscillospiraceae bacterium | reverse complement strand
TGGTCGCGCCCGCCGAATTCTTCGCCGATCGCCGCCATCGACATCTGGGTGATCTCCCTCACGATGTAAATAGCGATCTGGCGCGCCTTGCTGATGTTGGCGGCGCGTTTGTTGCTCTTGATGTCCTGCGGAGAGACGCTGTAGGTGCGGGCCACCTCGGAGATGATGCGGTCGATCGTGACCGGCACCGGGCGGTTGTCATTGAGGATGTCGCGGATCGCGTTCTGCGCGGTCAGGATGGTCGGCGGCGCGTCGGAGATCAGGCCGTTCGCCTGAAGGTTCCGCACGGCGCCCTCGAGCTGACGGATGTTGCTCTTGAGCCTGCCGGCGATGTATTCCTCCACGTCGTTCGGGATCTCGATCCCGAGGCGCTCGGCCTTGCGCTGGATGATGGCGATGCGCGTCTCGAAATCCGGCGCGTGGATATCCGCGATGAGCCCCATCTCGAAACGGGTGCGCAGGCGGTCCTCGAGCGTCTTGATCTCCTTGGGCGGGCGGTCGCTCGCGAGGACGATCTGCTTGCCGGATTCGTATAAGGTATTAAAAGTATGGAAAAACTCCTCTTGCGTGGAGTCCTTGCCGGCGATGAACTGGATATCGTCCACCAGCAGGTAATCCGCCTTGCGGTACTTGTTGTGGAACTCGGCGGTGTTCTGGCGGCGCAGGGCTTCGATCAGCTCGTTCGTGAACTCCTCGCCCTTGACATAGATGACCACGGCGTCAAGGCGGCGCTTCTGCACCTCGTTGCGAATGGCAAAGAGCAGGTGCGTCTTGCCGAGGCCGCTGTCTCCATAAATAAAAAGCGGGTTGTAGTTGCTGGCCTCGTGCGTCGCGACCGCCATCGCCGCCGCGTGGGCGAACTTATTGGAGGAGCCGACGATGAACGTATCGAACGTATAATCGTAATCGCCGGTATCCGCGGCGGGCTTCGGCGCGGCGGGCTTCGGCGCTTCGGCGGGATTGACGCATTCAATCCGCACCGAGACCGGGAAGCCGAGCGCCTGCTCAAAGCCGCGTTTGAGCAGATCGCTGTATTTCTCGCTGACGAGGTTCTGCTTGAATTCGGAATTGACGCCGAGCCGCGCGACGTCGTTTTCGAGCCCGAGGGGAACGATGTCCCGAATCCAGAGATTGTGCGCCACCTCGGTCATCTGGGTACGGCAGTAATCGCTGACTAAACCGAAAATTTCCTCAAAAGAATCCATAACTTCCTCCGGAAAAAACAGAATGAGAATGCCCGGGCCGGTCACCGGGATCAGCCCGGGCAATTCAGGAAATTCTAAATGAATTATACCACAAAACATGCATGTTGAAAAGGTTTTCCACAGTAAATTACGAATATATTTATAATGGATATTATTATTAAAGGAGTTCCGGAAGGGGCCGACCGGCAAAAAAGTGAAAAAACGCGGATTTCCCGGGAGGGAAAAAACCGGGGTCGGAGCGGGACGGACGCGGCGGGCAAAAAGTCGGCGGCGAAGCGGGCATCTCCAGTCGGGCACGGCGGGCGCACCGGGCGATTCGCACAGGAAACGAAGCTATAAGAAAAGAGAAGTTATTGACAATTTTCCTTTACAATGTTATATTGTTAATTTGCAAGGCCCATGGAAAGGAGGGAATAGAGTTGAAAAGAACGTATCAGCCCAAAAAGCTTCAGCGCCAGAAGGTGCACGGCTTTATGAAAAGAATGTCCACCAGAAACGGACGCAAGGTTCTCGCCGCCAGAAGAGCGAAAGGAAGAAAGCAGCTGAGCTATTGACGACCGCCGCTGTGTGGCCGTTTTTTTACGGCCGTCTCGGTTTACGAACCGTATCGGTTTACGAAGCCGTCTCGGTTTACGAACCGTCGCAGTTTTGAAAGCTGCCGCGGGTCTGCAACTGCCTTCTGTTTCGCAAAAGGAAAATGAAGCGATGAAAATCCCCTCCATCACCCGCAACACGGACTACCTGCGGGCGTATCGCCGCGCGAAATCCGCCGGCCACCCCTATGTGATCTGTTATGCGCTGCCGAATCGCCTCTCTTACTCGAGGCTCGGTCTTACGACCAGCAAAAAAATCGGCAACGCCGTGGTCCGCAACCGCGCGCGCAGAGTCCTCCGGGCGGCATTTACCGAGGTCTCTCCCATGCTCAAGCCGGGCTGGGATATCATCCTCGTCGCCCGAACGCAAACAGCCTCCGTCAAGTCGACCGCTCTGCCCCCCATCCTGACCGCCCAGCTGGAAAAACTGGGCGCCCTGCAGAGCAAAGAGCACTTATGAAAAAGCTGTTTCTGTTTCTGATCCGCTTTTATCAGAAGTATATTTCCGTATACACACCGGCCTGCTGCCGGTATTATCCCACCTGTTCCGCATATGCCGTCACCGCGATCGAGCGCTTTGGTGCATTGAGGGGCGGGTTACTTGCATTGATGCGGATCCTGCGTTGCCACCCCTATCATGCCGGCGGGTTTGATCCCGTTCCGGAGGAGTGGGACCTCCATTATTACAAGAAACAGAAACGAAGCCGTACACGGGAGGACAATCAGACATGCAATTCTTGATGAAAATCTTCGGCTGGCCCTTCGGCTGGGTCATGCTGCTGTGCTACATGGTGAGCGGCAACTATGCACTCGCGCTCTTCCTCTTTACGCTTGTCACGAGGATCGCGCTGTTCCCGCTCTCGCTCAAACAGCACAAGGAACAGGCCAAAATGGCCGTCTTCAAGCCGAAGCTGGATAGTATCCAGCAAAAATACGGCAACAACAAACAAAAATACAATGAAGAGGTACAGAAGCTCTATCAGGAGGAAGGGTACAGCCCGCTCTCCGGATGCCTGCCGGCGATCATTCAGTTCCCGGTCCTCTTCGGCGTCATCGATGTCGTCTACAAGCCCCTTTATCATATTCTTCGCCTGAGCACCGATCTGATCACCCAGTTGGAATCGACTGCCGAGGCCGCGGGCTACAGCTTCAGCCAGAGCTATGCCTCCCAGATTCAGCTGATGAATATCGTCAAGACGAACCCCTCCCTCTTCTCGGGATTCGACGCCGACGTCATCACCAAAATCAGCAGCTTCAACATGACCGCGTTCGGGCTTGACCTCTCCGCGATCCCGCAGTTAAAGTTCATGCTGGACGGCAGCTTCAACTGGCTGCTGATGATTCCGCTGTTCTGCGGACTGACCAGCCTTGCGACTTCGTTCTACACCTTCAAGCGCGGCATGGGCGGCCAGATGGGCGGAGCGGCCGCGGCGGGCACCTCCTTCGGGATGATGCTCTTCATGATCGGATTCTCCGTCTATATCGCCTTTGTCGTTCCGGCGGGCGTCGGCCTTTATTGGGTATTCTCCAACCTGCTGATGTTCCTCCAGACGGTCTACCTCTACTGGAAGCACGACCCCAAGAAGCTCGCGGAGAAGATCGCCGCCGAGCAGGAGGCCGCGAAGGAAAAGAGACGTCAGGAGCGGATCGAGGCGCGCCAGAAATACGGCGACGATAAGGCCGCCGGCACCACGGGTGCCGCAGGCGAAAAAACCATGAGCCAGAAAGAATCGAACCGCCGCAAACTCGCGGAAGCCAGAAAGCGCGACGCGGAAAAGTACGGCGAGGAGTATGTTGAGGTCACGGACGAGGACCTCAAATAAGAAAGAAGGACACTCCTTGGAAAAAGAAATCATTGCCACCGGCAATACCTACGAGGAAGCCCTCGAAAAGGCTTGCCAGCAGCTGGGAGTGGAGCGTTCCGACGTTGAGTATGAAGTACTTGAGCGCCCGAAAACCTCATTCTTTGGCTTGAAAAAAATTCCGGCCAAGATCAAAGTGATCCTGACGGACGAATATTTGTTCAAATTCTCCCCGAAAGAGGAGAGACGGAAGCCGGAGCAGAAACCCCAGCAGAAGCAGGAGAGGCCGCAGGAGGCCCCTTCGCAGAAAAAGGAATTCCGCCCCGAGCAGAAGCCGGCCCAGCAGGCCGCGCAGGCTCCGGCAGCCGCGGCAGCCGCGGAACAGAAGCCGCAGCAGAAACAGGAACGGACGCAGCCCGCTCCGGCTCAGACCGGAACGCCGGATCGAAAGAGACCGGAACGCCCGCAGGCCGCCGAGCAGCAGGCTCAGCCCAGAAACAATCCGCCCAGAAAATCCGCTCCGAGACCGGAAGCCGGACAGACTGCGGCGGAGGTTGATCCGGATGCGGCGCCGACGAGAGAAGAGCCGAAGGAGTTAAGCCCCGAGGTGCTGGAGCAGAAAGGCTCCGCCTCCTCCGCCTATCTGAAGGAGATTCTTGGCGCGTTCGGCTACCCCGATACGGAGATCACCTATGCCCAGAAAGACGGCACGATCGTCCTTCAGCTTCTCGGTGAGAGCCTCGGTTCCGTCGTGGGCAGAAGAGGCGACAACCTCGATGCCATGCAGTACCTTGCCAGCCTCGTTGCCAACCGCAGCGAGGGCGCCTATGTCCGCGTCGTACTCGATGTGGACGATTACCGCAGCAAGCGGGAAGCGAGCCTTCAGGCCTATGCCAGAAAGACTGCGAATCAGGCCATCCGCGCCGGCAGATCCATCACCCTCGAGGCGATGAACCCCTACGAGCGCCGGATCGTCCATTCCGCGGTGCAGACCGTGGAGGGCGCCACCAGCAAATCCATCGGCAGCGAGCCGAATCGCCGTGTCGTCATCAGCCCGGTTGAAGGGGCAAGACCCCAGCCCGACCGCGCCGGAGACCACACCGGAGATCGCGGCGGAGACCGCGGCGGCGACCACAGGGGCGACCGTGGTGGCGACCGCGGCGGAAGAGGCGGAGAACACGCCGGAGACCGCGGCGGAGATCGTGGCGGCGACCGCAGGGGCGACCGTGGTGGAAGAGGCGGACGCAGAGACGGCGGCCGGGATCGCCGCGAGAGCCAGAAGGTCATTGTACCGCCGAGCGACGAGCCGAAGAAGGACGATACCAGCGCCATCTCGCTCTATGGCCGGATCGATCTCGGCTGATTCTGCAAACTGAGGCGGGCGCTGAAACAAAAGCGTCCGCCTTTCTTTTTCGATTTTTTACGGGAGGGATCCGCTTGAGCACCATTGCCGCAGTCAGCACGCCGCTTGCCGCATCCGGCCTCGGCGTGGTACGAATCTCCGGGGAGGAGGCCTTCCGGGTTGGGGACGCCATGTTCCGCCCGGCGGAAAAAAACCGCAGCCTTGCCGGGATGTGGGGCTATACCTGCGCCTTCGGACGGGTTTTCGACGCGGAAGGCGACATCGACGAGGCTGTCGCAACCGTTTTTCGCGCACCGAGGAGCTATACCGGCGAAGATACGGTCGAGTTCTCCTGCCACGGAAGCCCGGCGGTACTCAAACGGGTGCTCCGCGCGGCGCTTGCAAACGGTGCGGCGCTCGCAGGGCCCGGGGAATTCACCAAGCGGGCCTTTTTGAACGGAAAGCTCTCGCTCGACGAGGCGGAGGCCGTCGCCGACATGATTGCCGCCCGCTCCGCCGAGGCCGGAAAAGCCGCCCTTGCGATGATGGACGGCAGCCTCTACCGGGAAATTTCCGGCATAAGGGACGAACTTCTGGCGCTGGAGGCGCACTTTGCCGCGTGGTCCGACTATCCCGAAGAGGATGTGCCGGAGCTTTCGGCCAGAAATATCTCCACCGTGCTCGCTCATTCCGACGCCGTGCTCAAAAAGCTGATCGCCGGATACGACACCGGCAGAATGGTTCGGCAGGGCGCCGCGGTCGTCATCGCCGGCAAGCCCAACGTCGGCAAATCCACGATCATGAATCTGCTCTCCGGCCACAGCCGCAGCATCGTCACCGAGGTTGCGGGCACGACGCGCGACGTGGTTGAGGAATCCGTGCTGATCGGCTGCATCCCGGTGCGCCTGCTCGATACGGCCGGTTTGCGGGAGACCGCGGATCCGGTGGAACGCATCGGCGTCGACCTCGCCAACGCGGAGATTGCGCGCTGCGATCTTCTGATTGCCGTGTTTGATTCGAGCCGGGAGCTCGACGCGGACGATCTGCGCCTGCTGGACGAGCTTGCCACAAGGCCCTCCCTTGCCGTCGTCAACAAGTCCGACCTTGAGCAGAGGGCGGATACGGCCCTGATCGCGGAGAAGGCCGCGCACTGCGTGACGATTTCGGCGGAATCCGGGGCGGGGATGGCGGATTTCCGCGCCGCGCTCGAAACCATCCTCGGCGCCTGTGACTTCGATCCCTCCGCGCCGGCGGCGGCGAATGAGCGGCAGCTTGACTGCGTCCGGCGCGCGGCCCTTGCGGTCGCGGACGCCGAAGCCGCGCTCGATACCGGAATGACGCTTGACGCGGTCGGCATCTGCGTGGAATCGGCGCTCGACTGCCTGTTTGAGCTGACCGGCGAAAAGGCTTCCGACGCCGTGATCGACGAGGTATTCTCGCAGTTTTGTGTCGGTAAATAATAAACGACACAAAACGGTTTTGCCGTGGGCAAGTAATCAACCACGCAAAACGGTTCTGCTGTTGGCAACAACGGGGCATATAAAGAACACGGTTGTCGGAAAGTAACAGACGGCACAACAAAACGGTCCGGTACCGGCAAAAATAAATACTACAAAAAATCACCGTCGGCAGGTGGAAGACAATCAACGGCTCCGCTGCCGGCAGGCGGCGAAGGGCATCAACTCGACGGCCGGACTCTTCACCGATTACGGCGACCATGTGGAAAGAACAGCTGGAGGGTTATTGCCGCCGGAGGTAACGGGCTATAAAATTTACCGGCAGACCTCCGGATGCAAAAAGCGGTTTTCCGCTGCAAAAAACGGACAACCCGGAACGGGTTTCTTTCAATATTGATTTTTTCATCGGATTCGAGGCTAAAAATATGGAAACTTACTGTGCGGGAACTTACGACGTCGCGGTGGTCGGCGCCGGACATGCGGGCGTCGAGGCTGCGCTTGCCGCCGCGAGGCTTGGCGCGAGGACGGTGATCTTCACGCTGATGCTCGATCAGATCGCCAACATGCCCTGCAACCCCTCGATCGGAGGCACGGCCAAGGGGCATCTGGTGCGGGAGATCGACGCGCTCGGCGGAGAGATGGGCAAGGCGGCCGACAAGACGCTGATTCAGGGCCGCATGCTCAACCTCGGCAAAGGGCCGGCCGTTCACAGCCTCCGCGCGCAGGAGGACCGGGCGATCTACCATCTGCTGATGAAGCACACGCTCGAACAGCAGAAAGATCTCGATATCAAGCAGGCGGAGATCGTCGAAGTCCGCGGTGACGGCAAAGGCGGCGTTGCGGGCGTGATGACGCATCTAGGCGCCTTCTATCAGGTGCCGAACGTCATCCTCTGCACGGGTACTTATTTAAAAGGAATCATCTATGTCGGCGACCGCAAATGGGAGAGCGGACCGGATAACTGCCGCCCGGCCGACAGCCTTTCCGCAAGCCTGCGGGCGCTCGGCGTACCGCTGCGCCGCTTTAAGACCGGAACTCCGGCGCGCGTGCTCAAATCCAGTATCGATTTTTCCGAGCTCGAAGTGCAGCCCGGCGACGAGGAAGTTGTGCCGTTTTCCTTCGAGACGACCGAGACGCTCGTCAACAAAGAGGTCTGCCACATCGCCTATACCAACGAAAAGACGCATCAGATCATCCGGAACAACATCGGCCGCTCGCCGCTCTACTCCGGAAAGATCGAGGGCATCGGCCCCCGCTACTGCCCGAGCATCGAGGATAAGATCATGCGCTTCCCGGATAAGGAACGCCATCAGGTCTTTGTCGAGCCAATGGGCCTCCACACGGAGGAGATGTACCTTCAGGGCATGAGCTCGTCGCTGCCGGAGGATGTGCAGCTCGACATCTACCACTCGGTCAAGGGCTTTGAGCACGTCATGGTCATGCGCAACGCCTATGCCATCGAATACGACTGCTGCAACTCGCTTGATCTCAGGCCCTCGCTGGAATTCATCGCGGTGCGCGGGCTTTTTGGGGCGGGACAGTTTAACGGCACCTCCGGTTACGAGGAGGCCGCCGCGCAGGGGCTCGTCGCAGGCATCAACGCCGCCCGCGCCGTCAAGGGGCTCGAGCCGGTGATCTTTTCGCGCTCAAACTCCTACATCGGCACGCTGGTCGACGACCTTGTCACCAAGGGCGTGATGGATCCCTACCGCATGATGACCTCTCGTTCCGAATACCGGCTGCTGCTCCGGCAGGATAACGCCGATATGCGCCTGACGCCGCTCGGCCACGAGATCGGCCTCATCAGCGACGAGCGCTATGCGCGGTTTCTGGAGAAGAAGCGCCTGCGCGACGAGGAACTGGAACGCCTCGCCTCCCATTCGATCCCGCCGACGCCGGAACTCAACGCCATGCTTGAGGCGAAAGGCACCTCTCCGGTCACGACCGGAACAAGGCTCTGCGAGCTGCTTCGCCGGCCGCAGGTCTCTTATACGGACCTCGCGCCGTTCGATCCGGACTGCCCGGATCTGCCGAAGGCCGTGGTTGAGCAGGTCGAAATCGAAATCAAATACGAAGGCTATATCAAAAAGGAGCTTTTGCAGGTCGAGCAGATGAAGCGGCTCGAGGAGCGGAAACTCCCGGAGGATTTCAATTATAAGGAAATTAAAGGGCTGCGTCTTGAGGCCCAGGAGAAGCTCAACCGTGTGCGCCCGCTCAATATCGGCCAGGCGTCGCGCATTTCGGGTGTCAACCCGGCGGATATCTCCGTCCTGCTGATCTGGCTCCAGAGAGGCTACTGAACAGAACCGCTTTTTTGAGCACGTTTCAGGAGGAACAAGCGCCCGCAGGATGCTCAAGCCTGTGTGCCAAAAGGAAGGCCGCCCGCCCCCCGATTATATTTTTAAAAAGAGCATGGGAAAGTCCCGCGGCGAAACACAGCCACGCCGACCCCATACCCGGAGGAAACCATGATTACCGAGATTTTACGGCCGCTGCTGCCGGAATACGGTCTTTCCCCTGACGAAAAGACGCTCGCCGGGCTGGAGACCTATGCCGCCGTGCTCAGAGAATGGAACGAAAAGATGAACCTCACCGCCATTACCGACGACGAGGGCATCGCCGTCAAACATTTTCTCGATTCGCTGCTGCTGCTCCGGTATCTGGAGCTGCCGCAGGGCGCCGAGGTCGCGGATGTCGGCACCGGCGCGGGCTTTCCGGGCGTCGTTTTAAAGATCGCGCGGCCGGATCTGCGCCTGACGCTGATCGACGGGCTCGGCAAACGCATCACCTTTCTGGAGGCGCTGGTCGGCGAGCTGGGGTTTTCGGCGGAATGCCTGCATCTGCGCGCGGAGGAGGCCGGCCGGAAACCGGAACTCCGGGAGCGGTTCGATCTGGTCACCGCGCGGGCGGTTGCGGGCATGAACGTGCTCGCGGAATACTGCCTGCCGCTCGTGAAGCGCGGCGGTGTCTTTGCGGCGATGAAGGGCCCGGAGCCTGAGGAGGAACTGGACGCCGCGAAAAAGGCGATCCGGGTGCTCGGCGGAGCGGAACCGGAGCAGACGCACTACCGCCTCCCGAATGGGGACGGCCGCACGCTGATCGCAGTTCGCAAGACTTCGCCCACGCCGGGAACCTATCCACGCTGCTCGGCCAAAATTGCAAAACAGCCGCTCTAATGAGTAACCTCCGCGGCGGCGAACTTATCGGGATATGCGCGTTGGCAGCATATTGCGATAAGACTTTTTTCGGAATCCGGCGGAGGCATGGCGGACGTTTTGCTGCCCTTTTGCCAAAACAAAAACAAAAAAGCCACGGCAGGAAAACCCTCGCGGCGAACCTATCAGCATATGCACATGGGTCATGATCTGCGACAAAAAAAGTTCGCAAAACAAAACAGATTTCTTTTTAAAAACGCCTTTTCCTTTCTTCGCAGACAGAATTTTTGCCGGAGAAAGCCGAAAGGGCGTATTTTTTGCGGTCGATTTATCTGGAAATCTCTGGAATACCATGCTATGCTTTTTGGTGTAAGGGAGGCGATGCCTTGGGCATGTTGGATTTTCGGAAAAATCAAAACAGGGTTGTTTTCGTTCCTGTCGATCAAGTGCATCCGAATCCCGCCCAGCCGCGGAAAAGTTTTGACCCCGCTGAGATCGCCTCCCTTGCTGAAAGTATCCGGGAAAACGGGCTGATCCAGCCGATCGCGGTGCGAAGAACCGGACTCGGCTACGAGCTGATCGTCGGGGAACGCCGGCTGCGGGCCGCCGCCTCAATCGGAGAGAAACAGATTGCCGCGATCGTCTATGATCTGAACGACCGCGAGGCGGCGCTCTGGGCGCTGACGGAAAATCTGCAGCGCTCCGACCTCGATATTTTTGAGGAGGCGGAGGGCATCTCCGAGCTGATCGGCATCTGGGGCGTCAGGCAGGAGGAGGCCGCACGGAAACTGGGCCTTGCCCCCTCGACGCTCTCCAATAAGCTCCGCCTGCTTCGCCTGTCGGAAGGAGTGAAGGCAAAAGTCCGTTCCGGAGGGTTGACGGAACGGCATGCCAGGGCCTTGCTCCGAATTCCGGACGACGAAGGCCGGATGCAGGCGGCCGACCATATGGCCAGGGCGTCTCTGAGCGTACAGGAGGCGGAAGCCTATGTGGATGCGATTCTCCGGAGCCGGCAGGAGAAGCGCCCTCCCGCGCAGACCCGGTACCTGATCCGGGATGTGCGCGTTTTTCAGAATACGATTGAGCACGCCGTCGAAGTGATGAGATCCGCGGGCATCGAGGCTATGAGCACGATGACGCGGGAAGACGGCTATCTCTGTTACACCATCCGGGTTCCGGAAAAAAAGGTGATGACTCTGACGAAAAGCGCGGTCGGAACCTGAACCGGCACCTGACGGTACCAAAGGCTGTAAAGGCGTGTTTTCCGCATACGCGCCTGCAGTGATATCAGACACATTCCCCTGAAAGCACAAAAAGACCGCTTCTCCCGAGCGGTCTTTTTGTGTGAAATCGTGCTCATCCTTTGATAATTTTTACATAGTAAGTCCGGTCGCGGAGCCGGAGAGACGGGCAAAGGCACCGAAGAAAAGGCTTTTTTCAAAGGAAAAACGGCGCCCTTTCGCAATGGGAACGCTCTTTTTTCAAACGAGAAAGAAAAGCCAATCCCATGAGCTCTTTACATGCGTGCTCACCCTTCAATGATTTTTACATAGTAAGTCCGGTCGCGGAGCCGGAGAGACGGGCAAAGGCACCGAAGAAAAGGCTTTTTTCAAAGGCAAAACGGTACCTTTCCGGCGGGGACGTTTTTTTCAAAAGAGAAAGAAAAGCCAATCCCATGAGCTCTTTACATGCGTGCTCATCCTTCGATAATTTTTACATAGTAAGTCCGGTCGCGGGGGCCGTCGAAGTCGCAGAAGTATACGTCCTGCCAGACGCCGAGCAGAAGCCTGCCGCTTGTGACGATCAGAGTCTGTGACGGACCAAACAGCGTGGTCTTCATGTGCGCGTGGGAGTTGCCCTCGGCGTGGAGATAGTTTGCGTCCCTGGACGGAATGGCCTTTTCAAAGCCATAAAGCATATCGTGCACCACGTCTGGGTCGGCGTTCTCGTTGACGGTGATGCCGGCGGTGGTATGCGGCGACCAGACGACGGCGATGCCCTCCTGCACGCCGCTCTCCCGGAGATCGGAGAGGATGGACGCCGTGATTTTTGTCATGGACTGTGCTCCGGAGGTGCGAAGTTTATGGGAAAAGAGATTCATAATAGTCCTTTCTGCGTATTTTACCGCAAAGGCGGCGTGAGCCTGCGGACGGCCGGAAATCTGCCGCGGCCGATTGCGAAACGCAAGGTTTTCTGATATAATCCTGTTAATTATTTTTATTATACCATAGTTTATGGCTGGTAAGACAAAATTTCGGGAGGTGCGGGATATGACACGCGGAGGAGAGATAGGAATTTTGACGGAAGAGAGCGGCTTTCATCTGCCGGAGCGGCTTGAAACGGAGCGGCTGATCCTGCGCAGATGGGGAACCGGAGACCTCGAGGATTTTTACCGCTACGCAAAGGACCCGGAGGTCGGCCCCAAAGCCGGATGGAAGCCCCATGCGAGCATGGAGGAGTCGGCGGCAAAGCTGGCTGAATTTATCTCGGGAGAGGAAGTGCTCGCCATCGTGCTCAAAGAGAGCGGGAAGGCGGTCGGCTCCATCGGCCTGCATCCGGACAAAAAGCGCGCCGGAGGGGATATCCGTGAAATCGGATATGTGCTGGCGCAGGAGTGCTGGGGCAGGGGCCTGATGCCGGAAGCCGTCCGCGCCGTGACGGATTGGGCGTTCCGGGAGGGCGGCCTCACCATGCTGACCGTGTATCACTTCCCGGAGAACCTTGCTTCCGGCCGCGTGATCGAAAAATGCGGCTTCCGTTATGAGGGAACACTTCGCCGCGCATGGAAAATCTGGGACGGAAGCGCCCGGGATGAGCGCTGCTTCTCCCTGACGAAAGAGGAATATCTGGGGAATCCGTAAAACGGACCTTCCGGAGGCATCCGCCTCGGGAAAACACCGGGATTCGGCCGCGTGAAAAAACACGCGGTTTTTTTATGCCCGGATGCTTTGCCGTAGGAGAAAACCTGCCCGGGGAACGGCAAAATGAGCGCGCTTCTTTCAGAAAAGGACAAAAAAGGTAAAAACTTGAAGAAAAACAAAAACAGGAACAAAAATGAACTGGGATGGGTTGACATTCTTGATATTTAGTAATATACTATTTCAGTAATTCACTGAATATTTGGAGGGAATCAAAATGGAAATTCCAAGCAACTTAAAACATAAACCGGTGTTTCTTTGCCCGGATTACGACGAGGTGGACGGACGGGAGGCGGGGAATTCGGAGACGAAAGGCCTCTCGCTCGGGCTCGCGCAGTGGAACGACCGTGGCAATATCGATATCTCGGCCAAGGTCTGGCGCAAGAGCGGGGAACGCTGGTCGCGCCAGTCGGAGGAACTGCCGATCCATCGCGTGCTTGACCTTGCGCTGCTGATCACGGAGGCGAAGGCTTTTCTTGCGGACGCTTACCGCTTTCCGAAACTCTACGACGAGAAGAATCCGCTGGTCGCGCGGATCGGCCTGCAGGGAAGCGCCATGACGGTGGAGGTTTGCGACCAGAACCCGATGCTGGATACGGATATCCGTCTGTTTGCGGATGCGCTCTCCCGGGACGACGAACTGATCTCCGAACGCATGCACTGCCTGGCCAATCTGCTGAACGATGCCGGTTACGGGAGAAACGCCGGGAAGTAAGGCCGACAAACCCCGTGCTCAGAAGAGGGGCGGATTTTTCGTTCCGAAAACAGGGGAAGGCATAGGCGACCACCTCCGTCCCTTCGGCGGAGACGTTTCCAATTCGGCTCCGGAAATAGGGGATGGGGACCTTTTCTCTCAAAAGTTCGGGAGAAATCCGTATGGCGGAGAGAATATCTTGCCCCAATGGATTGCCTGTCCCGATCCGCGTCCGGGGCGACGAGCCCTGCCTGCAGTGTGGATGGGGACCTGTTCCGAGAGATGCCATCTCATCTAATACAATGTATTTTGCCCGCAGGCACTTTTGCCGGCGGGCATTTTTGATTTGCGTCCGGTTTCTGGCGGTTTCCGGTATGACTTGCTGTCCGGACACTGCATGCTCCGGGGAATCAACTTCCGTCCAAAGAACGTGCAAAAATCACCTGTTCCGATCCGTGCTCGGGGCGACGAGCCCTGCCTGCAGTGCGGATGAGAACCTGTTCCGAGAGATGCCATATCCCTCTTATCACGCATTTTGCCCGCAGGCATTTTTGCCGGCGGGCATTTTTGATGTGCCTTGTTTTCGATGGCTCCCGGCAGTTTCAGGCATGACTTGTCGCCCGACCACTGTATGCTCTCGCCGCTACCGGAACTGCCCGGCCGAGAGAAACGAAGAAGGGGGACCTTCCCTTGTTCCACGTGGAACATTTACCGGAAATCATGGAACACAGCGCTTCTATAGGCCTCCTTTCCTTCTCCTTCTGTCGGCAGCCGGCCTCTTTATGCTCCGGCAACACCGGCCGCGGCATACTCCGAAAGGAGAAGGGCGGGCATGTACCGCCGCCGCGGGAACCGTTTTTCCGGAAAAAACGAAGAAAGATGGCCGCTATTTGTTTCTGCGCCGGCCTTTTTGGCTTTTTCGAAAAAGTTCCACGTGAAACATTCCGGAGGCCTTTTGCAAAAAGAGAGGGCGAATTTCCCGCTTTTCCTTGAAAAAAAGCGCATATATGATATAATTTGAATATCATACGGAAATTTACGGAGGCAGAAATGGGAAAAACCATCGCTTTCGCCAACCAGAAGGGCGGAGTCGGGAAGACCACCACCGCGGTGAATCTCGCCGCTTCTCTGGCTTACCGCTGCCCGGGCCGGGTGCTGCTCGTGGATTCCGATCCGCAGGGCAACGCGACCTCCGGCGTCGGTATCAACAAGCGCGAAATGAAGCATACTATCTACGATATCTTCACGGGCGCCTGCCCGGCGGAGCAGACCATCATCCGCACAAAGTTCCAGAATCTCGACCTGATTCCTTCCAGCATCGACCTTGCCGGCGCCGAGATCGAGCTCGTAGAGATGGAAAACCGCGCCATGAAACTGCGCGAGGCGCTTGCATCCGTCAAAGGACGCTACGAGTATGTCTGCATCGACTGCCCGCCATCCCTCGGACTGATCACGATCAACGGCCTTGCCGCCTGCGATACGATCCTTGTGCCGATTCAGTGCGAATACTATGCGCTGGAGGGTCTCTCGCAGCTGATGGCCACGGTCCGGCAGGTTAAAAGGCTCTACAACAGTACGATCGACCTCGAAGGCGTTCTGCTCACCATGTACGACGGCAGGCTCAACCTGACGGTGCAGGTCGTGGATGAAGTCAAAAAGTTTTTCCCACAGAAGATCTTCCGCAGTATCATACCGCGCAACGTCCGGATTTCGGAAGCTCCGAGCTTCGGCGCGCCGGTGCTCTATTACGATCAGGCCTCAAAGGGCGCGCAGTCGTATCTCGCGCTGGCGGACGAAATTCTGGAGAAGAACAGAACGGAGGGATAGATTGGAAAAACGAAAAGGCGGGCTTGGAAAAGGACTCGACGTGCTGTTCGCCGATACCGGGTCGGAGACGGGCGGCGTCAGCATGGTTCGGATCTCGGAGATCGAGCCGGATCGATCTCAGCCCCGAAAAGATTTTAATGAGGATGCGCTTGCCGAACTCGCAAAATCCATCGAAACCCACGGCGTCCTTCAGCCGCTGCTGATCCGCCCGACCGCGAGCGGCATGTACCGGATCGTGGCCGGCGAGCGCAGATGGCGGGCCGCGCGGATGGCAGGGCTTTTCGAGGTGCCTGCGGTGATCCGGGAGCTCAGCGAATCGGAGGCCGCCGAGGCCGCGCTGGTCGAAAACCTTCAGCGCGAGGACCTCAACGCGGTCGAGGAGGCGAAAGGTTTTCGCCAACTGATCGACAAATACAGCCTGACGCAGGAGCAAGTCGCCGACGCGGTCGGAAAATCCCGCCCGGCCGTCACCAACGCCCTGCGGCTGCTCTCTCTGCCCGACGAGGTTGTCAAACTCGTCGAAACGGGCGCCCTGAGCGCCGGACACGCAAAGGCGGTTCTCTCCGCAGACGAAGGAAAACGCACCGCGCTTGCCAAAAAGATCGCTTCAGAGGGGCTTTCCGTACGGGAAGCGGAAAAACTTGCTTCCAAAAAGGAAAAATCACCGAAATCCGCCCCCGCGGCCTTCCCAAAAGACAGTTGGTATAAGGAAATGGAGATCGCCCTGACCCAGGAGACCGGCCGTCCGGTTAAGATCACCGAGGGCAAAAAGGGCGGATTCCTCGAGATTCCTTTTTATAATAAAGAAGAGCTTGCGGAGATCTGCGAGCGTTTGGCCAATAAAAAAATATTTCAATGACATAAGGAGAAAAAAAGAGTATGCTCGATATTCGTTTCATCAGAGAGAACCCGGATACGGTAAAAAATGCCTGTAGAAGAAGAAATAAAGATATGGACGCCGACGTCGACGAGATCCTTGCGATCGACGCGGAACGCAGAAAAATCAACACCCAGGTCGATGAGATCAAGGCGGAGCAGAACCGCGCCAGCAAGCAGATTCCGGTCCTGAAGAAGAACGGGGAAGACGTCTCCGGCATCATGGCCGAGATGAAAAAGCTCGCGGACGAATCCCGTGAACTCGGAAACAGCCTCTCCGAGCTCGAAAACTTACAGCGGGAAATCATCCTGCGCATCCCGAATATTCCGCACGAAAGCGTCCCCTATGGCCGCGACGACCGCGACAACGTGGAAGTCCGCCGCTGGGGCGAGCCCAGAGCCTTCGATTTTGAGCCGAAAGCACACTGGGATATCGGTTCCGCACTCAATATCCTCGATCCGGAACGCGCCGCGAAAGTTACCGGCACCCGTTTCCACTTTTACCGCGGC
The DNA here is from genome assembly GCA_035447605.1 of Oscillospiraceae bacterium. GTDB lineage: Bacteria > Bacillota > Clostridia > Oscillospirales > Ruminococcaceae > UMGS1668. The sequence continues at coordinate 10,275 of DAOTHJ010000014.1, read as the reverse complement.
TTTGGTGCAAAGCTTGAGCGCGCAATCATGAACTATTATCTGGATTTCCACTCCACAAACGGCTATACCGAGGTCTTTCCGCCCTATATGGCCAACACGGCCTCGATGACCGGCACCGGCCAACTCCCGAAGTTCGCCGAGGAAATGTATAAGATCGAGAACGAGGATCTCTATCTGATTCCGACCGCCGAAGTGCCGGTTACCAACCTGCACCGGGACGAGATTCTCGACCGCAGCCAGCTGCCGATCAAGTACTGCGCCTATTCCGCCTGCTTCCGCGAGGAGGCCGGCAGCGCGGGCAGAGATACCAGAGGACTGATCCGCCAGCATCAGTTCAACAAGGTCGAACTCGTCAAATTCGCCGATCCGGATCACTCCTATGAGGAGCTTGAGGATTTGACCCACGAGGCGGAGCTTGCCTTACAGGGTCTCGGCCTGCCATACCGCGTCGTCGTCCTCAGCACCGGCGACGTCACCTTCTCCAGCGCCAAGACCTACGATATCGAAGTCTGGATGCCCTCCTACGGCAGATATGTCGAGATCTCGAGCTGCTCCAACTTCGAGGATTTCCAGGCCCGCAGAGCTTCGATCCGCTGCAAGAGCGGCCCGAACGACAAACCGGTCTTCGTTCACACGCTCAACGGCTCCGGTCTCGCCATCGGCAGAACCACCGCCGCCATCCTCGAGAATTACCAGAACGCCGACGGCACCGTCACCGTTCCGGAGGCGCTCCGCAAATATATCGGCACCGATCTGATCAAATAAGAAACCAATAGACTTTTTCCGGGGCAGGCGAGGAACCTGCCCCTTTTCGTTGCTTTTACAACATTTATTTAATACAGGCGGAGCGCCGGCCATATTTTTTCCGTGGCGAAGGACGGCAATTCTTATAGGCGAGGTCGGCAAAACGATCGGTGGCAGAAGAAAACGCGGCCGACCGGGCCGAAAACAGTGCCTATTTTATATTCCATTCCCCGCAGTTTTACCATAAGGGGCTTTTTCGTGGCATTGAGCATAGTTTTTAAAGAACATACGTTCTTAACGATGAAAAAAAGAAGGAAAAATCGGCAAAAAGAGCGGAGAAAAAATTTCATCCTGCAAAATAGAAAACAAAAAGAAGTTCCTTCTTGCAAAAAGAAAGGCAAGATGATAAAATAGCTTAAATATACATCCGTAAGCCCGTTTTCCAGAATTTCATATAAAAAGGGGAATCTTATGCTGAATGCGAATTACGAAAACAAGTTTGTAAAAGAGGGGCTCACGTTCGACGATGTACTGCTGATCCCGGCCAAGTCCGACGTGCTGCCCAAAGAGGTCGACGTCACGACGACACTTGCCCGTGACATCAGGCTGAATGCGCCGGTCATGACCGCCGCCATGGATACGGTCACCGAATCCGCGATGGCCATCGCCATTTCGCGGGAGGGCGGCATCGGCATCATTCATAAGAACATGACCATCGAAGCGCAGGCCGACGAGGTCGACAAAGTGAAGCGCTCCGAAAACGGCGTCATCGTCAACCCGTTTTTCCTTTCCCCGGATCATCTGGCCTCCGACGCCAATGAACTGATGGCGAAATACCGCATCAGCGGCGTGCCGATCTGTGACGAAAACGGCTATCTCGTCGGCATCATCACAAACCGAGACATGCGCTTTTTAAGCGATTTCAACGTGAAAATCAGCGAAGTCATGACGAAAGAGCACCTGATCACCGCCCCGGTGGGCACTACGCTCAAAGAAGCGCAGGAGATTCTGCGTACGCATAAGATCGAAAAGCTGCCGCTCGTCAACAAGCAGGGCAAGCTCAAGGGTCTGATCACGATTAAAGATATCGAAAAAGCGGTCCGCTACCCGAATTCCTCGAGGGATAAGGACGGCAGACTGCTCTGCGGCGCCGCGATCGGCGTCACCGGCAACGTGCTTGAACGCGCACAGGCGCTGGTGGACGCGGAAGTCGACGTGCTCGTGCTCGATTCCGCCCACGGCCACAGCGCGGGCATCATCCGCTGCGTCGAGATGGTCAAATCCGCCTTCCCGGAGATCGCCCTGATCGCCGGAAACGTCGCGACCGCCGAAGCCACGGAAGATCTGATCAAGGCCGGCGCCGACGCGATCAAGGTCGGTATCGGCCCGGGCTCCATCTGCACCACCCGTGTGGTCGCCGGCATCGGCGTGCCGCAGATCACGGCGATCTATGATGCCGCCTGCGCCGCGCAGAAGTACGGTATTCCGGTCATTGCCGACGGCGGCATCAAATATTCCGGAGACATCGTCAAGGCGCTGGCGGCCGGCGGAAACGCGGTCATGCTTGGCTCCATGATGGCCGGCTGCGAAGAGGCGCCGGGCGAGATGGAAATCTATCAGGGCCGGAACTTCAAGGTCTACCGCGGCATGGGCAGCCTCGCCTCGATGGCGAAGGGCAGCAAGGACCGCTATTTCCAGGAAGACAATAAAAAACTGGTTCCGGAAGGCGTCGAAGGCCGCGTGCCGTACAAAGGCACCGTCTCCGAGGCGGTCTACCAGATGCTCGGCGGTCTCCGCGCGGGCATGGGCTACTGCGGCTGCCGCACAATCGCCGAGCTTCAGGAGAGGGCACAGTTCGTCCGGATCACGAACGCCGGTCTCCGCGAGAGCCATCCGCACGACATCTATATCACCAAAGAAGCGCCGAACTACTCCGTCCATGTTGAATAAGCCCGATTTTCAGGGGAGCAGGTGGTTCGGCCATCTCTGTGCCGGAACGGCGATGTTTTTCTGGAACACCTCCTATCTCTCGGTGAAGATGCTGCTTGAGGATTTCACACCGATGGAGCTCAGTTTCTTCCGCTTTTTGCTGGCCTATCCGCTGCTCTGGCTGATCGCGCCGCGGGGAATCCCCTTCCGCAGCTGGAAAAAAGAGCTTCCGCTGATGGGCCTTGGCATCACCGGTGTCACCGCCTACTACTTCTTTCAAAATACCGCGCTGACGCTGACAACCGTGTCGAACGTCGGCGTGCTGATGAGCATCTGCGGCCTGATGATCGCGGTGCTGAACCGGGTCTTTTATAAAGAGAGAACCTTTACGCCGACGTTTGTGACCGGCTGCCTGATGGCGGTCGCCGGAGCTGCGATCGTCACGGTGGAGACAAGCGGCGCGATGGACTTCCGCCCGACGGGAGACCTGATGGCGCTCGGAGGCGCGCTCTCGTGGGCCCTTTACAGCGTCCTCAACCGTAAGGTTGGCGCCGAAGGATATCCGGAGATCGCGCTGATCCGGCGGACCTTTTTCTGGGGCATCGTCTTCATGCTGCCGATCCTCCCGTTCACGGAGTTCCGGATCGGCGCGGAACGGTTCCTCCGGCCGGAAACCCTGCTGTGTTTCGTGCATCTCTCGCTGTTCTGCTCGCTGTTTTGCTACATCCTTTGGAACATCGCGGTGCGGAACCTCGGGATTCTGACCTCCGGCCTTTATATTTACAGTGGGCCGGCGATGGCGGTGATGATCTCCGTCATCATCCTGCACGAGCCCATGACGGCCTTCTCCGCCGCCGGCATTTTGCTGATCCTCGTGGGATCGCTGCTTGCCGGAAAGAAAAAAAGCGAGGAAGAACCGGTTTCTCCATAGATATGAATTTCATAAAAAATGAGCACCGCCGAAAAGCGGTGCTCATTTTAATTATTGAGGGAACGGAAAAGCCCGATGCCGTTGAGAATTAATACTGGCCGGGCATATATCCGGGCAGCTCGCCGAAATCGGAGAAGCCGAGGCCGTGGGCCTTTTCACGCATGACTTCATAGAGCTCGGCTCTGGAAGCCTCGATGTAGGGCATCAGGAAGTAGAAGCCGATGCCGCAGGTGAAAGCGCAAAGCACGTACCAGCCGATGAAGGAGAGCTCCATCACGAAGATCTCCCATTTTTCGCCCTGCGTCATCCGGCGGGAGAGCTCAAACGCACGGTCCATGGAGATATTCGGGTTTTCGGAGAGGATATACGGGATCATGTAATACTCATAGGACTTGATGATGCCCGGGATGACAAACAGCAGAGACCAGAGAAAGATCTTCAGCTCCCGGATGAACATGATCTTGACGATATGGAGGTAGCTGCCGTGGCCGAATGCCCAAAATAGGCGTCCGAATGCGGATTTGAAACCACGGTTCTCCATGAAGTAGCGGCGCATGCCAACCTGCAGCGGCAGGGCGACGAAGGCCATATATCCGTAGGAGATGACCATTGCGAAGCCGATGGCCGCGATGATCATCAGGGTCACCGAGATCGCCACCGCCGGGTTTTCAAGATACCGCCCAATCTTATCGCCTAATTGCTCAAAGAACGAACGAAAGGCGTAAACCCCCGAGCCCGTCCCCGAAGAAAAGGCGAAGTCGTCGAAGTTATTGCGAAACGAAGAGCTGCTGGATACCCCGGAGAAAAATCCACTGCTGCCGCCGGAAATCAGGCCGAATACAAAGGTGACCAGAAACGGCATCCAGTAATTCCGCCGGAGAATCCGTTTGGCCTCCTCTTTCAGTCTCGATCTTTGCCACATGATAGATCCCTCGCTTTCTGGATGCAATTATATCGCAGCGCAAAGCGACTTTGATAAACAAAATGTGAATTCTGAGGGAATTTTTTAAAAATCCTCTGCCTCCTTCTTCCTCGGCGCCACACCGCGCCGAAAAAAACACAGCCGGAGAGGAGATAAAAAAAGATAAGGAAAAAGGCACCCTGAAAATCAGGATGCCTTTTTTGGTGACCCGTGCGGGAATCGAACCCACGTTACAGCCGTGAAAGGGCCGTGTCTTAACCGCTTGACCAACGGGCCTGGTAGCGGCAAATGGACTTGAACCATCGACACTTCGGGTATGAACCGAATGCTCTAGCCAACTGAGCTATGCCGCCATATTCGTCCCTTCACAGGGACGAGTAACATTATATTCTATCGGGAAGGGCTTTGTCAATACTTTTTTCAAGAAGATTCGGAGGCCCCGGAGCCGGTCATCAGGGCGGATGCGGCGGCGATCACCGATTCCGTATAGGAGCTTCGGATCACGAAGTGCACCGTTCCATTGACAGCCACATAATTCTGGCGGGCCGGACCTTCAAAGAATTCGAGCGTATCCTCACCGTCGGCATAGCGGTAGGTCACCTTCAGCACGGAGACGAGCTCCGTGTCGGCGGGAACCTCGGCCCATCCGTCGTTCTCGGCGCCGACCAGCGTCTCGTAGAAGGCGGAGAAAGTCGCCGCGTCGGAGAGGACGGCGGAGGAGGGCGTTCCCGGATAGGAGGACCATGCGTCCGCCGTGAGGAAGGAGCCGGCCTCGCCGTGCTGAATGCCGAAGACGAAGTCGCCGTCCGGCGTCTCAAGCGAGAGCTCGTCGACATCGGAGACCGAGGGCATCAGCATGTAGGAACTGACGTAATCCCGGTAATCGGCGCGGTACCACGAATCTCCGGTCGGCTCGTCGATCGCGTAGATCACGGGGACCCCCTCAATCATCACGCAGACGCGGCCGTCGGCATCCGGCTCGGAGGCAAGGAGCTTGAAATGCACCGGTTTTTCCTCCCCGGTGCCGTCGCCGACGTAGGTCGCTTGAAGATCGACGGTCGCCCACGGGTCGTCGAGCCCGCAGGCGGCGAGATCCTCGTCGGTGGAGAAGTAGGAGACGATGTCGGCGGCATCGAGATCAAAGGGGGAGTAGATCAGTTTGAGGCAGGTGTCGGAGGCCATCGGGTAGATCTCCCCGCCGGCGGAGATCACATCCGCCGTAAAAACGGAAGCGGAAGAATCATCCTCCGCGCCGGCGGCATAGACGATGAACGGTTCCTCAAGGCGCCGGCCGCCCACGGTCATCGAGACAAGCTCGTAGAGATAGTTCCCGGTGGAGGAATCGGAGGAAGTCGGCGTGATATCCGTGTCGAGATACTCCTTCGGCTCCATCAAAAAGTACTTGAGATGGGCGTGGTACATCGTATAGACCTTCCCGTCGAAGAGCACGTAGTTGCTCGAGGGGGAGGCCGCCGGGACCTCGTCTCCGATACGGAGCGTGACCTCGGCGCCGTCCGTATATTTTACCGTGACGACGGGAGTGCCGCTGTTATCCGCAAGGCCGAATTCCTCAAGGCCGGCGGAGGCGTCGATCTCCCGCTGAGCGGTCATCGTGGTGGCATATTTGGCGATATAGGCGAGCGACCCGGCATTGACCGGCAGGCCCGAAAGCGCCGGGATCTCGGTGGTGGCGTCCCCGGTGCCGACCGCATAGAGTTCGCCCACGCCCTGGACGGAGACGGAGACAAGCTCCGCATATTCCCGCGCGACGAGCGAAATGGACTCGGGTTCCGATTCGGCTTCCGAGGTTTCCTCCGTTCCCTCGCCGGGATCCGTCAGCAGAACGGCCGCGAGCGCCCCGCAGAGCAGGACAAACACGCCGAGCACGGCGATCAGGGTTTTTGTCTGTCTTTTCATGGGCGGCCTCACATATGGCGGCGGCGGATCAGCACCCAGATGCCGGCCGCAAGCACACCGAACGGAATCACGACGATGAACGCGGCCGAGCTGATGATGACGTTGGAGCCGGTCATCGTATTGGCCTCGCCGGAGACGTTCTTCGGCGCGATCGTGACGGTATCTTCACGCTCCGAGAGCGTATTGAGCACGCCGACGATGTATTCCGCATTGGAGAGGACGCTCGTCGTCAGAAAGTCGGAGTCGAAGGAATAGGTGGAGCCGAACAGGAAGACCTTGCCGCCGGTCGAGGCATTCTCGCTCTCGGCCGCGACCGTCACATTACCGACGATGTCGGCATCCTGCGGCGTGTAGTTGTTGATGAGGCTCGGGTCGTGGTAACCGGATGTCTCGGAGAGAGAGAGCAGCACCTTGGCCGAGATGTCCCCTTTGCTCTCAAAAAGGACCTCAAGCGGCCGCGCAAGGTAAAAGGCGACATAGGTGCCGGAAGCCTCAAGCCCGGAGGAGTACTCCGTGTCGTCGAAGTCGACGATCGGGAAATACGGCGCCGTACCCACCATTTTGGAGGAATCCGTCTCAAAGGCGAAACCGTCGATTGCGCCGAGGCCCCATTCTCCAAGAAACGCGGAGAGGGTAGGCTGATTGGAGCTGCTGCAATAGGGGTCTGTAAAGAGGAGCAGCTTTCCGCCGCCCGCGAGGAACGTGTCGATCTTTTTGAGCGTATCTTCATCCGGGTCGTTCTCCGGCCCGAACCAGACGGCAATGTCGGCGCCTTCCGGGGCCTCCTCCGTCACAAGGTTCCATGTGACGGCCTCGTAGTTGTTGCCTTTAACGAGGGTTTGCAGGCTGTCGGAGGCAAGCTCGCCGAATCCGCCGATGAAGGCGACTTTCGGCCGCTCGCCGCTCACCACATACAGGATCTCGTTGAGCACGCTCTGCTCCACATGGGAGGAGGAGGTGAGATTCTGGTTGTCGTCGTAGGAATAATCAAACATATCGGAGAAATTGAGAACGGAGACGTTGCTGCCGGAACCGTCCGCCGCAGCGCTCTCAAAGATCACATCGTAGGCTTTGAGGTCATAATCCGGATAGTTGGCGGCAAAGGTCGGATTGGCCGCCAGATCGATGTAATCGACCGTGATTTTGTCGGAATTCTGCGCAAAGGCGTCGAGCGTCTTGCCGGCCTGTACGAGATCCATGTAATCATAGGAATAAGAGAGATTCTCCTTCGTCGCGAGGACGTGAATCGTGATGTTCTGATCGAGGTTTTGAATATAGTCGATCGTCTCATCCGAGATCTCATAGAGAGAATCCGAGGTGAGGTCGATACTCAGCGGATAGCGGTCCATCAGTTCGCCGATAAGGATATTGAGCACCACGGCGGCCGCGACGACTCCGACGGTAATCAGCGTAGCAATGACGCCGAATTTGCGGCGGCGCTTCTGAGCGAGGCGCGAATCCAGCGCCGAGACGACGGCGGCATCCTCGGCGGCGTCCGCCTTCTGTTCGGCTTCGGCATCCGTGGTCACTTTTTCCTCGATCTCATCGAGGGCTTCATCCACGGAATCCTGTTCCGCGGCGGGAGTTCCGGTCTCCGGAGTCTCTTCCGGGAGGTTCTTTTCTTTTTCGTTCATCCTGCTACCTCCTTTCAGCTCCATCTCTGCTTCTCAAGGACGCGGGCGGTCAGGAAAAGAAACACGCCGGTCACCGAGAAGAAGAAGAAGACATCGGAAAAATCGATCACGCCGAGCGTGAGGTTAAAAAAGCGGGTATAGAAGCTCAGGCCGAGCAGGGCGTTTTTGATGGTTTCGGAGGAAACCACGGAGGCAAACTGATCCAGAATGGAGAGCAGCAGCATCGAGACGAAGCCGAGGACGGCCGCAATGATCTGGTTTTCGGTCAGCGCGGAGAAGAGCATGCAGATGGCGATGCTTGCCGCCCCAAGAAGCAAAATGCCGACGAGGCTGGTGAAGAAGACCGGCCAGTCGAACGCCGAAAAGGCTGAGAGGACCACCGCCTCCGGGATCATCATGGAGATGCCGAGCGCAAAGACAAGAAACGCCGCCAGAAATTTGCCGACGACGAGTTCCGAGAGACGGACCGGTGACGTTAGCAGGAGCTGGTCGGTGCGGAGCTTGCGGTCCTCGCTTAAGAGCCGCATCGTCAGAAGCGGAATCAGGTACATGCCGATATAAAACGCATAGGCAAACGTGTACATCATCGAGGAGAGCCCGCTATAAACAATAATAAAATAGATGACGCCCGTGAAGGCAAAAAACAGCGCGAGATACACATAGCCGATCGCGCCGCGGAAATAGGCGTTCAGTTCACGCCGCAGAATCGCTCCCATTACACGTCGCCTCCTTCCGTAGGATCTTCCGTAAGCTGTAAGAAGATATCTTCGAGGGAGAGTTCCGAGCTGCGCATCCCGAGCAAGGCCCATCCGTGCTCAAAAACGGCCCCGGAGACGCTCCTGCGGATGTCGTATCCGGAGGCGGCCTCCACGTTGAAATCGTAGCAGCCGGGCTCCCGTTCGCCGAGCGACTCCGCCTTGTCGATATGCCTGAGGCGGCGGAACGTTTCCAGAATCTCCGCCTCCGGTCCTTCGACGCGGACCGTCAGTTTGTGGTCGGTGGAGAGGGCATGGGAGAGCTCCTCCGGCGTGCCGTCCGCCACGAGCCGGCCTTTGTTGATAACAATGACGCGGTCGCAGACGGCCTGAACCTCCGGCAGAATGTGCGAGGAGAGGATCACGGTGTGGTGTTCGCCGAGCTCCCGGATCAGCGTGCGGATCTCGATGATCTGCTTCGGATCGAGGCCGACGGTGGGCTCGTCCAAAATCAGGACATCCGGGCTGCCGAGCAGCGCCTGCGCCAGGCCGACCCTCTGCCGGTAACCTTTGGAGAGGTGACGGATCACCCGCCCGCGCACGTCGCCGATGCGGACCAGATTGCAGACCTCTTCGATATGCTGCTGTTTGGGCAGCTTAACCTTTTTGAGATCGAACACGAAGCTCAGATATTCCTCCACCGTCATGTCGACGTAGAGCGGAGGCATCTCCGGCAGATAGCCGATCTTCTTTTTCGCTTCCAGCGGTTCCTCCAGAATCTCGTGCCCGTCAATGGCCACGGTTCCGGAGGTGGCGGAGACATATCCGGTCAGAATATTCATCGTGGTAGATTTTCCCGCGCCGTTCGGGCCGAGAAAGCCGAGGATCTCGCCGTCCCGGACCGTGAAGCTGATATCGTCGACCGCGCGCTTCGATCCGTACTGCTTGACGAGATGCTGTACCTCAATCATTGCCATCCCTCCAATTTCCTCTCTGTGAACATGGTTTATCATATCAGATTCCAAAGAGAAATTTGTGAATTTCCTTTTAATTCATCGTGATTTTCTTGTGATAATAGGAAATAATTTCCTTATTATTATATATTCCTTTATATTATATCAGCGCAAAAGAGAAAATCAAAGGGATTTGATTTTCCGATGAAGATACAGTATAATAAATCCAACGCGCAAAGGAGGCGGTCATTTTGAAAATTAACAAGGACAAACTCAAGGATAAACTGACCACGGCACTCATCGCCCTTGGATTCGTCGCAGCGTTTCTTTTCCTCTATGCGTTTTTTGCCCTCAAGAGCACCCTCTTTTGAGCACGCCGCTCTTCGGACAAAAATGGGAGAAGATGCTCATCCTTGATCCGGTCAAGCTATGTGCAAAATGACCGGAATATTTTTCGCTTTTTTGGAGAAATACATCTTGACACCGGTTGCTCAGGATGGTATACTAGCAGAGCTGTCTCGGAAAGAGGGAGCGAACAGGACCTTGAAAA